>CAKSKA010000003.1 GCA_934464615.1 uncultured Eubacteriales bacterium | reverse complement strand
GGTGCTAAACTTTCAAAACCCCTTTTAGGGGTCAAGCCAGTAATCACCCCTTATAGGGGTGGAGCAAACCACCGGTTAAACCAGTGGTTTTGATTTTTTTGAATTTTTGTAGCACATAGTCCTTGCTTTAATCGAATTTTGAGAGTATAATTAACAGTGAAATTAGATTTTGGATGATGAAATTTAATCAAAATACCGCCATTGGATGCCTCGCAGTTAGCATAAACTAACTGATTGTGCGCGAAGAATGGCGCAATATGGATTTAAAAGAACCGAAAACTTGCAAAGAGAATTTGAACTCGGCACTGTCGGCATGGGAATTTCGATATGGGACCTTGTCCCTAACATATGTTGATGCAGCACGGTGTCGGTCGTTCGGATATTTGCAAGCAGGGTGGGAAAAAGATACGGGGGTAAATTGATATGACAGAAAAAACGGAGTTGTCCGGTGTGCCGGAGACAATGCTGCAAACCGTCTATGCACGCGCAAAGGAAAGCAAAGGGCGCGGTGCGATTTGCGACCGAAAAGCCGAAGAAATAATCGGCAGATTGGATTATGATTTTTCCTTTGCCGACAAGGATTTTGCCATGCACAGCGGCGTTATTGCACGCACAATTGTGCTTGACCGACTGGTAAAAGCATGGCTTGCCGAAAATTCGGGGGCTGTGGTAGTTAACATTGCCTGCGGACTTGATACCAGATGTTACAGGATAAACAGTTATTCTCACTGGTACAATCTCGATTTGCCCGAAACAATAGCCGTGCGGAAAAAACTGCTGCCGGAAAACGATATAATTTCTCAAATTGCCATGTCCGCAGTGGAGGATTGGGGCAGTAAGATTACCGAACATAATGTTCCGGTGCTGGTAATAATAGAGGGACTTACCATGTATTTGTCGGAGGAGGATGTGAAGCGCATTTTTTCGGTAATTTCCAATCGTTTAACCAATGCAACAGTATTTGCGGAGATAATGAATCCCGCGGTTGTAAAGCGCTTTAAGGAAAAATCTATAGAGGGCAGCCATGCAAAATTTAAATGGGGTGTAAGTAACGGAAAAAACCTTTCCGAAATTTTACCGGATTTCGGATTTGTCGAAGAACATTCACTGTGTGAGGGTATGGCGGCGTTTATGCCGATTTATAAATTGCTTGGGAAGATTCCGTTTGTGCGTAATATATCCAACAAAATTATTGTACTGGAAAAATGATATAAATTTATTTTGAATTTTAAGTTAGAAGTTTACATAGAATTTCGGCGGTAGTGCCGAAAAAGTTTTTTAAAGGGGCAGAAAATGAAAGACCGAGAAGTTCAAATACATAAAAAGCACCCCGAATACCGCGACAAAGCGGGCTATAGGAAAAACAAATAATCAGTTTTTAAAACAGGAGGAACGGCAATGAAAATTTTAATATTCGGTGCAGGTGTGCTCGGTTGCAACCTTGCAAGAAATCTGTTTCGCGCAGGAAAGGATGTAACACTGTTGGCACGTGGAAAATGGGCGGAAGAAATCAGTAAGAACGGACTGCGCATCAAGGATAAGTTTTCACCTTGTACGTCGGTCAGCCGTATTCCCGTGATAACCGAACTTGTACCGGACGATACATATGATGTGATTTTTGTCGCTGTAAGGTATACGCAGGTCGAGTCAATTATTGACACGCTGCGTCTAAACAAAACGAAGAATATAGTTTTTGTCGGCAATAATGTGCGTGCTTCGGAAACGGCCGCACTTTTGCCGGAGAAAAACGTGATGTTTGCATTTGCTGTTTCAGCGGGACACAGGGAAATCAACCGCGTAGTTTCGGTTGACTTACACAAGATTACTATCGGGCCGTCCGACAGTGCGGTGTCGGCAGAAGACCTGATAGGTCGGATTTTTTCGGGAACAAAGTATAAGGTGGTTTACGAGTCAAATATCGGCGATTATCTTCTTTGCCATGCGGCATTTGTAATTCCGGCGGCATTTGCCTGCTACAAAACGGACGGTAACCTGAAAAAACTAAAGGGCAACACGGAGTATCTGAACCGACTGATTGACGCAAATATTGAGGGCTACCGCGCTATAAAGAACGCCGGACACGAAATTTTACCGAATGAGGACAAAGATTTTGAAGGCGCGGCATACCGTAAAACCTGCCTTAGATTTTTCAAGCTGATGTGTGCGACGAGTCTCGGTAAAATATGTGCTTCCGATCATGCTATGAATGCGGTCGGTGAAATGAGTGCGCTTAATCATGACTTAAAGGAATTTTTTGACAAAAATAAAGAAGAATATCCTGTATGGCAGGCGCTTGAAAAGGATTGCACGAGGTATTTAAAATGAAAGAACTGATTTTAAAAACAATTGCGGAAGGCTTAGGCTTGGGAATTTTGCTGGTTTTGGTCTGTGCTTTAGGTATACGCAACGGCGCTGTGGGAATGGTGCATCTGTACAGTCAGAATGTGCAGGAAAGATGTGTGGAACTTGGAATTACAACACACAAAAAAATCAGGCGTAATGCCTTACTTTTTAAGGCTTTCTGCATACCGGGATACATAGCTTATGTGTTGGTATTTGTTTATTTGGTTAACGGCGCAAAAGGATTTCTTGCGGGATTTTGGCAAATGCTTGTCATATTGTCCGTGATGAATTTGATTGACCGTTTCCTTGTAGACGGTTTTTGGGTTGGACATACGAATGCATGGACCATTTCGGGAACGGAGGATCTGAAACCATACATTACTTCAAGGGACAAGTGTATAAAGTGGCTGTTCGGGACGGTAGGAATGGTAATTATTTCGGCTGTGCTGTCGGCAATAATGATGTTATTTGTTTGATGAACGGAGGCAAATTAAATGTTATTTAAAACATTGGGTGATAAACATAATCCCGCCGTACTTTTCTTTCATGCCATGGGTGTAACGGGGGATAGCAGTATGCCTGTAGCACAGTATTTGCAGGACAGGTATTTTTGTATTATGCCGACTTCCACCGTTTATTGCGAGGGACAAAAATATATAGGCAAAGCAGATGAAGTAAAACAGGTAGAGGATTTTTTGTGCAGACAAGGTATAAAGAGGCTTGCAATGGTTGTAGCATCGTCTATCGGTGCGGATCTGGCCATGGCATTTTTGACGCAGACATCACTATCGGTGGAGCATGTGTTTTTTGACGGCGGACAGTTCGCGCAAATCGGCAAGGTAACACGCCGGATCATGACGCCGTTTCTGTATTTTGCCATAAAAAGTTTGTATTGGTCAAAGGGCAAAACCCTTAAAAAGATTATGTGGTGTGATGATGACGCCATTAAGCCTTATTTTATTGCCGCAGGCAAAGCACTGAAATACGGTAATTTGCGTCGCCAACTGTACGACAGTTTGGAGAACAAACCTTTCCCGTATCTGTCGGAAACACTGCAAAAAAACATATACTTTGAATTCGGAAGTATAGAAGATCACTTTAAATACAGGGATGCGGTTATGAAAGCCTATCCCGCAGGCAATCATCCGATTTTTGACGGCTGCAATCATATGCAGTATCAAATCCGTGATCCGCACGGTTTTGCGGAAATGCTTCGGTCAATAATGGAGAAAAATGATTTGCCGGCGCCCAAGGCGTGTTTTACGGATAAATAAATCATTCGGATACGGTTCATAAAATCCGAAAAATGCGGAGGTGCAAAAATGAAGTACATAGGAATGCCCATGGGTATGTGGGCGTTGTTTGCAAAATCGTTCAGAAAACAACTGACTGCCGTGTTCGGCTACGATACGAATACAGCGAAAATAATCACCGACAAAGCGAAACCTAAATACAAAGATATTATTTGTAATCTGCCGGAATTTGAAAAAGACGACAGATTTAAAATGAATATTGTTAATTCAGCAATGGTCGGTGCATTTATTCTTTCAATGCCGGAACGCCCCGATGTACAGCGATTGACAGAATATTATGCAAAATCAATGATGACAAAGCCGATGAAATGGTTTTGCCGCCGAAGCGGAAAAAGTAAATTTACCGAAAAGGATATTGCAGGTATGAAAGCAACCGCCGAACTGAAAGCCGCAGACCGAAATCCGTACTCTTGGAATATGGAGTTTTATGAGTATCCCGACGGCAGCGGGTATGAAGGGCGTTTTACAAAATGCGGCATTTGTGTTCTTATGAAACAACTCGGACTTTATGATTTAACACCTGCGCTTTGCCGCCTTGATTATACTATGAGCGAAGCAGGCGGCGTAACAGAATTTGTACGCAAATACACGCTCGCTTCCGGCGGACCGTATTGCGACTGCGGATACAAAAGAAAAAATATATAACCCGATTAAAAATTAAATATTTGTCCGGTTATTTCAGTTGACAATGTTTTAATAATATGTTTAACTTTTAATGGGTGAATTTATGTATTTTGAATACGGGGAAACAGAAATTTCTTATTTGCGGCAAAAAGACGCAAAACTTTGCGAAGTTATTGATCGCATAGGGCATATTGAACGCACTGTGGATACGGATTTATTTTCGTCCGTAGTTCACCACATTATAGGTCAGCAGATTTCCACAAAGGCGCAGGCAACTGTTTGGCAGAGGATGCAGGATGTGCTTTGCGGTGTGAATGCGGCAACAATACTTGCGGCCGGTATTCCGAAACTGCAGTCGCTGGGTATGACATTCCGCAAGGCAGAATATATTACGGATTTTGCCGAAAAAGTCAATACAGGTGCATTTGATTTGGATGCTGTCCGACATATGAGCGACGAAGATGCAATAGCTGAATTGAGCGCACTCAAAGGTATCGGCGTTTGGACGGCAGAGATGATATTGCTGTTTTGTATGCAGCGTCCGAATGTTTTCAGTTATGATGACCTTGCCATTCGGCGCGGATTACGTATGGTTTACCGTCATCGTAATATTGACCGCAAACTTTTTGAAAAATACCGTAGGCGGTTCAGCCCCTATTGCAGTGTGGCAAGCCTGTACTTGTGGGCAGTGTCGGGCGGAGCAATACCGGAAATGAAAGATTGTAAACCGAAAAGTAAAAACATTAAGAAATAAACGCCGTTTGTGGATTTATTAATAGAGGAATTCTATGTTGAGATGAACATTATTATCTGCACGGAACTTTTGTCCGGAATAAATCAACTGTTTTATAATGGTAAAAAATAAGCCGATTAATCGGCTTATTTTTTATATTTTCTTTTACAGTGATGTATTGTATAATCCTTGCCTAAATTGTAATTTGATAGTATAATTAACAGTAAGACACGATTTGGGGTGAGGAAATTGGATTTTAACGATTTTTCAACTTATAATTCAAACCGATATCTGCTTTCAAACTGTAAAGACCAAACTCTTAATTTTTGCAGTTGTATAGCAAGCAATCTTGATTACAAACTTTCGGTAGTTGCAAAGTACGAATATGAAAAAACTGATGAAACCGGTAAATTTGTAACTTTAAACAGCGATTTAAAACCTGTCGTGTCATCGGATTTTGAAAACTACTATTACGGCGTTTCGCCTACCGTTGACAGCGAGGTTATAATTGACGCGGTATCGGGGTTTAAATTTTCGACATTACCATTGTTGGATGAATTTATTGCCGAACATTCCGAATGTTTTATGCTGCACGAAAATCAAAAGGATTATTTGCTTGAGGCGGCAAGATATTTTTTAATTGCCTATTCCCTTAATTACGGAATAAAAATTAAAATGAACAAAGATACCGCACAGAATATTTTAAATATCGACACATCGGGGTTAGTACTTAAATTTGACGGTGCTTTGCTTACGGTTTGCGGTTGTCCGACAACGCAGGTATTGGCTGAACTCGACAAACTGCGATTCCGCAAATTGCCGGACGGTACATTTACTGTTTGCACTGACGGCGAATATACAATTAAAAAAATATATTCCGACAGTGATAATATACGTCTTATAAACGGAAATGTCTTTTATTCCGGTGTTTTATTCCGACCGTTAAGACTTGAACTTCTGCGTAACCGTTATGAAAATTACAAAACAAACACCGTTTGTATTTATTTTGAACGTACAACATTTGCCACCGTATTTGCATTTGACAGAAATTTTGTGAAACACCCGTTGCTGACGGGCGACTGTAAAATAAGCAAGGCATTGTTTGACGACGACGGCTGCAAACGCAGACTTTTGCGTGACATTTCGGCAATAGGCAGTTCTGACAGTTACGTTGAGTGTGCTTTTAAAGCGGTAAATACATATCTTGCAAACAGCATAAACGTAAACCAAATTTGCGTATCCGGCAATGTCTTTTCCTGTGATGAAGTTTTGCTTATGGGCAAGCGCGCCGCAAACACAATAGATTCGGGAGTTATTTACCCCGGCGTAAACGGCAACGCAGAGCTGCTTGATACATCGGTAAAGTTTTATAAAGAATCAATGTATGTCGATTGTCCGACATCAACCGTAGACAGCAACAGAATAGACTTTTTGGGTGAAATTGAGCGTGAGGCGTACGCGGAACTTAAATTTAACGGCAAACAGCAAAATTGGATTTGCGAGGGTATAACATTATCGGGAAACATACCCGAGGACGACGGTATTGCAACCGATGTTTACAATCAGCCTTTCAGGCGTATGCATTTTAATATTATTTTTAAACAGGATTCCGATATTGCGTTTGCCGAAATGGTAGACGCGTCAAACGGCGCGGCAGAGGATTTTGAAACCAATAAATTTTTGGGAATTAAAGTTGATTTTTTCAAGAATACCGCGGATAAAGCCGTAAACGGAGTTAAAAATGCCTTAGGCTTAATTATAAGGTCAAAGGATTTTATTGAATCGTTAATGCTCTTAATCCTGTTCGGCGTTTCTTTACTGCATAAAGAAGAACCGTTCGGCGATTGGAGCTCCGTAATATCCCTTATACTTGCGGTTATAATTCTTACGGCAACGGTTTCTCAGATAACGGCATTTTTCAAAAAAAACAGTTGGAAACGAAAACGCATAAATACAATTACCGTATTTAAAAAGCAATCTTTTGCGGAACTGCAAAAGGAAATTAAACAATATTTTAAGAAAAACAATTACGAATTTCATCCTGCCGCCTATGCCGCACTGCAGCTGCATATAGAAAAACAGATTTTGGATTTGGCGGATAATGATAATAAGGACGGCAAATGAGATTTTTCGGACAAACGGGGTTTAATGTCACAATTTCAGACAAACAGCCGAAAATGCCGCATTTAAATACAAAATGACTTGTTTGTCCGTTTTTTTATCCTTTTGAATTTGTATAATGATATGTAAATGATGAAGGGAGGAAATTTCGGTTGGATCGCGCTTTGCTGTAAAATTGTTTTTTGACAGCCCGAAACAATTATCCGTCCTTTTTGCTTGACGCATATCATTACGGGAAGTATAATGTGTGTAAATATGTAAAAAAGGAAGCAAAGCATGATAAATACCGACAACAGAACAAACGGCGTAAATATATTGGTTACGCTTGATAAAAACTATATACCTCATTTTAATGTAATGTTAAGTTCACTGCTTGAGAGCAACGGCGACAGATTTTTTGATATTTATATGCTTCACAGCACTTTGAGCGTGGAGGATATAAAGGATTCCGAACTGTTGTTGCGTGATAAGGGCAACATACATCTTGTAAAGGTTGACGAAAGGGAACTTGAAAACGCACCGACTACCGACAGGTATCCGAAAGAGATGTACTACAGGATATTTGCCGCACGCTATTTACCGGAAAGCCTTGACAGAATACTCTATCTTGATCCCGATGTAATAGTTAACAAAAGCATAGACGAACTGTACAGTCTGCCTATGGATAACGCGTATTTTGCCGCGGCTTCGCATATAGGCAGTATTTTGCATATTGTAAACGAAATACGTCTTGATATGGACGAAGAAATGCCGTATATAAATTCCGGCGTTATGCTTATAAATCTTGATTTGCTGCGGCGGCAGCAAAATTATAACGATGTGTTTGTTTATATAAACGAGCATAAAGGGAAGCTTATTTTGCCGGATCAGGATGTTATAAGCGGACTTTACGGGGACAAAATAATATCGCTTGATCCGTACAAATACAATATGACCGAAAGGCTGTATGTTTTTAAAAGGCAGAGCGACGAGAAAATCGACATTAAATATATTTGTTCCAACACCGTTATAATCCACTATTGCGGAAGAAACAAACCGTGGAAAAACAATTATATAGGCAGATTGGATGTTTTTTATCTTCAGGCAAAGTCGAAAATGGAAGATAAACTTAAGAGCCTGAAAAACGGGAGATAACAGATATGAGAATGAGGAAAAAGAAAAATCTTGAAGAGCGCTTGGCACAATGTGCGGATAACCTTATAATAATAGACCGCGAG
This sequence comes from uncultured Eubacteriales bacterium, assembly GCA_934464615.1. Lineage (GTDB taxonomy): Bacteria > Bacillota > Clostridia > Oscillospirales > Acutalibacteraceae > SIG565. Next base: position 159,593 of record CAKSKA010000003.1, on the reverse strand, counting down.
GACAGGAATTTTAACAGTGCGGACAATGACAGAGGTTTGTTTGATTTAAGCGAACTTTTCGGCAACACAAATCCTACAGAACTTGAAATAGGCTGCGGAAAGGGACAGTTTGCCTGCACTTTGGCACAAAGGCAGCCGCAGGTAAATTTGTTGGCGGCGGAAAAATGTGCAAATGTAATTGTTTCCGCATGCGAGAAGGCAAGAAAAGCCGAAATCGGCAATGTTAAATTCTTAAAATGTTCGGCAGAGTATTTGAAAAGTTATATACCGCCGCACAGCATATCGCGGATATACCTTAATTTTTCCTGTCCGTTTCCTAAAAACAAGTATGCTTCGCACCGTCTTACAGCGGCGCCGTTTTTAAAAATTTATAAAAATATAATGGCGCCCGACGCGGAAATACATATGAAAACAGACAATGCAAAATTGTTCGAGTTTTCCATAGAACAGTTGTCAAACGCCGGATTTGCATTTAAAAATGTTACGTTAGACCTGCATAACAGCGGCTTTGAGAATAATATAGTTACCGAATACGAGCAGAAATTTGTCGATCAGGGTTTACCCATTTACAGGTTGGAAGCATATGTAAAGGCAAATTGAAATTATGTATTTATTTTTTAATAAAACTATTTGACAAGGGATTAATTCTGTGATATAATCTTAGCAACGGAAAACCCGTTTGTACATTAAAAATTTAATACCGAAATAATAGGGGAGCTGTCTGTAGGGATGGCTCCCATTTTGCTTTTTTGGTATTAAAAAAAGCATTTGCGGAATATTAAAAAGAGGAGTGATATTATGGTTTCGGAATCGGTTGAGAAAGTATTGCAGGCTGAAGATAAAGCGGCAAAACAGCAAAAGCAGGCTGAACTTGAAGCAAAGAAAATCGTAACGGATGCCGCTATGCAAGCCGAAGAAATTATTAAAAAAAGCAAAACCGCCGCTGATGCAGAGTATGCAAAAATGACAAAACAGGCAGGCGACGCTGCCGAGGAAATTTTAAAGGACGAACGTATACAAACCGAAAAATATACGGCGGAATTAAGGGAAAACACAAAACCGAAAATGCAGGCGGCAATAGACGCGGTTTTAAAAATAATTACACAGTAGACTTAAAATAAGTACATTGCGGCAGGTTCAGCTCCTGTCACAATAAAGAGGGTGGTATTACGGCAAAGCTGAAAATGCAAAAAATCGAGATTATCGGACTTATGACCGACAGTAAAAGCATTGTTGAACGTTTGCAAAGACGCGGTGTTGTAGAACTTACGGATATTAACGACGCACGGCTTGTAAAACTTAATACTGCACAAAGCATATCTCTTTTTGAAAAAAATAAATCCAAGCTGGAACAGGCATTGGAAGTGCTTGAAAGGCTATCGCCGGAAAAGGCCGGACTTAAAGATGTTTTGGCGGGTAAAAAGGAAATAGAGAAGCACGAGTTCGGCAAAAAAGCGTCCGAACTTGAATCGGTGCTGAAATCGGCCGCGGATATACTTTCGGCAGACAAAACGTGCAATGATTTAAGAAATGAAAACGCGCGACTTAACGTGCAAAAGGACAATCTTGCCGGTTGGCTTAATTTGGATGTGCCGATAAACTTTAAAGGTACGGAAAAAACAGTTTGCTTTATAGGAAGTATACCGAGCAATATTACCGCCGAAAACTTAAGCGAAATTTTACCGGAAAGCGCGGATGTTAATATTATCGCATCCTTTAAAGCACAGACGAATGTCTGCGTTATTGTTTTAAAAGAGGATGAAAATTCGGCTGTTAAGGCATTGCGGAATGTAAATTTCAGTGCATTGGCGGATGACGCCGATGTGTCCCCGACGCAAAAAACGGAGCAAATACAAAAACAGCTTGAGGAAAACGGAAAGGTTATCGAGCAAAACGAGGAGTTTATAAAAGAGTCGGCAGTACACAGGGATGACATTAAGTTTATGATAGACTACCTCGGTATGCGCTGTGATAAGTATTCGGCGTTAAATAAACTCGCTTTAACCGAGGAAACCATTATAATTACGGGATTTATCCCGCAAAAGTATGTGGAAAAACTGTCGGGAGAACTTGATAAAAAATATATCGTTGCAATAAGCGTGACAGATCCCGACACCGACGAGGACGTACCGGTATTGCTTGAGAACAGTAAGTTTTCCGCACCGGTAGAAGGCATAACGGAGATGTACGCGCTGCCTGACCGCAACGACTTGGATCCGACGCCGATAATGTCGTTCTTCTATTATCTGTTTTTCGGTATGATGCTGTCGGACGCAGGATATGGCATACTTATGGTGATAGGCACAAGCATAGCCCTTAAAAAGATGAAATTGGAAGAAAAAATGCGCAAGACACTTACAATGTTTAAATATTGCGGAATATCCACAATATTTTGGGGCGCACTTTTCGGAAGTTGGTTCGGCGATATAGTTCAGGTTGTTTCAAAACAGTTTTTCGGTAAGGAAATAGGAAGTATTGCCCTGTGGTTTGAACCGCTGTCTGATCCTATAAGGCTGTTGCTGTTTTCTTTCGGACTGGGTATTTGCCATTTGTTTTTGGGACTCGGCGCAAACCTTGTTAAGTTATGGAAACAGGGCAAACGGTTCGACGCGGTATGCGAAGTGATACCTGTTTATATAACAATTTTGGGTGTGGCACCCATAGGCGCTTCTATTTTAACTTCCGTTCCGGCTGTTCTTACAAAAATAGGCGGATATGTCGCAATAGTAGGTGTTGTGCTTGTAGTGCTGACTTCCGGCAGAACGTCCAAAAACTTTTTTGCAAGAATATTCGGCGGACTGTACGGACTTTACAATATGGCAACGGGGTATTTAAGCGATATACTTTCGTATTCCCGATTGCTTGCATTGGGACTTGCAACCGGCAGTATAGCGGGAGTAATAAACCTTATAGGCACAATGCCTTCAAACCTTGCGGTAAAGGCAATATTGCTGATAGTGGTATTTATTTTCGGTCATACCGCAAACCTTGCAATTAACCTGCTTGGCGCATATGTACACACCGACAGGCTGCAATTTGTGGAATTGTTTTCAAAGTTTTACGAGGGCGGCGGCAGAGCGTTCGAACCGCTGTCGGTTAAAACAAAGTATATAAAACTTAAGGAGGAAATTTTAAATGATTAATTTAGGTATGGCATTGGCGGTTTTGGGAGCAGTTGTGGCTGCATTGTTTGCAGGTATAGGCTCGGCAAAAGGTGTAGGACTTGTAGGCGAGGCTGCTGCAGGCGTTGTTTCGGTAGATCCTTCTAAATTCAGCAAAGTGCTTATTCTTCAGTTGCTGCCGGGTACACAGGGACTTTACGGACTGTTGACCGCAGTGCTTTTGTTAAGCCGCATAGGCATACTCGGCGGTTCTATGGTAGAACTTACTACGGCACAGGGATTGATGTTTTTGGCATCAGGTATGCCGATAGGCATTGTGGGACTGTTTTCCGGTATTGCACAGGGCAGGGCTGCAGCAGCAGGCGTAGGCATTGTTGCAAAGAAACCGGAGCAAAGCGGTAAAGGTGTTATAATGGCGGCAATGGTTGAAACATACGCTATACTGGCACTTCTTATTTCCATTTTGATTATTTACAATATTGCAATTTAATTGCAGTGTGACAGTTTAAACTAACGTCAGGAGTAAAAACAATGACCGGTTTAGAAAAAATCGTTTCGACAATAGACGAGCAATCGTGTAATCTTGAAAAAAGCATACTGTCAAAGGCACAGGCTGACGCCGATAAAATTATTAATCAGGCAAAGGTTGACGCGCAAAAAGCTTATGATGAAGTTATAGGCAAAGCCGATGTACGCTGCAAACAGATAACGCAAACCGCAAAGTCCGCGGCAGTAACGGACAGAAATAAGGCGGTACTTTCCGCTAAAGTAGATATGATTTACGAAGTCTTAAATGCGGCGGCGGATAAAATACGCACGCTGCCTGACCGCGAATATTTTGAACTGCTTGAACATCTTGCAATAAAAAATGTGCAGTCGGTGGACGGGGAAATACTTTTTAACAAGAAAGATACCGAAAGACTGCCGGCGGATTTTATAAGTAAAGTCAACGAAAAATCCGGCAAGGGTACGTTGACGGCAGGCAAAGGCACGGTTGACACCGACGGCGGATTTATACTTAAATACGGAAATATTGAGATAAACTGCAGTCTTTCCTCGTTAATAAAATCAAAACTGGACGTGCTGAAAGATTCCGCCGCCGAAATACTTTTTAATTAGTGCGGCGGTTTTAAGGAGGAACTTAAGTGAAAGATACTCAATATGCTTTTGCGGTAGCACAGGTGCGCCAGTATGAAAATACGCTTTTAAACAAGTCGCAGATTATGTCGCTTATAAATACAAAATCGCTTGATGAGGCGCTGGCGTTTCTTGCGTCAAAGGGTATGGATACCGCAGGCAGAAATTATAATGAGTTTTTGGATAAAGAAGCCGCCGATAATTACGAATATGTAAAAGGCTTAGTGCAGGGTGAAGATTTTTTAAAGGTGTTTACCGTTAAAAATGATTTCCAAAATCTTAAAGCGGCTGTTAAAGCGTTGGCATCGAATTCCGATCCCGCACCGTACTATGTGTATCCGAGCGATGTCGATACAAAAAATCTTTCGGAGAATATAACTACAGGCAATTTTGACGCATTACCGAAATATATGCGGGAGTGCGCAAAGGCCGCTTACGAAAGCACGGTGCAAAGCGGTGACGGACAACTGACCGATATAATTATAGACAGGGCGACGCTTGAAACCATGGCAGACTTTGCCGCCGATACGGATAGCCGTTTGCTTAAGGATTACGTATTGCTTACGGTGAATATGGCAAATGTAAAAATCGCGTACAGAGGTGCGGCAGCAGGCAAACGCGAGCGTTTTTTTGAGCAGGCTTTATGCGACAGTCCGGATTTGCCGAAAGCACAGTTATGTTTGGCGGCGGCTAAAGGCACGGATGATGTAACGGCATTTATTGCCGATTCTCCCGTTTCGGAATTTGTTGCCCCCCTTAAAAACGGCGTGTCCGAACTTGAAAAATACTGTGATGAAAAAACGGCGCAGTTAATGAGGGAAAGCGCACTTACTGCATTCGGTGCAGATCCTGTTATAGCTTTTTATTGGATGACGGACGCGCAGATTAAAAACATACGCATTATACTTACTTGCAAGGAAATGGGTGTTGATAATTCAAAAATAACCGAAAGGGTGCGTGAAACTTATGTATAAAGTTGCGGTAGTCGGCGATACCGAAAGTATTTACGGCTATGCGGCGCTGGGACTTAAAGTATGTCCCGTTAACAGTGAAAGCGCAGCCGCTGCCGTAGAAAAGTTGGCGGAAGAAAACTACGCGGTTATATATATTACCGAGAACATTGCCGACAGTGTCGGCGAACAAATAGAAAAGTACCGTAACAGTTATCTCCCGGCGATTATACAAATACCGGCAATTAAAGGTAATACAGGTGCCGGTATTGCAAATGTACACAAATCCGTGGAAAAAGCGGTAGGCTCGGATATTTTATCAAAATGAAATGAGGATAAGAACAATGAGTAAAGGAACTATCGTTAAGGTGTCGGGCCCTTTGGTGGTTGCAAAGGATATGCGTGATGCCAATATGTACGATGTTGTAAGGGTAAGTAACGAAAATCTTATCGGAGAAATAATTGAGATGCACGGTGACAGGGCATCTATACAGGTTTACGAAGAAACATCGGGACTCGGTACCGGAGAACCGGTTGAGTCTACGGGATATCCTATGAGCGTGGAACTCGGTCCCGGACTTATAGGCAGTATATTTGACGGCATACAGCGTCCGCTTGACGCAATTATGAAAAAAGCGGGCAACAACTTAAAACGCGGTATCGAGGTCGCAAGCCTTGACAGAGATAAAAAATGGCATTTTAACGCATTGAAATCGGCAGGCGACGAGGTATCCGAGGGTGACATAATAGGTACCGTTGCCGAAACCGACATTGTACTGCACAAAATAATGGTGCCTGTAGGCGTAAAAGGTAAAATAACCGAAATAAGTTCGGGTGAATATACCGTTACAGATACCGTGTGTACGGTAAAGACCGAGAAAGGCGATACGGCGTTAACCCTTATGCAGCGTTGGCCTGTAAGAAGGGCAAGACCGTATGACAAGAAACTGTCGCCGAATAAACCGCTTATTACAGGACAGAGAGTAATTGACTGTATGTTCCCGATTGCAAAGGGAGGCGTTGCCGCAATACCCGGACCTTTCGGCTCGGGCAAAACCGTTACGCAGCATCAGCTTGCAAAATGGGCGGAAGCCGATATAGTAGTTTATATAGGCTGCGGCGAGCGCGGAAACGAAATGACCGACGTTTTAAACGAGTTTCCGGAACTTATAGATCCGCATACCGGTAAATCGCTTATGGAACGTACGGTGCTTATAGCAAACACTTCCGATATGCCGGTTGCCGCGCGTGAAGCGTCAATATATACAGGTATTACAATAGCGGAATATTTCAGAGATATGGGATATTCGGTAGCGCTTATGGCGGACTCTACTTCCCGTTGGGCTGAGGCATTGCGCGAAATGTCCGGCAGACTTGAGGAAATGCCGGGCGAAGAAGGCTACCCTGCATACCTCGGCAGTCGGCTTGCCCAATTTTACGAGCGTGCCGGCAGGGTAATAGTTAAAGGCAGCGATAAACGTGAAGGCGCACTGTCCGTAATAGGTGCGGTATCGCCTCCCGGCGGTGATATTTCGGAACCGGTATCGCAGGCGACGCTGCGTATTGTTAAAGTCTTTTGGGGACTTGACGCCTCCCTTGCGTATAAACGGCATTTTCCGGCTATAAACTGGCTTACAAGTTATTCGCTTTATCTTGATTTGCTGGCGGATTGGTACAAGGAAAATGTTGATAAGGATTGGATGAATTTACGCTCAAGACTTATGAAGATTTTGCAGGAAGAAGCGGAACTTGACGAAATAGTAAAACTTGTTGGTATGGACGCGCTGTCCGCTGCCGACAGACTTAAAATGGAAACCGCAAGATCCATCCGTGAGGACTTTTTGCATCAGCTTGCTTTTCACGAGGTTGACACATATACAAGCCTTAAAAAACAGCTGCTTATGATGAAACTGATTTTGGCATTTTACGATACCGCACTGCCGGCACTTGAAAAGGGCGCCGATATAGAAACGGTTGCGGCATTGCCCGTAAGAGAAAAAATAGGCAGATTTAAATATGTAAAAGAAGAAGATATTGATGCAGAATACGAAGGCATATTGAAAGAGATCGGCACACAGATCAACAATGCCGGCAGGGAGGGCTGAACTTGGCTAAGGAGTACAGAACAATCGATGAAGTAGCAGGTCCGCTTATGTTAGTACGGGACGTGGAAAACGTAACATATAACGAACTTGGCGAAATCGAACTTGAAAACGGAGAAATACGGCGCTGCAGGGTGCTTGAAATTAACGGTACAAATGCGTTGGTGCAGTTGTTTGAAAATTCCGCGGGTATAAATCTTGCAAACAGCAAGGTGCGCTTTACGGGCAGACAAATGGAACTCGGCGTATCGACGGATATGCTCGGCCGTGTTTTTGACGGCCTCGGCAGACCGATAGACAACGGACCGGAAATTATACCCGATAAAAGAATGGATGTAAACGGTACACCGATAAATCCGGCGGCAAGGCTTTATCCGCAGGAGTTTATACAAACGGGTGTTTCGGCAATAGACGGACTTAACACGCTCGTACGCGGACAGAAATTGCCTATATTCTCCGCCAGCGGACTTCCGCACGCAAACCTTGCGGCGCAGATTGCAAGGCAGGCGAAAGTCCGCGGTACAGACGAAAAATTTGCGGTTGTTTTTGCCGCAATGGGTATTACGTTTGAAGAGTCTAACTATTTTATAGACAGTTTCCGCGAAACAGGCGCACTTGACCGCACGGTGCTTTTTGTCAATCTTGCAAACGATCCTGCAATAGAGCGTATTGCAACGCCTAAAATGGCACTTACCGCAGCGGAGTATCTTGCATTTGACAAGGGTATGCACGTACTTGTAATTTTAACCGATATTACAAATTATGCCGATGCTTTGCGAGAGGTTTCGGCAGCGCGTAAAGAAGTTCCGGGCAGACGCGGTTATCCGGGATATATGTACACGGATCTTGCTTCTATTTACGAGCGCGCAGGCAGACAACGGGGTAAGGACGGCAGTATTACGATGATACCGATTTTAACAATGCCGGAGGACGATAAAACTCACCCGATACCTGACCTTACAGGTTATATTACAGAAGGACAGATTATACTCTCGCGCGAGCTTTACCGTAAGGGCATTACGCCGCCTATAGACGTTTTGCCGTCACTTTCCCGCCTTAAAGATAAGGGTATAGGCGAGGGTAAGACGCGTAAAGACCACTCAAATACAATGAATCAGCTGTTCTCCGCATATGCCAGAGGAAAAGAAGCAAAGGAATTAATGGTAATACTGGGTGAATCCGCACTGACGCCTACGGATAAACTGTATGCAAAGTTTGCGGACGAATTTGAAAAGGAATATGTATCACAGGGATACGATAACGACCGCAGTATTGAGCAAACACTGGATTTGGGTTGGAAACTGCTTAAAATATTACCGAGAAGCGAACTTAAACGTATAAGCGAAGAATATTTGCAGGAGTTTTACGATAAGGTTTAAAGGGGAAATTATATATGCCTATTTTAAATGTAAACGCAACCCGTATGGAGCTTACAAAGCTCAAGCGTAAGCTGAATACATCGCGCAGAGGGCATAAATTGCTTAAAGATAAAAGAGACGAACTTATGCGTCGTTTTCTTGATATGGTCAAGGAAAATCTTGAACTGCGGTGCGAGGTTGAAGATGCAATAAAAACGGCAAACTCTTATATGGCGGTGGCAGGCTCTGTAATGCAAAAACAGGTTTTGCAAACAGCATTGCTTATGCCTAAACAGCAGGTAAGCCTTGATGTGAAACAGCAAAATGTTATGAGCGTTACGATACCCGTTTTTGACACGGTATATAAGACTTCGGACGCCGATGACGTTTATTCCTACGGATACGCTTTTACATCCGGTGAGATAGACGGTGCGGTAAAGGCACTCTCGGAAATTTTTCCTAAAATGATAAAACTTGCCGAGATGGAAAAGTCCTGTCAGCTTTTAGCGGACGAGATAGAGAAGACGCGCCGCAGAGTTAATGCGCTTGAACATGTTATGATACCGCGCTACGAGGACACAATACGGTATATAACAATGAAACTGGATGAAAACGAGCGCAGCACCACCACAAGACTTATGAAAATTAAGGATTCTATGATAGAGGAAAATATTGCCGCGGAAAAAGCGGCCGATATGGCTGCGGAATAAAGCAAAACCGGCTGTAAAAACTTGAGTTTTTACAGCCGGTTTTAATATTTACTAAGTTAGTGTCTAGGCAAGCGATAATAATCCGAACCTGTCACATTAAGCGCCTGCCATTTTCATTACAAGACCTGTCGGCAGTATCTTGCTTAAAAATCTGTAAAATTTATAAAACGCGCGGTCGGTATAGACTGCTTTTCCCTTCTTGGATGCCGCAAGGGAGTGCTTGGCAACGCTTTGCGGATTTACGCGCGGCAGCGTATCAAACGTACGGCTGGCACCCTTTGTTATGTTGGCAACCGGCAAAAATTCGGTGTCCATAGGGCCGGGACATACTGCCAACACATTTATGCGTTTGCGCTTAAGTTCTCCGCGCAGTGCGCGTGAAAAACTCATAACATACGCTTTTGTAGAGCAGTAAACCGCCATACGCGTATTCGGTGCAAAAGCCGCAATGGAGCAGACGTTTATTATTTGTGCGCCGGACGACATAAACGGCAGGGTTATCGCGGTCATTTCGGTCAGGGCTTCGCAATTAAGGCGCACCATACCGGTGTTGTCCTTGATTTGTATGTCGTCAAAATAGCCGAGTCTGCCGAATCCCGCATTGTTTATTAAAAGTCTTACGTTTGCCTCGTAAATTTTAAGCATTTCTCCGTAGCGGCAAACGGCGGTTTCGTCCGTTAAATCCATATCAATTATTCGCACTGTAGTATTAAGTTCATAAGCGGTTTTTTCAAGTCGGTCGCGTCTTCTTGCAATAAGCCAGATTTCATCTATGTTATCGTAAGATGTATCTACCGCTTTTGCATATTCGTATCCGAGTCCCGATGAAGCGCCTGTAATTACCGCAATATTCATAAAATCACTCTTTTCCTGTATTTTAAGTATATTATATATGTTTTAAACGTAAAATCAAGGACTTTGCGTCAAATAGTACATCAACTTGTATGTTCGCCTTGACACATACGCAATATGGTGATAAAATGTAAAGGATAAATTGTCTTTTATATACCTATGCGATTTGGCGAAGCGGCGGTATGTTGTTACTTTTATCCGGGGAGAATACGGTCCCGTTTAAACCGTAATTATATAAGGAGGTGCAGAAATTGCCCTATTTAATTGGTGGAATTATCGCCGCAGTTTTAGGCGTTATTGGTTTTTTCGGCGGCTCGGCTTACAGGAAAAATGCCGATAAAACAGAGCTGGGCACGGCTAAGGACGAAGCTCGTCGAATTTTAAGCGATGCCATTAAAAATGCAGAAACCAAGAAAAAGGAACTTCTTATTGAGGCTAAGGATGAGGCTTATCAACTCAGACAGGAAGCTGAGCGCGATATTAAAGAACGCAGAAGCGATGTCCAAAGGAGCGAACACCGCTTACAGCAAAAGGAAGAAAATCTTGATCGCAAAACCGAAAACTTAGAAGCAAAAGAAGAAAAACTCGCACAAAAATCTAAAGAAATTGAACAAAAAATCGAAGAATGTGAAAAAATTAAGAAAAGTCAGATAGATTTACTTGAAAAAATATCGGGCTTTTCAAAGCAGGAAGCAAAAGATTATTTGCTTAAGGCACTTGACGGGGAACTTAATCACGAAAAGGCGGTTAGGATACTTGAATCCGAAAAGCAGACAAAAGAAGAAGCAGACCGCATAGCAAGGGAAATTGTGGGACACGCAATTCAGCGCTGCGCGGCAGACCATACTTCCGAAATTACGGTTTCGGTTGTGGCGTTGCCGAACGACGAGATGAAAGGCCGTATTATAGGACGTGAGGGAAGAAACATCCGCGCGCTTGAAACGGCAACCGGCGCGGACCTTATTATTGACGATACACCCGAGGCTATAACGGTTTCGTGTTTTGATCCGGTAAGGAGAGAAATTGCAAGACTGACTCTTGAAAAACTTATTGCCGACGGCCGCATACATCCCGCGCGCATTGAAGAAATGATTGCCAAGGCAACTGCGGAAGTGGAGGCAACCATTAAGCAGGAAGGCGAGCGTGCAATGCTTGAAGCAGGTATACACAACCTGCATCCCGAACTTATTAAATTGTTGGGTAAATTAAAATACCGTACAAGTTACGGACAAAGCGTGCTTAATCATTCACTGGAAGTTTGCCATTTATCAGGACTTATTGCTGCCGAAATAGGCGCGAATGTAACGCTTGCAAAGCGTGCAGGTCTTCTCCATGATATAGGTAAGGCGCTTGATCATGAGCAGGAAGGCTCCCACATTCAGTTGGGTGTTGAGGTTGCAAAACGCTACAAGGAAAGCGAGGAAGTTATCCACGCAATACACGCCCATCACGGTGAAGTTGAAGCTAAAACGGTTATTGCCTGCATAGTACAGGCGGCGGACGCAATATCGGCGTCAAGACCGGGAGCGCGTAGGGAAAACATTGAAAATTACATTAAACGTCTTGAAAGATTAGAGGAAATCGCCAATTCCTTTAAGGGTGTTGAACGCTCTTATGCAATACAGGCAGGACGTGAAGTGCGCATTATAGTGAAGCCCGAAATCATCAGTGATGACAGTATGGTTATTATGGCGCATGATATAGCACAGCAAATTGAAAACGAGCTTGAATATCCCGGACAGATAAAAGTAAATATCATAAGGGAGAACAGAGCAGTAGATTATGCAAAATAAAAAAAGAAGCGGTTGAAAAATTCAACCGCTTCCTTTTATTTTTCGGTTACGCCTTTTGTAAAGTCGCAATGCTTAAATTTTACATTTTGGCTGTTTGTAATGTTAAAGTCGTGTTCAAAACCGACGTTGTCTTTATCCCATTTTATGCTTATGCTGTCAAACATTATATTTGCGGCATCCTTAATTTCAAACGCGCTGTCGGTGCAGGCACTGTTCCATATACCCCGTTCGTCACATTCCGGTGTGTTTGCGGTGCCGTAAACCTTAAAGTCGCAATTTGTAAATCTTATAGATGACAGCGTGCTGTTTTCGTATCCGTAAATTACGGAGTTTTTGCAATAACGTCCGCTTATATCGTCAAAAGTAACATTTTTAATGTGGCGCTTTTTGGGGGACGGTTTAAGGTGTTCGGTATTGCTTGTGCGTATCTCAAAAGCGCGGTTAGCCTCAATCCTGATGTTTTGCATTTTAACGTTTTCAATGTTTACGCCGCAGGACATTTCGGAAAATCTGCCTATTACGCCTATTCCTAAATGAGAATCATATATAACTATATTTGAAAAGACGCAGTTTTTTATAAGTCCGTCGCCGACACCGATTCGTATTCCGAAATCGCCGAAACTTGATATAACACAGTTGGTAACCGTTATATTTTCGCAAACGGCGGGAACGGTAAGCGGTTTGTTGTAACAGCGCACCGTTATGCCGTCGTCCCCCGTGTTTATTAAACAGTCGCTTACGCTTACGTTACGGCAGCAATCAATGTCAATACCGTCGTTTGTATATTGCAAGCGCTCGCCGTATACCTTAATTCCGCGTACAGTAACGTCACTGCATCCGTGTAAAAACAAATGCCAATAAGGCGAATTTTTAAGTGTAACATCTGAAACGGACACATTTTTACATTCACAAATAAATATCATTTGTCCGGGACGTTCCGGATTAGGCTGATATGTTATGGAATTTTCAAGCCGATTATTTTCGTTAACCCAAAAATGCGAGGAGCCGTCTATTATGCCTTCGCCCTTTATTGATATGTTTTCCGCACCGACAGCGGTTATAAGGTGCGCACCAGTAACATGTTCCGATTTAAACACTGCGTTTTGTTCGCAGTAGTCGTCGGCATTGTAGTACGATTTATCCGTGGTGGCAAGTATGGTAGCGCCGGCTTCCAGATAAAGACAGGTGTTGCTTTGAAGGTAGAGCGTACCGCAAAGATATGTACCGGCAGGTACCGTAACCGTACCGCCGCCGTTTAATGCGGACTGTATCGCGGCGGTATCGTTTGTTACCGCATCGCCGACTGCGCCGAAATCTCTTACATTCTTCATATTAATAACTCCTTTACAGCAATTATCGGTCTGTTCATAAGTGAGTATAATAAAACGGCGATTAAATGTCAATTAAATAAAACCGAAAAAATTTCGAATTTCAGTACGCCTTTGCACTTTACATTTAATATAATTTATATTAAAATACTATAAATAAGGGGTGACGCTTTGAAAAAGGTTGTTATTATAGGCGCAGGTGCCGCAGGACTTATGGCCGCAATAACGGCGGCGGAAAATAACTATGTAAGCATAATTGAAAAAATGCCGCGTCCGGCAAGGAAAATTTTGGTTACCGGCAAAGGTCGGTGCAATGTGACAAATAATTGCGATAACGAAACCCTTATTTCCAAAATGACTAAAAACGGCAGGTTTATGTATTCTGCTTTTTCAAATTTTTCTACGGCGGATACAATGCGCTTTTTTGAGGAAAACGGCGTTCCGCTTAAAACCGAGAGGGGAAACAGGGTTTTTCCCGTATCGGACAAAGCGGTGGATATTGCCGACGCGCTTGTGGACGCAGCCGTAAAACGAAAAGTTAAATTTATTACCGGTAAAGCGGCGGACATCAGGGTGGGCGAATCCGGCGTGACCGGTGTTGCGTTGGAAAACGGTGCGGTTATACCGGCAGACGCGGTAATACTTGCAACGGGCGGTAAATCATATCCGCTTACCGGCTCTACGGGCGACGGGTATGCTTTGGCACAAAAACTCGGACACACTGTAACGCCGATTATGCCGTCGCTGGTACCGGTTAAAATAAGAGAGGGTTTTTGTACACGCCTTATGGGACTGTCGCTTAAAAACGTGACCTTGAGTGTTTATGAAAGTGGCAGAAACAAACCCGTTTTTTCCGAACTCGGGGAAATGCTGTTTACGCATTTCGGTGTATCGGGGCCGCTTGTAATAAGCGCTTCGGCGCATATGCGTAAAATACAAAACACGGAATATACAATGAAAATAGATTTAAAACCTTCGCTTGATCTGCCGAAACTGGAAAAACGTATAATGCGTGATTTTGAGGAGAATATTAATAAAAACTTTTCAAACGCGCTTGATAAGCTGTTGCCGCAAAAACTAATACCCGTTATTGTTTCTTTAAGCGGCATAAGTGCCGACACCAAGGTTAATCAAATAACCAAGGCACAGCGTGAAAAACTGTGCGGTGTAATAAAGGGGCTTACGCTTACAGCCATCGGCTTTAGGGATATTGAGGAGGCTATAGTTACAAGCGGCGGAATAAACGTAAAGGAAATTAATCCTGCAACTATGGAATCCAAAATAATTAAAGGACTGTATTTTGCGGGAGAAGTAATAGATGTTGACGCGTACACAGGCGGATTTAATCTGCAAATTGCATTTTCCACCGGTGCGCTGGCAGGAGGTAGTATATAATGATTTCTGTAGCAATAGACGGACCGGCAGGTGCCGGTAAAAGCACAATAGCAAAAATGTTGGCAAAAAAACTCGGTTATATATATGTGGATACAGGGGCGCTTTACCGCACCGTAGGACTCGCGTTTTCGCGAATGGGCTGCGATAAAGAACTTAACTGCGATATTGAAAGTGTGCTTGAATCGGTTGATGTAACCATTAAATTTAAAGACGGCACACAGCATGTTTTTTTAAACGGCGAGGATGTTTCGGATGAAATACGCACGCCGAATGCTTCAATGATGGCGTCGGTTGTATCCGCAAAGCCGCAGGTGCGCGCATTTTTGCTTGATATGCAGCGAAAACTCGCACGTGAAAATAATGTTATTATGGACGGCAGGGATATAGGTACCGTTGTTTTGCCCGATGCGCAGGTGAAGATATTTTTAACCGCATCTGCCGAGGTAAGAGCCAAAAGGCGTTTTGACGAGCTAATATTAAAGGATAAAAACACACTTTACGAAGATGTGCTGCGCGATATGAAAGAAAGAGATTACAATGATTCGCACAGGGAGATTGCTCCGCTTAAACCCGCAAAGGACAGCGTTACGGTTGATACTTCCCATATGACATTGGAAGAATCCGCCGATGCGCTTTATAAAATAGTAAAGGAAAATGCGTGATGAACGGGTTTTATAAGTTCGTAAGGGTGTTGGCTAAAATTATTTGCTGCATATTCCGTATAAAAACCGACGGCGCGGAGAATTTTTGTAAGGATAAAAATGTTATAATCTGCTGTAATCATCAGTCGTTTTGGGATATGCCCATACTTATTGCAAAATGCCCGTACCAAATACATTTTATGGCTAAAAAGGAACTTTTTAAAAATAAACTTTTTTCAAAGGTCCTGTATTCGTTGGGCGTTTTTCCTGTAAGCAGGGGCGCCGGAGATGTAAGTGCGATTAAAACGGCAATATCGGTAACACAAAACGGCGTGCTGGGAATATTTCCCGAAGGCACGCGCCGACCGCTTTGCCGACCGGATAAGCCGAAAGCAGGCGCGGCATTGGTGGCGATTGAAAGCCGATCCGACATTCTGCCTGTTGCAATTAATTATAACGGCAGAATAGGGGTATTCGCTCGGGTAAATTTAAATATCGGTAAAATAATACCGGTACAAAACTATTTGCCTGCAGACTTGTCTTCCAAAATTTCAAGGTCCGCATTAAAGGAACTGTCGAACGATATAACAAACAGCATTACAGAATTGTGGGATAAAAAATGAAAATTACTTTGGCAAAAACCGCGGGATTTTGCTTCGGCGTAAACCGTGCGGTAGAAACCGTGTATAAATTACTGGATGATGGCAGTAAGGTTTGTACACTGGGACCTATAATACATAATCCGCAGCTTGTGCAGTCGCTTGATGACCGCGGTGTGCGAATAATAGAAACGCCGACCGAGGCCGAAAAGGACGAAACGGTTGTTATAAGGTCGCACGGTGTTACGGACGCAGTTTATACATCCGCCGTAAAACACGGCAAGAATGTTGTGGACGCAACATGCCCGTTCGTTTCAAAAATACACGGCATAGTAAAACAGGCAGGCGACAGCGGCAGAACAGTGCTTGTAGCCGGTGACAGAGAACACAGCGAGGTAATAGGTATAATAGGGCATACTTCGGGTGAAGTATATACCTTCACCGATGTGGAAGAACTGCAAAATATGTTTGAAAAAATGCCGGAATTGCCAAATAAAGACATTACGGTAGTGTCACAAACGACATTTAACGAAAAAACATTCAAAAATTGTTGTATTTTTTTAAAAAAAGTATGTACAAATGCAATTATTTTTGATACAATATGTAATGCTACGGCTTTACGTCAACAGGAAGCGGACAGGTTATCACGCATAAACGATGTTATGGTAGTTGTCGGCGGTCGCCACAGTTCAAATACCGCAAAACTTTTCGGTGTTTGTGCGGCGCACTGTAAAAAAACCTTTCTTATTGAAACTGCCGAGGAACTGAAGGCGGATTTCTTTACGGGGGCGCAAAACGTAGGCGTAGTGGCGGGGGCATCTACCCCTGCGGGTATCATAAAGGAGGTTATTAAAACCATGTCGGAAATTTTACAACCGGTAGACGAGCAAACGGAGGAAAAAGAAATTGCTCAAAAAAGTTTTGAAGAAATGACGGATGAGGAAGCATTTGAAGCGTCCCTTAACAGCTTAACAGGCGATCAGAAGGTAAGCGGAACGGTTCTTGCCGTATCCGAAAATGAAGTTCAGGTAGACTTCGGCAGAGGTCTTACAGGCTACATTTCCAAGGAAGAGTTTTCTTATGATCCTAATGTCGAGCTTGAAAAAGAGGTAAAGGTCGGCGACACTCTTAATCTTATAATTATGCGTATCAACGATCAGGAAGGAACAGCAATGCTTTCAAAGCGCCGTTTTGATGCAATCGCCGGTTGGGATAAAATAGTTGCTGCTAAAGACTCCGGTGAAATATTACACGGCGTTGTCCGCGATGTTATTAAGGGCGGCGTTGTTGTAAATGCAAACGGTGTGCGCGTATTTATTCCGGCTTCTCTTGCCACTGCTTCAAGGAATGAATCACTTGATGAATTAAAGGGTAAGGAAGTTGATTTCAGAATTATTGAAATCGGCCGCGGCAGACGTGCAGTCGGCTCAATTAAAAGCGTTTTAAGAGAGCAGAAAAAAGCAGCCGAAGAAAAAATCTGGGCAAACATTGCAGTGGGCGACAGATTTACGGGCGTTGTTAAATCACTTACAAGTTACGGCGCGTTTGTAGACATCGGCGGTGTGGACGGTATGATCCATATTTCCGAACTTTCTTGGCAGAAAATCAAAAATCCGTCAGAGGTAGTTTTGGTAGGCGACACCGTTGAAGTTTATGTAAAAGATCTTGATACGGAAAAGAAAAAGATTTCTCTCGGATATAAAAAGGAAGAGGACAATCCGTGGACTCTGTTTACAAATAAGTATCACGAGGGCGATACTGTTAAGGTTACAATCGTAAGCATGACGGCTTACGGTGCATTTGCAAGAATAATCCCCGGTGTAGACGGACTTATACATATTTCACAAATAGCGAATAAGCACGTTGCAAAACCGCAGGATGAACTTAAAGTAGGTCAGGAAGTTGACGCAAAGATTATTGCGATCGACAGCGAAAAGAAACGCGTAAGCCTTTCTATCCGCGCACTTCTTCCCGAAGAACCTGCAGCAGCCGAGCAGGAAACCGCAGCAGAAACAACAGAGGAAACTGCTGAATAATTGAATAGAAACAAAGCCTTTCACCGTATGGTGAAAGGCTTTTATTCTTGTGCGCTCTCGGCCAGTTTTTCCCATTCCTCTATAAGTAAAATCTGACTTTGCTCCTCCTGCTGCATGGCATTTTGTATTTCTTCAAGTTTTACATAGTCCGTTTGATTTTCAGGCAGAGAAAGCTGTGCTTCAAGCTCCGCATACTTTTGCTCGCTCTGTGCAATTTGTAAATTGATTTTTTCAAGTCGGCGCTGCCTTTTTGCCTCCTCTTTTGCAGGCGTTGTATAACTTTTCTTTTCCTTTTTTGTCGCCTGCGGTATTTCTGCCACCGTTTCTTCACTGCGGCTTTGCTCGTATTGTTCATACCCGTAAGGATAAAAACTTGTTTTTCCGTTTTCAAAAACCAAAAGCGCGTCGGCCGCTTTTTTAATAAAATACCTGTCGTGCGATACGAAAAGTAAAGTTCCCGTGTATTGTTCAAGAATATCCTCAAGCGTTTCCTTGCCGATAATGTCCATGTGGTTTGTCGGCTCGTCAAGTATCAGAAAATTCGGTTTGCGCCTGAATATAATACAAAGGCGCAATCTTACCTTTTCTCCGCCGGATAAATCGCTTATTCTTTTAAACACATCGTCCCCGCTGAACAAAAATGCGCCGAGCGCACTCCGCACAGCCGTTTCGGTATCGTCAGGAAACTCGTTCCAAAAATAGTCAAGTACTGTTTTGTCACTGCTTATTTGTGCGGATTGTTGGTCGAAATATCCGACAGTCACATTGCTGCCTATGCTGTATGTACCGGACAACGGCTTTAACGCACCAGTTACGGTTTTTAAAAATGTCGATTTACCAAGCCCGTTGCCGCCTATAATACCAACCTTTTCTCCGCGCTTTAAATCAAAATTAATAACCGACAGTACATGGTCATATCCTATTGCAAGATCTTTTGTGTGCAGAACATCCTTGTAACTTGCGTCAACCTCGGTAAGATTTGCCGAAAAAGTTTTTAAGTTGCTTTTTTCCGGCTCGGCTTCGGGACGCAGCCGTTCTATTTCCTTTAACTTTGACTGTACCATTGCGGCTTTTGTGGCCTTGTACCTGAAACGCTCCGCAAGATTTTCAAGCCGTGCTATTTCTTTAATCCGCGCATCGTATTCCTTTTGCTGTTGTGCGCGCTGCTCTTTCTTTTGCTTTGTAAAAGCGGTGTAGTTGCCGGTGTATCGGTGCGTTGTGCCGTTTTCTATCTCGTAAACGGTATCAACCGTGCGGTCCAAAAACATACGGTCATGCGATACCGCCACAACCGCTTTCGGATAATTTTTTATATAATCTTCAAGCCACCGTACCGACTCTATATCCAAATGGTTTGTCGGCTCGTCAAGCAACAGTATGTCCGGCTTTGAGAGCAGCAATTTTATAAAGGCAATTTTTGTACGCTGCCCGCCCGAAAATTCATTTAACTTTTTGTGCTTATCCGCATCGGTAAATCCGAATTTTTTTATAACGGTCTCGTATTCTTTTTCAAAATAATATCCGCCCAGCGACTCGAACCTTTCCTGCAATGCGGAAAATTCGGCTATCATACTTTCGTCCTGTTTTTCTTCAAGTTCCGTCGTAAGACGGTCAATGCGGTCCTTCATATTTATTAAATCCGCATATACTTTTCTTACTTCGTCCAAAAGCGTTACGTTGTCGTCGGCAAAGGCGTTTTGCCGTAATGTATCTATTCTGTTTACACCGGCGCGTATAATAACCGCATTTTTACCGTCGTTTCTGTCAGGAGTCAATTCTCCCAAAATAAGTTTAAGCAGGGTTGTTTTACCGCAGCCGTTTCTGCCCACTATCGCAACCTTTTGTTTATCGCACACTTCAAAGTCTATATTTTTAAGCACGGTATTTGCCCCGTATGAAAACGAAGCGCCGCTTATTTTGTACTGCATATATTATATGTACATCCTTATAAGATTTTTATAATATTCTATCACAAAACCGTCAGCAAATCAAATATTAATAACTTATGTAAAATTAAGAACTATTTGATGTATAATTGCCGTTAAGTATTGACTGTTTTGCAATAATGTGTTATCATCAATATGATTTAATAAGATAGGTATATACAGATTTTATTAAATTTAGGTTAGGTTTTTGCGTATTTTCCACAAAATGGAAGATTTTGAGCGTAAAAACCCCACAACCCTCCCGTAAAAAGCAAATGTAAAATTTGTATCGGGGGGGGGTACTATCGGCAAAATTTTTCAGTTTGGAGGAAGAAAAATGAAGCAAATTGTAAACCGCTTCGGCAAAAAGGCATTGTCCGCCGTTTTGGCACTGGCAGTGATACTGTGCAGTATAACGGCCACCTTGTCCGTTTTTGCCCAAGCAGGAGAAGCAACTTACGAGATTTCGTATGGCTCTCCGTTAATCCCTATGTTTAAAGATAAAGCATTGTCTTTAAACGACGTAAGTCTGCAAATGGAAAAAGATGCAGCTGCGGTTGAGGGTAAGTACATCGGTTGGAGTTATTCCGGCAGCTCGAACGGTTTAATTCTGAACGGAAAGCAAGTACTTGCAGTCGAGACCGGCATATACAAATTAACGGCGACTTATAAAGGGACCGAGAAAAATGTATATGTAATAGTTAATAATGAGGGCGACTATAACTTTAACCTTGTCGACCTTGATTTTTCGCGTGCATCGGATTTTAATGCGGAAGATTGGTGTCTTGCCGGATCAAAGACAGATAAAGTTTTTAATAACGAATATATCTATTATAAAGATTATACGGTAAGCAGGCATGACGGCGGTTTTTTGCAGTTGGATTTCAACTGGAGTGCATCGCCGTATAACGGTTACTCATTATTCTTATATAATAATGAAATACTTAATGATTTTGCGGATTATACACTTAACACAACCGCAACTATGCATCAAGGTTCTGTAGGGGATGTCGGTTGGCTCTCGGTTTACGGTATATTGACAAGAGCTAACGTAAATGCCTATACTGCAGACGGAAATGCTTTTTCGGAAAGCGGCAACGGACTCGCACTTTCTTCAAGATTGTTCGGCGGTGTAAATGTTGCGGTTTTGGGTAAGGGCAACCTTGCGGCTAACGGTGATACCGGAAATGTAAAGGCTTCACTCTTCACGGGTGCGGACTTGTATAACGATATAACCAATATGGAAAATCCGGTGCTCGATAAGGTATTTGCAACACAAAACATTGTTTATAAAGTTGGAACTGACGAAAGCAATACCGATACATACGGCAAAACCTATGCCGAAATTACCGATAACGCAAACATCGGCAAAATCCGCAATGTTGAAGTTGTATTAAACGGTGACGATGTAAAGTATTCAATTGATTCGAATGTAATACTTGATACCGCCGCAAATGATACATATACTACAACATCGGAAATTACAGCTCCCAAAGATTTTGTAACAAACGGCACTTATAAGTATGATGAAAAAGCTTACACTTATAAGAGCTTTACACAGCCTCAGGCATTTTCAAATTATAATTCGCTTATTAAAGCAGCAGATGTTTATCACGGCGGAAGCATAGGTTTCTTCTGTGATATGACAAATATCCGTCTTTACAAAATGAATGTTAAGGCTAACCTTAAAACAGATGCCGACGGCAATTTTGTTATGCCTGCCATGACTGATTTTGTGACGGTAAATAACGCATCTCCTGCCGTTCCCATGTTTGTCAATACAACAGCAGATTTTTCGAATATGTTGGTACAGTTAAGCGAGAACGGCGCTTATTACAGCGCAGCCGCTTTAACATGGGAAATGGATTCCTCTAACACAAACAACGGAATATTCGTCATTGATAATGATGCAGACAAGTTTTCCGCATATGCTACAGGCGTATTTACTTTAAAAGCTACAAATGCGGCAACAGGCGAATCTTCCAGAATTTATGTAATTGTAAATGAAAAAGACAATTATGAGTTTAACATTGTTGATTTGAATTTACGCAATGCCACCGCCAATTATAATGCAAACGATTGGTATTATAATCAAAAAGGTTTGAATGATATTTCTTCATCAACCTATACAAGCAAAACTACCGTAAATAAAGACGGTACCGACGGTGTTACATTTGCACATAACTGGCATAATTCGGCTGTATTTATGTACAAGTCCGAAATATTAAAGGATTTTGCCGATTATACAATAAAAACAACAGTAAAAGATAACACTAACGAATCCGGATTAAACGGCTTTACAGCTTTTGAAGTTGTTGCAAGGGCACAACTGGACGAAACCGCAGACGGTCCTGTATTTAAATCCGGCTTCGTTCCGGTAGTACTCGGTACACGTCAGTACGGCGGTGTAAGGGTACAGAAGATAACAGACCGTACAGTTGACTTTATAAACGGTAACACAACATTGCACAATGTTGAGGATTCTTCACTTGTTACTTATACCACGTCCGATACATCTTACATTTGGGGACAGAATATGCTTTATGCAAGTACCCAAAAAGAACGCGATGTACAGGTTCAACTCTCCGGTGACCGCATTGTTTACAGCTTAGACGGAAACACTATTTTTGATTCCGATAAGTCCATTAAAACAATGTCATTCGGTGTAGGCGTAACTGCAACCAACAACCCGTATACGGAAAGCACTACTACAAACGCGGCATTCGACACATTTATGTCTGATGTTTCGAAGAAGGGTACTGTAGGCTTTGTACTTAACCGTGTCGGCGTTAAAATTTATTCGCTTAAAGTATCCATTAACGGCGTTTCTGCCGATAAGATGCTTCCGTATACCGATGCACCGGCACTGTATACGGTAGATGATGCTACACCTTACATTCCTATGAATGCAGGATATAAAGTGGATACCGCTAATTTCCTTATTAAATTAGGCGGCAAGTCTTATCAGGGTAAGGAAATTACATTTACAAGCACTGACGACGGCATTACCGTTAACGGCGACGAAATTATTGCAAACAAAAAGGGTGTGTACACTCTTAGTGCAGTTCTTAAGTCCGATGATACCGTTACGGGTAAAATGTATGTTATTGTTAAAAACCCCTCGGATACGGAATATGTAGCTTATGAAAACGATTTCCGTTCGCTTTATGAATCCGACGGTAACGGCGGCTACAAAAAGAGAACTTACGAAAACGATTGGCAGACAACTGTTTTCTGGGGCAGCAAGACACAGACAGTAAAGTCATATGTAGGCGACGGTTATACAGAAGATTGGTCGGGCGCTACAAACTATGCCGACACCATGGGTTATAACGGATTTATGCCCTTTACCACCGCTGCAGTACGCGAAGCGGCAACTGCGGCAGACAAGTCGTTAGATGTAGGTACGAATATGTACGGCTATACACTTTTGCAGGACGACTTTGTATCTTCACTGTCCGACTACAAAATTACGGCAACATTTAAGGAACGCAAAGGTACGCGTGCTTATATAGGTCTTATAGGCCGTGCGACAGGTTACGACGCCGATTACAATTTGCTTACGGATTCTACACCTACGCTTGACGGATTTATTGTTTCCGGTACCGCAAGTTATTTTGCAGGCGGCAATAATGAAGCAGGTTTGCGTACAACAGGGTTCTTAAGTGTACCGCAAAAACGTGCGGACGCTGATGAATATGCTCATACTTCTTCTCCGTGGTATAATAACATTTGGACTGATTCCGACTGGGCATCATACTCCCATAAAACACGTCAGTATACGCTGGAGTTTAACGGCGATACAATGAGTTATTCAACCCCCGCAATTGCAGATGCAAATACCGCATCCTCTGCACAAAAAGCAGGCGCGGTAGGATTTGTACTCTACGATGCTACGGAATTCTCAGGCATAGCTGCAGTATCCGTACTTGATTTTAAAGTAACCCTTACAAATGTTAACGACAGTGCGCTGCCGATGCAGAAGGTTGCGGATGTAACCGAAGAAGCAAAGGCTGATAACTATCTTGAAATTGACGGTACCTACGATTACACTGTTGACGATTCGCTCGGCAGAATTTCAAAGATAACCGTTAAAGATGCCGTACAGGATACAGACGGAAATTATGTTTACGGTAATAAACTGACTGTTCCCGCACAGGTAAACGGCACTGATATAACAAGTATCGGTCATACAGGAACATCAACCGCTTGGGGACAGTATGATACGGCAAGGTCACTAACCGATGATAATACAAACAAGTATTTGTCCTACATTGATTTGTCCAAAACAAGCATTACCAAGATACGCAATGATGCGTTCTACAGAAATTTAGAGTCAACCAGCAAAGCTGTTTATCCGGAGAATTTGGAAACAGTAGTATTGCCCGATACCGTAAGGACCGTTGACAGCTCAGGTGCGTTTAAGAACGCTATTTCGCTTACAAGCTTTAAGGCACCTGCAAACCTGCAGTCCGTAAGCGCATGGATGTTTGAAAACTGTGCAAGTCTTAACAAAGTAGAACTTAACGACGGACTCGAGTTTATTTCGTACTACGCATTCAGGGCATGCTCTAACTTAGGCGAAATTACAATACCGGACAGCGTTACCCATATTGACGGCGGCGCATTCCAGAAATGTACCAGTTTGCACACCGTAAAATTGGGCAATTCACTTGAAAATATCGACAGTTTTGTATTTGACGGATGCACAATGCTTAAGACTATTGAAATACCGAAGTCTGTAAAGAGCATCAGCAGCAGCGTATTCCCGTCATCACTTGAAAGCATTTACATTTACAGTGCAAACTGTACAATCGCAAGCGGTACAATTAAAGCCAACACCGTTATTTACGGTTACAAGGGCTCTACCGCACAGGCTTATGCCGAAACAAACGGCAATACATTTATTGCTATTGACGACATAGACGGCGCGACAATTGCAGCTAACAGCAAGTTTGATTTGGCTGCTACACAGATTGCAGTAGGAACCGAAAATGTTAAGGGTTCGGATATAGCTTGGGACGCACTGCGCAGTGATGTTTGTGAAATTGCAAACAACTACTTGCTTGCATATGCTCCCGGTACAGTAACTGTTACCGGTAACTACAACGGCACTGCGGTTTCCATTAATGTTACAGTTACAGAACGCGGAACGCAGTCCAGCGTTGCAACCACAAGCATTGCAGACGACCGTGTAAGCATTACACCGCTTGCAGACGGTAAGTATCGCTTTACTGTGGATGATAATGTTGCATATGTACCCGCATCGCTTACAGTAAGCGAAAACGGCGAGGAAATCACTTCAATTACGGCTTACGGAATTACAGGCCGTGCTTACGATGCCGAGTTGTTCGATGTATCGGCTATGTACGCCACAGCTGCATTTGAAGATACAGCAGAAACAGTTGAAAGAAGCGTTTATATGCGCGGTGCTACCGTAAAGGTTGCAGATTCCGCTACAGGCGTTTTGGCAGGTATTAAATTTGTAACTGCGGTACCGCAGATCAAGTACAATTCGACAAGCGGAACAATTGACCTTAACGGCGCGGATATTACTCTGGCCGACGGTACAGTTGTAAACTTTACGGATGTAGGCGCGCTTATTATACCGGAAGCGCTTACAGGCGGCACACAACTTACAATTCCGGAAGACTTTGATGTTACAAGCACTACACTTAAAGTAGGTAAGTATAATGCGGTTAACGTACCTATCAGTACGGTTAACAGCACATACGAAAGCTACTCGCAAATCAGCGCTGTACTTAACAATATACCCGACAATATGCAGGATACACGCATTACATCTGTAACATATTTGAAGTATATTGAAAAGAATACGGGCAAAGTAGGTTTCATTTACAGTGATGAAAAGACCATTTCTTATGATGAAGTTATGGCAATTGCAGATCCGTATCCGACATTCAAGAACGGCAAATATCAGGATGTTATATCCGGCGGTCCGGTAAACGAGTTGGACAACAATGCTTCAACCGACAGCATAAGCTACGGACTTAATGAGGATATTACCTTTAAGTACAAGGTAAAAGGTCTTTATAATGTTAAATATGAACTTTATAAGGATTTACCGTCCGAAAACCTTTACGGTACCGAAACTTATACAACAGGAACAACAAAGGTACTTGAGGGCGTTTGCACAGACCGTGTATTTACCCTTACAACGCAGATGAAGAAAGCCGGCACATTAAGGTTGCGCATTTTCCTGCTTGATGCAAAGGGCAATGCGGTAACTCTGCCCGGTAACACTACTTTCTTTGATACTGTTGTTGCTGCGGATTACGCAAACATTACCGAAGTTATGGCTGAAAAAGGTTTGGTAGATTATTCTCAGACCGAAAAGGTTTACGATGAAATGAAGACGGCATTTGCTGCAAAGTCCGATGTACTTAAAAATGCAGTTGCCGCAGACCGGACAAACTTTGACGCATTTTTCGATAAGTTAAATACAAATCCGGTACTCGGTGACACATACGAAAACGGCAACCTTATTTACTTAAGCGTTGTTAATATTACCGATAACGATGTATTCCTGGATTTCCGTCTTGCAACGGATTCTGTAGTAGGTACAACTTCTACCGGCAGCAACAACCTGTTCAGCGATGAAGTTTATAAAACACAGGCTGAAGCTACAAACACACAGGAATACAACCTTCGTCCTTCAACAGGCGTAATAGTATTGCCGAGAAACGCGGCTGATAATTCTCTTAGCCTTTCAGGCGGATATCAGGGCTACGGCGAGAGCTACGGCGGCATAACCGCATCGGCTAACGGCGTGCTGGCAATCAGAATGAATTCGCACGGCTTTAAGAACTACGAAGCTGCAATAAACACCACATACCGCGATAATATGAAGTCTACAAATATTGAAAACGGCGGTATAAACGGTTGTATTGTAGGCAGCTACGAAGCCGGCATGACCGATTACAAGGATATGTATCAGTACGGTATGTTAATGCGTGATTACGTTGCATTACAGTTTGCAAAACTGTTCCCGGCTTATAATAAGGCAGGCGGTAACGTATCCACTTCCGGCGGTTCTATGGGCGGTTGGCAGTCAGTATCCATTGCAGCGCTTGATAACGACGTAACGAATGCGTCTTTGAGCATTGTTTGGATGTGCTCTGTAGGCGGAAATGAATATGAATATGTTCCGTCAAACTTTATGCCGACTATTGTAAACGGCAACACAACACGTATGCTTTACAGCTCTGTAGGTGCTGCGGATTACATTAATAAAACCTTAAGTCAGCGCGCAGGCTTTAAAGTTAAGGTTTACGGCGGACTTGCAGATCCCACTGCCCCCGTACAGGGACTTATAGCGCTTTACAATAAGTTTGAATGTGAAAAATCACTTGAACTTATACAGTTTATGAAACACGGTGAGAATTACTCGTCCAAACTTTACAGAAACGAGCGCAGTGCCGCTGCCAAATAAGGAGGAGATAATATGAAAAAGTACGAAAAACCCGAACTTAATGTTCAAAACATTGAAACAGAAGATATTATCGCTTCCACATTTACAGAGGGCGGCGACAACAATGTCGACTGGCTTAACGGTTGGGCTTCTGCCATAAACGGCAACGCTTAACCACCTAAATTTGATACCGTCTTTGTGAAAACAAAGACGGTATTTTTAATGCTAATTTAAGTCAATATAGTACTTGATTTTCCTTGTTGTATGAGGGTATTATGGTGATAAGCAGCAGACAGTAAAATGTCTTTACGGAAGATTAGGAGGAATGTTATGAAAGACAATATGTTAGGGGTTATGTTGGATTGCTCCCGCGGTGCGGTAATGACTGTAGATACCGTGAAAAATTATGCCGATATACTCGCAAAAATGGGTTATAACACCCTTATGCTTTATACCGAGGAAACTTATGAAATACCGTCGGAACCGTTTTTCGGATATATGCGCGGAAGATACACCGCAGATGAACTTCGGGAAATCGACGCTTATTGCGAGAGTATAGGTATTGAACTTGTTCCGTGTATTCAGACACTTGCACATTTAGAGCAGATGTTCCGCTGGACAGACGCATACAATAATATAAGGGATTGCGACAACATATTGCTTGCCGATGAGCCTAAAACGTATGAATTGATTGAAAAAATGTTTAAAACATGCAGGGAATGTTTTAAAACAGATACAATACATATAGGCATGGATGAGGCAATGAATGTCGGCCTCGGCAAATATTTGCAAAAGCACGGTTATCATGACCGCTTTGATATAATAAATAAACATTTACACCGCGTATGCGATATTGCCAAAAAGTACGGCTTTAATCCTATGATTTGGAGCGATATGTTCTGCAAACTCGCAGGTGCGGATGAAGACATCAACGCCGTGCGCGAAAAAGCCGCATTGCCCGATAATGTAACGCTTGTTTATTGGGATTACTACAGCACAGAGTACGGTAACTATGTAGGCGGACTTAAAAAGAACCTTGCATTCGGTCGTCCTACTGCTTTTGCCGGCGGTGCATGGACTTGGCGCGGATTTGCACCCGATAACGCTTACAGTATTGATGCAACGCGCGCAGCGCTTAAAGCCTGCAAAGATAACGGCGTTACCAACGTGTTCTTTACTTCTTGGGGCGACGGCGGTTCCGAATGCTCAAAATATGTAGTTCTTCCGGCGCTTATGTACGCTGCGGAACTGTACAGGGGCAATGATGATGCCGAGGATATTAAACGTAAATTCAAGGAAATTACGGGCGAGGATTTCGACGCGATTGCTTCCGCCGATTTGCTTGACGATACCGCAAACGAAAATGATTTTCCGCATTGGAATTTTGCACCGTGTAAGTTTTCACTTTATAACGATCCTTTCTTGGGATTTGAGGACAGACGCTGCTACATAGGTATGTCGGAATATTATGCCGGTCTTGAAAAGAAGTATGCCGAAGTTGCCGAAACCTCAAAGTATTCGTTTGCATTTAAGGTTTACGAAAATCTTTGCAAAATACTTAAATACAAGAGCGATTTGGGACTGCGTACCCGTGAAGCGTACAAAAACGGCGACAAAAAGGCTCTGGCATCTCTGGCACATAATGACTATAACGGAGCAATTGCCGGTATAGAGCCGTTTTGCGACAGCTTTAGAAAATCATGGATGCTGCAAAACAAACCGTTTGGATTTGAAGGCCACGAACGCTCCCTCGGTGCTTTGGAACTTCGTTTAAAATCCTGCAGAGACAGAATTTTAAGTTATGTAAACGGCGAAATAGATAAAATCGATGAACTTGAAGAAAAGCCGATAAAAGAGCTTTACGATTTTATAAATAAATAAAATGCGATAAGGTTTTCCGTTTCTGCGGAAAACCTTATTTTTATCTATGCAATTTATATTTTTTGTGGTAAAATATAGATAAACTGTTTTACGGTTGTTTTTGTCTGATAAGTGTTAAATATTGCATATTTTAATAGGGTGGATTTATGAAAAAGTTGTTGGCATATTTAAAACATTATAAAAAGGAATGTGTTCTGGCACCGTTTTTTAAGTTGCTGGAAGCATCTTTTGAACTAACCGTGCCGCTTATAGTTGCGGCGATTATTGATAACGGAATTACCGCGGGAAACAAAAAGTATGTAGCCTTAATGTGCGGATTGCTGGTTGCATTCGGTATAATAGGTCTGTGCGTTACATGCGTCGCGCAATACTTTTCGGCAAAGGCCGCAACCGGTTTTGCGGGCGAAATTCGTTCCGCACTGTTTTCGCATATACAAAAATTATCTTTTACAGAGCTTGATAACATAGGCCCTTCCACCCTTATAACACGAATGACAAGCGATATAAACCAAGTGCAAAACGGCCTTAACCTTACTTTGCGGCTTGTTATGCGCTCACCATTTGTAGTGTTCGGCGCAATGATAATGGCTTTTACGATAAATGTAAAACAGGCATTTATTTTTGTAGCGGTTATACCGATTTTGGCTGCAATTGTGTTTGCAATAATGCTTACAAGTATTCCGCTTTATAAAAAGGTGCAGTCAGGCCTTGATAAATTGCTCGGCATTACGGGGGAAAACTTATCGGGCGTTAGGGTAATACGCGCTTTTTGCAAGGAAGACGGCGAAATTAACGATTTTTGCGATGCCAATTCCACCCTTACTGCAATGCAGAAAAAAGTAGGCAGAATATCGGCGCTTATGAATCCGGCAACATACGTTGTAATAAATTTGGCGGTTATAGCTTTAATTAAACTCGGCGCATTGCAGGTAAATACGGGCATTATAACTCAGGGCGCAGTGGTTGCGCTTTACAACTATATGTCGCAGATTTTGGTGGAACTTATAAAACTTGCCAATTTAATTATTAATCTTACAAAATCGGTGGCATGCGGCAAGCGTATACAGGCTGTGTTGGATACCGAAAGCTCGGTTGTATTCGGTACGCAAAATCCGTCTGCCGAAAACGCCGATATTGCCGTGGAATTTGATAACGTAAATTTAAGATACGCTTCATCTAAAGTAAATTCGCTGAGCAATATTAATTTCAGGGCGAAGAAGGGCAGTGTCGTGGGTGTAATAGGCGGCACGGGCTCAGGCAAAACTTCGCTTGTTAATATGATACCGCGCTTTTATGACGCAACGCAGGGTACTGTTTCGGTAAACGGCGTGGACGTTAAGAATTACGGCAAAGAACAATTAAGGAAAAAAATCGGTATTGTTCCGCAAAAGGCGGTACTGTTTTCGGGTACGGTTAAAAGCAATATGCTGTGGGGAAACGAAAACGCGACCGATGATGAGATTTATGCGGCTCTTAAAACCGCACAGGCATTTGATTTTATAGAACAAAAAGGCGAGGGGCTGGACCTCGACGTTGAGCAAAACGGTAAGAATTTTTCGGGTGGACAAAGGCAAAGACTTACCATTGCGCGTGCACTTGTGCGTAAACCGGAAATACTTATACTTGACGACAGTTCCTCCGCGCTTGATTACGCTACGGATTTGGCGCTTCGCAGGAGTATAAAGGGACTTGATTATTCGCCTACGGTGTTTATTGTGTCCCAACGTACCGCGTCCGTGCAGTCCGCAGACGAAATTATTGTACTTGATGACGGCGAGGCGGTAGGTATAGGAACGCACGAAGAATTACTGAAAAACTGTGATGTATATAAGGAAATTTACTATTCGCAGTTTAAAGAGGAGGCTTAGAAAAATGCAAAAAAACTCAGATTACAAAGGCAGAGTCTTAAAGCGGGTTTTTATGTATCTTAAGCATTATATACCTTTAATAATTGTTTCGGTAATAATGGCGGCGGCGTCCGTGGCACTTACACTGTATACGCCGGTGTTGGTCGGCAGGGCAATAGATATGATAGCGGGTGTAGGCAATGTTGATATTGTCGGAGTCGGCGCGGTTGCATTAAAAATAGTTGCAGTGGTTGCGGTTACTGCGGTTTTTCAATGGATAATGGGCGTTATAAACAACAGGATAACATATCATGTTGTACGCGATATACGGCGTGACGCATTTATTAAAATACAAAATTTGCCGCTGTCGTTTATCGATTCCCATTCCCACGGAGATATAATAAGCCGCATAATTGCGGATGCTGACCAACTTGCCGACGGTTTGCTGCTTGGCTTTACACAGCTTTTTACAGGTGTAATTACAATTATAGGTACATTGTGCTTTATGCTGTCTATAAACGTATTTGTAACTTTGGCAGTTGTTTTGCTTACTCCGCTGTCTTTCCTTATTGCAAAATTTATAGCGCAGCGCACATATAATTTGTTCCGTAAACAGTCGGCTCTCAGAGGGGAACAAACGGGCTTTATAAACGAAATGGTCAATAATCAAAAAACAGTGGCGGCTTTCGGAATGGAAGACAAAAACATTGAAAGTTTTAACGATATAAATAAAAGACTTACCGATTGTTCGCTTAAAGCAACGTTCTTTTCCTCGCTTGTTAATCCCTCAACAAGATTTGTTAACAGCCTTGTGTATGCCGTTGTAACACTGCTCGGTGCATTTATGGTAATAGGTTCCGGACTTACCGTCGGCGGTATTTCCTGCTTTTTAAGTTATTCCACACAGTATGCAAAACCCTTTAATGAAATCTCCGGCGTAATTACCGAACTTCAAAATGCGCTTGCCTGTGCGGCGCGTGTGTTTGAATTGATTGACGAGCCTGCGCAATCAAAAGACGCAGACGGAATACTTGAAAACGCAGACGGCAATGTAAATATAAACAACGTAAGTTTCTCGTATAATAAGGAAAAGGAACTTATAAAGAATTTAAACCTGTCGGTTAAAAAGGGTATGCGCGTTGCAATAGTCGGACCTACGGGATGCGGAAAGACCACTATAATTAATTTGCTCATGCGCTTTTATGACGTAGACAGCGGCAGTATTTTGATAGACGGTGTCGATATTAACTCCGTAACACGGAAAAGTTTGCGCAAAAATTACGGCATGGTGCTGCAGGACACATGGATAAAAAGCGGTACGGTTAAACAGAATATTGCTTTCGGAAATCCCGATGCCACCGATGAGGAAATTGAAAATGCGGCAAAACTTACCTTTGCCCACAGTTTTATAAAACGGTTGCCAGATGGGTACAATACCGTAATAAGCGATGACAGCGGATTATCCGTCGGTCAAAAGCAGCTTTTATGCATAACCAGAGTTATGCTTATGCTACCGCCCATATTAATTCTTGACGAGGCGACATCATCCATAGATACACGAACCGAGCAGAAAATACAATCGGCTTTTGCACGGCTTATGTCCGGCAGAACAAGCTTTATAGTGGCACATCGGCTGTCTACTGTAAAAAATGCCGATATAATACTGGTGATGAAGGACGGGAATATAATAGAGCAGGGTTCGCACAGCAGTTTACTTGATAAAAAAGGATTTTATTACAACCTTTATAACAGCCAGTTCGAATCATAAATAAATTTCGCCGAATTTTTTAAAAATTCGGCGTTTTTTATGCTAAAACAGTTGATTTTTTTGTTATTTTATATTACAATAAATTCGATTAGTGCTTTTTGCAAAAATCTGTAAAATATACTATATATTGGGGGGTGCTTAAATGGAACTGTCAAATACTTTTGTTATTCTGATGGGTTTAAGCGTTGTTTTTTTAGGACTTATTTGCATAATAATTTTGTGTATGATTATGAGTAAACTTTGCAACATAGGTTCGGGCAAAAAGAAAGCCGAAACGGCGGCGGAATCCGCAGGTGCACCTGCCGTTATAGAAAACAAACAGGAAATACTTGCAGCCGTATGTGCTGTGGCAGCGGAAGAACTGTCAACGGATATTTCCGCAATCAGAGTTTTGTCATTTAAAAAAATATAATTATAAGGGGAAAACGAAAATGAAAAAATATAAAGTTACCGTAAACGGTACAGCTTACGAAATTACACTTGAGGCTATGGATGCAGCCGATGTTAAGCAGAGCGCTCCCGTTGCTGTTGCTCCGGCAGCTCCCGCTGCGGCACCTGCTGCAGCTGCTCCGGCAGGTGGGGAAACCATTAAGGCACCCATGCCCGGAAATATACTTGCCGTAAACGTAACCGACGGCGCTAAAGTTAAAAAGGGCGATGTGCTTATGGTGCTTGAAGCCATGAAGATGGAAAACGAGATTATGTCCCCGTGCGACGGCACCGTATCCAATGTTTCCGTTGCTAAGGGCGCTACTGTTGAAACAGGCTCTGTTCTCTGCGTTATCGCTTAATTTGTGCGTATATAGGAGAATTGATTATGGAAGCTGTTTTAAACTTTTTTAAGATGATAGCGCAGTTTTTTACAACAAATGAAACTATCATCAACTTTGTAAAACAAACGGGATTTTACCTTATTGCAGATAACTGGAAATATCTTGTTATGATAGCCGTTGCCTGCGTATTGCTTTATTTGGCGCTTGTAAAGCAGTTTGAGCCGTTGCTTCTTACAACAATCGCATTCGGCATGCTGCTTACAAATCTGCCCGGTGCGGATATGTTCCACGAGATACTTTTTGCCGGCGGACATGTGCATTGGGATCTTTTCGGCGGTAAAGTTATAACCGAAGAATTTATAACAGAAATGAGCAATGCCGGTGTAAGCGACGCTGTTTTATCTCAGTTGACGGTAGGCGGTAAGATTTCCGCCGGACTGCTGGATTATTTGTACCTCGGCGTTAAATTGGGAATTTATCCCTGCCTTATATTCCTCGGCGTAGGCGCCATGACCGATTTCGGTCCGCTTATTGCAAATCCTAAGTCGTTGCTTTTGGGTGCGGCTGCACAGCTTGGTATATTTGTAACTTACATTGCCGCACGCTATATGGGCTTTACTGCCGCACAGGCAAGTTCCATAGGTATAATCGGCGGTGCAGACGGTCCTACGGCTATATTTGTAACATCAAAATTAGCACCGGACCTTTTAGGACCTATTGCCGTGGCGGCATATTCGTA
This sequence comes from uncultured Eubacteriales bacterium, assembly GCA_934464615.1. Lineage (GTDB taxonomy): Bacteria > Bacillota > Clostridia > Oscillospirales > Acutalibacteraceae > SIG565. Next base: position 125,205 of record CAKSKA010000003.1, on the reverse strand, counting down.
TATGGCGTTGGTGCCTGTAATTCAGCCGCCTATTATGCGCCTGCTTACCACTAAAAAGGAACGCGAAATTGTTATGACGACTTTGCGTCCCGTATCTAAACGCGAAAAAATTCTTTTCCCGATTATAGTTACAATATTTGTTGCATTGCTTGTACCGTCTGCGGCACCGTTGGTAGGTTGCCTTATGCTCGGTAACCTGTTCCGTGAAAGCGGCGTTGTTGACAGACTTTCAAAAACGGCACAGAATGAACTTATGAATATTGTTACGATATTCCTCGGTATTACCGTAGGTGCTACCGCTACCGCAAGCACATTTTTGGCACTGAGTACTTTAAAAATACTTGTTATGGGTGTAGTTGCTTTCTCGCTCGGTACTGCCGGCGGCGTATTGCTTGCTAAATTTATGAATCTTTTCTTAAAGAACAAGATAAATCCGCTTATTGGCTCGGCAGGCGTATCCGCCGTACCGATGGCAGCACGCGTTTCGCAAATGGAAGGACAGAAAGCAAATCCGGGCAACTTCCTGCTTATGCACGCTATGGGACCGAATGTTGCCGGCGTTATAGGCAGTGCCATTGCCGCAGGTGTGTTGCTTGCATTGTTCGGTGCATAATTTTGAAAGGAGAAAAGAAATATGTCTGAACAGAAATTATATATTACCGATACTATTCTCCGTGATGCACACCAATCTCAAGCAGCAACAAGAATGCGTATTGAAGATATGCTTCCTGCACTTGAAAAACTCGATAAGATGGGTTATTGGTCGCTTGAGTGTTGGGGCGGCGCTACATTTGATGTTTGTATGCGTTATTTAAACGAGGATCCGTGGGAAAGACTGCGCACCCTTAAAAAGCATATGCCCAACACAAAACTGCAAATGCTTTTGCGTGGACAGAATATACTTGGTTACAAGCATTACGCAGACGATGTTGTTGATGCTTTTATAAAGAAATCCATAGAAAACGGCATAGATGTTATACGTATTTTTGATGCGCTTAACGATACCAGAAATATGGAACAGGCGATGAAAAGCTGTAAAAAATACGGCGGAATTTGCGAAGCCGCAATGAGTTATACAATAAGTCCCGTACACAACGAGGAATACTTTGTTGAAATGGCAAAGGAACTTGAAAAAATGGGTGCTGATGTAATTTGCATTAAAGATATGGCAAATCTGCTTTTGCCGTTTGATGCTTTTTCGCTTGTTAAAAAGTTAAAAGCAGCAGTTAAATGCCCGATACATTTGCACACGCACAATACAACAGGTACCGGAGATATGACCTATCTTATGGCGGCACAGGCAGGCGTTGATATTATTGATACGGCTCTGTCACCCTTTGCAAACGGTACTTCGCAGCCTGCAACGGAATCTATCGTTGCAACATTTAAGGGCACCGACCGCGATACGGGACTTGATTTGACAGCCCTTGCGGAAGTTGCCGCGCATTTCAGAACAGTTGCGGATAAAATGAAGGCTGAAGGTATACTTGATCCCAAAGTATTGAATGTTGATACAAAAACACTTATTTATCAAGTACCGGGCGGTATGCTTTCCAATATGATTTCACAGTTAAAGCAAGCCGGAAAAGAAGATAAGTATTACGAGGTTTTGGCAGAAGTACCGAAGGTTCGTAAAGATTTCGGATATCCTCCGCTTGTAACTCCCACAAGTCAGATTGTAGGCACACAAGCCGTTATGAACGTTATAATGGGAGAGCGCTATAAGATGATTCCGAAGGAATCCAAGGCGCTTTTACGCGGCGAATACGGCAGATTGCCGGGTGAGGTTAACGAGGAAGTGCGTAAAAAAGCAATAGGCGACGCGCAGGTTATTACCTGCCGCCCCGCAGATTTGCTTGAGCCCGAGCTTGAAAAATACAAGCAGGAGGCAGGCGACCTTGCAAAATGCGAGGAAGACGTATTAAGTTACGCTCTGTTCCCGCAGGTTGCTTCTAAATTCCTTGCACAGCGCAACAAGCCGACCGCTGAAACGGTAGATGAAAACGGTGTTCGCACGTTGATAGTCGAAGACCTTTCGGAATAATATAATAAAAAATACTGCTTGTAAAGTTACTTTACAAGCAGTATTTTTTTTATGCTGTCAATTTCAGTATTTGTTATGCCGCAGCTTAAAAGAAATTCGGCGGCGGCGCTGTCCGGTGTATTCCCGTACTTTTCAAGCTCATCAATTACATCACGGAAAGGTTTATTGTATCGTGAACGAATCCCGAAACACGAAAGGGAAGTATATTCGAAATCTTCCGATATTTTTTCTGCCTCCGCACCAAGCAGCGATTCCAAAATCATTATTACGGTACCGGTTCTGTCTGCGCCTGCCAAACAGTGCAGATATATCGGATAGTTTTTTGCATCCGCAAACACCTTGAATATTTGCCTGATTTTAGGCTTTTCTTCGTCTGCCATAGCCTCGGCGTAACCCTTAATAGATATATTTATATATTTTTTTGCGAAACTGCTTTGTTTTTTGCTGCCGTTTGTGCTTTTTCGTAAGTCAAGTTCCGTTTTAATGTTAAGGGTATTTTTTAAAAATTCCAGCCCTTGTGCGCTTACTTCAAAATCCGTATCGGTTTCGGCACCGCGAATGACCATACCGCTTTTAATTATGCCGTCTTTGCACTTTATGCCGCCTATATCGCGTACATTTGTCGTACCGTCAATATGATACCATTGCGGCATGGCGTCGGACGTTTTGAAACTGTAAACCTTACTTTCACAAATGACATCACCGTTATAGGAATAAGCCGTAATTTTCCAATAGTAAGTGCTGTTGCGCTTGAAATTCGTAATCGGCATAAACGACTCGCCGCCGAATATTTCAATTTTTTCGGCATTATCAAACTTTTCGTTATCGCTTAAAAATAGAAATGCGGCTGCAACGTTTGCCATACTGCCCGAAAAACCCCAGGTAAAAACAGTATGACGCGGATGGGAATTGTCGCTGTCCGAAATTTCGGGCGCATACCAGTCAAATTCATTTTCACCGTCACTGTGATTTTTCGGGAGATTTTTAATAATCTGCTCTTGTTTTGTCGGTACAATTTCAATTGTACAGCCGTTTTCCGGGCTTAATAATTCTATTTCCATAAATACCTACTTGCTTAAATTTTTCATAATTTCACTGTTTATTGCCTCGCGCAGCCGTAACAAAGTTTCAGCACTTTCCGCACAATGTTCAAAGACAATTTCTTCGCCGCAGATTTTTTCAATTAACTCGACCGTTTTTTCCTTGCCTATAAGACCTTTAAGCATCTGCAGTGCGCGTAGGTCCTGCAAACCGTCGTAAAATACCAACAGACGAAGCGAAGGCTCGGCACCGTTTCTTCCCGGATATACCGAGAACGGATCACCCGACGGAAAAGCGGATCCTGCGTCGGTTTCGACAAACGGGTTTAAAAGGCGCAGGGAGCATTGAGAATAATAAAAATTAAAACCCCAATGCAAAAATCCTTTTATATCGTATTTAAATAACTGATACGCCAAAAATCTTGTACGGTATGACGGCATTGCCATAAGGCGATTTGACCTGCCTGTTGTTTCGCAGCAGCAGTAGTATGCCCAAAGATTTTCCGCGCGGTTATCAATATACGGTTGTATTGAATTTGTGGAAACAATAGGTTCCTCAAATTTAACCTTTTGGTATATCTCGTAATGCGACGCGGCATCTATAAGGCGGCAACCGCTTAAATATTTTTTGGCAAGCGTCCTTGCATACGAGTAACTCTCAAGGTGGTCTTCAAGCGGTTCGTCGGACACGTGAAAATATGTGTTTTCAAGTACGCCCTCATCCTCAAGCTGTTTTTTAAGCGCAGGTAAAAATGCACTTAAAAATTCCTCATAACGCGCGTCGGCCGCTTCAATATCCCAACCGAATATCGGCTTTTTTTCGCCGGAAATATCTGCAATAATTTTCGGTGTAAACTTGGCGCCCCATTGTGTAAATAAATGCGCCATCTCAAAATATTTAAACCCGATTTTTTTGGCAAGCGCAATAAAACGGTGCAGCTTATCAAAATTAAAACTGTATTTGCCGTCGTTTAAATAAATATCCGTAAGTTGAACCGTGGGACGTTCACCGCCTATGGCGGTATCAAGCGGGGGAGTGAAAACGGGCACATAAATCATATTTATTCCGCCGTGGTGCGCCGCTTGCATAAAACTTTCAATAAGTTCCCAATGCTTTTCCCCGAATGTATCAACTCCGTAAAAAGCGCTTATACAATCGGTATGGAACCATTGCGTAAATTTTAAATCCTGTTCCGGCAGACGCGCCGGCAAAACCGTAACCTCAAGACTTACGCTGCAGTTAACATCCTTATTTAAAATATACGGCGATATGCTGTCTATTCGTGTAAAGTCTACGGTAAATTTATATGTTCCGGCTTTTTCAATTCCGCAAACTTCAAACCAGACCGATTTAAAACAGTTATTGGGCGTAACAAAATCTTCGCTTTTAGGGGTTAACCAATCCGGCATTAAACAGCTTTTGTGGGTAAGATAATTTGTGTCGTCCATTGAATAGGAGTTTGTAGCCATGCCTATCGGAACACACATAACGTCATATGTATTAATTTCCGCAATGCCGTTATGCTTTAAAGCAAAGCGGTATTTAAAACATTCGCTGTCGCGGAAGGCAACTTGAAAATTAAATCGTTCCCCCGAGAAAACCGAAATTTTTTTAAGCGGTTTTGCCGTAATTTTTTCGTCCGGCATAACCTTTTCCAAAGACGATAACAATGATACTTCTAACATAAATCCTCACCTAAGGCAAGCGATAATAAATCCAAACCCGTTTTTAGGCGGCAGATTTTTCGCATAGCCATGTTAAAATACTCGTTAATCCGACAGCCTCACAAAGACGACAAGTTAAAATACGCCGAAAATACGCCGTTTTAGGCGGGTTCGGATTATTACCGCTTGCCTAACCAAACAATATGTAATAATTTTAAAATAAAAGACACAAAAAGTCAAGAAACACGTGCAAAACATGATGCCGCACAGGATTACAAAATTTTATTATTTACTAATAAAATTGCAAAAATAAGGTAAGAATAATTGCAGGGAAGTGACAAAATGAGAATAACGGAAAAGCAGTACGGCGAGATGGTTAAAAAGGCGTCGCCGCCGTCGCCTAAATTAAAAGACTTTATTTGCGCATTTTCTATAGGCGGACTTATCTGCGTAATAGGTCAATTATTCAGGGAATTGTATATTTATTTGGGACTTGAGGAGGACGTTACAAAAATGCTTGTACCGTCTACGCTTATTTTTATTGCAGCCTTGCTCACGGGATTTCGTATATTCGATAATATTGCAAAACACGCAGGCGCCGGAACACTTGTACCCATAACCGGATTTTCCAATGCTGTTGTATCCCCTGCAATAGAGTTTAAAAACGAGGGATATGTAATGGGTGTGGGTGCAAAAATATTTTCCATTGCAGGCCCCGTAATTCTTTACGGAACAGTGGCGTCCGTAATATACGGAATTATATACTTTTTTTGCCTAGCGTGACAGGACTCAAACCTGTCACACCGGTAGTTTAAGGAGATACAATATGGCTAAAATTAATACGGGTACAGTAAAACTCGATACACAACCGAGGGTAATTTCTTACGCTTCGGCAGTAGGCAAAAAAGAGGGTGAAGGACCTCTTGCGGATTACTTTGACGAAAAAAGCAACGATTCGCTGTTCGGGGAGGATTCCTTTGAAAAGGCCGAAAGCAAATTGCAACAGATTTCAACCGCAAAAGCACTTGCAAAAGCCGGACTTGATTACTGTGATATTGACTGCATATTTGCAGGCGATCTGCTTAATCAGTGCATAGGCAGCTCGTTCGGGCTACGCAAAACGGGAATGCCGTTTGTCGGTGTTTACGGTGCCTGTTCCACCATGGCACTGACGCTTTGCCTTGCAGGAATATTTGTGGACAGCGGTGCGGCAGAACGTGCCGTAGCCGTAACATCCTCTCACTTTTGCTCGGCGGAAAGGCAGTACCGCTTTCCGCTTGAATACGGCAGTCAGCGTACGCCTACAGCACAATGGACCGTGACGGGTTCGGGTGCCGTTGTTGTGGGCAAGACCGGCGGCAGCGCTGCAATAAACGCAGTATGCTTCGGTAAAGTTGAAGATCTGGGCGTTAAGGATGCAAACAATATGGGGGCGGCAATGGCGCCTGCGGCGGCAAGTACAATAAAGCGCTTTTTTGAAGATACCAAAACAAAACCCGCGGATTACGATAAAATCTTTACAGGAGATTTGGGACTTGTAGGAAGCAGTCTTTTATACGATTTGCTGGAAAACGACGGTATAAATATACGTTCTGTCCACAGCGATTGCGGACTTATGATTTTTGACAGGGAAAAGCAGGATGTCCATGCCGGTGGCTCCGGCTGCGGCTGCTCGGCATCGGTGCTTACGGGTTATATTTTAAAAAAGGTTGAAAGCGGAGAATACAGAAATATTTTGTTTTGCGCAACCGGTGCTTTGCTTTCCCCGACATCTACATTTCAGGGTGAGTCAATACCGTCGATAGCACATATTGTAAATTTTAAATATGTAAAATAAATATCCGCCCGACTTTTAAATCGGGCGGATAAGTTTTAACATAAACTATTCCTTTGTTGCCAATGTACGCATTGAATTTATTATTGCAAGTATAAGCACGCCTACATCGGCAAATATTGCCATATAAATATTTGATATACCGAAAGCCGAAAGTACAAGCATTGTAAATTTAACGGCAAGAGAAAATACTATGTTTTCCTTTGAAATCTTTATTGCCTTGCGGCTGATTTTTATTGCCTTAGCTATAAGCGATAAATCATCGTTCATTATAACTATGTCCGATGCTTCGATTGCGGCGTCGCTTCCGATTTGTCCCATGGATATGCCTATATCCGCACGGGCAAGAACGGGAGCGTCGTTTATTCCGTCGCCTACAAATATAACCTTTTTACCGTTTTTGTGCATATATCCTTCAAGATTTTTAACCTTGTCTTCGGGTAACAGCTCGGCTTTAATCTCGTCAATTCCGGTTTTGTCGGCAATAGATTTTGCAATAGCGTATTTATCGCCTGTAAGCATTACGGTTTTAAGTCCCATTGCACGAAGTGCCCTAATGCTGTCGGCAGACGTCTCCTTAATGCTGTCGTTAATAATCAGCGTTCCGAGGAACTTGCCGTCGTACGCTACATAAACGGCGGTGCCTATTAAATCGGTAGGTGTAAAATCAATGTTTTCAAGCCGCATCAATGCGGAGTTTCCGGCAAGCAGAACTTTGTTTTTATAATTGCACTGCGCGCCTTTTCCGCTTATTATTTTATAATCGGTTACGTTGCCGACATCATCGCTTACATCAATTCTTTCCTTAATTGAAAGCGCAATAGGGTGGGAAGAATGATATTCGCACAGCGCGGCAAATTTAAGCAATTCTTCTTCACTGCAATTATTCGTGATAATTTGTGTGATTTTAAAGTTGCCCTTTGTAATTGTACCTGTTTTATCAAATATAACAGTGTCGGCATCGCAAAGCGATTCCATATACTTGCTGCCTTTAATAAGTATACCGTTTTTGGAGGCGCCGCCTATTGCACCGAAGAACGCCAAAGGAACGGAAACAACAAGCGCACACGGGCAGGAAACAACCAAAAACATTATAGCCCTGTAAAGCCAAACGGTATAACTGCCTGTGATAATGGACGGAATTAAGAACAAAAGTACAGCCGCACCCACAACGGCAGGTGTATAATATTTTGCGAAACGCGTTACAAAACTTTCGGTTTTGGTCTTTTTGGCAGTTGCGTTTTCCACCATATTAAGTATGTTGGAAACGGTTGAATTCTCAAACGTCTTTGTTGTTTTGCAAACAAGGTCGCCGCTTAAATTTACACAACCGCTTAAAAGTTCGTCGCCGGCATTTACCGTGCGCGGAAGGCTCTCGCCCGTAAGCGCAGCCGTATTTATATCGCTGCTGCCGCTTACCACAACACAGTCTATCGGCACTTTTTCACCCGGCAAAATATAAATTTCCGTTCCGGTTTCCACATCGTACGGATCAGCCTTTACAATTTGTCCGTCTTGCTTAATGTTGGCATAGTCGGCCTTTATATCCATAAGCGAACTTATGGATTTTCTTGATTTGCCCACCGCTATCGATTGGAACAGTTCGCCTATTTGGTAAATAAGCAAAATCAGCGTGCCTTCGCTGTAATCTCCCAATATAAATGCGCCTACGGCACCTATCATCATAAGGAAATTTTCGTCCAGCATATGTCCGTGAAATACATTGTTAAACGCTTCAAAAATTACGCTGTATCCTACTGTAAGGGAGGCGGCTATGAATAATATTAAATAGTATATTGCAGAAAATCCGACAGCTTTAAGTATATATCCGGCAGTTGTCAGAACTGCGCCGACAATAATGCGAAAAAGCAATATTTTCTGTTTTTTACTCATATTAAACTACTCCTAAATGTTAAAAAATTATTTTACAGTCGCGTTCAACGCCGTTCATTGCTTTTTGCGCTTTCTTAACGGATTCTTCAAAATTCTCGTCTGCGGCTTCTATTGTAAGTCTTGCAGCCATAAAATTAATTTTTGCGTTTATTCCGTCAATTTCGTTTATTGCGTCTTCCATTTTTTGTGCGCAGTGCGCGCAGTCAAGATTTTCCAATTTATAACTTTTTTTCATAATTAAAACTCCTTTATTCGTAAATATGGTCAAGACCTTGGTTTAAAATAAGTCTTACATGGGAATCCGCAAGGGAATAGTAAACGGTTTTGCCGTCTCTGCGGGAACGTACCAATTTGTTTTGCTTAAGTACACGCAGCTGATGAGAAATTGCGCTTTGTGTCATATTGAGTAAATCCGCAATATCGCAAACGCACATTTCACTCTCAAACAATACAAACAGTATCTTAATCCTTGTTGAATCACCGAATACTTTGTAAAGTTCGGCAAGGTCGTACAGGGTTTCTTCTTCAGGCAATATATCCCGTACGGCGTTTATCACATCGGGGTGTACTTCCTGCGTGTCACAAACCTCAGCTAAATCATCCGGCATAATCTCATCTCCTTCACTTGAATAATTGTTCATATGTTTATTATATTCATTTTTTCATAAATGTCAACTGTTTTTTTGCAAAAAAATTCCCCGAATTTTTCGGGGAATAAATTGCGTCTTTATGCTCTGTCGCCCAAAGCCGATATTATGAAGTTTTCAACGGAACCGATATCCAAATCCATTGTGTATGCAAGTTCTTCGTGAATTAACTTTTGCGCTTCTTCAAGGAAATGTTCGTCGGAAACCCGTAACCTTTTGCCCATGCTTTCGCGTTTTTTCTTTTCGTGGTAAACGGCACCCATAATGCGTATAATTTCCGTGTGATTTCCGCTTTTAAGTATTTCGGTAAATGTGTTCCTGCGTTCTGCGTCGTCTTCAATCCAGGCGTCGTCCAAATCATCAACCGTTTTAAGTACATTTAAAATGTCCTCTTTTGTTATGGGACGCCGTAAAATAATTTTGTCACTGTCCACCGGAACATAAACCGTTGTTGAATTTTTATCGAAAAGCGGTTTTAAAACATAAAATTTTCTTGCGGTGTTGTTTATTGTTTGTGACATATAATCGGTTATTTCGCAAACACCCATTCCGGGGTGTATTACAACCGTGCCTTTATCGTACATGATATATCTCCTGTTCCTGATTGCTGTATATAATTATATCAAATTTTGTAAAATAATGTAAGGGCTTTTTTTAATTTCGGTAAAAATTTGTTCATATTTTTTTGGTAATATAAACACAGGAGTTGATATTATGTACGGCTTTAAGAAGTGGTTGTATAATCTTGTATATTATAAATACGGCATAGACGCGCTTGAAAAATTTATGCTGTTTGTTTATATTGTAATTGCTATATGTACGGTTTTTGTGCGTAATCTTATTTTCCGTAATATAATTTTTGCTGTTCAGTGGCTCTTGTTTGTTCTTATTGTTTTACGTTACTTTTCCAAAAATCACGCTGCCAGACGGCGCGAAAATGAAGTATATGAAAAGCTGACACACCGTATTCCTAAATTCAATATGCTTAAAGCGCGTATTCGCGATATAAAATATAAACGCTACCGCACTTGCCCTAAGTGCCGCGCTGTTTTAAGGCTTCCGGTAAAACGCGGCAGACACACCGTTAAATGTCCGGCATGCGGTAATAAATTTAAAGTATTCATTGCGTTTTAAATATATAAAAGTAAACAGTCCCCTGTGTAACACATTTTGTTGTGTTGTGCAGGGGATTATTTATTTTTATTTTTTTTTGCAAAAACTATTGCATTTGCAACGATAATATTATATAATGCATATAAAAGTGGTGCAAAGTGTACTAAAAAACAACTAAAGTGGTTTAAAGTGGATTAAGTGAGGTGAAAATTCGATGCTGTACGGTGGCTATGACCATACAATTGATAAAAAAGGCCGAATTTTCATTCCCGCTAAATTCCGTGTCGATCTCGGCGAGCAGTTTATAATTTGCCGAGGCATAACAGGCAAACAATGCCTTTGCATTTATCCTTTTTCTCAGTGGGAAAAACTTGTGCAAAAATTATCTGAACTGCCGTCCTCAAAAAGCAGCGGAATAAAGCGCTTTATTTTTGACGGTTCGTTTAATGTGGAATTTGACGCACAGGGCAGGATAGTTGTTCCGCCTTCCTTGCGGGAATATGCCGGACTTGACGGCAGCGCGCACTTAATAGGTATGGATTCGTATATAGAACTTTGGAGCAGCGAACGCTGGAAGGACGAAAACGAATATACACCCGAACAGGCATTTAAGGATGCCGATATGTTCGATTTATAAGCGGTGCGGCTATGGAATTTGTACATAAGCCTGTATTGTTCAGGCAGGTAATAGAGTCTTTAAATATTAAGCCGGACGGCATTTATGTAGACGGTACCGCAGGCGGTGCGGGACATTCGCTCGGAATAGCAAAATTGCTTACAACAGGCAGACTTATAAGTCTTGACAGGGATCCCGATGCCGTAAAAACGGCAACTCAGCGGCTTGCCGATTATCCTGCAACGGTAGTGCATGCAAATTTTAAAGATATGGACAAGGTGCTTGAGGATCTTGACATAAAAGGCGTAGACGGAATACTTTTGGACCTCGGCGTTTCTTCTTTTCAACTTGACAACGCAGACAGGGGATTTTCCTATAATAAGGAAGCACCGCTTGATATGCGTATGAGCAAAGAGGGTATAAGCGCACGGGATATAGTTAATAATTATTCCGCCGATGTGCTGGCGGATATACTTTGGCGTTACGGCGAGGAAAAATTTGCACGCAGAATAGCAAATAAAATAGTATTGCAGCGTGAAAAAGCGCCGATTGAAACAACAACGCAGTTAGCGGATATAATTGCGTCCGCAGTGCCGGCGGCCGCAAGACGCGACGGTCATCCGGCAAGGCGCAGTTTTCAGGCAATACGCATTGCCGTAAACGGAGAACTTGAAATTTTAGACGGCGCGCTTGATACGGCGTTTGATTTATTAAACACACACGGCGCATTATCTGTTATAACATTTCATTCGCTTGAGGACAGAGCGGTAAAGCAAAAATTTAAGGAGTTTTGCACGGGATGTATTTGTCCGCCCGATATTCCGGTGTGTGTATGCGGCAGAAAACCGAGAGGAAAATTTTACAACAAAAAGCCGATAACTGCCGATGAGCAGGAACTTAAAGAAAATGCGCGAAGCAGAAGTGCAAATTTGCGGACAGTAATAAAATTATAAGGAACAGGGGACATTTTAATGAACAATTTTAAGTATTACAATGACAGCCTTGCTTATGACTTTGATTTGTTTATGCCTACAAAAAAAGAAAAAAAAGAAAATGTTATTAAAATGCCCGAAAACAAAAGCAACGTAAAAAGGCGCAAGGCGGCGGTTAATAAAGCCGTTTCCGTAAGTCTGGTTTCGGTTTTAATATCGGCTTTCTTTTTGGCGGCGGTATGCGGTAATATATATTTGCGCATACGCATAAACGAAACAAATACCGAAATAAATAAAGTTAATACCGAGATAAACGAACTTGAGGCGGAGTACACAAAACTTTATGTTGATATGGAAAAAATAGTTTCGTACAACAATCTTGAATCCGCAGCCGCAAAACTGGGTATGAAAAAAATGGATAAGGATCAGGTTGTATATATACACGTAAACGATAAAAACGCAGCCGTAACGTCTAAGGGCGAAAAGGTTGTTTCTAACGAGTAATAATACGGCTTTAAGGCTAATATATTTTATTTGAGATACGAGAGTTAAATATTTAACTCTCGTTTTCGGGTATTAAAGAGAACTGCAAAGGAGGCGGAAAAATGTCAAACAAACCAACTAAATCAATGCTTACAAGGACTTTTGTTGTAATGCTTGCCGCGGTTGTGGTTATGGCATCCGTAACGGCTGTAAGCCTTGTAAATATATCGGTTGTCAACGGTGAAAAGTATTCCAATCTTGCTTTGGAACAACAACTTTACGACACATTGCTTTCCGCACCGCGCGGTGATATATACGACCGCAATATGAATTTAATGGCGACAAGTTCGCCTGCATGGAATGTTTTTATAACTCCTAACGGCATATCAAAACTTTCCAATAAAGAAGAGGTTAAAAACGCCATAGCCGACGGTTTGTCAGAACTTTTGGACGTGGATAGGGATACGGTTTACGCCGCAACCGAAAAAAATACATACTATGTTTCGGTTAAGAAAAAAATCGACAAAGCGACTGCCGATAAAATAAGAGAATTTTTTATAGAAAAGAAAGATTTAAAGCTTTCAAGTTACATAGGTCTTGAGGAAACTACAAAACGCTATTATCCCAACGAAAATCTGGCGTCGGTCGTTTTGGGATTTGTCGGCAGTGATAATCAAGGTCTTGCCGGTGTTGAAAGTTACTACAACACAACCCTTACCGGCGTATCCGGCAGGGCAGTTTCCGCAAAAAGCGCAAAAGGCACCAATATGCCGCTTACTTACGAGCGTGTGGAGGATGCCGTACAGGGCAATTCGCCCGTTTTAACCATAGATAACTACATACAGTACATTGCCGAAAAGTACCTTGAGGAAGGCGTTACCGCCAATGCCGCACAGGACAGGGGCGCATGCGTTGTTATGAACGTAAACAGCGGTGAAATATTGGGAATGGCGATAAAAGGCGATTTTGATCCCAATGAGCCTTTTGTATTATCCGCGGACGATCAGGCAAAGGTCGATGCCGTCGAGAACGATGAAGAAAAAAGCAAGTTAAAAGGCGAACTGCAAAACCGTCAGTGGCGTAACAAAGCGGTTTCCGATACATACGAGCCGGGTTCTGTATTTAAGGTTGTAACCGCGTCAATGGCGCTGGAGGAAAATCTGGTAAATCCTAATTCCACATTTACCTGCACAGGACACATTACAATATCCGGTCAACCGTACGATTGCCATAAAAAAGGCGGTCACGGTACGCAAAATCTGCTTGAAACAATGGTTAACTCCTGCAACCCCGCTTATATTATGATAGGTCAGCTTGTGGGCGTTAAAAACTTTGCAAAATATTTTGAGGCGTTCGGTCTTACCCAAAAAACAGGAATCGACCTGCCGGGTGAATCGAATTCCGTATATCACAATGAGAGCAAAATGGGTACTGTAGAACTTGCCTCATCTTCTTTCGGTCAGACATTTAAAATTACACCGATACAAATGATAACCGCGGTTGCTGCGGCGGTTAACGGAGGATACCTTGTTCAGCCGCATGTTGTAAGCAAGGTGCTTGATGCCGACGGAAATATAGTAAAATCCATAGGTACAACCGTAAAAAGACAGGTTATATCCGAAACAACATCATCTACCATACGCACTATGATGGAGGCAGTTGTTTCTAAAAGTACAAGTAAAAATATGTATGTTGCCGGTTACCGTACAGGCGGTAAAACAGGTACATCGCAAAAGGTTGCAGAAGCGCTGAGTTCTGACGGCAAGGACAGATACATAGCTTCATATCTTGCCGTAGCACCGGCGGATAAACCCGAAATAGCGGTTCTTGTTATGATTGATGAGCCAAGCGCAGGTCAATATTACGGTTCCGCGGTTTCCGCCCCCATAGGCGCCGAAATACTTGCGGAAGTATTGCCGTACCTCGGCTACGAGCCGCAGTATACCGAAAGCGAGCTTGCCAATTTGTCCATAAGCGTGCCGAATGTGGTAGGTGAGACAATAAGTGCCGCAAAGGGTAAAGTTACAAATGCAAAACTTACATATAAGGTAGTCGGCAACGGCGAAAAGGTTGTAAAACAGATGCCGTCGTCAAGTAATTCGCTCCATTCGGGCGGCGTGGTAATACTTTATACGGAAGAAAGCGGAGATACTTCGCAGACTACGGTACCCGATTTTACCGGACTTAACATTTCATCGGCAAATGCAACTGCCGCAAATGCGGGACTTAACATAAAATTTGCCGGAAATACTTCCGGAGGTAATGTGGTTGCGTATAAACAGAGTATAGGACGCGGCGAAACCGTAAACAACGGAACTGTTATAACAGTGTATTTCAGAGATACAAGTTCAGATAATATTGCAGATTAAAGAGGAAAAAGTATGAAATTAAAGAATTTGATCACAACCGATAACGCAAACCTTGCCGACGCGGAAATTACGGGGATTACCTGTAATTCCGCCGCTGTAAAACCCGGTTATGTTTTCGTTTGTATAAACGGCACTAAAACCGACGGTCATAAATTTGCCGCAGACGCAGTTGCAAAAGGTGCGGCAGCGGTTGTTTGCGAAAAGGATTTAAAGCTTGAAAATCAAATAATCGTAAAGGATACGCACGAAGAATATTTTAATATAAGCGCTAAGTGGTTTTCTTCCCCTGCGGATAAAATGAAATTAATAGGCGTAACGGGTACCAACGGTAAAACGTCGGTAACGTATATGCTAAAGAACATTCTTGAGGCGGCAGGTCATAAAGTAGGACTTATAGGTACAATACAAAATATAATAGGCGATGAGATTATACCGTCCAAAAATACTACGCCTGATGCATATGAACTGAATTCGCTTTTTTCTCTTATGCAAAAATCCGGATGCGAATACGCCGTAATGGAAGTATCTTCCCATGCGCTTGACCAAAAAAGAATTTGCAATGTTACTTTTGAAGCGGCAATGTTTACAAATTTAACACAGGACCATTTGGATTACCATATTACAATGGATAATTATTTTAATGCCAAAAAGCGACTTTTTAATATGTGCAAATGTGCAATAATTAATTTTGACGATGATTACGGCAAACGTCTTATTGAGGAAACACAGTGTGAAAAAATAACCTATTCCGCAATAAGCGATGCCGCAACGTATACCGCGAAAGAAATTGATTATAAACCCGACGGTGTAAAATATCAAATGGTAGGGTATAATTTTATAAACCGAATTACTGTGGGCACCGGCGGAAAATTTACCGTTTACAATTCACTTTGTGCTGCGGCATGCGCGGTGCATCTCGGCATTTCGCCCATGGTAATAGCGCCTGCGCTTAAAAATATGCACGGCGTTTGCGGCAGGGCGGAAGTAGTACCTACCGGCAGGGATTTCACCGTTGTTATAGACTACGCACATACCCCCGACGGACTTAAAAACATACTTAACACTTTCCGCGAATACAGAGAGCACCGTCTTGTTGTGCTTTTCGGTTGCGGAGGCGACAGGGATAAAACAAAAAGACATATAATGGGCGAGATTGCAGTAAGCCTTGCAGATTATGTAATAATTACAAGCGATAACCCGAGGACCGAAGATCCGACCGCCATAATAAACGATATATTGGTGGGCGTTAAGGGTACGCGTACGCCGTATAAAGTTATTGAAAACAGGAAAAAAGCAATTAAATTCGCAATTGATAATGCACAGAAAAATGATATA
This sequence comes from uncultured Eubacteriales bacterium, assembly GCA_934464615.1. Lineage (GTDB taxonomy): Bacteria > Bacillota > Clostridia > Oscillospirales > Acutalibacteraceae > SIG565. The sequence goes on along the minus strand of CAKSKA010000003.1, from coordinate 109,234 downwards.
ATTGTATTAGCGGGCAAAGGTCACGAAACTTATCAGATACTTAAAGACGAAACAATACATTTTGACGAGCGTGAAGTTGTTGCCGAAGCGTTAAAAGATTTAAAATAACAAAATGCAAGGAGAGTAATTATGGTAGAGCTTTCACCGGTTATTGCGGCTGTTGTTGCATTTGCCTTATGTGCTGTGTCGGGATATGCGGTTATACCTTATTTGCACAAACTGAAATTCGGGCAGACAATACTTGATATAGGACCTAAATGGCATAAAAACAAACAGGGTACGCCAACAATGGGCGGAATTATGATGTTTATAGGTCTTGTAGCCGGAATGTTGGCGTCTGTCGGATATTCGGCGTTTGCTTCAAGCACGCTTATAAACGAATTAAAAGAAAACACAAATTTAATACGCTTTATATCCGGCGGAGCTATGGCGCTTTGTATGGGATTTATAGGGTTTATAGACGACTATATAAAGGTTGCGAAAAAGCGTAACCTGGGGCTTACCGCAAAGCAAAAAACTTTTTTACAGTTTTTGGTTGCCGCCGTTTATCTGCTGTCGCTTTATTTGTCCGGCGTTACTACAACATGGATTCCGTTTTTGGGTGATGTGTCGGTAACGGAAGGTGCGGGACTGATATTCTGGCCGATATCGTTACTCTTTATTTATGGATTTACAAACGCGGTTAATCTTACCGACGGCATAGACGGACTTGCATCTACCGTTACTATGATTGTATCCTGTACATTTATGATTGCCGCCGGAATTTTAAAGGATTCCGCTTACAATGCGCTTGCCGCCGCCGCTGCGGGAGCCTGCGCAGGATTTTTACTTTGGAATGCGCATCCCGCAAAAGTGTTTATGGGCGATACCGGTTCTATGTTTTTAGGCGGTATGGTTGTGGCGTTGTCATTCGGCATCGGCAGACCTATAATGCTGATTTTGGCGGGTATACTCTATATAATAGAAGCATTTTCCGTAATATTGCAGGTGTTGTATTTTAAAAAGACAAAAAAACGCCTTTTTAAAATGGCACCTATACATCACCACTTTGAAATGTGCGGCTGGTCGGAAGGAAAAATTGTTTTGGTATTTTCCCTTGTGACTTTTGCCGGTTGTTTACTTTCGGTTTTACCGCTGATTATATAGTGTGACAGGATTCAAACCTGTTACATCAACTTAACGGAGGACGCTATGGCATCGGAAAACACCGCAACGGCAACTGCGCCGTCAAAACTAAAAACGCGTCGGGGCAGGGTAGATATAACTTTTTTAAGTCTTGTGCTTATTCTTTTAACCACAGGGCTTATTATGCTGTTTTCCGCAAGTTACGTTTATTCGCTGACATATTACGGCAGTAGCTTTAAGTTTATAGTAAGGCAGTCGGCATTTGCGGCTGTAGGCTTGGTAATAATGTTTTTGGTGTCTAGGATAGACTACCACGTATACCGTAAATTTGCATGGGCGCTGTATATAATTTCCGTATTGATGTTGGGCGTGCTGCTGGTTATTCCGCCTATGGTAAAAGGTATGGATGTACGCCGATGGATAGCTATAGGGCCGCTTACGTTTCAGCCGTCCGAAATTGCGAAATTTGCGATAATACTGCTGTTTTCGCATTTAATTTCCCGTAATTACAAGGTTATGGGAAAACTTAAATTTGTTTTAATACTTGTGCTGCTGCTGGGTATAGTGTGCGTACTTGTTGTTAAGGAGCCGCACCTGTCGGCTACGCTGCTTATATTTATTATAGGCATTGTGCTTATGATAATAGGCGGTCTTAAAATACCGTATATTATCGGCGGCGCGGCAGTAGGAATAGGCGGCGCGGTAATAGCCATGGTTACAGGTGTTGTAAGTTACGGCAGCGACCGTATTAAATATTGGCTTGATCCGTGGGCAGACGCTTCGGGCAAGGGTTACCAGACCATACAATCCCTGCTTGCCATAGGCTCGGGTAAGATTATGGGAAGAGGTCTCGGAAAATCCAGACAAAAGTACCTGTATGTACCGGAACCGCATAACGATTTTATTTTTTCCATAGTCTGCGAGGAATTAGGTCTTATAGGCGCGTTAATAATAATTGCGCTGTTCTGCGCGCTTGTCTGGCGCGGTTTTACAATAGCCTTAAAGGCTCCCGATAAATTCGGCTGTCTTATGGCGGTGGGACTGACTTTTCAGGTAGGACTTCAGGCATTGCTTAATATACTTGTAGTTACAAATACAATACCTAATACGGGCATCAGCCTTCCGTTTTTCAGCTACGGCGGAACGGCGCTTGTAATACTGTTGGCGCAAATGGGCGTCGTGCTTTCAATATCGCGTCAGGCAAATTTAAGTAAGTTGTGACAAAGGGAGAATGGAAATTATGCATATATTGTTTGCCGGCGGCGGCACTGCGGGACACATAAATCCGGCACTTGCTATTGCGGGATGCATAAAAAAGCATCATCCGGATGCAAAAATAAGTTATATAGGTACCGCAAATAAATTGGAAGCAAAACTTGTACCCGACAGCGGTTATGATTTTTACACAATAGATGTTGCGGGATTTCAGCGCAAAATAACATTAAAGAATATTGCCCGAAACGTAAAGGCGGCAGCTTTAGCGGTTGAGTCATCGGTAAGGGCGAGAAAACTTTTAAAGCAGCTAAAGCCCGATGTTGTGGTAGGTACGGGCGGATATGTAAGCGGCCCTGTATTGCGGCAGGCACAGAAACTCGGTATTAAAACCGCAATACACGAACAAAACGCGTTTCCCGGTATTACCACAAAAATGCTGGCGCCGCATGCCGACTGTGTAATGCTTGCCATGCCGGCCGCACAAAAGTATTTAAAACTTAATAAGGCGCCGGTTATAACGGGCAATCCCATACGTCAGGCGTTGCTTGGTATCTCTAAAGCACAGGCGCGGCAAAAACTCGGTATACCTAACGGTAAAATTTTTATACTTTCCTTCGGCGGAAGTTTGGGTGCGCGCCATCTTAACGAGGCTGTGACCGAACTTATAAAATGGCATAACGGAATCGGAAAGTTTTTCCACATACACGGCACCGGTAAAGTAGGTTATGCCGCAATGACTCAAGCGCTTTCCGATATTAAGTTAGACGATTATACTTTTGTAAAAGAATACATATACGATATGGACGTATGTATGGCTGCCGCCGACCTTGTAATAGGCAGGGCAGGCGCTATTACACTGAGCGAGATTGAGGGTTGCGGAAAAGCCGCAATACTTGTACCCTCGCCGTACGTTGCCGAAAATCATCAATACCATAATGCCATGACGCTTAAAAATGCCGGCGGTGCAGAGATAATTGAGGAGAAGGATTTAACCGGAAAATCGCTTATCGAAGCGGTTGAACGCTTAACCGCTTCTTCGGATACACTGGAGCAAATGGCAAAAAATTCAAAAAAAGCAGCAATTATTGACGCAGACGAGCGTATTTATAACGAAATAATGAAACTTTACGAAAACCGTTAGAACACTTTTAAACGCTCCACATAAAATGGAATGTGACAATTCTTGATTTTGTGGGGTAGTAAAATGTCTAAGTTGATAATAAAAGGCGGAAAAAGACTTCACGGGGAAATTGCCGTTCAGGGAGCGAAAAACAGCGTGTTGCCTATTTTGGCCGCAACTGTTCTTTGCAACGGGGAAAGCGTTATACATAATTGTCCCGACCTTGCCGATGTAAGAATTTCCTTTGAAATTCTGCGCAGCCTTGGTTGTAAATGCAGTTTTACATGCGGTACGGCGGTTGTCAATACCGACAGAATAACTTCCTACAGTATACCGCGTTCGCTTATGTGTGAAATGCGTTCATCGGTTATATATTTAGGCGCCGTTATATCAAGAACCGGTAACGCCGTAATCAGCAATCCCGGAGGCTGCAATTTGGGACCGCGCCCCATAGATATGCACATATGCGCGCTTGAAAAAATGGGCGTTGTTTTTCGTTGTATGGATGACAGACTTACATGCTGCACCCCAAAGGGACTGCACGGTGCGGAAATAGAACTTCCGTTTGCAAGTGTGGGAACGACCGAGAATATTATTTTGGCGGCGGTAAAAGCACGCGGAATAACGGTTATTAAGAATGCCGCGCGTGAACCTGAAATAGTCGACCTTGCGGATTTTTTAAACAAATGCGGTGCAAAAATACACGGTGCCGGTACGCAAAAAATAACAATTTACGGCGTTAATAAACTGCACGGTACGCAACATACCGTAATTCCCGACAGAATAGCGGCCTGTACATATCTTGCAGCGGCGGCGCAAACCGGCGGAAGCGTGGTTTTAAAAAATGTCATACCGCGGCACTTTGAAAGTTTTTCACATTCGCTTGAAAAAATGGGATGCGTTATATTTTCCTCGGAAAACAAAATTAAATTGACCTCGGCCAAACGGCTTAAATCAATTAAGTTTACCCAAACCGATGTGTATCCGGGTTTTCCGACAGATGCCGGACCGCTGCTTGTATCTTTGCTGTGTACGGCGGACGGCGACAGCGTGTTTGAGGAAAACATATTTAAAAACCGTTTTAACTTTGTTTATGAATTGCAGAAAATGAACGCCGATATTTGCATATGCAAAAACAAAGCAATTATCAACGGTGTAGAGAAACTTTGCGCGTCAAAGCTGTTTTGCACAGACCTTCGCGCCGGCGCTGCGGTTGTAAATGCCGCACTTTGCGCAGCGGGGGAAAGCATAGTTGAAAATATTTGCTTTATAGATCGCGGATATGAAAATATAGAAAAAAATCTCTCGGCACTCGGTGCGGATATCAAAAGGATTTAGGCTATGGAATTAAGAGAAGTTAACAAACCGGATTACAACCGAATAAAAGCAAAAAAACGCCGTCGCAGGAAAAAGCGCGCGGCAGTTTTTGCTGTTTTTTTTGTGCTGATACTGATAATTGCGGCAGCGGTTGCCTGCTTTACGGTTTTGTTCCCCATAAGCACTGTTTCGGTTTCGGGCAACAATACTTACTCCGCAGAAGAAATACTGGCTGTGTGCGGTATTGAGAATGGGGATAAATTGTTTTCTGTTTTTGAAAATAAAACAGAAAAGGTTATTACAACTTGCCTGCCGTATGTTAAAACCGTAAAACTTAAAAAGGTGCTTCCGGACAAGCTTGAAATAAAGGTTACGGAAACAACCGCGCAGTTTGCCTTTTTTGCAAATGATGTTTACTATTTGGCAGATGAGGATTTTAAAGTATTGGAAAAAACCGAAAGCGTGCCGGAAAATGTTACACGCATTACATTGCCGCAGGCAATAGAACCTGAAATAGCAAAAACAATAGATAAGAATACAAGAGAAATAGCTTTGGTAAGCAAAACTTACGAACTTTTAAAACAGTATGATATATCCGTCAACAGCATTACAATATCAGGTTACGATTTAATAAAAGCGGTTATAAACGGCAGATTTTCGGTTAATTTCGGAAATGAAAACGAACTTTCGGGAAAAATTGCACATCTAAGCGGAATGCTCGGCGAAATCGACAAAAAAAACGGCCAAGACTGCACCGGAAAAATAGATTTAACCGCATGGAGCAATACAAAAAGAGAGGGATATTTTGAAATTACGGGAAATTTTGAAAATTAATAATCTTTCGAAATTTTCTATTGAAATTTGAAAAATAATGTGTTATTATTTATTATGTTATTACATATATATTAATTTCGCGTATTTTATATAGGTTTTGGAGGAAATTAAGATGGCATTTGAAGTATCAAACGAATTGGAAGACGTTGTTCAAATCAAAGTCGTTGGTGTAGGCGGCGGCGGCGGTAACGCAATTAATCGCATGGTAGACGCAGGCGTCCGCGGTGTTGAATTTATAGCTATAAATACCGATAAGGCAGCCCTTTATAAATCAATGGCTACCCAAAAAATACAAATAGGTACAAAGGCAACCAACGGTATGGGTGCCGGTGCAAATCCCGAAAAAGGTAAATCTGCGGCTGAGGAGTCCAAGGACGAAATTGCAGAGGCTATCCGCAGTGCCGATATGATATTTATTACCGCAGGCATGGGCGGCGGCACAGGTACGGGTGCAGCACCGATTGTAGCACAAATCGCAAAGGAACTCGGCATACTTACCGTAGGTATAGTTACAAAGCCGTTTGCGTTTGAAGGCAAAAAGAGAATGACACAGGCAGAAGCCGGCATTGCCGCACTTAAAGAGCATGTTGACAGCCTTGTTGTAATCCCCAACGAAAGACTTAAATTTGTATCCGAGCAGAAAATTACATTCAAAAATGCATTTGATATTGCAGACGATGTTTTGCGTCAGGGCGTACAGAGCATTTCCGAACTTATTAATGTTACCGCACTTGTTAACCTTGACTTTGCGGATGTAAGCGCAATTATGACAAATGCGGGTTATGCACATATGGGCGTCGGCGTTGCTACAGGTCGCGACAAGGCTGAACAGGCTGCACGCGCGGCAATTACAAGTCCGCTTATTGAAACCTCTATGGATAACGCGCGCGGTGTTATTATCAGCATTACGTGCTCTGATGATATAGGACTTGAAGAGGTTGAACAGGCGTCCTCAATCATTTCCGAAATGGCACATCCGGATGCTACTATTATTTGGGGTGCGCAGATTGACGAGACACTTGAAGATACTATCCGCGTAACTGTTGTCGCTACGGGACTCGGCGATGAAAAGAAGGAAACAAAGAATGATTTTGTAAACGACCTTATTTCAAAATCCGATGATTCAGACGACACTTATACAGAAACACTTAATGTTTTGGATATATTCAATAAGTAAAATTTAATAACTGATAAAACGGTGTAACTCCATTTGGAGTTACACCGTTTTTTTATACCAGTTTTTTTGCCGCATCAACAAATTTAAATATATCATCTTCCGCATTAAGACTGTACAGCAGCCCGTAAGGAATACTGTAATCCCAATTAACGGGAATTGATACAAGGCCGGGATGAACATCCTGCCAACATTCTATTGTAAGCAATACGTTCTCGGTTTCGGCACAACGATTAAATACCGACATATCATAAAATTGCTGCGTATCTTCAATTTTGATTTGCGGATGATTCTTTTCCAAATCGTTCCGTATAAAATCATTAACGCCGGAATCGCCTTTTTTAACCATCATTAATGTTTCGCCGTACAAATCATTAATGTTTATACGTTTTTTATTTGCCAAACGATGTCCGCGGGATACAGCAATCATTTTTTTATACCTGCCGAGCGGTAGAAAATTACACATTGAAAGCCACGCTTTAGAATCGCAAACACCTATTAAAAAATCAAATTTTTTGCCCAGCATACCTATTTCCGTAAGTATACCTTTGCAGTTGTCCTCAAACGGTACAAGGTGCAGTTTGTAGTCGGGGAAAAGATGATTGACTTTATACCACAGATCCATAAAGGGCTTTGCTGGATTAAGCATTGATGTGCCTACGCAGAACGTCGTATCATATGTTGCCGCAGCTGCCCGTGCTGCCGAAATTGATTTTTCGGAACAGTCAATCAAAAATTTTGCATCACGGTATATAATTTTGCCTGACGGCGTTAGACGTATGCCGGATGAAGTACGCTCAATTAATTTTAAGTTTAAATGATTTTCAAGATTGTTAATTTGTTTCATAACCGCTGTGGGCGAAATATATAGTTTATCAGCCGCTTTTGTAAAGCTTCCGCAGTCTGCCGCGGTTAAAAAAGTATTTAATAAAGGATTATACATAGCACACCTTCTATAAACTTTTAGTTTATACAATAATAACATATGGGATATTCACTGTCAAGATATTCGGTGATATACTTATTATAGATTTAAGAAAGGCTGTGATAAAAATGCCTAAAAAATTAATTGCATTTTATTCAAGAGCAGATGAAAATTATGTCAGCGGTACACTTAAAATGCTGAAAATCGGCAATACTGAAGTTGCGGCTGATATGATTAAAAAACTGACCGACGCGGATGTTTTTAAAATTGAACAGGTGCATCCGTATTCCAAAGATTATAACGATTGTATCGAGCAAGCCAAAGCCGATCAACAAAGCGATGCAAGGCCCAAATTGAAAATTTATCCCGAAACCATAGACGAATACGATACAATCTATTTGGGATTTCCGAATTATTGGAGCACGATGCCTATGGCGGTGTTTACTTTTTTGGAGCATTACGATTTTTCAGGCAAAATAATAAAACCGTTTTGCACACATGAAGGCAGCGGTATGGGCAGCAGCGTTTCGGATATTAAAAGGATTTGCCCGAATGCGATTGTCAAAGACGGACTTGCAATTTACGGCAGCCGTGTTGCAAGGGCAAAATCCGATATTGAAAGGTGGATAAACGAAATATGAAAAAGGTTACTGCAGGCAGAGATGCGCTGGGCGAGTTTGCGCCTAAATTTGCAAGTCTTAATGATGATGTCCTTTTCGGCGAGGTGTGGTCGAGGGAAAATGAATTGTCGCTGCGAGACCGTTCTCTTGTTACGGTTACGGCATTAATGGCACAGGGACTTGTGGACTCGTCCTTTGAATTTCACTTAAAATCAGCAAAGGCAAACGGAATTACAAAATCCGAAATTGCGGAGATTTTAACACACGCCGCATTTTATGCCGGATGGCCGAAGGCGTGGGCGGCATTCAGAATGGCTAAAGAAGTTTGGACTCAGTGCGATGCGGAGGACGAAAAGCAAAAACATGCAAATTCAATGGTGTTCCCGATAGGCAAGCCGAATGACGCCTACGCGCAATATTTCACGGGACACAGCTATCTGGCGCCGCTTTCAACTGAACAAGTAGGTATTTTTAATGTCACATTTGAGCCGTCATGCAGGAACAATTGGCACAAACATATGGCGGATAAAGGCGGCGGACAAATTCTTATTTGTGTTGCCGGCAAGGGCTATTATCAGGAAGAAGGCAAGAGTGTGCGGATTTTAATGCCGGGCGACACGGTAAACATTGCACCCGGTGTAAAACATTGGCACGGTGCGGCAAAAGACAGTTGGTTTTCTCATTTGGCTGTTGAAGTTCCGGGTGAAAACCCGCGAAACGAATGGTGTGAAGCGGTAACGGACGAAGAATATAATAAAGCGGAGGTAAAGTAAAAATGTTGGGCAATTTTTCATACTGTAATCCCACAAAACTGTATTTCGGAGATAATGCATTGCATAATTTGGACGGCGAGCTGCAAAAATACGGCAATAATGTAGTGATTGTATACGGCGGAGGCTCTGTTAAACGCAACGGTATATACGACGAGGTTATGGATGCGCTTAAAAAAGCAGGCAAGAATGTGGCTGAAATTTCGGGCGTAATGCCAAATCCCACGCTTGCAAAATTAAACGAGGGTATAGAAATTGCAAGAAAACATAAGGCAGACTTATTGCTTGCCGTAGGCGGAGGATCGGTATGCGATTATACCAAAGCGGTTGCTGTTTCGGTAAATTGTAAGGAAGATCCGTGGGAGAAATATTTTGTACGCTTTGAAGAACCGGATTGCAGCATAATACCTGTAGGATGTGTTCTTACAATGGTCGGAACCGGTTCGGAAATGAACGCGGGCTCGGTTATTACAAATCAGGACACAAAGCAGAAGGTCGGTCACGTATTTGCAAGCGAGGAAGTTATGCCGCGCTTTACGGTGCTTAATCCGAAATATACATTTACTTTGCCTAAGTACCAAATGGTAGCCGGAATTTATGATATTTTCAACCATATTTGTGAGCAATACTTTTCCGGCAATGACGATAACACCAGCGACTATATTAGCGAAGGTCTTATGCGAAGCGTAATCCATTCAAGCCGAATTGCCGTTAAAAATCCGTTGGATTATGAAGCAAGAAGCAATATTATGTGGACGGCAACATGGGCGCTTAACACCCTTGTTGCAAAGGGAAAATCAACAGATTGGACGGTCCATATGTTAGGTCAGGCAGTGGGGGGCTATACAAACGCAACCCACGGAATGACGCTTGCCGCAGTTTCTTTGCCGTATTACCGCTATATTTTGCCTTACGGTTTGGAAAAATTTAAACGCTTTGCAATAAATGTTTGGAATGTACGCACGGACGGTAAAACAGACGAACAAATTGCCGCCGACGGACTTTGCGAAATGGAAAAGTGGATGAAGGAGATAGGCGTTGTTATGAGCCTTTCGGAATTCGGAGTAAAGGCGGAGGACGTAGAAAAACTTGCCGATTTGACTTTGCCGATGAACGGCGGATATAAGCCGCTAAGCAGAGAAGAAATTGTTGCGATTTTTAAAGAGAGCATATAAACGGAGGGATTTTTATGATGTATGTAACACTGTCAAACGGTGTAAAAATGCCGCAACTCGGTTACGGTGTGTATCAGGTAACCAAAGACGAATGTGAGCGCTGTGTGCTTGACGCACTGAAAACAGGCTACCGTTCTATTGATACGGCACAGGCATATTTTAATGAGGAAGAAGTAGGCAACGCATTGCAAAAATTCGGTGTTGCAAGGGAAGATATTTTTCTTACTTCAAAGGTATGGATTGAACATTACGGATATGAAGAATGTAAGAAAAGCGTGCTTGAATCCTTAAAAAAACTGAAAACCGATTATATTGATTTAATGCTTTTGCACCAGCCGTTCGGCGATTATTACGGCGCGTGGCGTGCATTGGAAGAATTGTATGAAGCAGGCAAACTTCGCGCTATAGGCATATCAAACTTCTATCCGGACAGAATGGTGGATATAGCATCATTCTCAAGGATTAAACCCATGGTAAATCAGATTGAAATTCATCCGCATAATCAGCAAATCAAGGCTGTAGAATGGAATAAAAAGTACGGTCTGCAACCTGAAGCCTGGGCACCGTTCGGCGAGGGCAGGGGAGGTATGTTTGATTTGCCGCAGCTTAAAGCAATAGGCGAAAAGTACGGTAAGACTGCCGCACAGGTTATATTGCGTTGGCATTTGCAGCGCGGTATTGCGGTAATACCAAAGTCTACGCATATTGAGCGTATGAGGGAGAATTTCGACGTATTTGATTTTGAACTTACGGCTGATGAAATGGCGCAGATTGCCGCACTTGATAAAAACGAAAGTTCATTCTTTTCGCATAATGATCCCGCAATGGTGGAATGGTTTGTAAATATGGTTGAAGAACGCAAAAAACAGACCGATTGCACTAAGGAAAAAAAGAACTGGTAAGCGATAAACAATTTGCGGGAGGTTAATATGAAAAAATTTTTAAGTATTATTTTAAGTATTATTTTTGCGGTTTCGCTTGCCGCTTGCGGCGGTAATAACGCACAGAATACAAACAGCGGTAATTCTTCCGTACCTCAAAATAACACTTCTGCGGCGGACGATAACAGCGTAGGTAACAAAAAGACGCTTGTTGTTTATTTTTCCGCTACCGGCAATACGGAAAATGCCGCAAAAATTATAGCCCAAACACTGAATGCGGATATTTTTGAGATTGTACCGCAGGAGCCGTATACCGATGCAGACCTTAATTGGAACAACAGTAACAGCCGCGTCAGCGTCGAGCATAACGACGAGAGCAAAAGGAATGTACCGCTTGTCAAAACCACACCCGATAATTTCGAACAGTACGATACTGTTTATATAGGATACCCTATTTGGTGGGGAATTGCCGCATGGCCGGCAGACAGTTTTGTTAAGAGCAATGATTTTACGGGTAAAATCGTAATACCGTTTTGCACTTCGGCAAGTTCGGGACTCGGCAACAGCGATAAATTGCTTAAGGATTCGGCAGGCAGCGGAAATTGGGAAGCAGGTAAAAGGTTTTCTTCCGCAGTTACCGAAAGCGAAATTGCAAATTGGGTTAAATAACGGTTAAAAGCCGTATTAAAGGCACAACCGCAGGACAGATGTTTTGCGGCTGTGCCTTTTTTAATTGTAATATTATGTAAATTTTTGTACTAAAATTATTCTCTTAAAAGTAAAAAATTATACATTTTAAATAAAAAAGTCCATTTCAATTAAGGATATGTGTTTATATAATATACTTGACAACTGAAAATTCAAAAATTTTAAACGGAGGTAAAAAATTATGAAAAAGTTGTTAGCTATAGCACTATCCCTTATGCTTGTTTTGGGACTTACGGCGTGCGGCAGTTCGGGTACGAACACCGCAGGAGAAGTATCGGTGTTCTATTACACTTACAGCGATACCTACATTTCAAGCGTACGCGCCGCAATGGACAAAATGCTTACATCCGCCGGTTATAAATTTAATAACTATGACGGCGGCGGTAACCAGACAACCCAAACAGAACAGGTTACTACAGCGCTTGCAAAGGGCTCAAGACTTTTAATTGTAAATGTTGTGGATACCGGTTCTAACGATGCCGCACAGAACATAATCGAACTTGCGCGTGCAAAGAATGTTCCGGTAATATTCTTTAACCGTTCGGTTGACGAGTCTGTTGTAAGCAGTTATGACAAATGCGTTTTTGTAGGCACGGATTACGAAATGGCAGGTCATATGCAGGGCGAAATGATAGGTAAATACCTGCTTGAAAACTTTGACAAGGTTGATTTAAACGGCGACGGTAAAATCAGCTACGTAATGTTTAAAGGTCAGGAAGGCAATATGGAAGCCATCGCGCGTACACAGTACGGTGTTGAGGACTGCAACAAGGTACTGACCGCAGCAGGCAAAAACGAATTGACTTTCTACGATTCCACAAACACAAACAAATATCTTGTAGACCAAAACGGCCAGTGGTCATCTGCGGCTGCTACCGATTATATGGGCACTATCCTTGCAAAATACAGTGAATCCAACGGTAATATGGTTGAACTTGTAATTGCAAATAACGATGAAATGGCTCTCGGTGCAATTTCCGGTTTGCAAAATGCAGGCTATAATAACGGCACCGGCAAGACAATTCCGGTATTCGGCGTAGATGCAACCGACGCTGCAAAAGACGCAATAGGTCAGGGCAACATGGCCGGTACTATTAAGCAGGATGCCGACGGTATGGCTACCGCAATTACAAATATTGCAAAGAACTTTACCGATGGCAAAAATGCTCTTGACGGTCTTGATGCCGACAATTTGGTAGGAAATTGGCGAGTTAATATTCCGTATGCAACTTATACGGGCGAAAACAAGTAATTAAAGTTTCGGCAGCCGTGTAAAAGCGGCTGCCGTGCAAAGCCTTTATAGAACAGGAGAGGAAAATATGTCAGACACTGTTAAAGATATTGTAAACGGTAAGACTGATGACGGCGTCTTATTGAGAATGGAAAAAATAGAAAAATCTTTTCCCGGCGTAAAGGCGCTTGATAAGGTTGATTTAACGGTCCGCGCAGGCACGGTACACGCGCTTATGGGCGAGAACGGTGCAGGTAAATCCACTTTAATGAAATGCCTTTTCGGCGTTTATGCAAAGGACGCAGGCAAAATATATTTAAACGGCAAAGAAGTTAATTTTAAAAATTCCCGCGAGGCGCTTGATAACGGCGTTGCAATGGTGCATCAGGAACTTAATCAGGCACTCAAACGCAATGTTATGGATAATATGTGGCTCGGCAGGTTTCCCACCGTTGCAAAAGGTGTGCCGATAACCAGCGAAAAGAAAATGTACGATGCCACAAAAAAGGTTTTTGAGGATCTTGAAATAAATGTAGATCCCAAAACAATTATGAGCAAAATGCCTGTTTCTCAGCGTCAAATGGTGGAAATCGCAAAGGCAGTCTCCTACAATGCAAAGGTAATTGTTTTTGACGAGCCTACATCATCGTTGACCGAAGAAGAGGTTGAACACCTTTTCAGGATAATAGACGTACTTAAAAAACGCGGCTGCGGTATAATTTATATTTCGCATAAAATGGCGGAAATACTGCGTATTTCGGATGATGTTACGGTAATGCGCGACGGGAAATGGATAGCTACAAAACCTGCCGCGTCCCTTACAACAGATGAAATTATTAAACTGATGGTAGGCAGGGAACTTACAAATGTTTATCCGCCTAAGACCAACAAAATAGGCGATGTTTTGTTAGAGGTCGAAAATTTGACCGCGGAATATTCAAAGCTGCGCGACGTATCGTTCAACGCACATAAAGGTGAAATAATCGGCGTTGCCGGTCTTGACGGCTCAGGCAGAACGGAACTGCTTGAAAATATTTTCGGCGTTGCAACAAGGCGCAGCGGTACCATACGGCTTAACGGTAAAACCGTAAAAAACAAGAATGCGGGCGACTCCATTAAAAACGGTTTTGCCTTGCTTACGGAAGAACGTCGGCGCGACGGTATATTCGGAATACTGAACATCCGCGAAAATACGGTAATATCAAGCCTTAACAAATGTAAAAGCGGACCGTTTTTAAGCAATGCAAAGATGCGGAAAAGCACTGACTGGTGCATAAAATCAATGCATGTAAAAACACCTGATCAGGAAACAAAGATAAGGTCGCTGTCGGGCGGTAATCAGCAAAAGGTTATTTTGGGCAGATGGCTGTTGACCGAGCCTACGGTGCTGTTGCTTGACGAGCCGACGCGCGGCATCGACGTCGGCGCAAAATACGAAATTTATCAGCTGATAATAGGCCTTGCGGAAGAGGGCAAAACGGTAATAATGGTATCGTCGGAAATGCCGGAACTGCTTGGTGTGTGCGATAGAATTTTGGTTATGTCGGGCGGAAGAAAATCCGGTGAAATAAACGCCGCTGATGCCACACAGGAAAAAATAATGGAACTTGCGGCTAAATACGCTTGATAAACGGGAGTGAGAAGTATGTCAGAAACAAAATTAAAAAAGAAAAATATGTTTTCCGCATTTGCGGATTTTAAAGCAAAATCTCCGGCGGATAAGCGGCGTGCCGTAAGCGATATGTTGTTTAACAACGCAATGTATATTATAATTGCGGCAGCAATAATTTTTATTACAATAAAAGTACCTTCATTTTTGTCGGTACCGTCAATTATAAATATAATTTCACTTACGGCGGCAAAATTACCCATAGCGTTGGGTATCGGCGGAGCGATAGTTTTAACGGGTACGGATATTTCCGCCGGACGCGTTGTCGGACTTACCGCATGTATAGCGGCGTCGCTGCTGCAAATGACGGGATACACAAATAAAATGTTCCCGAATCTCGGCGTAATGCCGCTTTGGGTAGTACTGCTTGCGGTTATTGCAGTAGGTGCGCTTATCGGTTTGATTAACGGATTTTTCGTTGCAAAATTTAAACTGCATCCGTTTATAGTAACGCTGTCGACACAGCTTATAGTTTTCGGTGTTGTCCTTATGTATTTGATGATAGGAACCAACAACGGACAAACCCTGTCGGGACTTGATTCGTCCTATACCGAATTTATACGCGGCACACTGTTTACAATAGGCACTACCGCCGTTCCGAGATATGTTTTGTATTCCGTAATTTTAACAGCAATTATGTGGGTTATATGGAATAAAACAAAATTCGGTAAAAATATGTTTGCGGTCGGCTCAAACGAGGAAGCGGCAAATGTATCCGGTGTAAACGTATTCCGTACAATAATTATGGTGTTTGTGCTTGCAGGCATTATGTACGGTATAACAGGATTTATAGAGGGCGCACGAATTTCATCCTGCTCGGCAAATACGGGACTTAACTATGAGTCCGATGCTATCGCGGCGTGCGTTATCGGCGGTGTATCGTTTGTAGGCGGTACGGGAAAAATCAGCGGCATAGTTATAGGCGTATTCCTTTTACAGATTATATTTGTAGGACTTAATTTCCTTTCGGTAGACGCCAATATGCTGTACATTATAAAAGGTCTTATAATACTTGTTGCCTGCGCGATAGATATGCGCAAATACCTTGCAAGAAAGTAACTGGAGGAAAACCGAATGAACACATCTGTGCCGAACAATACGGAAAATACCAACGCCAAAAGCGGCGGACTTTACTCAAAAGTAAATATGTCGGTTAAAACGGCAAACATACTGGTTTTAATAGGCATTGTCCTGTTGGTTGCGGTATCGGCGTTTTTAATAAGACACAACGGTTTTACCGTAACTTTTAATACGGACGGCGGTTCTGCCGTGCAAAGCCGCAAAGTGCTTCATTCGCAAACGCTTTCAGACACTGCACAGCCCGTAAAACAGGGTTATGAATTTAAAGGCTGGTATTTGGATAAGGACTGTACTGTAGAGTGGGATATGCAAAATCAACCCGTTACAGGCAGTATGACCTTGTATGCAGGCTGGGAACCTGCAACTTAAAATTAACAGGCGTTCCGTTTTTACGGAACGCCTTAATCTGTTTTAAATAATATTAACAGTTGACATATAACCGTTAATAAGGGTAAAATAATTAAAAAAGACTTCGGAGGATACGGCGTATGGAATATACCGTTTTAGTGGTGGAGGACGAGGAAAATCAGCGCGAAGCGCTGCTTGCCAAGGTCGATTGGGCATCTGCCGGATTTACCGTTGCGGGCTCCGCCGAAAACGGCGTAGAAGCGCTTGATATGGTGGAAACTCTCGAGCCTGACCTTATAATTACCGATATTAAAATGCCGATGATAAACGGTATTCAGCTTGCGGCACGCGTAAGGGAGATACGCCCCGCAACGCAGGTGGTTTTTTTAAGCGGATACGACAGTTTTGAATATGCGCGCAGCGCTATTGATTACAATGTTATAAGTTATTTGTTAAAACCCGTATCTCCTGCGGAAATGTCGCGCGAACTTTTCGGCATACGCAAACGTATGGACGAGAGAACGGGGTTAAATAACGAGAATACAGATGCCGCCGAAGAATTAAAACGCCTTAAAATAAGCGAGTTTTTATTGCCGCTGCTGCTCGGCGGTTACGAAAAACGTCCGAATAAAGAAATTATAACCAAAACGGCTGAACAACTCGGCATAATAGAAAACGGCGAATGTTGTTTCGGCGTTGTAATTACGGAGATGCGTGACGATGCATCCCACAACAAAACATCGTATGAACACCTTAAATTCATAAACTCCGTAATATCGCGTTATACACATTGCGTAAGCGTGTTGGCGTACGGCAGGGCGGTTACGCTTGTAACGGTATCGGGAGAACTCTCAAAAGCGCTTGAACTGCCGCTGCGGGAACTTGTACAATCCGCCAAAAAAGTTTTTTCGCTTAATTGTACAGTCGGTGTAAGCCGTGAATTTTCCGATTTATCGGATTGCTCTGACGCATATATGCAGGCCGTTACCGCACGCAGATACACTTCCGACGGCACAGGTGAAGTGCGTTTTATTGCAGATAGGGAAAAGGACAGCAATAACGAACTTGAAAATGTGGAAAAATCGGTTGTAAAACTGGAGCAGATGCTTAAAGTCGGCAGCAGTGATTCGGTTTCGGATTTAGTCAGCGAACTTTATGAAAACAGCACACCCGACAGTGCAAATTTGTTGGTTGTGCAAATAATTGCGGCGGTGTACAGGGTTGTAAGCACGGTGGCAAACAAAAGCGATATTGCAGAACTTTTGGCGTCAAATCCCATAATTGCAAGGATTACCACATCCAGCAGCGAAAAGGTTATGACACAGGAACTGGTCGATTTTTGCACTCAGGCAAAGAATATAATATCGCAGACACAGCGCCGTGAAACCGAAATACTGTGCGATAAGGTTGTACAGATAATAAACGAAAATTATTCCGATGAAGAGCTTTCTCTTACGGGCGTCAGCGGTATGTTGGCAATAAGTCCCAACTATTTAAGCGCACTTATTAAAAAAACAAAGGGTAAAAATTTTATAACACTGCTTACCGAAAGGCGTATGCAGGCAGCGTATGATATGCTGGTGTGCTCTACAATGAAGGTGCTTGAAATATCCGAAAAATGCGGTTACAGCGACCAGCATTATTTCAGTTATTGCTTTAAAAAGTTTTACGGCGAATCCCCTAATAAAATAAGGGCAACAAAAAGGGAAAACGGCGGTGATGACAATTAAAAAACGGTTTTGCATTAATCTGTCCGCGATGACGGTGCTGTCTATAGCTGCGGCGGTAGTATCCGCAACGGTAATATGCCTGTCGGTGTTTGTATCCTTCTACGAAAAATCGCTTATACAAGGTGCAAAGGTTACAGCCGAACAATCCGTAAAGCAAACAACACTGACCGTAAACAATTATATTGACAGTATGAAACAAAAACTGGAACTTGCCGTAGGTTTTGCACGCAATTCCGCAAGCGCTGCCGAAATTGACGAAAAATTTGCTTTCCTTGCACAGATGCACGAGGATATTTATTCCGTTTGCATTTATGATAAAGACGGTAATATATTAAACACCTCAAAAAATTACGGTGAAATTAAAAACACGGGAAACTCCGATCTCTCGTTTAACGAAACGGATTTTTCAAACAGAGAACAGAATCTGTCGATTCCTCATGTGCAAAATACTTTTTACGGGGACTATCCTTGGGTTGTAACACTTGAAAAAAGAATAGACAGTCCGATTTATCAGGATACACTTTACCTTGTTATCGACTTTAAATTTTCGGAAATATCAAAGTTTATAGATAATATAGGCATCGGCAGTCACGGATATTGCTATATTGCGGACAGCGACGGCAATATTATATATCATCCCATGCAGCAACTGCTTTTTTTGGGTGTTAAAACCGAAAACACACAAAAGACCGCATCACTTATTGACGGCGTTTATACCGAATCCGATACCGTATATGCGATAGATACCGCCGATAACGGCACGTGGCGTACGGTGGGCGTAAGTTTTACGGACGAGCTTACGCAGCAGCTTAACGAGAATATAGCAAAGGGAATAATTATAGCCGTTATTTGCGGAATTGTAATATCGCTTGTCGTTATACTTATTTATTACCGCACGGTAAACAAACCGGTAAAGGAATTAATTGCGGCAATGAAGACGTTTGAGAACGATGCCGAAAATTTTGAATATAACGGCCCTTACACAAATGTCGGTGAGATAAAAATTATATCGGAATCCTTTGTCCACACCGCACAGCGCATACGCTTATTGCTTGAAAAAGTTAAAAAGGACGAGGCCGTGCTTCGCAAAACGGAACTTGATGCGCTGACCGCACAGATAAACCCGCATTTTTTGTATAATACGCTGGATTCTATACAATGGATGTGCGAACAGGGCAAAAACGAGCAGGCAGCCGAAATGGTACGCGCCCTTGCAAGACTTTTCAGGGTGAGTATCAACGGCGGCAGGGAATTTGTTACCGTTGGCGCGGAACTTCAGCACGCGCAAAACTATATTTTAATTTTAAGCAACAGATACCGCGACAGATTTACTTACAAGTTTGAAACCGAAGACGGATTGCAGGATTATGTGTGCAACAAACTTATAATCCAACCGCTGATTGAAAATGCAGTATACCACGGCGCAGCAAGCGCGGTGGATACGGTAAATATTTGTGTGTCGGTAAAAACAGCCGCCGATAATAAGGATGATATGCTTATTACCGTCAGTGATGACGGCGTTGGTATGACAGAGGAACAATGCCGCAGCATTTTGACGAAAAAGCAAAAAGGCGGAACGGGCGGAATAGGTCTTAAAAATGTTAATGACCGCATTAAAATCTGTTTCGGCAGTGAATACGGAATAACGGTTGAAAGCGAGCAGGATGTCGGTACAAAGGTAACTGTAAGAATTCCGAAAACAACAAAGGAGCCGCTGTATGAAAATTAAAAAATTAATTAGTGTTTTAATTTGTCTTTGCCTTGCGGCCTTAACCGCCGGATGTGCACAGCGTGAGAAAACAGCCGATGTAAAAATTGCGGTAATTGTAAAGTCGCTTGATTCGCAGTTCTGGCAGAGTGTAAAAAAGGGAGTAATGGCAGCGGCAACCGAATATAATGTTGATGTAACTTTTGAAGGTCCCGACAACGAGGAAGACGATACTACACAGAATAAAATGATTGAAAACGCCGTTTATAACGGTGCTGACGCCATTGTACTGTCGGCGGTAAATTATTACAGTTCGGCTTCCGCTGTCGATGCGGCTGCCGATAAGGGTGTAAAAATTGTTACAATAGACAGTGATTCGTATTCCGACAAGGTTAAAATGTTTATAGGCACGGATAATAAGGCTGCGGGAATTGCCGCAGGTAAATGTGTTGTAGGACTGACCGACAAACGTACGGACATAAACATAGGTATTGTTAATTATTATGATAAGGCCGATAACGCAATACTGCGCGAACAGGGATTTAAAGAATATATAAACAGTTTTTCCGGCGTGCGCGTTGTATCGGAAATAAATGTAGGCAGTAACGAAAAGAGCGCAACCGACGGCGCATTGAAAATGCTAAACGACAATCCCGAAATCAATGTTATAATAGGTTTTAACGAATGGACCACTCTCGGTGCGGCAAATGCGGTAAAAATAGCGGGCGTTAAGGATACTGTACACTGTGTGGGTTTTGACAGTAATCTGTCTACGGTTGAGATGCTTGAAACAGGCGAAACCGATGTACTTGTTGTGCAAAATCCTTTTGCCATAGGGTATTTGGGCGTAAAAAATGCGGCTGAGCTTGTGCGCGGTAAGGATACTGTGGGAACGTCAGATATTTTTACCGGTGTTATTACGGTTACAAAAGACAATATGTTTGACGCCGAAGTGCAAAAAATACTGTTTAACTTTAATTGATACAATAAATAAAAACAGCACGGATATCCGTGCTGTTTTTTGGTATGTCAGTCTGTAAACAGACATGAACGGGGATTAGCAGCAGCCGTTATTGCCACAGCCACATCCGCAATCGTTATTGCCGTTACCGCCGCAGCAGATAAGGAGCAATATAACTATGAGTATCCAAGTGCAGTTGCTACCGCCGAATGAAGAATTGCAACACATTTTACAAACCCCCTTTCAACTTTATTACATACTATGTAGAATTTTCCTTTGTGTTACTTTGTAAATTTTTAAAAACGGTATTGACTTTCCCTGACTTTGATGTATAATATACTTAAAGTCAGTAAAAGTCAAAAAACGGGGTGCTTAAATGCGTATAAGTGATATGATAACGCAAAAAATTATACAAATGCTGGATGCTTCGGAAGATAACATTGCCGAAATACAGCGTAACGAATTGGCGTCTGCAATAGGCTGCGTGCCAAGCCAGATAAATTATGTACTGGCGTCCCGTTTTACACCGGAACACGGATATTTAATTGAAAGCAGACGCGGCGGCGGCGGTTACATAAAAATAACACGAATACGCGTAAACCGTTCTTCTGCGCTTATGCATATTATTAATTCCGTGGGGGATACCATTGATCCGCTGAGTACGAGGATAGTTGTGGAAAACTGCCTGCAATCCGGTGTTATTGACGAAAAAACAGCCGTACTTATAAACCGCGCTACTTCTAATTCGGTAATGCACAGCATACCGGTAGAATACAGGGACACCATGCGTGCGGCATTATTAAAACAAATGTTGCTTACACAAATTTAGTTCGGAGGAATTTTTATGTATTGTGAAAATTGCGGAAAAAATCAGGCAACTACACATATTAAACGCGTAATAAACGGCGTTGCAACCCAAAAACATTTATGCCGTGAATGTGCGGCAAAATTAGGTCTTGTACCTAAGGACGCAAATTCGCTTGCGGATATTTTGTCGTCTATGTTCGGCGATTGTGCCGATACCGGACTTTTGGATAAAAAAGTTTGCGGATGCTGCAAAAGCAGTTTTAACGATATAATAAAATCGGGCAAGGTAGGATGTCCCGAATGTTATAAAACCTTTAAGGCAGAGCTGCTGCCGTATATTAAACGCATACACGGCAATGTAAAACATATAGGCAAATTCCCGAATACGTCATTGCTTGCCGTATCTGACAACCAGACAAGACTTGCCGCGCTTAAAGAGCAACTGCAACTGCTTGTTAAAGAGGAAGAGTTTGAAAAAGCGGCGCAGGTCAGGGACGAAATACGCAGTATTGAAAAGGAGGATTAACTGTAATGAGTTGGTATAATGATGAAAACCGTGCCGACGATATAGTTGTTACTTCGCGCGTACGGCTTGCAAGAAATGTTGAAGGGTATCCTTTTCCGGCACTTATGACGGACGAAATGTTTGATTCCCTTTGTGAAAAGGTAAAGGCGGCGGTTGCACAGAGCAATACGCCCTTTGCAAACAGTTTAAAGTTTATAAGTATGAACAGCGTTCCGGACATTCAGGTAAAGGCAATGGTGGAAAGGCACCTTATAAGTCCCGAATTTGCATTAAACCGAAAAAACAAGGCAATAATTATTTCGGACGACGAATCGGTTTGTGTAATGATAGGCGAAGAGGACCACATACGCATACAGGTTATGTATAACGGTACAGAACTTGACCGCGCTTATGAAACCGCCGATAAACTTGACAGTTTGCTGAATTCCAAATTGCATTTTGCGTTTGACACACAACTGGGATTTCTTACCGAATGTCCTACAAATTTGGGTACGGGAATGAGGGCTTCGGTAATGCTGCATTTGCCGCTGCTTGAAGCAACCGGCGCAATAAGATATATAAGCGAATCGTTAAATAAAATAGGATTTACTGTCCGCGGAATATACGGGGAGGGAAGCAAATCGTCGGCAGGTCTGTATCAGCTTTCAAACCAAATAACGCTTGGTATATCCGAAAAAGATGCGCTTAATAATTTAAAAACCATAGCGCACCAAATAATAGAAAAAGAAAGAGATGCACGCAAAAATACCGATTTAACCGAACTTACCGACAGTGTTTGCAGGGCATACGGCATACTTAAGTATGCAAGAAAACTCAGCACAGACGAAATGATGAACTATATTTCCCTTGTAAATCTCGGTGTATCGTCAGGAATACTTGATATACCGAAATATATCCCCGTAAAAATTTTAATACAGGCACAGCCGCATATGCTGATGCTTATGTATCCGGATGCGGATGTGAAACGGCTTGACGAAAAACGCGCCGAGTATATAAGGGAATTACTGTAATATATAAGCAGGTGATTTTATGAAATATAAATTTGACGGATTTACCCCCAAAGCAAACGAAGCCCTTAACCATGCGGTCAATTCCGCGGAAATTATGGGACACACTTATATAGGAAGCGAACACATATTGCTGGGACTTTCAAAAGTTTCGGGCAGTGTGGCTGCCGCTGTACTTTCAAAAAATAATATTACACCCGAAAAAATAGAAGACCTTATGCGTACAACCGTGGGATTCGGAACGCCTACGTCGCTTTCTCCCGACTATTTTACACCGCGGGCGAAAAACGTTATATCCGTAGCCGCAACAGGATGCAAAAACCTTAATAAGACACTTATAGGTACAGAGCATTTGCTTATAGCGTTATTAAGCGAAAACGACAGTTACGCAATACGTTATTTAAAGCAGTTGGGTGCAGATGTGGCAGTCCTTACTTCCGCCGCACTTAAAGCGTCGGGAATTGAAAACGATTATCAGGATAATACCGAAACACCGCGCAGCAGCGACAATAACGCGCCTACACTTAAAAAGTACGGCAGGGACCTTACAGAAGAGGCCAAAAAAGGTAAATTGGATCCCGTTATAGGCAGAAATTCGGAAATAGACAGGGTAATGCAGATACTTTGCCGCAGGACTAAGAACAATCCGTGCTTGATAGGCGAGCCGGGCGTCGGCAAAACCGCAATAGCCGAGGGACTTGCACTTAAAATCGCACAGGGCGAAGTGCCCGATATGCTTGAAAACAAAAGGGTTGTATCGCTTGATTTAACCGGTATGGTGGCAGGCACAAAATACCGCGGGGATTTTGAGGAACGCATTAAAGCGGTTATAGACGAAGTGCGCAACCGCGACGACATAATACTGTTTATAGACGAAGTGCATAATCTTATAGGCGCCGGAGCGGCAGAGGGGGCTACCGATGCCGCAAACATTTTAAAGCCGTCTTTGGCACGCGGAGAATTACAGGTTATAGGCGCTACCACTATATCCGAATACCGCAAAAATATTGAAAAAGACGCGGCGCTTGAAAGGCGTTTTCAGCCGGTTATGGTATCGGAACCGAGCGACACCGACGCGGTGCTTATACTTAAAGGTCTTAAAGAACGGTATGAGGCGCACCATAAAGTTGAAATCAGCGACGGTGCAATAGAGGCCGCGGTAAAATTGTCCGACAGATATATTAATGACAGATTTTTGCCCGATAAGGCAATTGACCTGATTGACGAGGCATGCTCTAAAGTTCGGCTTGAGAAATCGGGACATCCCGAGGAACTTAAGAAAAACCGCGAGGAAATCGAGCAAATTGAAAAGGAAAAGAATGCCGCCATTGAAGACCAACAGTTTGAAAAGGCAGCACAGCTGCGTGATAGACTGAACGAGTTGATGGAAAAGCAGCGTGAACAGCAACAAAAATGGCATGCCGAAAATGCAGGATATATAGGCAGCATTGACGCAGAAGATATTGCAAAAATCGTATCGGAATGGACGGGCGTGCCGGTAACGCAGCTGACGCAGGAGGAAAGCGAAAGACTGCTTAAAATGGAAAGCGTGCTGCATAAGCGCATTGTAGGTCAGGACGAAGCTGTGGTTTCGCTTTCAAGGGCTATAAGGCGCGGCAGGGTAGGACTTAAAGATCCCAACAGGCCTATAGGTTCATTTATATTTTTAGGACCTACGGGTGTCGGTAAAACCGAACTTTGCAAAGCGTTGGCGCAGGCAATGTTCGGCAGCGAAAACGCAATTATTAAGCTTGATATGTCGGAATATATGGAAAAACATACGGTTTCCCGTCTTATAGGTTCACCGCCCGGATATGTAGGATTTGACGAGGGCGGACAGCTTACAGAAAAAGTAAGGCGTAATCCGTACTCCGTAGTGCTGTTTGATGAAATTGAAAAAGCACATCCCGATGTGTTCAACATATTGCTCCAGATACTCGACGACGGCGTGCTTACCGATTCTCAAGGCAGAAAGGTTAATTTTAAAAACACGGTGGTTATAATGACGTCAAATATCGGCGCAAGACTTATAACCGATAAAAAGACGGCGTTTGGATTTGCGGCGGAAGTCGGCAGTACCGATTCCGACTACAATAAAATACGTACTACGGTGCTTGAAGAACTAAAAAAGGCGTTCAGACCGGAATTTTTAAACCGTATAGACGATATTATAGTATTCCGCAAATTAACCCGTGACGATATTGAACTGATTGCCGGAAAGATGTTGGAAAAACTGTCTAAGCGTCTTAAAGACCTCGGAATAGATATGACTTTTGACAAATCGGCTGTAACCGAAGTTGCGCTTGCCGGATATGACGATGTTTACGGCGCACGACCGCTGCGTCGGGCAATACAAAGCAAAATTGAAGATGTTATAAGCGAACGGATTTTGGATTCAAGCATTAAAACGGGCGATGAACTTGTATGCGTGTTTGAAGACGGCGAATTTGTATTTAAAAACAGTATTAAAGCAGGGCATTAAAGCCCTGCTTTTTGTGTATTATATACTTGAATTCATTTGAAAAAAATAGTATAATTAATGTATCTTTAAGCAATTTTTTCCGATAATATATTTATCGGGGGAATTTGTATGAAAAAAGATGAAAAAAATAATGATAATTTATCCGAAGAAGATATTGCAAAACAGATAAAGGAAATGGGATCCGTCAGCGTAAAGTCGGACGGGCACACCGTTTTTTGCCTTACCGTAATAGGTGAAATCGAAGGCCACACCGCTTTGCCGGAACAAACAAAAACCACGAAGTATGAGCATGTTATTCCGCAGTTGGTGGCACTTGAGCAGGACAAAAACATAGACGGCATTATTATAATTTTGAATACCGTCGGCGGTGATGTGGAAGCGGGACTTGCAATAGCCGAATTAATAGCAGGGATGAAAAAACCGACGGTATCGCTGGTACTCGGCGGCGGACATTCTATAGGCGTGCCGCTTGCGGTAGCGGCAAAAAAGTCGTTTATAGTGCCTTCCGCAACCATGACGATACATCCCGTGCGTATGAACGGACTTGTACTCGGCGTTCCGCAGATGATGAATCATTTTGAACGTATGCAGGACAGAATTACGGGATTTGTAACCGCAAATTCAAACATTACGGCACAACGCTTTTCGGAACTTATGATGAACACAGGAGAACTGGTTACGGATGTCGGATCTGTGCTTGACGGCGAAAAAGCCGTGAAGGAAGGGCTTATTGACAGTCTCGGTAATTTATCGGATGTAATAGAATGCCTTTACGAAATGATAGATAAGGATAAAAGCAAATAAAATATTGTTCCGCTTGCGGAACTTACATAATAAGTGAGGTTTAAAAATGGCAGCAAAAAAAACCGGACGTAAAAAAAGTACGCCGCAGACACGCAGCGACACAAAAGCAGCAAACAGCGCTAAAAGACAAATACTGTCTATAGTATGGTTTGCGGTTGCAATTTTTTTCCTTTGTGTAACGCTTATTAAGGGAGATAAGTTGTGGCTTGGTTTACATAATGTTATGTTTGGAATATTCGGTGTAACGGCATACGGCTACCCTATTTTATTGGGATTTATAGCCGTGTTTTACGCTATGGACAAGTTTTACGGTTCAATAACGGCAAAGGTTATTGAGTCTACCGTGCTTATAGTGCTTATAAGCGCTGCCGTAGATATTTTTACCGCCGCCCCGTATAACGGATTTTTTGAGTATTTAAGCGCAGCATATAAATCGGGGCAGCTTTTGCACAGCGGCGGATTTTTAGGCGCGCTGGTAAGCCGTCCGTTTTCGCTGCTCGGTAATCCCGGATCCTCGATAACGATAGTGCTTGTAATATTTGTAATGGTTATGATAATAACCGGCACCACGCTTATTAATTTGTTTAAAGCGCTGGCACATCCGGTTAAAAAGATTGAAAACCACGCCGAAGATAATTTTAACAGACGCGCGGAAAAAAATCGCGAAAGCGAAGAAGAACATAAACGCCGTATGGCGCAGATTGACATACCTGTTGACGACATACCCGAAAAACGTAAGGTGGATACGGAAGGGCTTGAGGGTAAACAGAAGAAAGTTGTTGAAACGTATAACGGAATTTCCGCAGACGGAAACATTGAAACACAAGACGATGCGATTGAAGTAACACAGGAAAAAATCGATTCCGCACTGCAGGAAACAAAAAATGAAATTGATAAGAAAAAACGTGAAAAACTGGACAGCAAGACACGTCAGGATTTAATAGAGGAAGTTGAAAATGCGCAGAAGGAAAACACAATTTCACTGACAGACGATAACGGATATAAATTTCCGCCTATATCGTTACTTAAACCGCCTGTGTTTGAAAATTCCGCCGCAAGCGGCGCGGACCTTGATACAACTGCCGCACACCTTGTGGACACACTGCGCAGTTTCGGTGTTGAAACAAGAATTGTCGATATAAGCAGAGGACCTACCGTAACACGCTATGAATTGCAGCCTTGTGCCGGTGTTAAAATCAGCAAAATCACCAATCTTGCAGACGATATAGCACTTAATCTTGCCGCTGCCGGTGTGAGAATTGAGGCGCCTATACCGAATAAGGCTGCAGTGGGAATTGAAGTACCCAATAAAAACTGCAATACCGTGGGCGTAAGGGAAATTATAGATTCACCTTTGTTTACAAGTTCAAAAAGCAAGCTGACTGTGGCTTTGGGTAAGGATATAGGCGGCAACGCGGTAGTAACCGATATTGCAAAAATGCCGCACGGCCTTATAGCCGGTGCTACAGGTTCGGGTAAATCGGTTTGCATAAATTCAATTATAATAAGTCTGCTTTACAAAGCAACACCGGATGAAGTAAAGTTGCTTATGATAGATCCCAAAGTTGTTGAACTCGGCGTTTACAACGGTATTCCGCACCTGCTGGTGCCTGTTGTTACCGAGCCGCGAAAAGCCGCCGGAGCGCTTGGCTGGGCGGTTACCGAAATGGAAAAAAGGTACAGGCTTTTTGCCGATAACGGCGTAAGGGATATTGCGGGCTATAACAGATTTGTGGAAAATAATCCCGATAATGAAGAACTTAAGAAAATGCCGCATATAGTCATAATTATTGATGAGTTGGCAGACCTTATGATGACTTCACCGAGAGAGGTGGAGGATTCCATAAACCGTATAGCCGCTAAAGCGCGTGCCGCAGGAATGCATTTGCTCATAGCCACACAGCGCCCGTCGGTTGATGTTGTCACAGGTGTTATTAAAGCAAATATACCCACGCGTATTGCATTTGCGGTATCAAGTCAGGTGGACAGCCGTACAATACTTGATGTAAGCGGTGCGGAAAAATTGCTTGGAAAAGGTGATATGCTGTTTAACCCCGTAGGTGCGTCAAAACCCAGCCGTTTACAAGGCTGTTTTGTAAGCGACAGTGAAGTAGAAGCGGTTGTTGATTACATAAAGGGCGACCATTCAAGCGATTATGACGAAGATGTTATCAGCGAGATTGAGCGTCAGGCAGCACTTGACAACAAACAGAAAATTTCAAGTGATGACGGTGATAACGGTGACGATGATCCGATGCTTTCCCAAGCAATAGATACGGTTGTGGAACTCGGTCAGGCATCGACTTCGCTTTTACAGCGTAAGCTGAAACTCGGTTATGCAAGGGCTGCGCGTTTAATAGACGTAATGGAAGAACGCGGAATAGTCGGACCGCATGAGGGCGCAAAACCGCGTCAAGTTTTGATGAGCAAAGAGCAGCTGTTGGAGAAACGGGCAGGGGAAGAATAGTGAAATTATTCGGCAATCAAAAAATTCCCCTGTATATTAAAATAATAGTCGGCGCGATGGCGGCATTGCTTATCCTGATGTTGTGCCTTTTAAGTACGGATGCGGGCACTAATTCGGATTTCGGCGATCATGTGCGCATATTGGATGTCGGTCAGTCGGACTGTATACTTATAACAAGCGGAACACAAGCCGCACTTATAGATACTTCCACCGGTTACAACGCAGGTAATGTTGTACGCAAATTGCGGGAATACGGCGTTAAAAACCTTGATGCCATGATAATTACGCATCCGCACAGCGACCACATAGGCGGTGCCGGATACATACTTTCAAAGATTAAAGTGAATAATGTTGTGGTGTCGTCTGTTGCTCCGTCCGATGATGACGACAAGCAGGAGTTTGAGTTGTTTTTATCTGCCGTGTATGATAAAAACATACCGTTTTACGAGCCGATACCGGGTATGGTTGTTAAAATCGGAAATTTTGATTTGACCGTGCTTATGTCCGATAGCGGCGCGGATGAAGAAAACAACAGGTCGGTAATAATTATGGCGGAAAACAACGGTAAAAAGTTTTTGTTTATGGGCGACGCGCAGTCTGCCGCTGAAAGAAAATTGCTGCATGACAATATTGATGTAAGCTGCGATGTACTTAAGGTCGGACATCACGGAAGCAATACTTCATCATGTAACGAATTTTTAGCGGCGGCAAAACCTACATACGCAGTTATCTCGGTAGGCGACAACAATTACGGTCATCCGGATAAATCGGTTATGATACGCTTGCTGCAAAACGGCGCTGACGTTTTGCGTACAGACAGATCAGGGGATATATGTTTTTATATTAACGATGGGGAAATTCATTTGAACAGATAGAGTGTGGAATTATGGCAAATATAAAAAAAGTAAAAGCAAACATCTTTTTGTGGTTAACGGCAATAATATGGGGTTTTGCGTTTGTTGCACAGTGCGATGCCGCAGATAAAATTGATACATTTCTTCTTATGGGGGTAAGATATTTATTAGGCGGTATCTCCCTTTTACCCATAATATTTTTGTTTGAAAACCGAAAGGAAAAAGAACAGTTAATACCCGTGGATATGAAAAAAACCGTACTTTACGGTATGCTTTGCGGTACAATACTGTTTACGGCATCTGTTTTACAGCAGTATGGCATAAACTTAAACCCAAATGCCGGAAAAGCCGGTTTTATAACCGGTACATACACTGTAATGGTGCCTGTTTTCTGCCTTATTTTGTTTAAAAAGAAAACCGGCATAAACGTATGGCTGGGTGCAGTATGCGCTACGGTAGGACTTTATTTGTTAAGCGTGACAAACGGGTTGAGCAGTGTTGCAATGTCGGATATTATCCTTATAATAGGCGCGGTATTTTGGACTTTCCATATAATTGCTATAGATTTATGCATAAATAAGGTAAGCGCAATAAAATTTTCCTGTGTGCAGTTTTTAACCTGCGCGCTTTTGGGATTTGCGGTTATGCTTATACGCTCAAACGTAAGCGTTGCGGATATGTCCGCACAATTGTCCGGCGCATTACTTCCGGTACTTTATATGGGCATAGGTTCTTCTGGTGTGGCGTATACCTGTCAGGCGCTCGGTCAGCGTGATGCCGATCCTACGTCCGCTGCAATAATACTGTCTACCGAATCGGTCTTTGCCGCAATAGGCGGATTGCTGTTTAAAATTGATGAAGATATGACGGCAAGGAAATACATAGGCTGTATTATAATTTTTATAGGCATTGTGGTTTCGCAGTTACCTAAAGGTTTTTTAAAGAAAAAATTTACACGGCAGCATCAGAGTTAAATGTTTTATTTTAAAGGATGACAGCATGACTGAAAGTGAACTTGAACTTTACAACACAGCGCTTGAATTTGCAGCACAAAAGCATAAAGGGCAAAAACGCATCGGCGGTGCGCCGTATATTACACACCCTGTTGCTGTTGCGGATATGATGACGGATAAAGGCTACGGTATGGAGTATGTACTGACGGCGTTGTTTCATGATTTGCTTGAGGATACCGACGCAACGAATGACGAAATAGAAAATATTGCGGGGAAAAGCGTTTTGGAAAACGTAAAAGTGCTTACAAAGCAAAAAAATTATGTTATGGACGACTATGTGTCCGGCATTAAACAAAACCCCGTAGCATATGCGGTTAAAGCGGCAGACAGATTGCACAACTTGCATTGTGCGGTTTGTACGGACAGGGAATTTAAAGAAAGATATATTGCCGAAACAAAAAAATGGTATATGGATTTTTCGCCTGAAATACCTAAAGCCGTTGCGGAACTTGAGAAAACTTTATAAAAAGGATGTTGCAAATTTGCAACATCCTTTTTATACAATAGGTGAAAGTCCCGTCCGTTTATGCGGACGGAACTTTTTTGCATTGACAGAGGGGATCGTTTTCGCCTTCCGACTCGGTCAGGGTTTCTGCACACAACACGCTCCGCGAACCTCGGATTCGCATTGCGTATACGAAAAAACAGCAAGCACCGTAAAAACGATACTTGCTGTTTTGGCAGGGGCAGAAGGGATCGAACCCTCGGCACGCGGTTTTGGAGACCGCTGCTCTACCGGCTGAGCTATACCCCTCTGTATCCGATAATAAATCGGTTTTGCAAACACTGGTGGGCCATCAGGGACTCGAACCCCGGACCGACCGGTTATGAGCCGGTTGCTCTAACCAACTGAGCTAATGGCCCGTGTCAGCAAGAAATATTATAACATATTTTCTGCAGATGTCAATACAAAATTTAATGTTTTTTTAAATAATTTTGTTGCAGTAAATTACTAAATATGGTATGATAAATTGTATTTGTATGTTAATAGCGGTTTTACATATTTTTGTAACAGACTGTCACACCGCGGTACATACTGAAAGAGGTGCTTAGTATTGGCTGACAACAGACCTATTGGTATTTTTGATTCAGGCCTTGGAGGGTTAACGGTTGTTAGAGAGATAATCAGACATCTGCCGAATGAGAATATTGTTTATTTCGGGGATACGGGACGTGTGCCGTACGGCACAAAAAGCAGATCCACAATACGCAAATATGCCGTTGAGGATGAGGAATTTTTATTAAGCAAAAACGTAAAGGCAATAATTGCGGCATGCGGTACGGTAAGCGCTGTTGCCGCAGATACAGGCTACGGTCTGCCGGTTCCGTTTTTTGAGGTTATTTCCCATGCGGCGGCGGCTGCCGCGGCGGCAACAAAAACTAAACGCATAGGCGTAATCGGTACACCCGTTACAATAAACAGTGCCTCGCACGAAAAGCAGATTTTAAAAATTTTGCCGGACGCGAAGGTGTTTACAAACAGCTGTCCGCTTTTTGTACCGTTGGTTGAGGAAGGATTGTTCAGTTCAGACGATCCGGTTGTTTACGAAACCGCAAAGCGGTATCTTGCCTGCTTTGAGAATACGGGAATAGACACGCTGGTGCTCGGTTGTACGCATTATCCGATTTTACAGGATGTTATAAGTAAAATATTGGGCAAGGATGTAAAACTGATTAATATGGGAGATGCTACAGCTTTGGCTGTAAAGCATTTTTTTGAAAGTCAGGATAAGCTGAACGACGGAAAGAAAAATGCGGTACACAGCTTTTTTGTAAGCGATATGACAAATTCTTTTGAAAATGTTGCACAGTTGCTGTTAGGTGAGAAACTTGACAGCAGCAATGCAAGGCAGGTGGACATCAGTAAAATATGACAGATGTAATTATAGACATAAAAAGCACGCAGCAGGGTATAGATGACGAGGATGTTATTGAACTTTCAACCTGCGGTAAAATGGCTGTGCGCGACGGCAAATATATGTTGTCCTATTTGGAAAATCAGGCAATTAAGGATGAGGTTGTTAAAAACGTTATAAATGTTGCGGATAACAAGGCAATAATGTTGCGGTCAGGCTCGGTTGAGAGCAGACTTGTTATTGAGCAGGGAAAGCGTAATAAATGCTTTTATCGAATTCCGCAGGGCGAGTTGGTTTTGGGAATATTCGGCAAAAGAGTTGTAAATGAATTATCCGAAAACGGCGGATTTGTAAAGTTGGATTATACAATAGACGTTGAAAATGATTTTTTAAGCAGCAATACAGTGGAGATAAACGTCAGAAGGGTAGAAGAGAATTGATGGCAAATACAGTGGAAACAGCAAAGGAACAAATTAAACAGGTAATTACGGCGGCGGCTGAAAAAGCCGTAAACGGCGGATTATTGCCCGAAGCGGAATTAAAGGATTTTAATATTGAAGTTCCTGCGAACCGCGAACACGGCGATTATGCTGTAAATGCCGCAATGGTGTGGACAAAAGCATTTAAAAACGCGCCGAGAAAAATTGCGGAAATATTAACGGATAATGCCGATTTTAAGGATACATACATCAGCAGATGCGAAATTGCCGGTCCGGGTTTTATAAATGTATTTTTAAATGATAATTATTATGCCGATATTATAAACGAAGTCATTGCAGCCGGTGACGACTTCGGAAAGAGCGATTACGGACAGGGTAAAAGGGCTTTGGTTGAATTTGTTTCGGCAAATCCTACAGGACCTATGCATATAGGTAATGCACGCGGCGGGGCAATAGGCGACTGCTTGGCGTCGGTTTTAAGTGCGGCAGGATTTTATACGGAACGCGAATTTTATGTGAATGACGCGGGAAATCAAATAAATAAATTCGGATTATCCTTGGATCTGCGCTACAGGCAGTTGTTTGACGACAGCATTGAGATGCCCGAGGATTCCTATCACGGTGCGGATATTGTGGAACACGCAAAGGAATTTGCAAAACTGTACGGAGATTCTTATATCGCTAAAGATGAGCAGGAACGCAGGAAAGCGCTGGTTGATTTTGCGCTTCCCAAAAATATCCAAGGTTTGCATGATGATTTGTTGAAATACAGAATAGAATATGATACTTGGTTTAGAGAAAGTTCACTCCATTCTTCCGGAGAAACAACGCGTATTATAGAGCTTTTAAAGCAAAGCGGACATACTTATGAGAAGGAGGACGCACTCTGGTTTAAGGGAACGGATTTTGGCAGTGACGATTTTGTGCTTGTGCGTTCAAACGGCGTTCCGACATATGTTGTTCCGGATATTGCGTACCATTATAACAAACTTGTAACGCGTAATTTTGATGTTGCAGTGGATGTTTTGGGCGCCGACCATCACGGATATGTGCCTCGGCTTAAAGGCGCGCTTACAGCTTTGGGTGTAGACGCGGATAAACTGAAAGTTGTACTTATGCAAATGGTAAGGCTGGTACGCAACGGCGAAATTATTAAAGCGTCCAAGCGGTCGGGCAAGGCAATTACACTTGTAACACTGCTTGATGAAGTGCCGATAGACGCGGCAAGATTTTTCTTTAATTTAAGAGAGCCCAACAGCCATTTTGATTTTGATCTTGATTTGGCAGTTGAACAGTCAAATCAAAACCCCGTTTATTATGTTCAATACGCTTATGCGAGAATTTGCAGTATTATGCGTAATCTTGAAGCGGACGGTATTAAGATACGCGAATGTACAAGGACGGAACTCGGTGCGCTTAACAGTGCGGACGAAAGGGAATTGATAACATATTTATCGGGACTTACAGGTGAAATTATAACCGCGGCAAAAACATTGGATCCCACAAGGCTTACGCATTATGTTTGCGACCTTGCGGCAAAGTTCCATAAATTCTATAATTCCTGCCGCGTGCGTGGTGTTGAGGAGCCTGTCATGATGGCGCGTGTATCGCTTTGCAAAGCAGTCGGTATTGCAATTAAAAACGTACTGACGATGATGAAAATTGATGCGCCGGAAAGTATGTAAAAAAACAAAAAATCAGCCGTAAGGCTGATTTTTTTATGCCATATTGTTTATAAAACACAGTTTAAAAATTCTTTTGTACGCTGTGCTTTCGGGTTTTTAAATATCTCTTCGGGTGTGCCTTCCTCAACAATTACACCGTCTGCCATAAATATAACACGGTTTGCAACATCACGGGCAAATCCCATTTCATGTGTAACAACCACCATCGTCATACCTTGCGCGGCAAGTTCCTTCATAACATTCAAAACTTCTCCGACCATTTCGGGATCAAGTGCGCTTGTAGGTTCGTCAAACAGCATAATATCAGGATTCATCGCAAGGGAACGGGCAATAGCAACACGCTGCTGCTGACCGCCGGAAAGCTGTTTCGGATAAGCGTTTGCTTTATCGGCAAGACCTACGCGCTCAAGCAATTCCAATGCGGTTTTTTCCGCAGTTTGCTTGTCGGCAAGTTTAAGCGTTACGGGTGCCATTGTTATGTTTTCAAGCACAGTCATATTCGGAAACAAATTGAATTGCTGGAATACCATACCGATTTTTTCACGCACTTTATTAATGTCCGTATGCTTGCTGGTAATGCAGTGTCCGTCAACATAAATCTCGCCCGATGTTGATTCCTCAAGTTTGTTAAGGCAACGCAGTATTGTCGATTTACCCGAACCGGAAGGACCGATAAGACAAACGACTTCACCGTCGGTCACATCAAAATCAATTCCTTTTAAAACATCCAACTTACCGAAGGACTTATATAAATTTTTAACTTCAACTTTTTTCATGTCCTACGTTAAGTCTCCTTTCAATAATTTTAATTAGGAACGATAGTATTGAAATAATTATTAAATAAGCAACGCCTATCATTATATACGTTGCAAACATTTTATATGTAGAAAACGCATATTGCTGACCTTGGAAAACAATTTCTTTAAGCGAAATTGTTGACGCCAAAGATGAATCCTTAAGGGTTATGATAAACTGATTGCAGAGTGAAGGGATACATATTCTGAAAGCCTGAGGCAAAACTACCTTTGTCATTGCCTTGCTTTTGGAAAGTCCCAAACTGCGCGCTGCTTCCATTTGTCCTTTATCAACTGCATTTATAGCACCGCGGAAAATTTCCGAAATATAAGCGCCGGCATTAAGCGCGAGCGTTATGGTAGCTGCTGCAAAAGCCGAAATTTTAAAATTACTTATACCTATGGCTTTAATAAATTGCGGAATACCGAAATATATTATAAACAACTGAACAATAAACGGTGTACCGCGTATAAGCCAAATGTAAAATTTTGATAAAAAGGAAAGTATTTTTGATTTTGAAATGCCCATAAGGCAGGAAAGCAAACCTATTGCAAGCGCTATTAAAAGCGACAGTACGGTTACTTTTACCGTAACCCACATACCCTGCAGTAATAGGTTTACGACTCTTGCAAAATCAAAACCCTGAAATAAACCCATAAAAATCCTCCAGCTTTTTACAACATCAACACGGTCCGACGTTTTTTAGTCAGACCGTGTTGCAACAAACCGTGTGAATCACCCCACACTGAAGCAGGAGAACTTTATCATCACGATTATAAATTATGAAAAATCAATTATTTTTCGGAAATATATTTGCTGAGTATTTCCTGATATTTGCCGTTTTCCTTAAGTTTTTCAAGACCGGCATTGAATTTTTCAACAAGAACTTCATTGTCCGAACCCTTAAGTACGGCAAATCCGTAAGATGAACCTTTTTCCATGGCGGTAACCATTTTAAGTCCGTTATTCTGCGAAATACCGTAACCCATAACCGGATAATCCTCGAAGCAGGCAACAGCCGTGCCGGATGTTACAGCCTGATACATCGTACCCGAATTATCAAATACGTCAATGTTAAAGCCGTACTGGTCTTTTATTGACTCAGCAAAAGTTTTACCTTCCGTACCGGCTTTTACCGCAACGGTTTTACCTTTAAGGTCTGCATAGGACTGAATATCGTTATTATCGGCTGCAACGCCCATAACAACACCGGAATCATAATAAGGATTAGAGAATGTGTATTTTTCCTTACGTTCATCCGTAATGCTCATTCCGGCAATAACACCGTCTGCCTGGCTGGTTTCAAGTGCGGTAACGGCAGCATTAAAACCTAAGGAGCGTAATTCGTATTTGAATCCCTGATCTTCCGCAATTGCGGCAAGCAGGTCAACATCTATACCTACAAACTGGTTGTTTGCATCGGTAAATTCAAACGGTGCAAACATAGTATCTGTCGCTATAACGTAAACTTTTTCTCCATCGTCTTTTTTATTGCAGCCTGCAAAACATGTTACACACATAATTACGGCTGAAACAAGTGCAAGTAATTTAATTGCTTTTTTCATATTTTTAACCCCTTTTCAAAAAATATATACACTATAATACAACAATTTGCGTCAATTGTCAAGAAAAGCAAAGTTTAAGGCGAAATTCAAAGAAAATTTTTACATTGTTTGATTAATTTACCTTTAATAATGTTTTGGTTTTTTCACAAAATACTATTACAAACGCAAAATCTATTAACAAGGAGTGAATATCATGGCAAAGAACGTAGTTCCTGAAGCTAAGGACGCTCTCAATCGCTTTAAGATGGAGGCTGCTAACGAAGTTGGCGTAAACCTTAAGCAGGGTTACAACGGTGATCTTACCTCTAAACAGGCCGGTTCTATCGGTGGACAGATGGTTAAAAAGATGATCGAATCTTATGAAAACAGCATGAAATAAGTAAATTATAACGAAACGGCGCGGGGAAAAATTCCCGCGCCGTTTAATATTCTTGACTAATATACCGTTAAATTATATAATGAACTGGGTGAATAAATTATGGGACTTAACGTAGGACTTTTCAACGATTCATTTCCGCCGACGATCGACGGCGTTGCAAATTGCGTAAAAAATTATGCCGATATTATTACAGACTCTTACGGTACGGCAACCGTAGTAACTCCGGAATATCCGCATGTGATTGATAATAAGCCATATGAAGTTTATCGGTATTCATCCGTAAAATTCAGCGGTAGTATGCCTTATCGTGTGGGTAATCCTTTTTCGCCAGTAACGGTGATGGATCTTAAACGTAAAAATTTTGATATATTGCATGTACATTGTCCTTTTGCGTCTGCCGTTTTGGCACATGAAGTTTCGGGCAATAAAATACCTACCGTGTTTACATACCATACAAAGTTTGATATTGATATTGATAACTTTGTTCCTAATAAGCAGCTTAATTCAATTTCGCGTAAATTTATATTAAATAACATTAATTTAGCGGATGAAGTATGGTGTGTATCGCAAGGCGCGGTGGAGAGTTTAAGGACAATAGGTTATACAGGCGAAGTAACCGTAATGCGTAACGGTACCGATTTTAAAAAGGGCAAAGCACCGGCGGCTGATATTAACGAAATTAAAAGAAAGTACCGACTTGAACCGGGTGTTCCGATATTTTTGTTTTGCGGAAGAACCATGTGGTATAAAAATTTACAATTGATTATCGACGGCCTTAAAAAACTTAAGGAATCGGGCTTTAAATTTAAAACGCTTATTGTCGGCGACGGACCTGACAGACCGTCCGTTGAAGAATATGCGAAAAATTGCGGATTTGATGAGGAATATCTTGTGTTTACCGGCGCTGTTTATGACAGACGGGTTACGCGGGCATTTTTCAGCTGTGCCGATTTACTTTTGTTCCCGTCTACTTACGATACGTCAGGTCTTGTGGTAAAAGAAGCCGCTGCCTGCGAGTGTGCGGCGATACTTGTTAAGGGCAGTTGTGCGGCAGAAGGCGTAACGCACGGATTTGACGGATTGTTAATTGATGAAAACGCCGACAGTTTTGCAAGCACTCTGGCGGCTGCGTTAAACGAAAAAGGGTATTTAAACAAAATAGGTATGCAGGCGGCACAAACCGTTTATTATTCTTGGGAGCAAGCTGTTGACACCGCATATAAAAGATATTTTGAAGTAATTGAAAAATTTAAAAAAATATAATTCCATAAGTTGCCTTTAAGTTGCGTGCGGACTTACGCATAAGTATAACTTTTTTGCAGATAATATAAAAGCAAAGGAGTTGAAATTTATGTTAGACCGCATATGCCTTATATTAACTATAATAGGCGCACTTAACTGGGGCAGCATCGGTATCTTCCAATTTGATATCGTTGCATGGATATTCGGCGGCAGTGACGCACTGCTTTCGCGTATAATTTATACGGTAGTGGCTCTTGCCGGAATATGGTGTATTTCGCTTCTTTTCAGGGAAAGAAACGAAGAAACAATGGCTGCCAGTCATTAAAAGGAAATTCCGTACTGTCTTTTAAGACAGTACGGAATTTTTATGCTTTTTTAAATATTGTGTAACTCTCGCTCTTAATGGGGCGCTCATTTTTTCCGTCGGCAAACACATATCCCTGCGGTGCATAAACCGTGCCGTGTAAACTTCCTGTAACACTTGTTTTCAGTGTAATTTTGCCGTCTGCCTTTTTCCACTCAACGCCAAGTGTGCCGAACGGCGTTGTATGTTCGGCCTTTACATAATTTAATTTTTCCGCAAAGTACGGTTGTATGTCAACCCTTGCCGCATCGTTCTTGTCGGGATTTACGCGTATTCCGGCAAGGTATATATAAAACCATGCGGAAACATCGCCCCAAAAATGATGGTTAAGCGACTGATAACCGCAGCCTTCGGGTATAAACGATTCATACAGAGTTGTGGCACCTCTTAAAATCCAATCGGCATACGATGGGAAATTCGGTTTTGTTATCATTTCGTATGCAAGTTCCTCATAGCCTAAATCGGCAAGCAGTCTGTAAATTATGCGTCCGCCTATTACGCCGCATGCAAAATGTCCGTCTGCTCTCTCAACCGTTTCAAGCAGAACTTTTATTGCCTGCGGTTTTTCACTGTCTTCAAACAAATTGTGGTAAAGCGCAAGTGCCTGAGAAGTCTGACAGTCGCCGGCAACGGTCAAAGTATCGTAATCAATAAGATTTTCTCTAAACGATTTCCGTAAATCATTTGCAAGCGTGCAGGCAAAATCTCTTTGCGCAGTAAGGTGTAATTTTTCAAAAATAAATTCGGATTTTTTTGCAATATCGTACGACATAGCGGTGTCCGTAACGGCAAGCGGAGAGGTAGGTCCGTTCGGAGCCGACGGTTGACACCAGTCGCCGAGCCCGAAGGCAATGAGTCCTTTGTCATCGCGCTTTGAATACAGATAGTTAAGATAACGCATAAGCGCAGGTTCCGCTTCTTTAATAATATCCGTATTTCCGGTGTAAATATATGTGTAATACGGCAGATATGCAATAACGCAGTCCCACGCCGGTCCGTTCCAACCTACATATCCCCAGTCGGCAGTAGGTACAATTCCCGGTACCGCACCGTCGGGACGCATAGACCTGTAAATGTTGCGTAACCATTCCGCATAACTGTTTTCGGGTGTAAGGTTTAAAAGCATTTGCTCGGCAGACAAAGCCGCGTCGGCTGTCCAGCCGTTTTTTTCCCTTTGCGGACAATCGGTGGGGAAATAGTAAAAATTTGAAATATCCGAACGCAGTGTCGCTTCCTGAATTTTGTTTATTACCGTATCGCTGCACTCAAAATGCCCCGCAATTTTTATATCCGAACTTAATTCAAGGTATGTAAGCAGGTCTTCGGTTGCCTGCTCCTGCGTTATGCCCGTAACATAAACATACCGAAAACCGTGGTATGTAAAGTGCGGTACGTATTCGGCATTGCCGCCGGCGCAAATGTATTCGTCCTCTTGAAAACGGTCGTTGATATTAAAACGGTTATTGGCAAAAAACGGCTTTCCGTCAACCAAAACTTCAAAGTGCTGTAAAAGGACTTTCTGTCCGTTTTTTCCGTTTATTTTAAGCATACACACGCCGGACGAATTTACACCGAAATCGTAAATATACCCGTCACCGCATTTTGTTACCGAAACGCATTTCAGTTTGTTCCTGACCTTTATCGGCTCCGCACGGCATAATCTCGTTTCCCCTCTGGGTGCCTGTGCGGATAAAGCGGCTGTCCAGTCGCTGTCGTCAAAATCGGGCAAAGAGAAATCTTTTACCTCAAGCCGCGCGTCATAATATTCGCCGTAATGCAAATCGTCGAATGTTATCGGCGACGGATGCGTCAGTGTTTGTCCGTCCGAAATTATTTCCTGCACCGCGGAATCGGTATATTCGATATTTATGCCGAATGCGGTTTGCGGCGCACTTCTGAAACGTGCTTTGTCAAAGTCCCATACATATCCGCCTATGCCGTTTATCATACCGTTTCCCAAAATAACGGCAACGGTATTCTTGCCGGCTGTAATGTACGGTAATAAATCGTATTTATCGTAATAAATAATATCGTCCGGATTACTCCTGTACGGCGCCAAAAATCCCTTTGTAATATTTTTGCCGTTTACATACAATTCGTAAAATCCCAAGCCGGTTATTAAAATATCGGCGGATTTTACAGGCTTTTCTACCGTAAAACTGCGTCTGAAAATCGGCGCGGGAACATTTTTTTGCAGGGTATTATACTCATTTGCGGCTTTAATAAATTCAAGCGGGAAATTCATACCGACACTCCCAATAAAATAATTAACTGTTAATCAGATTCTTTTGCGGACGCTGCGGTACTGCACAGCAAATGTATATAAAAGCGAAGATACATAATAAGTGCCAGAGTCATAAAAGCGGCGCAAACAATTATAAGTATATTTGCGACATTAAGCGGTATGTTTGTGAATACCATAAGCACACTCATAATTATATACATCATAACCGTGTTAAGTTTGCCGTACCAGTTTGCGCTGGACATAACGTCGGTCTTTTTAAGCCTTATGTATCCGCAAATCAGCATCATGCTTTCTTTAATAACAAAAAGTATTACAAGAATAAGTATAAGCCTGTATCTTGAAAAAACACAAAGTATCATGGTTGCCTGCGTCAGTTTATCCGCCACGGGATCAAGCAGTTTTCCGAAATCCGACACCATATTGAATCGCCGCGCTATTCTGCCGTCAATAACATCCGTAAAGGCAGATGCCGCCAAAAGTCCCAGCGCAACATAATAATTTTTAAGCACGCAGTATGTCCATATTATAAAAGGTATAAGTGCAAGCCTTAAAAAACTGAGCATATTAGGTATGGTAAGCACATCTTTTTTACTCGGTCTGTAGTTCACAAAAACACTCCTTAAATTTAAAATCAATTTAAATTATATACTCAATTTTAAAAAAAATCTACACATTTTACCAAAAATATTGACCGTACGGCTGAAATTTGTTATAATAATTAAAAATAATGCAAAGGGATGCGGTTATAACAGATGGACGACACCGTCGGGCATATTAAAAATGTAATATAATTTATAGGGCATATCTGCGGAAGTTTCCGACGGATGTGTTTTTTTGTATCTAAAAATACAATTTATTTTAAGGAGAGTAACTTTAATGGACTCAAGTTCGGTAACAAAAATAATAATACTTGCGGTTTTGGTGCTTATGTCGGCATATTTTTCGGCAACCGAAACGGCTTTTTCCTCATACAATTCAACAAGGATGAAAACCCTTGCGGAAAAAGGCAATAAAGCGGCAAAAC
This sequence comes from uncultured Eubacteriales bacterium, assembly GCA_934464615.1. Taxonomy (GTDB): domain Bacteria; phylum Bacillota; class Clostridia; order Oscillospirales; family Acutalibacteraceae; genus SIG565. The sequence goes on along the minus strand of CAKSKA010000003.1, from coordinate 67,088 downwards.
GTGTTTTAAAACTTTCTGAGAATTACAGCAATCTTATATCCACAATTCTTATAGGAAATAACATTGTAAACCTGTCTGCCGCGTCATTGGCGACAATACTTTTTGTTGACTTATACGGGGATATAGGCGCCACCGTTTCAACAATTGTAATAACCGTGGCAGTTTTAATTTTCGGTGAAATTACTCCTAAAAGCGTTGCCAAGGATATGCCGGAACGCTTTTCAATGCTTTCTTCCGGTTTAATAAGTATGCTGGTAGTAATTTTCACCCCTCTTAACTTTATATTTTCAAAGTGGAAAAAACTTGTTTCACTTATTTTCCATACAAGTACGGACGCCAAAATGTCGCAGGAAGAATTGCTTATGTTGGTTGATGAGGTTCAACAGGACGGCAGTATAGATAATAACGAAGGCAATATGCTGCGCAATGTTATTGAGTTTTCGGAGCATAGGGCGGAGGACATACTCACACACCGCGGCGATGTTGAAGCAGTGTCGGTCGATGCGGATAAGGCGGAAATTGCAAAGGTGTTTGCACAAAGCAAATTTTCACGTCTGCTTGTATATAAGGACGGAATCGACGATATAGTAGGCGTGCTGCATTTAAAGGATTTTTATACAGAGGACGGAATTACGACCAAAAAGATTTCCAAAATTATGACAGAGCCCATTTTTGTACAAAAAGCGCTGCCTATAAACGCTTTGTTTAAAAAACTGCAGTCAAGCAAATCGCATATGGCGGTTGTTGTCGACGAATACGGCGGCACGGTGGGCATAGTAACGCTTGAGGATATTTTGGAGGAACTTGTAGGCGAAATCTGGGACGAACACGACGATGTTGTGGAAGACTTTAAAAAGATAGGCGATAATAAATACAAGGTTGACGGTCTGCTTAATCTTGAGGATTTTTGCGACTTTTTTGAAATTGAAGACGAGTCGGACAGTATTTCGGTCGGCGGCTGGATAATGGAGAAACTCGGCAAAATTGCAGATGTCGGGGACAGTTTCAGTTACGAAAATCTGGATATAAAAGTAACCGCTGTTGACGGCAGGCGCGTGTCCGAAATAGAAGTGGTACAAAACAAAAAAGAGGAAAAGGAAGAATAAAGGCATATCGGTTAACGGCACAAAAATAAGTTGTGGTGCTTTGAAGAGAGTGAGAGGATAAAGTAAGTATGTTTGACGCCGTAATTATAGGCGGCGGCGCTTCTGGACTTTGCGCTGCTGTACGTTTAAAGGAAAAATATCCGCAAATAAATACAGCCGTTCTGGAAACGCTTGACAGGGTTGGCAAAAAACTGATAACCACAGGCAACGGCAGGTGCAATATAACAAACAGCAATGCCGACGCAACCCGATACCACGGCGCAGATACAGATTTTATAAATAATGTTTTAAAAAGATACGGCGTAAAAAATACGGTCGAATTTTTTGGAAACTGCGGTGTCGATATTGTTTTTGAGGATGACGGCAGGGCATATCCTGCTTCCTATCAGGCCGGCAGTGTGGTTGACGCATTGCGCTTCAGCGCGCAGGAAAAAGGCGTGACAATTATAAATAATGTCCATGTTGACGACATTAAATTCGGCAAAACATTCAAACTTGTTTACGACGGCGGTATTTATGAGGCAAAAAGTGTCATAATTGCCGCGGGACTTTTGTCGGGCGGGGGAAAACTCGGTTGTGACGGCTCCGTTTTAAATATACTTAAAAAACACGGTGTAAGCACAGTGGGCCTGTCACCCGCAATAGTACAGCTTAAAACAGAAAATAACATTACAAAACAACTTAAAGGCATAAAAGTTACGGCTAATGTTTCAATACGCCGTAATAATAAAACTTTAAGAAGCGAATACGGCGAGGTATTGTTTACGGATTACGGCCTTTCCGGTCCGCCGGTATTGCAGGTTTCGCGCTTTGCAGGAGTAGGCGGTTCGGCCGCGGAAGTATGCATTGATTTTAAACCCGAATACAATTACGGCGAACTTGCCCAACATTTAAAAAAACGCCGCGAAAAGCTGGCAGACAGAAGTGCGGCGGAATTTTTAACGGGATTTATAAATAAACGCATAGGTCAGGTTCTGCTTAAAATATGCGGTGTTGATATGCAGTCGGCGGTGTCTGCAATAAACGATAAGAATTTAACCGATATAACCGCTTTGCTTAAATGCTTAAAATTTAAAGTAACCGGAAGTACCGGATTTGTAAATTCACAGGTAACGGCAGGCGGCATAAACGCAAGTGAACTTGACGGCTCCCTGCAGTTCCGACGTATAAAAGGTATGTTTGCCTGCGGAGAGATAATTGATGTCGACGGGGACTGCGGCGGATATAATTTGCAATGGGCTTTTTCAAGTGCATTTTGCGCCGTCGACGGCGTTGCGGATTATTTGGGAGAAAATAAATGATACTTATTAAAAATGTAAATTTACCGCTTGAAACGGATTTTTCGGATATTCGTAAAATAGTGGGAAATGCGCTTAAAATTACAAAAAATGAAGTTTTAAGCGCACGTCTTTACAAAAAATCGGTAGATGCAAGACATAAAAATAATATAGTATTTTGCTGCTCATTTACGGCGGCGCTTAAAAATGAGGAAAAAATACTTAAAACACATAAAAATACCGAAGTGTTTGTAAAAAAGGAATACAAATACAAAAAATGCAAGACACAGTCGCGGCCTGTAATTGCGGGTTTCGGCCCTGCCGGAATGTTTGCCGCGCTGACGCTTGCGCGCAGCGGCGTAAAACCGATTGTAATAGAACGCGGCAGCTGTGTGGAAAAACGTACAGCCGATGTTGAAGAATTCTTTAAGACGGGTAAACTCAATACCGAGTCCAACATACAGTTCGGCGAGGGCGGCGCAGGCACTTTTTCCGACGGAAAACTTAATTCCGGAATTCATGACGAGCGTTGTTTTAATGTGCTTGAAACTTTTTGCGAGTTCGGTGCACCGGATAATATAATGTATTCGGCAAAACCGCACATAGGAACGGATATTTTGCGGAATGTAGTTAAAAATATACGGGAAGAAATAATAAAACTCGGCGGAGAAATTTATTTCGATACAAAACTTGACGGTGTGATAATTAAAAACGGCAAACTGTGCGGTATAAAAATCGTGGGAAACAAAAGCGGTACGCTTGAGTGCGGCGAACTGATACTGGCTATCGGTCATTCCGCACGGGATACTTTTAAAATGCTTTACAAAAGCGGCGTTTATATGAGTGCAAAACCGTTTTCCGTCGGCGTGCGTATAGAGCACAGACAAGCAGATATAAACAGGTCGCTTTACGGCAAATTTGCCGACAGCAAGTATTTGGGCGCCGCTGATTATAAGGCGGCGGTACACCTTGAAAACGGCAGGGGAGTATACACATTTTGTATGTGTCCGGGCGGTGTTGTTGTAAACGCTTCAAGCGAGGACGGCGGAATTGCCGTAAACGGAATGAGTTATTCCGCAAGGGACGGAAAAAATGCAAACAGTGCGCTTTTGGTAGAGGTTAAACCCGAGGACTTAAACGGCGACGGTATATTTGCCGGCATAGATTTTCAACAGAGTATCGAACAAAAGGCATATAACGCAGGTATGGGCGATGTTCCGTTTTGTTATGTGGGCGATTTATACGGTGATTTTGAGCCTGATTTAAGTGTTACGCCTACGGTTATGCCTAAAGCACGGCGTACCGATATAAACAGTGTAATGCCGCAGTTTGCGGTGCAAAGCATAAAATCCGCGCTGCCCCTGTTCAGTAAAAAAATCGAAAATTTCAATAACAAAAACGCGGTATTGACTTTTCCCGAAACCAGAAGCACTTCGCCTATAAGGATAAACAGGGATGACGACTGTAACAGCGTAAATGTTTCGGGAATTTATCCGTCGGGCGAGGGCGCAGGTTACGCCGGCGGAATTATGTCTGCGGCAGTAGACGGTATGCGTATAGCTCAAGCCGTAATCAATAAGTACATTTCGGAAGAAAAATAATACTGTTTTGTAAATAAATTGAAAAAAATTGTTATTTTTATCACAAAACATCTTGCAAATGTAAGTGTTTTGCTGTAAAATAAATTTGTAAATTTTTTTAGGAGGTCATTCCAATGGTAAAAGTTGCTATTAACGGATTCGGTCGTATCGGCCGTCTGGCTTTCCGTCAGATGTTCGGTGCAGAAGGTTATGAGGTTGTTGCTATAAACGATTTGACAAGCCCGGCAATGCTGGCTCACCTTCTTAAGTACGATTCCGCACAAGGTCGTTATGCTCTTGCAGATAAAGTTACTGCAGGCGAGGACAGCATAACAGTTGACGGTAAAACAATTAAGATTTATGCAGAGAAAAATGCTGCGGATCTTCCGTGGGGAGAAATCGGCGTAGACGTTGTTCTTGAATGCACAGGTTTCTATACCTCAAAGGATAAAGCACAGGCTCATATCGACGCAGGTGCTAAAAAGGTTGTTATTTCTGCTCCGGCAGGTAAGGACCTTCCGACAATCGTTTACAGCGTAAACGAAAAAACATTAACTAAGGATGACAAGATTATTTCTGCTGCTTCCTGCACCACTAACTGTCTTGCTCCTATGGCTAATGCACTTAACAAGTATGCTCCGATTCAGAGCGGTATCATGACAACCGTTCATGCTTTCACAGGCGACCAGATGGTACTTGACGGTCCGCACAGAAAAGGCGATCTTCGTCGTGCACGTGCTGCCGCTGTTAACATCGTTCCTAACTCTACAGGCGCTGCAAAAGCAATCGGTCTTGTAATTCCGGAACTTAACGGCAAACTCATCGGTTCTGCACAGCGTGTACCGGTTCCCACCGGCTCTACTACAATTCTTGTTGCTGTTGTTAAGGGCAAGGATGTAACGGTTGAAGGCATCAACGCTGCTATGAAAGCTGCTTCTTCAGCTTCATTCGGTTACACCGAAGAACCGCTTGTATCTTCCGATATTATCGGTATCACTTACGGTTCACTTTTTGATGCTACACAGACAATGGTTACAAAGATTGATGACGACACCTATCAGGTACAGGTTGTTTCTTGGTATGATAACGAGAACTCCTACACAAGCCAGATGGTTCGTACAATTAAGTACTTTGCTGAAATCTAATCATCGGGTAATAAACAAAGCCTCCTGTTTAAACGGGAGGCTTTTATGTTGCATAAAAAGTTTTAATACCTGCACTGAAAATTCGGTGCAGGCATTTTTTACATCTTTATTTTATATACCCCAAAACTATTCGGGGACAGACGAATCCAACCGTCATTGTTAGGTCCGTCGCCGAAAACAACTTGCGGTGAGTGCTTGAAATTATCCGGCATTTCCGCCCATACTTCGTAATCGTTAATGTTAACGGCAATTACGGCTGCGTCCTTTTCTCCGCGACGCATATATACCAAATACCCGTGGTTTGAATGTACGGGTATAAATTCACCGTTTTTAAAACATTCGCAATTGCGGCGGAACGTACCCAATTTACGATAAAATTCAAGCAATTCATTGTTGATATTATCCCAAGGAAATGCCGCACGGCAAAAAGGATCGCCGTATCCCGAAACACCGGTTTCATCACCGTAAAAAACAGACGGAACTCCGGGTAGGGTATACTGTATTGCGGCGGCAAGTTTAACTTTTTGCATTGCTTTTTGATATAAATCTCCGCAAAGTTTTTGGTTTGCCTGCCACGCTCTGTCATGGGCGTCGGAATAACCTTCCGACAGCCTTGTAATTATTCTTGCGGTATCGTGTGTGCCTATATGATTCATAAGCAGTTTTACAGCGTCTTTCGGATAATTTTCGGTTATATCCACAACGGTATCGACAAGTTTTACCGCATCACCGCCGAGTATAAAGTCGATAATTGCGTTTGCAAACGGATAATTCATTACAGAATCAAGTTCGTATCCGCGCAAAAACTTCCTCCTACAGCCGTAACTGATTTTGTTTGACGCATCTTCCCATACTTCGCCGAGCAGGTAAGCGTCATCCTTTTCCTGTTTTGCGGCATTTCTTATATCCGCTATAAAACTGTCCGGAAGTTCGTCCGCAACATCAAGCCGCCAACCTGCTGCGCCGTGGCGCATCCAATATCTGATAACGCCGTCGCGTCCGGTTATGTATTCCCTGAAATTCGGATTTTCCTCAACAGTTTCGGGCAGAGACGGAACACCCCACCAGGATTCATACTTATCGGGCCAATTGTCAAATTTATACCAACCGTAATATTCTGACTCTTTGGAATTGTAGGCGCCTACACTGTCGTAATTGCCGTAACGGTTAAAGTAAATGCTGTTATCGCCTGTGTGCGAAAACACCCCGTCAAGTATTATGCGGATCCCGTATTTTTCGGCACTTTTGCAAAGTGTTTCAAAATCTTTAAGAGTTCCGAGAGACGAGTCTATTTTAAAATAATCAGCCGTATTGTAACGGTGATTTGAATGGGCCTCGAATATCGGATTTAAATATATGCAACTGACGCCCAAAGACGATAAATACGGCAATTTTTCGGTTATTCCCTGCAAATCTCCGCCGTAATAATCGTTACCGAGCGAGCATTTTTCATTTACCTGTCTGTATTCCGGTTGCTTGTTCCAATCCGTATTGATGTATCTGTCTTCGGGAACATTTTGTTTTTCCTTGCCGGAATTATAAAATCTGTCCGGGAATATCTGGTAAATTATACCGCCTGCAAGCCAGTCGGGTGTTTTAAAATCTTCGGCATATACCGTCTGTTGCCAATATTCACCGTCGTTTGATACAAATCCCACCGAATGAGAACACTTTGTAACATAGAAGTTGCCGTAATCGCTTTCATATCGGAAGTAATACCAATAAAGACCTTCCGTTAAAGTGACTTCACACTCCCAAAAACGATAATTTTCAAGCGAAGCGCCGGGAGACATTTTAATTTCTTTAAAAGTTTTTTCGTCATCGTTTCGCAGTAACATATAAGCAGCGGTAACTTTTGCATCAAAATGCAGCAACAGCCGCAGCTGCACGGTCTTGCCGGCAGCCACAGCTCCTGTAATGTTTCTGTATAAAGGATTTCTTGAATCAAAAGGATAATACTGCATTATAACACCTTATCAGTCAACCGGTTTTATATGCCAGATGTTTTCGGCATAATCTTTAATTGAACGGTCGGCAGAGAATATACCCGATTTTGCAATGTTTACAAGTGACATTTGATTCCACAACTTTTTATTCTTATAAAGTTCATCCGCTTTGCTGTGTGCTCTGCAGTAATCGGAATAATCTGCCATAGCCATATAAGAATCAAGCGTTGTAATTGCTTTGTAAACACCGTCAAAGTTTTGACCGCCTATTCCGTGACCTATAAAGTCAACAACACGTTTAAGGTCAGAATTATTTTCAATATACGGAATGGGGGAATAACCCTTCTTTTTAAGATTCATAACCTCGGGTGTTTCCATACCGAATATAATTATATTGTTGTCGCCGACAGCCTTATGAATTTCAACATTGGCGCCGTCCTCGGTACCGAGCGTTACAGCACCGTTCATCATAAGTTTCATATTTCCCGTACCGCTCGCTTCGGTTGAAGCAAGCGAAATCTGTTCGCTGATATTCGCCGCCGGAATCATAAGTTCGGCAAGGGAAACCCTGTAATCTTCCATAAACAGTATCTTTAACTTATCGTTAACCGCTCTGTCCGAATCAATCAACTTTGCCAACTGATTTATAAGGAAAATTATCTGTTTTGCAAGCAAATATCCCGGTGCGGATTTTGCGCCGAATATATAAGTTTTGGGGACGAAATCGGCATTCGGATTATCTTTAAGATACAGATATTCCGATATAATATGCATTGCGTTTAAATGCTGACGCTTGTATTCGTGCAGACGCTTAACCTGCATATCAAACACGGAATCGGGATCGATGGTCTGTCCGTAATTGTTCTTAACATAGTCAGCAAGACGTAATTTGTTTGCGTGCTTTATTTCGTCCAATTTTTCAAGAACGGCGGAATCATCCTTAAACTTCATAAGTTTTTCAAGGTGAGACGCATCCGTTACAAATCCGTCGCCGATAAGCTCGGTAAGATATTTTGTAAGTTCGGGATTTGCCTGACACAGCCATCTGCGGTGTGCAATTCCGTTTGTTACGTTTGTGAACTTTTCGGGTGTTACTTTGTAAAAATCATTAAACAGTGAATTTTTGAGAATATCGCTGTGTAATTTTGATACGCCGTTTACATTGTGCGACGCAATTACGCAAAGATTCGCCATGTGTATCATATTGCCCTGAATTACGGCATTGCGTTCAACCATTGCGTTGTCGTGTGTGGCGTCGTAAAAGTCCTGTCTGAATCTGCGGTCGATTTCCTTTATTATCTGGTAAATTCTCGGCAGACGCAATTTAAACAAATCAACATTCCAACACTCAAGTGCCTCGGCCATAACGGTATGATTTGTGTACGCAACGGTACGCGTAACAATATCCCATGCTTTTTCCCAGGAATATCCGCATTCATCAAGCAAAAAGCGCATTAATTCGGGTATGCAGAGGGTGGGGTGCGTGTCGTTGATATGAATTGCAACCTTTTCTGCAAGGTTGTCAAGCGTATTGTAATGGCGTAAATGACGGTTGAGTATATCCTGAATTGATGCAGATACGAGGAAATACTGCTGGCGCAGTCTTAACGATTTACCTTCAATATGGTTGTCTTCGGGATACAAAACCTTGCTTATAACTTCTGCATTGGCTTTTTCTTCCAATGCTTTTACATAATCGCCCTGATTAAACGCGGACATATTTATGTCCTCGCACTCGGCGCTCCACAGGCGAAGCGCATTAACCGCCTTGCCGTCCTTAGACGGAACCATAAGGTCATACGGCATTGCGTGAACGGTGGTGTAACCCTCGTAACTTACGTTATGGCGCTGTCCGTCCCACCACTCGTTTACGTGTCCGCCGAAGTTTACGTCAACCGCGGATGCGGGGCGCGGCTCAAGCCAGACAGAACCGCCGGGGAGCCAGAAGTCAGGCATTTCGGTCTGCCAACCGTCAACTATTTTTTGTTTGAAAATGCCGAATTCGTACTTTATGCAATAACCCATTGCCGAGTATTCGCCGGTTGACAGCGCGTCAAGAAAACAAGCGGCAAGACGTCCGAGACCGCCGTTACCCAGTCCTGCATCGGGCTCAAGCTCATAAAGATTATCAAGTTTAACCTTAAATGTATCCAATGCTTTGGAAACGGTGTTTTCAAGACCTAAATTGTAAAGGTTGTTTTTAAGGGATCTGCCCATTAAAAACTCCATACTTAAATAATAAACCGTTTTTGCCTGCTTTTCGGATACTTCTTCCTTAAAAGCGGTGCGTTTTTCTTTTAAAATATCAAGCAAAACAAGTGCGGTGGCTTTATAAAACAAGTCATCCGACGCCTGTGCGGGACTTATACCGAAATTATGGGAAAGTTTTTTCTCAATCATTTCGGCCATCTGTTTAATTGTATATTTTGATGCCATAAAAACACTCCTTATCTCAACATTATTATGACATATTATATAATACTATATTCTGTAAAATTTTTCAAGTGTATAGTTGTGTTAAAAAACAGTGATATTTTTGTTATATTTTACTAATAGTTGTTATACAAAATGACTGTTAATAAAATAGTTTGTGCAAAATAAACAAAAATATTAGCTTTTATAAAACTAATACAAAAATAAAAAAGGATGCCGTAAAGCATCCTTTTTACAAATTACTGTTCAGCAGTTTCTTCAGCAAGTTCTTCGGGTGTACAGTCGCTTTCTATATAACCTTCATAACAGTTTTCTTTTTTCTTAATCAATCGGTCTATAAGCACTGCAACGCCGGCTGCCAAAGCAACAACGCCTACAATCACGGAAATTAACCAAGCTATATTTTTACCTTTCATAATACAACCACCTTTCAATGCTATGCATATATTATACTATGTCCTTTTTGTTTTGTCAATTACATAAAAGGCGAGAATAAATGCAAAATATTTTGTTTAAACCTTAAGGAAAGTTTGCGTTTCTTCCATTTTTCCAAAACAATTTCTTCGCTTTGTGCGAGAATGTCGGTAAAATTGTCGCGTATATCGTTTATGCAGCTCGCCCCCGACATCCATACGCCGCACTCGAAATGCATATAAAAACTTCGGTAATCCATATTTACCGTTCCGACGGTCGCAACATCGTCGTCCGACAAAAACATTTTGGAGTGTATAAAACCGGGTGTATATTCAAAAATTTTAACGCCAGCTTCAAGCAGTTCGGCATAGTAGTACTGCGTTACCGGATGCACGTACCATTTATCCGGTATATGCGGTGTTATTATTTTAACATCCACACCGGATTTTGCCGCAAGGCACAGTGTGTTAACCATATTCGTTTCGAGTATAAGGTAAGGTGTTGCAATGTAAACATATTTTTGCGCGTTGTTGATTATTTGCATATAAATGCCTTCGGCGGGATTTTTGTCATTCAGCGGATCATCGCAATAAGGTATAAAAAATCCGTCGTTTTCCTGCGTGCAATTTCCTTTATGTGCATTAAAGTCAATACTTTTTCCGGTGGAAAATTTCCACATGGTGCAAAACATATTAAGCAGACTGTCAACCGCTTTGCCTTTAAGCATAATGGCGCTGTCCATCCAATATCCGTGTTTGACAATGCGGTTTACATATTCATCCGCTATATTCATACCGCCTGTCAGTGCAACCTTGCCGTCAATTACAATAATTTTGCGGTGGTTTCGATTGTTCATAAAAATATTTAAAATAGGAACAATTGGGTTAAATGCGGTTATTTCAATACCGTCTTTTTTAACCCGCTTTACAAAATCGCTTTTTTGATGGTTGATACAACCGAAATCGTCAAAGATAATTTTAATTTCAAGTCCCTGTTTTTTCTTTTTGCGTAAAACAGCGTAAATATCTTCCCACATGCTTCCGTCGGCAATAATAAAATATTCAAGGAAAATATACTTTTCCGCCTTTTCAAGTTCGCAAATCAAATCTTCCATAAGCGTTTCACCAGGTGCATAGAATTTGCCGGATGTGCCGTTGTATACCGGATAACCCGAGTCATTCATAAGATATTTTGCCTGACGTGAATGGAACATATCGCTGTAATTTAAGGTCTTTTCAATATCCGTACCGCTTGGCAGCAGCGCTATATATTCGTCGGTGCATTTTTTCATACGCTTTTTTAAATGCGGCATCATACGGCCGCCGCCCCACATGGTGTAGGTCAGTACGCCCAGTATAGGTATAAGCAGGATAAATACTATCCACATTATTTTAAAGCTAACGCTGCCGCGGGAATTTACTATGTAGATGACGGTTATAATGCTTATAAACTGCGCTACGGTATAAAGCCACAATGCTTTTTCGGACAAAAACCGTACTGCCAAAATTATAAGACTTATTTCAGCTATAAGGATCAATGCGGAAATTATTATACGCACCGGTATTCTTACTTCGCTTTGCGGTTTAGACAAACATATCCCCCCTGTATAAATATCACATTAAATATAGCATAAGTATTAAAAAAAATCAAATTTTTAAAAAAACGTAGAGAAATTGCTTATAATATGATATACTGTTTATAATTAATTATATTAACTTGAAGCATAGGAGAAAATTATGGAAAAATATTCGCTGTGCAACGGTGTTGACGGAATTTTCGTTGAAAACAACCGTTTCAATACAACTTTGGTATCGTTTAATTTTTATTTGCCGCTTAAGAAGGAGAATATACCTAAAAACACATTGCTTGCATATGTTTTGTCTTCCTGCAGCAATAAATACAGGACATTCGCGCAGTTAAACTATGCGTTGGATATGCTTTACGGTGCGGATTTAAGCATAAACGTAAACAAAACAGGAAATGCACAATGCATTAAAATAGCGGTATCGGTTATTAATGACAGTCTTACTGCGGACGGCGGTGCGGTTATTGATAAAGCCGTAAACCTGCTGCTTGAATTAATTTTTGATCCTAAAACGGAAAACGGGGCTTTTAAGGAAGAAGATCTTAAAAGGGAAAAACGCAAAATTACGGAACAAATATCGGCGGAGATTAACGATAAACGCCTTTATGCAAGAAAAAGACTTATTGCCGAAATGTTTGCCGACGAGGCTTACGGATGTTCGGCTTTAGGCACGGCGGACGGCATAAATGCAGTAACGGGTAAGGAACTGTACGATACATGGACGCAGTTTTTAAGGACCGCTTATTTGCGCGTTCATATAGTCGGCGCTGCAATGCCGGCCGGTATTTTTGATTCCGTAAAGCAAAAATTTGCCTGTATAAATCGCACGCCGGATATGTCATTTAAAAACGTAACGGTTTTAAAACCGACGGATGAAGTTAATTACTGCACGGACACAATGGACGTTGCGCAAGGCAAACTTGTAATGGGATTTTCAAGCGAATTATCGGGGCAGGACGCTTATGTGCTTGCCGTTGCAACCGATATTTTCGGCGGAGGACCGTACTCAAAACTGTTTGAGAATGTGAGAGAAAAAATGAGCCTGTGCTACTATTGTGCGGCACGCGCCGTAAGACTTAAAGGTTATGTTACGGTTGACTGCGGTGTTGAAAAAGATAAGGCGGAAAAGACCGAAACCGAAATTTTAAAACAGCTTGAAGATGTTAAAAACGGAGATTTCTCCGATTTTACTTTTGCGGCTTCCGTAAAAAGTATGATAAGTGGACTTACCGCATATAACGACAGTCTGACCGCACTTGACGGCTGGTACAGCGGATGCCTTGACTTTGAAAATATAAAAAATCCGCAGGACATCATAGAAATTATAAATTCTGTGACACGGCAGGACGTTATCAATGCCGCAAAAGGAATTAAATTGCATACCGTATACAAACTTATGCCCGGGGAGAGTGCCGATAATGAAAACTGAAAAATTTACAAGCGCACAGCTTAACGAACAATATACCCTTACAACACTTGATAACGGGCTGAAGGTATATGTTTTTGAAAAGGAAAACTTTAATACGGCTTATGCATTGTTCGGCACACAGTACGGTTCTATTGATACAGAGTTTTCTCTTAACGGCGGCGAAACCGTTAAAGTGCCTGAGGGTATCGCCCATTTTCTTGAACACAAACTGTTTGAGAGCGAGGACGGCGACGCCTTTACAAAATATGCAAAGACCGGCGCATACGCAAACGCATATACATCTTTTGACCGTACTTGCTACCTGTTTAACTGCAGTAATATGTTTGAAGAAAATTTGGATATACTGCTGGACTTTGTGCAAAATCCGTATTTTACACAGCAAACGGTTGATAAGGAGCAGGGAATAATAGGTCAGGAGATAAGAATGTACGACGACAGTCCTGTTTGGTGCGTATTTTTTAATTTGCTGGATGCGCTGTATTTTAATCATCCCGTAAAGATAGATATTGCGGGTACGGTAGAATCAATTGCAAAAATCGACGCACCGCTGCTGTATAAATGTTATAATACATTTTATAATCCGGCAAATATGTTTATCTGCATTGCAGGCAATGTTGACGGTGAAAAAGTTATACAAAAAATAAACGGCAGTATTAAAAAGCATGATAAAGCCGATATAAAGCGCGTAACGCCACCGGAGCCGCAGGACGTCCGCCTGCGGTATATTGAAAAGAAACTTGATGTTGCAATGCCGCTTTTTAATTACGGGTATAAATTACCTGCCGATAAAGCTCCGACACAAAGGGACAGTATCTGTACGGACGTTTTGCTTAACTGCCTGTTCGGCGATATTACGCCCTTTTACGAAGAAATGACCGAAAAATGCCTTATTAACGATGAATTTGATACGGAGTTTTTCTTTGGCAGAGGTTATTCGGCGGTTATATTGTCGGGCGAGTCTGCCGATCCGAAGAAAGTTTGCGAGGCGGCTAAAAAACGTATTGCCGATGTTATGCGTGACGGTGTTGATGAAAAGATTTTCGAAGCGGTGCGCAGAGATTTGTACGGCGGTGCGGTAAAAAGGTACAACAGCGTTGAGGATATAGCGGCAAGTCTTACCGATTCCGCAATAAGCGGTTACAACGTTTTTGATGAAATTGAAATACTGAAGAGTATAAATAAAACCGATGTTGAAAAGTATTTAAAAATTTTTGATGAAAATAAATCGGCTTTATCCGTGATTTTACCGAGATAGGAGATGGTAATATGACATATGATGTTACGATTTTCGGCCTGCATATGACTTTAAATCCCGTTGCTTTTACGATACCTATAGGCAGCGGCTGGACTGTGTATTGGTACGGAATAATAATTGCCGCAGGATTTTTAAGCGCTATTGTTTATGCAATGGTAAAAGCCAAAGACTATAACATTAATACCGACAGAATGATTGATGTTATTTTAGTTACAACACCTGTTGCAATACTTTGTGCAAGGGCTTATTACTGTTTGTTTGACGGCGAAAAATTAAGCGGAATAGGCGAGTTTTTCGGAATCGGCAGTCATTCCGGCTTTGCGGGACTTGCCATTTACGGCGGAGTTATAGGTGCTTTTGCCTGCGGATATTTAATGTGCCGAATAAGAAAAGTAAATGTACTTGATATGTTTGATTTGGCGTCTGTAGGTTTTATTCTGGCACAGGGAATAGGCAGATGGGGCAATTTTGTAAACCAGGAAGCATACGGTACATTTACAGGAAGCAGTTGGTGGGGAATGACAAGCAACCGTACCGTAATGGAATTGGGAGAAGGTTTGGTACACCCCTGCTTTTTGTATGAGTCTGTTTGGTGCATAGCCGGATTTTTTGTACTTAATTATTTAAGCCGCCACAGGAAATTTAAAGGGCAGATAGTGCTGTCATACTGCGTGTGGTACGGATTTGAAAGAGGATTTTTGGAGCTTATACGTACCGACAGTTTAATGCTCGGTAAAATACGGGTATCATCCTTGCTTTCGTTTGTAATATGCATTGCAAGTGCGGCAGCAATAACCGTTATACTTAATAAAAAGAAAAATACGGGAAAAGACAGTGTTTATGTTGCACAGTTTGACACTGCGGATGATGCGGAATCCGCAGCGGACGACGGCAATACTGCGGATACAGGCACCGCAGTAAACACAAACGGAGATGAAAACTGATGGCTGAGATTATTGACGGAAAACTTATATCATCAAAAATTAAAGACGGTATTGCCGAAAACGTTGCCGCCCTGGCGCAAAAGGGTATTGAAGTCGGTTTGGCAGTTATATTGGTGGGGGAAAATCCCGCCTCTAAGATATATGTTGCCAACAAAGAAAAGGCGTGCGCACAGCTGGGTATAAAATCCTATAAATATGAACTTCCGGCTGATACGGACAGCGGCGAATTACTTGCACTTATTGATAAGTTGAATAATGATAAAAAAATCAACGGAATACTGTGTCAATTGCCCTTGCCGCCCCACTTGGATGAAAAGACGATTATTAACTCAATAAGCGCGCAAAAGGATGTAGACGCGTTTCATCCGGAAAATGTGGGCAGAATTATGATAGGCGATTACACATTGCTGCCGTGTACACCCGCAGGCGTTATGGAAATGCTGAAATACGAAAATATTGACATTGACGGCAAACGGTGCGTCGTTATAGGCCGTTCAAATATTGTCGGCAAGCCTATGGCAATGCTTTTAATGCACGCTAACGCAACCGTTACAGTCTGCCATTCGCATACAAAAAATCTTAAAGATATATGCCGCGAAGCCGATATACTTGTGGCTGCAATAGGTAAAGCAAAATTTGTTACGGCAGATATGGTAAAAGACGGAGCAGTTGTTATTGACGTAGGAATGGACAGGGATGAAAACGGTAAGCTTTGCGGTGATGTTGATTTTGAAAGCGTAAAAAACAAAGCCTCTTACATAACTCCGGTACCGGGTGGCGTAGGCCCCATGACGATTGCAATGCTTATGCAAAATACACTTAAAGCCGCTGTTATGCAAAACGAAAATGAAACGGGGCAAAACTAAATGCTTAAAAAAATATTTAAGACATTTGCGGTAATTTTTATTGCACTGTTTATTGTTAATGTCGGTGTCGGCGCACTTAACGTAACAAACGGCGATTTATCCTTAAAATTGCCTAACGGTTTTAAGGTCATATCCGCAAACGACGCCAAGGATAACGAGGATTATCTTAAAAGCATTAACTTTACGGTTGCCGATTTTAAAAAGTATTTATCATCAAATTCGGTTATTGTATACGCAACCGATAAAAACGGCAGCGAAATTGTGGTAAAAAGTTATAAATCGGACTTTTCCACACAAATTGACGACTTGTACGAATTAAATGAAGATGATATTAAGTCCATATTCGGCTCGTTCCTTAACGGAACGGAATATACCGTGACGGATGTTAACAACAACCGCTTTTTAAGGTTTGAGTATACCGATAACGACAATATGGGTAACTTTTACGGGATACAGCTTTTAACGGTAAAAAACGGCACAATATATTCCGTTAACTATACCGCGGATGCAAACATAGGCATAAATCCCGAAATTGAAAAAACTTTAAGCAGTGGCTTTAACTATAAAGGTAAGACCGAATCGGGTAAAAACAAGGCGGATACGGTTATTACAGGTGTTATACTTGCGCTTGCGATAATTGCGTTTTTAGGACTGGGCGCTTATATAATTTATACATTTGTAAGGGATATAAGAAAACGCCGCAATATGAGTGATGTTGCGCCGTATGTTAAGATTAAAAGACGAAAATTTTGAAAATATACGGTTTTTTTTAACGGGTTGTTCATATTTAAAGCATATAGTTAGTATAACGAGTTAAGGACAGGAACTTAACAGTGTTATTCCATTTAAAGCGAGGATTGTATTATGGAAAACGATTATAACAATTATGATAATTATAACAACTTAAACGATCAGACCTTTTCATCTGACACCGCACAGGGGAATTATGCAAACGAAGTGCGCTATCAGGAAAACAGACCTAAAAAGACAAAACGGAAATACGGTTTGCCTGTTGTTGTCTTAAGCGTAATTCTTGCGGCGATTGTCGGTGCGGGAACGGCTGTCGGCACTATGACGGTATATAATAAATTCAGCGGAAAAACTTCTTCCGGTGTTTCGTCGGTGTCGGACGGCTCAACCAAAGTTACAAACATTAACGTAGACGAAAATGCCGACAATATTGTTGAGGCGGTAGCACAAAAAGTTACCCCCAGCGTTGTGGGTATTGCCACAACTGCGGCAACCACAAACTTTTTCGGCGGCAGTTCCGAAACCAGCGGTTCGGGCTCGGGAATTGTGTATTCCGAGGACGGATATATAATTACCAACTACCATGTAATTGAAAGTGCGGTAACATCCTCATCTTCTAAAATAGAAGTATATTTGTCTTCAAACACCGATAAATCTTACCCTGCAACCGTTGTAGGATACAATGTTTCTTACGATTTGGCTGTAATAAAAATATCCGCTTCGGGACTTCAGGCAATAGAACTCGGAACATCGTCCGATCTTAAAGTAGGGCAGTATGTAGTTGCGATAGGTTCTCCCGGCGGACTTGAGTTTATGGGTTCGGCAACATTCGGTATAATCAGCGGTCTTAACCGCGTGGTATCGGACGGCAGCAACGGAAAAAGCGTAAGTCTTATTCAAACCGACGCAGCCATAAACCCCGGCAATTCGGGTGGTGCGCTTGTTAATAAAGAAGGCAAACTTATAGGCGTAAACAGTTCGAAAATAGCGGCAACGGAATACGAGGGTATGGGCTTTGCGATTCCGGTAGATACGGTTAAAGAAACCTGTGATAAAATTATTGCCAAGGAAAGCGATCCAAATCCTTATATCGGCGTTACTTTAAGCGAAAGGTATACGGCTGATGTTCTGACACAACTCGGCTATCCTAAAGGCGCGGTTGTTAAAAGCGTTGTAAGCGGCGCTCCTGCTTACGAGGCAGGCATACGCAGCGGCGATATTATAGTTGAATTCAACGGTACGGAAATATCCGGTTATGAGGATTTGAATACCGAAGTTTCAAAAACAGCACCGGGAAGCGTAGTTAAAGTTAAAATTTACAGAAGCCGCAAATACTATACACCCAATATAACAATAGGCTCTAATAATTCACAACAATAATTAAAACGGCTGTAAAAACGTTACGTTTTTACAGCCGTTTTATATTTTAAGGTACTATTTTTTTAATTATGGGTATTTTCTGCATAAGTTTTACAATCATTGCGGTTATAATAAAAATAGCTGCGGCACCTAATGTTCTGTACAAAATATCAACAGTAATTGTTTCAGGCAGGATTGCTCCGAGTATATCAATTACAAAAAAGTGTATTAGGTAAATTCCAAATGTTTGCGGGGCGAAAAAATCAGCCGTTTTAACGATAAATTGCATTTTTGTAAAGTCGATGTTTTTAAACAGTGTAAAAACTGCCGCAGAATATAAAAATGTGGGAAGATTGCAGAATTCCTTATACAAAGTGTTTATATGACCGTCGCGTATCGATAGGTATTGCGTTTCGGCAATGGTGAACAACAGTCCCAAAATTCCCAATATGTAAATTATTATCCGTTTCTTTTTTTCAATCTTGTAATTATCTATGTAGTAACCAAGGCATATGTAAATTATGTACCGCGCTCCGTAAGGAAACGAAAAATCCATGGTGAATATATTTTTTTCAAATGCTATATTGGACAGAAATGCAGGCAGTATATTTATAAGCAAGCCCGCAAGGATTATATATTTAAATGCATTTTGCCTTGAACTTTTGGGAATTAACGAAAGTATGGGAATACATAAATATGTGCTGAACAACACAGGGAAAAACCAATAAACACTTACATTTACGCTTATTAGGGATTTCAGTACCGAAATTGCGGAAAAGTCTTCGGGAATTCCGCTTTTTATAAGGAAATATACCATCCCCAAAGTATTCCAGACAAGAAAAGGTAATACGGTTTTCAGAATTCTTTTTTTAAAAAACTGCACCGTTGTGTAGCGTTCCCGGTAGTTAATCAGGTTGGCACCGCTTATCATAAAAAACACCGGTACCGCAAAATATCCCACACCGTCTATTACATTGGCGGATAACCAGTTTAATCCTCCGCGAAAGCTCCAAAAACTGCCGGTATGCATAAGCACTACACAAAAACAACTTATAACACTAAGCACAGTTATATAAATTTTGCGGTTTGCATTTGTATTTACGTTCATGATATTACCGCCTTTCAGGCATTGTACGTTTGCATCGTATTGAAATAATAGCATATATTTTATAAGTTAGTCAATGCTTTTATTTCTATTGAAAAAAGTATTATTTTGCGGTATAATATAGCAGTATGGTTATTACCGAACTAAAAAAATATTTTATTAAAGGAAGTAATTTTTAATGACAAAGATTGATATTTTTTCAGGTTTTTTGGGCGCAGGTAAAACTACGCTTATTAAAAAACTTATAGCCGAGGCCTTCGGCGGCGAAAAGCTGGTGCTTATAGAAAACGAATTCGGCGAGATAGGAATAGACGGCGGCTTTTTAAAGGAAGCGGGAATTAATATTACAGAAATGAATTCCGGCTGTATTTGCTGCAGCCTTGTGGGCGATTTCGGCAAAGCGCTTGAGCAGGTTATGGAAAAATATTCCCCCGACCGTATTCTTATAGAGCCGTCCGGCGTAGGTAAATTAAGCGATGTTATAAAAGCCGTACAGAACTTAAAGCTGGATACGGTTTGCCTTAACAGCTTTACAACGGTCGCAGATGCAACAAAATGCAAAATGTATATGAAAAATTTCGGCGAGTTCTACAATAATCAGGTTGAGTTTGCTTCATCAATAATTTTAAGCCGTACAGATTCTATAAGCGAGGAAAAAATTGCTGAGGTAATTGCACTTTTGCGTGAGAAGAACGATAAAGCTACAATTATTTCGACACCGTGGAGCCAGCTTGACGGCAAACAGATATTAAGCGCTATGGAGCATAAAAATACACTGCAGGCTGAACTTGAACATTTGGCTGAGGATGAAGAGGTTTGTCCGGAATGCGGACATCATCACCATCATCATGATTCTGAATGTGATGGGGCACATCATCACGAACACGAACACCATCATCACGAACACGGTGATGAACACGATTCGCATTGCTGCTGTCACGACCATGAACACGACCATGAACATGTACATCATCACCACCATCATGCCGATGAAGTATTTACAAGTTTCGGACGCGAAACCTCAAATAAGTACACTAAGGATGAGATAACATCCATACTTAAAGAACTTGATAAAACTGATGTTTACGGAACGGTGCTGCGTGCAAAGGGCATAGTAGCGGCCGATGACGGACAATGGATACATTTTGATTATGTACCTATGGAAGAAAATGTAAGATACGGCTCGGCAGAGGTCATAGGCAGAATTTGCGTTATAGGTTCAAATCTTAACGAAGACGCTTTGAAAAAGCTGTTTAGAATTTAAATAATCAGTATTTAACAGTACAATGCGGAAAATCTGCCGCCTAAAAACGAGTCCTGTCACACTAAGGAGAAAACTATGGATATACCGGTTTATTTGTTTACCGGCTTTATTGAGTCGGGCAAAACCAAATTTATACAGGAAACACTTACAGACGTAAGGTTTAATAACGGCGAGAAAACTTTGCTGCTTTTATGCGAAGAGGGAATTGAGGAATACGATCCTTCGGAGTTTTCGGGCAAAAACGTCAATATACAAACAGTAAATAAGGAAGACCTTACTGCACAGCAACTTGAGTCGTGGCGTAAAAAATGCAAAGCGGAACGGGTTATAATTGAATACAACGGAATGTGGCAGTTAAGGGAATTGTTTGACAATTTACCTGACAAATGGATAATCGCACAGGAATTTTTCTTTGCCGACGCTTCAACATTTTTAAGTTATAATGCAAATATGCGCTCATTGGTGGTTGATAAACTTACAACTTGCGAGTTGGCGGTATTCAACAGATATAACGACAGTATTGATAAGATGGAACTGCACAAAATAGTGCGCGGAGTAAACAGAACCGCAAATATTGCTTACGAAAAAACAAACGGCGATGTTGAGTATGATGATATTGAGGATCCGCTGCCGTTTGATATTGATGCACCGATTATTAATATTGAGGATAAAGATTACGCAATTTGGTACAGAGATATGGGCGAGGAGCTTGACAAGTACAACGGTAAAACCGTTAAATTTACCGGAATGGCGGCAAAAAACAGATCCTTACCGAAAGGCACCTTTGTAATAGGCAGACCGGTTATGACCTGTTGCGTAGAGGATATACAGTTTGCAGGAGTGGTATGCAACTGGGAAAAATCAGATATAATTGAAAATAAACAGTGGCTTAAAATAACGGCGGAAATATCTGTTGAAAACAACAAACTTTATGGAAAAACAGGCCCCGTGCTTAATGTGTCGGACGTGGCTTTAACCACACCGCCGGATGATGAAGTTGCAACATTTTATTAATGTTGACGGGTACTGCGATACTGAGGAGATAATTATGACGGAGTTTAAAAACATTTACATTGCTGCCTGTGACGAAAACGGCGGAATATACCATTATAAAACCGACGGCGAAAACATTGCATTTTGCGAAAAAACCGATTTGCGTTATCCCATGTATATGGAGATTTCGAACAATAAAATGTATGTAATTGTACGCGACGGCGAAAATTCGAAGGACAGTGCCTACTGTACATTTGATATTGCGGACGACGCAAGCCTTGTAAACAGGTCGGATTTTACTTCAACTTTGGGTGAAGTTGCCTGTCACTTATGCGTAAACGGCGATACTGTGTATGCCGCAAACTATATTTCGGGCAGTGTGTTTATGTCGCCGGATAAAGTTGATATTCATTCCGGAACAGGTGTAAATCTTCCGAGACAAGATAAACCCCATTGTCATTTTACTGCTCTTACACCTGACGGGAAGTATGTATTGTCCTGTGATCTCGGACTTGATACAATATTTACATATGATTTGTCCCTTAACGTTGTAAGCACTGCAAAGGTACCTGAAGGTTCGGGCTGCAGACATCTTGCTTTTTCGGATGACGGAAAACACGTTTTTTGTGTTAACGAACTTTCAAGCGATGTTTCGGTATTTAAATATAATGACGGACACCTTAATTATTTAAGCACATATCCTGCGTTGCCCGCAGATTTTAAAAAGAAAAACACGGCGGCTGCAATAAGGGTAAATAAGGGATATTTATATGTTTCGAACCGCGGACATAACAGCATAGCCGTTTTTAAAATATGCGGCGATGTGTTAGAACCGGCAGAGTTTTATTCCTGCCGCGGTGAAGGGCCGAGGGACATTAATATCAACGGTGATTTGCTGTTTTCAACCAACGAACAGACAAACGACGTTACCTTGTTTAAAATTAAGGACGGCAAGCCGGAATTTATAAAAGTGCTTGATACCATGCCCGATCCGCTTTGTGTTATATTTAACTGAAATTTTAAAAACGGAGGTTACATATGCCGAACTTTACAAAAAAAGCCATTAAACAATCATTTATAAAATTGCTTAATATGCGTCCGCTTTCTCAAATTACGGTTAAAGATATTGTTGAGGATTGCGGCATAAACCGCAATACGTTTTATTACCATTATGAAGATTTGCCGACACTGCTTAAAGAAATCGTAACCGAACTTGCCGATGAGGTAATTGACGAGTATCCCGATGTTGATTCTATGGAGCAGTGCCTTGAAGTCGCTTTAAAATTTGCGCTTGAAAACAAGAAAGCGGCGCTGCACATTTTCAATTCTGTCAACAGGGATATTTTTGAGCAGTATTTGCTGCAGGTATGCGAACACGTTTTGGGTACTTACATAAATAAATTATTCGGCGATGCAAAAATCAGCGACAGTGATAAGGCACTTATAATACGGTATTATAAAAGTGAATGTTTCGGCATAATAATTGAGTGGATGTGCTCGGGTATGGATGACGATATAATGCAAAACCTACATAGGATTATGGAACTTAGAAACGGTATGGCAGAAGAAATGATACGCCGCTGCGAACAGATTTAGACAAAAATTAAAATTTGCATAAAAAGTCAACAAAGGCAAAGCAATGTCTGATTTTAGTACATTGCTTTGCCTTTGTCCGTTTAAACGGCGAAAATAGGGAATATAATAATACTATAAAATACAAAAGGAGGCAGAAATATGAGTTCTGTCACAAAGCTCAAAACAGCAAAAATAGGATATATAATTCTGTCGGTTTTGCTGTGCGTATTGGGCATAACAATTATTGTAAAACCGGACATTTCGCTTGATGTTATAGGCACGGTTATGGGTGCGACATTAATTGTGTTCGGCATAGTAAAGATTATAGGCTATTTTTCAAAAGACCTTTACCGCCTTGCTTTTCAGTATGATTTTGCATACGGGCTTTTGCTTATTATCTTAGGCGCGGTAGTAATATTCAATTACCGTTCTTTAATGTATATCATATGCATAGCCACAGGTATAGCGGTGTTGGTGGACGGTTTGCTTAAACTGCAGATTTCATCCGATTCCCGTAAGTTCGGTATAAAGCAATGGTGGGCGGTATTGTTGCTTGCTATTGTTACGGCAGTGTTCGGCGTATTGCTTATGCTGTTCCCCGCAAGTTCTACAAGAGTGTTTATGACACTGTTCGGAATTTCACTTTTGGCTGACGGTCTTTTAAGTCTTTGCACAGTTGTAACTGCGGTGAAAATAATTAAAAGCAGTAACCCCGAAGTTATTGAAATTGAATATAAAGACGGGGAGGAATAACAGTGCGATTTGCGTCGGCGGTTGTAAAAAACCGAATTGTGATTTTAATTGTATCTGTACTGCTTATGATACCCGCAGTGTTCGGCATGGTAAACAC
Organism: uncultured Eubacteriales bacterium; assembly: GCA_934464615.1. Lineage (GTDB taxonomy): Bacteria > Bacillota > Clostridia > Oscillospirales > Acutalibacteraceae > SIG565. Next base: position 43,212 of record CAKSKA010000003.1, on the reverse strand, counting down.
GCGTATTAACTATGATATGCTGACATATCTGCCTGACGATATGGATACGGTTATAGGTCAAAACGAATTACTTGAGGATTTCGGCAAAGGCGCGTTTTCTTTCGTTGTTGTTGAGGATATGAGCGAGAAGGAAACCGCAAAACTTGCCGAAAAGGTTAAAAATATTGAACATGTTGAAACGGTACTTTGCTACAGCGATTTAACAAACCTATCAATCCCTGTTGAGATGATACCGCAAAAGATATACGATGAATTCAACAGCGAGAACGCAACGCTTATGGCAATATTTTTTGACAGCGCCACTTCTGCCGATGTAACTATCGACGCTATTCGGCAGGTCAGAAGCACACTCGGAAAACAGTGCTTTGTAGCCGGTATGTCGGCATTGGTAACCGACCTTAAAGACCTGTGCGAAAAAGAAGAACCGATATATGTATGTCTGGCGGTTGTATGTGCGTGCGTTGCAATGGTATTGCTGCTTGATAACTGGATTATACCGTTTGTGTTCCTCTTAAGTATCGGTATGATGATACTTTTAAACCTCGGCACAAATTACTTTTTCGGTGAAATATCCTACATAACAAAAGCATTATCTGCGGTATTGCAGTTGGCTGTTACTATGGATTATTCCATCTTTTTGTGGCACAGTTATAACGAAGAACGTACCACCGCGCCCGATAAGTATTCGGCAATGACGGTGGCAATCTCAAAAACACTTACATCGGTTGTCGGCAGTTCACTTACTACAATAGCCGGATTTATAGCTTTGTGCTTTATGTCGTTTACGCTCGGCCGCGATTTAGGTCTTGTTATGGCAAAAGGCGTAATACTCGGCGTTATTGGCTGCGTTACCGTACTGCCGTCGCTTATACTTTTGCTTGATAAGCCCCTGCAAAAGACAAAACATAAATCGCTTATACCGGATATGACACGGTTACATAAAAAAACAGTTCGCGTATTTCCGGTGTTCCTTATAATATTTGTTTTGCTTGTGGCTCCGGCATATTACGGGTACAGCAAGACAAACAAGGAAGTTTATTACGATATGGGGCAGTGCCTGCCTGAAGATATAGATTACGTTATTGCAAACTCGAAATTATCGGAAGAATTTGATATTGCGTCAACACATATGGTACTTGTAAATGCGGATTTGCCGACCACCAAAACGCGTAAAATGATTGACGAAATGGAAAAGGTTGACGGCGTAAAATATGTGTTGGGACTTGAAAGTGTAATAGGTTCAAGAGTTCCTATGGAGATAGTTCCGGACAGTATTAAGGAAATTTTGAAGAGCGATAAATGGGAACTGCTGCTTATAAATTCCGAATATAAAGTGGCAAGTGATGCGGTAAACGAGCAGGTAAGCAACCTTAACGCAATACTTAAAAAGTATGACAGCACCGGTATGCTTATAGGCGAAGCACCGTGTATGAAAGATATGATAGAAACCACCGACCACGATTTTAAGGTTGTAAACGCAGTGTCCATAATTGCAATATTTGTAATTATCGCCTTTGTTGAAAAGAGCGCCTCTTTACCGTTTATTTTAATATCGGTAATAGAACTTGCGATATTCATAAACCTCGGACTTCCACATTATCTCGGCGATCAGCTTCCGTTTATAGCTCCTATTTGCATAAGCACAATTCAACTCGGTGCAACGGTTGACTATGCAATACTTATGACAACACGTTACAAGGCCGAAAGGGTAGCGGGAGCCGGTAAGTACGATTCGGTTGTGACCTCGCTTGCAGCGTCTGTACCGTCAATAATAGTAAGCGGTATGGGACTTTTTGCCGCAACATTCGGCGTGGCGGTATATTCGGATATAGACATAATAAGTTCTATGTGTATGCTTATGGCGCGCGGCGCAATTATAAGTATGCTGTGCGTAATACTTATATTGCCGGCATTGTTAATGCTGTTTGATCCGCTTATACGCAAAACAACATTCGGTATGAAAAAAGTTGACTAATGGAGGCATATTTTTATGAATAATCGTTTGAAAAAAGGTATAGAGATTGCCGTATGCAGTCTTTTATCGGTTTGCATAGTAGGCGGTACCGCACTTGCAGCCGAAAGTACAAAGGTAAAAAGTAAAACGGAGGAAACGACGGATTCCGCCGCCGACGTTACGGCTGACGCTAACAGCAAAGACGAAACAGTATATGTACTTGCCGGTGCGGACGGAAGCGTTGAAAGGGTAATTGTAAGCGATTGGATAAAAAACTCTTTAGGCTCCGATAAAATTACGGACAACTCGGGACTTGAAAACCCCGAAAACCTGAAGGGTGACGAAAGTTATACCATGAACGCCGACAATATGCGTGTATGGGACGCCGCAGGTAACGATATTTATTACCGCGGCGATATAAACAAAGCCCTTCCCGTAAAATTAAGCGTTACCTATAAACTTGACGGAAAAACCGTAACGCCAGATGAAATAAAGGGTAAAAGCGGCAAAGTAAGCATAAGATTCGACTATGTCAACAATCAGTACGAAAACGTTGAGATAGACGGCAAGACAGAAAAAATTTATGTTCCTTTTGTAATGCTTACAGGTGTAATGCTTGATAACGATACAGTTAAAAACGTGACCGTTACAAACGGCAAACTTATTAACGACGGCGACAGAACCGCCGTTATAGGTGTGGCGCTCCCGGGCATGCAGCAGAACCTTAATTTAAGCAGGGATAAAGTTGAAATTCCCGATTATGTGGAAATTACGGCAGACGCTGTCAACTTCTCAATGGAAAACACAGTTACGCTTGCAACAAATTCCGTATTCAGTGAAATAGATACTTCGAAATTCAACAGTATTACCGATATTAAAAGCCAACTTAACGAACTTACCGAAGGATTTGATAAATTGCTGAGCGGCTCGGATTCGCTCTACGGCGGCGTTTGCCAGTTGCTTGATAAATCACAGGCTTTGGTAGACGGTGTTAATAAACTGTCCCTCGGACTTGACGCTTTATCGGCTGAAAACGATGCGCTTAACGGCGGAGCGCTTGAAGTGTTTAACACATTGCTGACAACAGCGCAAAGCACGGTTAAAGCAAAAGGCATAACAATTGATGATTTAACTGTTGCAAATTACAAAACCGTTTTGGGAAGTTTGATTACTTCGCCTACGACAGAACAGCAAAATCAGCTTAAAAACGCTGCCAATGCTGCAATAGAAAGTAAACTGACATCTGTACCGTCTGCACAGTACCCGACGGTTAAATATATGTTGTATGTATTTATGACGCAGCAGGGAAAGACTCAGGAACAGGCGACTGCCGAAATTACAAAAATACTGACAGATGCCGCAACTTATCAGTCTGCACCCGCAGCCGGAGCGCAGTATGACGGACTTAAGAATGCACTGATTTCCGCCGGTCAGCCGGCCGCAGTTGCGGAAAGGCTTACGGCTGTTGCCGTCAGCATTAATCCGGCAGATCCCGCGGCAGCGCTGGACAGTGCAAAAGCAATTGCACAAAACGCGCAGTTGTATGCAAATTATGCGGCAACCGCTTCAACTGCCGCCGCACAGCAGCAGGTTGACGGTTTCTGTATAGCTATGGCAAAGCAGGAAATTAAATCGGCGCTTGACGGACTTAACAGTTACAGCGAGTTTTACACCGGTCTTAAAAAGTACACCCAAGGCGTACAGGATGCTGCGGACGGCGCAGCACAAATTAAAGCGTCGCTGCCGCTGCTTACCGACGGTGTCGGAAAATTAAAAGACGGCTCAAAACAACTCAGCGACGGTTTGAATGAATTTAACACAAAGGGAATTGAAAAGATTAAATCGGCAATAGAAGAAAATGCCGCAGATGCATTGACAAGGCTTAAGGCAACGGTTGACGTTTCAAAGGACTATAAGTCATTCTCCGGTATTTCCGACGATATGGAAGGCAAAGTTAAATTTATTTACCGCACCGATGCAATAAAATAAATTAAGTTAAATATAAAATCGGGTTTGCTGTTTGGTAAACCCGATTTTTATATGCCGATATATATTGCCTTTTTTTGCCGTATATAGTATAATTAAACAAATATAATACGTTTTATCTTTATAAATACGTAATATTTAATAAGGAATGGTATATTTTAATGGCTTTGGCAGATAGATTTGATGTAATTGAACAGCTTATTTTATCACAGGTATCAAAGGTTGAAGTTAAGGAATTCGCCGAAAAATACACACATCCGTACAGGGAATTAATGGCATATTACAGATGTGCAATGATGGAGGTAAGCACAAAATTTAATGTGCTTAACGAAGAACTGTCGCTGCAGTATGACCGAAATCCCATTGAAAGCATAAAAACCAGACTTAAATCGGCGGAAAGCATTTTGGAAAAGTGCAAAAGAAAAAACATAAGTATATCTCCGCAAAGTATTGAGGAAAATATTTATGATATTGCCGGTGTGCGAATAGTTTGCACATTCCCGTCGGATATTTATATGTTGGCAGACGCGCTTTTAAAGCAGGACGACATAAAACTGATTGCCGAAAAGGACTATATAAAGGAGCCTAAGGCAACAGGCTACAGAAGTTTGCACCTTATTGTTGAAATTCCGATATTTTTGCATGACGAAAAAAAGTTTATGAAAGTGGAAGTGCAGTTCCGTACAATTTCAATGGATTGGTGGGCAACGCTTGAACATAAAATCAAATATAAAAAGGACTATGCGCTGACTGGTGAAGTTGAGGAAGAATTAAAAAAGTGCGCGGAAATAAGCGCCGGACTTGACAAGCGTATGGAAAAAATACATAAGAGTGTTGAAAAATATATTTCTATAGATTAAATTAAGGAGGGCATATGTATGAGTAAAAGGTCAAAAAATTTAGCCAAACTTACCGGAATTGCGTTGGGTGCGGCAGCAGCGGCATCGGCTTCGGCTTATTTTACAACAAAATATCTTGTAAGCGTGGCTTTGGACAGAAAAACCCCCAAGATTATGGAAAAGGCAGAGGAATACATTTCCGGTACTCAGTTTGACGAAAAGTTTATGACGTATTTGGAAGAATGTTCCGAAAAACTTGAAAACACGGAAAACGAAACCGTATATATGGATGCCCGCGACGGTGAACGCCTTGTAGGGCATTATATACCGTGCAAAGATCCGAAAAGAATTATAATTGCAGTACACGGTTGGCGGTCATCATGGCACAAGGACTTCGGTATGGCGGCGGATTTTTGGAATGAAAATAATTGCGATGTTATATATATTGAACAACGTGGGCAAAATAACAGCGGCGGAGAGTATATGGGCTTCGGTCTTACCGAAAGATACGACTGTTACGATTGGGTGCAGTGGGCAATAAACCGTTTCGGCGACAGCCTGCCTATTTACCTTGCCGGCGTTTCCATGGGCGCTACCACCGTGCTTATGGCAACGGGACTGTCACTTCCGCAAAATGTTCACGGTGTTATGGCGGATTGCGGATTTACGTCGCCTTATGAAATATGGAAGTATATTGCAAATAAAAATCTTCATATTTCATTCGGAATACGCGGTGCGATTGCCGATGCAATGTGCAAACAAAAAATAAATCTCGGTACGGAATCATATTCAACTTTGGATGCTTTAAAGATTAACACCGTGCCTATTCTGTTCGCACACGGAACAGATGACCATTTTGTACCGGTTGAAATGACATACAGAAATTATGCGGCTTGCACCGCGCCTAAAACATTACTTATAGTTCCCGGTGCGGACCATGGAATGAGCCTTTATACAGAACCCGAAAAGTATAAGGAAACCGTTAAGGACTTCTGGCGCAAATTTGATAATGTTGTACCGGAAAAGACACCGGAAGCAATAACGGCAGACGAGTCAGAACAAAGGAGTATAAACGGAAACAATGAAGAAACCGACAGTATATAAAAAGATAATTTGTGTTTTATTCGGCTTAAACATACTTTTTATATGGTTAAATTCTTCGCTTGATTCCGCCCATACCTACTTTTTCAGCGATAAGGTATATTATCGTATACAGGAAATAGTTGACGAGAAAAACAACGATTCGCTCCTTACAAGTTCTTCCGGCAGTTCTTCGGCGTCAGCAGGAGTTGCATCGGGAGGCGTTTCGGGTGCACCGTCATCCGATTCGGGCAAGCGCCCTAATGAAAAACTTTCCGATTTGGTGCGCAAATTTGCCCATGTGATTGAGTTTTCGGTTTTGGGTGTTTTTACCGTTTTGCTGCTTGTAAACAGTAAAATTACGCTTTATAAACTGCAAAACATTTTAAGCATAGGATTTTTTGTGGCATTTACCGACGAAACTATTCAGATTTTTTCCCATCGCACCTCCTCGGTTAAGGATGTATGGATAGATATGGCAGGATTTGCGGTAGGGGCATTAATTGCTATTGCCGTAAAATCGGTAGTTAACATAAATAAACAAAGGGGTAAAACGCGTGTATTTGAGTGATATTGAGATTGCACAGCAGTGCAAAATGAAAAATATTAAGGATATTGCGGCAGCTGCCGGAATTGATGAGAATTATGTGGAACAGTACGGCAACTACAAGGCAAAGATTGACTTGTCGTTTTTAAAGGACTGCAAAAACAATTACGGTAAGTTGGTTTTGGTTACGGCAATTACGCCTACACCCGCGGGAGAAGGCAAAACAACCACCACAATAGGTCTTGCCGACGCATTGCGGCTGATAGGCGAAAAATCTATAATTGCAATGCGCGAGCCGTCCCTCGGCCCTGTTTTCGGCATTAAGGGCGGTGCTGCCGGCGGCGGATATGCACAGGTTGTTCCCATGGAAGATATTAATCTGCACTTTACGGGCGATTTCCATGCAATAGGCGCTGCAAATAACCTTTTGGCCGCAATGCTTGATAATCACATTCATCAGGGTAATGAACTAAGGATTGATGTAAGGAATATCACACACAGACGTTGTGTGGATATGAACGACAGGCAACTGAGATACATAGTTGACGGACTGGGCGGACGTGTTAACGGTATGCCGCGCGAGGACGGTTACGATATAACCGTCGCCACCGAAATTATGGCGGTGCTGTGTTTGGCGGATTCCCTGTCCGACCTTAAAGAGCGTCTTTCAAAAATAATTGTTGCTTATAATGAGGACGGCGAGCCTGTGACCTGCGCGCAGCTTAAAGCACAGGGCGCTATGACAGCGTTGCTTAAGGATGCGTTAAAGCCGAATCTTGTGCAAACGCTTTACGGTACGCCGGCATTGGTCCACGGCGGTCCGTTTGCAAATATTGCCCACGGATGCAATTCTGTAATTGCAACTGAAACCGCACTTAAAGCAGGGGATTATGTTATTACCGAGGCAGGCTTCGGTGCGGATTTGGGCGCTGAAAAGTTTTTGGATATTAAATGCCGTATGGCAGGACTTAAACCCGACGCGGCAGTAGTTGTAGCCACGGTGCGTGCGCTTAAAATGCACGGCGGACTTAAAAATAGCGAACTCGGTGCAGAGAATATTGAGGCACTTGAAAAGGGAATACCCAACTTATTGCGCCATGTTTCCAACATTAAAAATGTTTACGGTTTGCCTTGCGTGGTTGCGGTTAACAGGTTTCCGACCGATACAGATGCGGAAATTAATTTTATAATTGCAAAATGCCGCGAACTCGGTGTAAACACGGTTTTATCTACAGTATGGGCGGACGGCGCAGAAGGCGGAACGGATCTTGCACGGGAAGTTGTAAGACTTTGCACGCAGGAAAAGAATGATTTTAATTTTGCTTACGGCGATGAACTTACAATTGAGGAAAAAATAGAAGCCGTTGTTAAAAGGATATACGGCGGCGACGGAATTGTTATAACCGCAAAAGCGGCAAAACAAATTGAAAATTTGCGCAGATTGGGATTTGAAAAATGCCCCGTGTGCATTGCAAAAACGCAGTACAGTTTTTCGGATGACGCGACAAAACTCGGCGCGCCTGACGGTTTTAAAATTACCGTCCGCAATGTAAAAATAAGTGCAGGCGCAGGATTTACAGTTGTGCTTACGGGCGATATTATGACCATGCCCGGACTGCCCAAACATCCCGCGGCTGAAAACATTGATGTGGATGAAAACGGCAAAATTACAGGATTGTTCTAAATGTGTATAAAAATAAAGCACCCGTACGGGTGCTTTATTTTTTTGTTTTCTTTTTATGTATATTTCTTATAGTCGGTTTTGTGCGTTTCTGCCTGCCGTTTGCGGCAAATGTACGGTTTGCCTGTGCATAGTCGGCAACAAGACAGTTTTTGCCGGTTCCTATTAAGTCAAAACGTTTTGCACGTTTAAGTGCAGACAAAACTTTATCCCTGTTTTCCGGCAGGTAATATTGAAGCAAAGCGCGTTGCTCCGCTTTTTCTTTAGGCGTTCTCGGCACATAAATTTTCTCCATTGTGTACGGATCCAGACCTGTGTAGAACATACAGGTAGATACCGTTCCCGGCGTGGGGTAAAAATCCTGAACCTGTTCGGGATGCATACCTTCCCTTTTTAAAAATACCGAGAGTTCGATTGCATCGTTAATTGTACTGCCGGGATGTGACGACATAAGATACGGCACTAAATATTGTTTTTTGCCCACACTTTTTGTAAGTTCGTAAAAGCGCTGTTTAAAACGATTATAAACCGAAATATCGGGTTTTCCCATACGTTTTAAAACATTGTCCGAGCAATGCTCCGGTGCAACTTTCAACTGTCCGCTTATGTGGTGCTCCACAAGTTCCTTAAAGAATGATTCATCACGGTCGGCTATAAGGTAATCAAAACGTATTCCGGAACGTATAAATACCTTTTTAATTTTCGGCAATCTGCGTAGTTTTCTTAAAAGCTCAAGATAATCGCTGTGGTCTACTTTAACCGCCGGACAGATTTTCGGTGCCAGACACTTTTTATCCGGGCAAAGTCCGCGCTTAGCCTGTGCATCGCACGAAGGTGCCCTGAAATTTGCCGTGGGCCCGCCTACATCGTGTATATAGCCCTTAAAATCCGGCATTTCGGTAAGTTTTTCTGCTTCCTTAATTACGGAATTATGACTGCGCACCGAAATACTTCTGCCTTGGTGATATGCAATGGAACAAAAGTTGCAGGCACCGTAACAGCCACGATTGTGTACAAGCGAAAATTTTACTTCCTCTATACCGGGAACGCCGCCCTTTTCTTTATAACTCGGGTGGTAATCACGCATAAACGGCAGTGAATACACCGCGTCCATTTCCTGTGTTGTAAGCGGCGGCATAGGCGGATTTTGCACAACAATAAATTCGCCGTGCCTTTGTATTACGGATTTTCCGGATACGGCGTCGTGTTCCTGTTGCTGTATGCGGCAGGATACGGCATATTGACGTTTGCCCGAATCGCTGTTTTCCTTTACAATATCGTATGACGGACATTCGGCGCATTTGCGCGGTGTATACTCATCGGCTTTTACTTTAAAACACGTGCCTAAAATATCGGTAATTGTGTTTATCGGTTCTCCGATTTTAAGCCTGTCGGCAATTTCAACACAATGCTTTTCACCCATACCGTACATAAGCAGGTCTGCATCGGAATCAATAAGAACAGAAGGCCTTACTTTATCGTCCCAATAATCGTAATGTGCAAAACGCCTGAGGGACGCTTCAAGACCGCCTATCGCAATCGGTATGTCTCCGTACAGTCTGCGCAAATTTTTACAATAAACAATTACGGCACGGTCAGGTCTGGCACCGGATTTTCCGCCGGCTGTGTAAGCATCGTCGCTTCTGCGTTTTTTTGCGGCGGTATAATGTGCAACCATAGAGTCGATATTACCGCCGTTAACATAGAAAGCAAGTTTGGGACGGCCGAATATCATATAGTCGGCATCGCTTTTGGGCTGCGATATAATGCAGACGTTATAACCGGCGTGTTCCAGCACGCGTGAAATTATAGCGGTACCGAAACTGGGGTGATCGACATATGCATCGCCCGTGACAATAACTATATCCGGAGTGTCAAACCCGCATTTTAACATTTCTTCTTTTGTAATGGGTAAAAACGGCATAAAATCACCTTAAAAACTTTATGCTGATATTTTATCATACAAATAGGTTTTAATCAATCTTTAATATTTCAAGGCGCTTTTACATATATTTTAACGGTGATAAAAATGCAGAATTTACTAAAAAGAAAGTTCGGTCCTAAATTTAATGTTTTTGTACTTCAGCTTACCGTTATAACCGTAATTATAATAGGTCTTACCGTGGTGCGTTTTATCGGCGGCAATACATATTCCAAAGTAATGGATTGGTATATTTTACATTTCGGGGCGGAAACCTCGGTAGACGATGTAATTAAAAACGATTACGATTTACCGGCTTCCGACAGCGCACAGACTGATTCGCCGCAGGTTGTCAATACAGCGGCTATCGGCGATACAAAAACAGTAATAATACCTAAATCAAAAACAGTCGGCAGTAATTCTTTATTTACACCGGTAGATTCCGCTACGCTTACAAGCGGATTCGGCGACAGGGAAAACCCCGTAACATTTGCCAAAGAAAAGCACAAAGGACTTGATATGGCAACGGAATCGGGTTCCCCTGTATATGCGGCGGCAAACGGCAGTGTTGTATATTCCGCAAACAGTCCGACGTACGGAAATTACCTTATAGTCGACCACGGAAACGGACTGAAAACGCTTTATGCACATTGCAGCAAATTGCTTAAGACCAAGGGTGATACAGTTAATGTGGGCGAAAAAATTGCCCTTGTGGGTTCAACGGGACAGTCGACCGGACCGCATCTGCATTTTGAAATTATTATTAACGGCATTAATGTGGATCCCAAATGGCTGCTTGATATAAAGTAAAAGATATGACATTTAAACTGTTCGGTACCAAAATAACGGTATCCTTTATATTTGCTGCAATTATTGTGCTTGTTATTGCTACCGACCGCAGCACATACGCACTGCCTGTAATTATTGCCGCAGCCATACACGAGGCGGCGCATCTTTTTGCAATGTGGGCTGCGGATGAAGCACCGAGCGAAGTAAACCTTATTGCGGGCAGCGTGCGTATAGTAAAAAAACCGACGGTAAAAAGCACACACGAAATTATTATATTGCTGTGCGGTCCGCTTGCAAATTTGCTGCTGTTTTTTGTGTTTTATGCCGATTATGTTTTTCATCCCAAGGGCAGTACCTTGGTTTTTGCCGCGGTAAATCTTATAACAGGACTTTACAATCTTTTACCGGCAAAGGGGCTTGACGGCGGAAGCATACTTTACTGCATATTTGAAAAGAAAAGTGTGCAAAAAGCAAAACAGGCACTTAATATAAGTTCTGTGCTGACGTGTGCCGTACTTATTATTGCGAGCGTTTTGCTTACGGCAACCGGAAATATAAACCGGGGCTTTATTGTGGCGGCAATTTATATACTTATTTGCGTAATTATAAAATTATAGTTGCAACCGTGCGTAAATTCGGTTATCATTAATGTATTATGAAAATTATAGCCGGAGTGTATTATGGATAACCGTAAACTCGAAAATTTTATGCTTTCCGCGCAAAAACCGGGCAGATATTCCGGTGGGGAAATGGGAAGCGTTGTAAAAGATAAAAACAGTGTTGATGTGCGTTTTGCCTTTTGTTTTCCGGATACTTACGAAATAGGTATGTCGCACCTCGGAATAAAAATCCTTTATTCGCTTTTTAACGAAAGGGAAGATATATGGTGCGAGCGCGTTTTTGCACCGTGGATAGATTTTGAGCAGATAATGCTTGAAAACTATATTCCTCTTTTTGCACTTGAAAGCCGTGATCCTGTTAAGGATTTTGATTTTATAGGCTTTACTTTGCAGTACGAAATGAGTTATACAAACGTATTGAATATGCTGCGGCTGTCATGTGTGCCGCTTAGAAGCCGCGACAGGCACAGTATGACACCGCTTGTTGTTGCCGGCGGACCGTGTGCCTGTAATCCGGAGCCGCTTGCGGATTTTATTGATATTTTCTTTTTGGGCGACGGCGAAGAAGTTGACCTTGAAGTTATTGATTTGTATAAAAAATACGGCAAAAACGGGGACAAGCAGGCATTTTTGCGTGAGGCGGCAAAAATCGAAGGCGTTTATGTGCCGTCGCTTTATGATGTGTCGTATAACGACGACAATACCGTAGCCTCTGTTACCCCTAAATACAGCGATGTTCCCAAAACCGTTAAAAAACGCATAATGCGTGATATGGACAAGTCTTATTATCCCAAAAATTTTCCGGTGCCTTATATTGAAATTGTGCATGACCGCGCCGTGCAGGAAATTTTCCGCGGATGTATACGCGGCTGCAGGTTTTGTCAGGCAGGATATATTTATCGGCCTGTCAGGGAAAAAAGTCCCGATGTAATTAATGAACAGGCGCATACGCTTTGTAAAAATACGGGATATGACGAACTTTCAGTTTCATCGCTCAGTACAAGCGATTACACACAGCTTGAGCCATTGCTTGAAAAAATGCTTGATTGGAGCGAAAAGGAACATGTAAGCCTGTCGCTGCCGTCGCTTAGAATAGATAATTTTTCTAAAGAGCTAATTGAAAAAATTAATCATGTAAGGAAAAGCGGGCTTACATTTGCACCCGAGGCCGGTACGCAAAGGCTGCGTGATGTAATAAATAAAAATATAACCGAAGAGGAAATACTGCGCACATGCCGTATGGCATTTGAGGAAGGGTATACATCGGTAAAACTCTATTTTATGTTGGGACTGCCGACCGAAACAGATGATGATTTAAGGGGAATTACGATTCTCGGACAAAAAATTGTGAATGAATTTTACGGTATGCCGAATAAACCGAAAGGCAAAGGAGTCAATGTATCAATCAGCGTTTCGTCATTTGTGCCGAAACCGTTTACACCGTTTCAGTTTGAACCGCAAATAACCAAAGATGAAATTTTACGCAGACAAAAAGTATTAAGGGAGAGCGTTACAACCAAAAAAATAAGTTTAAGTTGGCATGAATCCTCCGTAAGTTTTTTGGAAGGCGTGTTTGCACGCGGCGACAGACGGCTTGGCGCGGTGCTTGAAAAGGCGCTTGAAAAAGGCTGCAAATTTGACGGTTGGGACGAGTGTTTCAGTTTGGAAAATTGGCTTGAAGCTTTCAGGGATTGTAATATTGATCCGGCATTTTACGCGAACAGGACACGCCCATACAGCGAAGTTATGCCGTGGGATCATCTTGATTATTGCATTACCAAAGACTTTTTAATTAAAGAGAATATTGCCGCACATTCTGCCGAAACTACACCTAACTGCCGTCAGAAATGTGCAGGCTGCGGAGCTTCGTGCTTTTCGGTAGGTGTTTGTTTTGAAAAACGTAAGAATAATATATAAAAAGAAATCGAATATGCGGTTTGTATCCCACCTTGATATGAACAGATTTATGACGCGCGTAATACGCAAGACGAATATACCGGTATGGTATACACAGGGGTTTAACTCAAGACTCTACATTGCATTTGCACTTCCGCTGTCACTCGGATTTGAAAGCGATTACGAAGCAATGGATTTGAAAATCACCGATGACGGTTATTCACCTGATGATGTTGTAAAAGAACTTAAAAATGTTGTTCCCGACAGTATAGTAATAGTATCCGCCGCAGAACCTATAAAAAAAGTCAGCGATATTGCATTTGCCGATTTTGAAATATTATTTGACGGCGGTGACGGGTATGCCGAGGATATTTCACGGTTTTTGCAGCGTGAGCATATAATCACACAAAAGAAAAACAAAAAGGGCGAGATGAAACAAATAGACCTTGCCGACAGTATAATAAAGAAAAATGTTACTGTAGTCGACGGCAACGTGCAGCTTTGCTTAACACTGCCGGCAGGGAATAACGGCAACGTAAATCCGCAGTTGATTTTGTCGGCTTTTGAAAGCGATACGGGTATTAAACTGCCGTTTTGCTCGGTTACGCGTACCGCAATATACGACGGTAATTTTGAACTTTTTGTATAGTTAAAGCAATTCGGGGATAAAGATGGATAATAAATATAATGAGGAATTTTTTCGTATGTATGAGCAAAAATATATACGGAATGAAAATGTACAGCAGAAAACCGAAATACCAAGCGGTGAACACGGGCGTAAGCCAAGATATAAAAAGCGGCGTTTAAAGGCAAAGTTTGTAATCAGACGGACTGCCGTTTTGCTGTTGGTTGCGGCAATTGCGGTAACGGTTTGTGCGGCATTAATACACAAGAACACGAAAGCGGATAAGCAAAACACTTTAACACCGCAGCCGCCTGTTACGGATACGGTACCTGATGATGCCGCAGATAAAGCGGTGCAGGGTTACGCCCAAAACGTACCGGATACCGTAACGCTTACAAACGAAATCGACAGCGAATATGCGGTACTTGTACGTGTTTCGGATAATACGGTTGTAGCCGAAAAAAACAGTGATACAAAGATTTATCCTGCATCGCTTACCAAAGTGCTTACATTGCTTGTGGCGGTGGAAAACATTAAAAATTTTGACGATACATTTACTTTTACAAGCGAGTTGATTGATCCCGCTTACATTGCAGGCGCCTCAATGGCAGGATTTTCACCCGGGGAGAGCGTACCCGTACGGGATTTGCTGTACGGTGCCGTCTTGCCGTCGGGTGCGGATGCAACTGCGGCGCTTGCAGTTTATGTTGCCGGAAGCGAGGATAAATTTGTTGAACTTATGAATCGTAAAGCGGAGGAATTGGGACTTGATTCCGCACATTTCTGCAACACAAGCGGACTGCACGACGAAAACCATTACTGCACCGTTAAGGATATGGCGGTAATACTTAATACGGCTATGCAAAATTCCGCCTGTAAAGAGGTTTTAAGCACTTACCAATATACAACAACCAAAACTTCAAAGCATCCGCAGGGCATATTGCTTACAAGTACGCTTTTCAGCAGGATGAAAGGCGACGAGCCTGAAAGTGCGGTAATTACCGCAGGCAAGACGGGATTTACAAGCGAAGCGGGAAATTGTATTGCAAGTTTCGGCACATCGCAAAACGGCAATGATTATATATTTGTTACGGCAAAGGCACACGGATTTTGGAAAAGCGTTTTCGACCATATTAATATTTATAAAGCATATGCAAAATAGTACTTGATTTTTAAAACATTCAGGTGTAATATTATAACAGCATTAAGGGGGAGTAACCGGCGGTAAGCCGTTACACTCAGCGTCAGTACGGTATTTTTACCCGCGGTGTATTAAACGGTAAGACTCTTATTGCATAGGTTTACTATGCAATAAGGGCCTTTTTTGTATTTTAGGAGGGTTATAATGGAATTTTTAAGTTTTTTGTATTCCAACATTTTGGAAAATTTTGATTGGCGTATGCTGATTATGTGGGCAATAGGCGGTTTGCTTATTTTTTTGGCAATCAAAAAGGATATGGAACCGTCGCTTTTGTTGCCAATAGGTTTCGGCGCAATACTTGTAAACCTGCCGCTGTCCGGTGCAATTACGCAGGACGGTAAAATAGGCCCGCTGGATGTTCTTTACAACGGCGGCATAAGTAACGAGTTGTTTCCGCTTATACTGTTTATAGGCATAGGCGCTATGATTGATTTCGGTCCGTTGCTTGCAAATCCGAAGTTAATGATTTTCGGTGCCGCGGCGCAGTTCGGAATTTTCTTTACCCTTTGCACCGCTTCAATGTTTTTTGATATTAACGACGCCGCTTCCATTGCGGTTATAGGCGCTGCGGACGGACCGACATCCATAGTTGTCGCGCAGTCTCTCGGTTCAAAGTATCTCGGCGCAATAATGGTGGCGGCATATTCTTATATGGCTTTGGTGCCTATTATTCAACCGCCCGTAATTAAACTGCTTACAACAAAAAAAGAACGGCTTATACGTATGCCTTACCATCCGCAAAGCGTTTCCAAAACAACTAAAATTCTGTTTCCTATAATTACTACGGTTATTGCGGGATTGATAGCGCCGGATTCCGTAGCGCTTGTGGGATTTTTAATGTTCGGTAATTTAATACGCGAGTGCGGAGTTTTAAATTCGCTGTCCGAAACGGCGCAAAAAGTTTTGGCAAACCTTATTACGCTTCTGCTTGGAATTACCATTGCATCGCGTATGCAGTACAGTACGTTTTTGAAAAAGGAGACACTTATTATAATAGTCCTCGGCCTTGTTGCATTTATTTTTGATACTGCCGGCGGCGTACTGTTTGCAAAGTTTTTAAACCTGTTCTTAAAGGAAAAAGTAAACCCCATGATTGGCGCTGCCGGAATTTCCGCATTTCCGATGTCCGGCAGGGTAGTGCATAAAATGGGACTTAAAGAAGATAACCAGAACTTTTTGCTTATGCATTCAACTGCGGTTAATGTGTCCGGTCAGATAGCATCCGTTATTGCCGGCGGTTTGATTTTAAAATTCTTTGGATGAGGTGTATTTATGTTTCTTGAATTTCTGCCTGTAAATTTTGTTAATAATCTGCCGTATATGGCAAAGGGAATGATAGGCATTATGATAGTAATGCTGCTGATTATTCTTGTTACAACATTGCTTAATAAAATAACTAAATAGGTTTTTTAAACGGCAGGGTAAAAGCACACCCTGCTGTTTAATTTTATACCGTAAATTTTCCTTTTAGGGTTGTAAATTTAACCAAAACGGGTTGCTTTATTGACTGAAAATTTGTTTTGTAATATTATAAATATAATTGAAGCAGATATATATTGTTTGCGCAATTTGCAAAATTGGACAAATTATTACAGGGAGGATTTTTTATGAAAAAGGCAACCGCCAAAATAATTTCCGCCGTTCTTGCGGTGGCGATTGTAATGTGCTCGATCGTGACGACATTTTCCGTTTTTGCCGATAATGCCGAAACATACAGCGTTACATACGGCTCGCCCGCAATTCCTATGTTTTTAAACACTAAAGTGGATTTAAAGAATATGGAATTTCAGTTTGAACAGAACGGGGAATTTGTAACAGGCAAGTCTGTAACATGGTCTGTTGATGCGGATAACGAAAATCCGGCCGGTATTATATTGGACGCAAGTGCCAAAACCGTTGCCGCATTATCGTTAGGCACCTACAAACTTAATGCCGCTTACGGCGGCAAGGATTATAAGGTGTTTGTTATGGTCAACACGCAGGATGACTATAATTTTTACCTTGAAAATCCCGGTTTAACGACTACCGATTTTAATGCGGATAATTGGATTATAGCCGATCCGCGCACTGCAAACGGTATACAGGATCAATACTTTATAAACGAACAGTACTTAAAGGTTGATTCGGTTGACAATAATCAGTATGCGGCAAGCGACAGCGGATTGTTTACAGGCGGCACAGGCAGATGGACTATGAACTACGGTCAAAATGCTGTCTTTTATAAGAGTGATATACTTAAGTATTTTGCCGATTATACGGTTGAGGCCGATGTAATACCTTATAATGATGAACTTAATAAGGACTGCGGTAACTTCGGATTTATGGTAAGGGGTAATATACTTTACGATGCTACCGCAGGCGAAGCACTGTTGCCGGAGGGCAACACCGCAATGTTTTTGCGTTTGCGCAATTACGGCGGACTTAATATAACCGCAAAATCCGGAAGCAATAATATTTTTATGAGCAGTAATGACGGTTCGGTTGTAAGACTTACCACATTGCACTCATACGATTCGTTTACAAAGGACGATGCGCTTACATCTCTGACAGAAAAGACAAGCGAATTCAGAATATATCCCGATAAGTCGGTAAAACGCCGCATTTCCGTAACGGTTGACGGCGTTGATATAAAATACTCTATTGACGGAAATACCGTGTTTGATTCGACATCGGCAAACGGCATAGGCTATCTTAATTTTTCCTGTCTTTATAATGAACCTGACGAAAGCAAATTTACAACAGGTGACTATGCTTATGAAGAATATAAAAACAGTATTGAATCTTTAGGTACCGGCAGAGGTACGGTAGGTATTGTTTCCGGACGCCGAGTAAGTTTGGTTTCCTATTTTGCGGTAAAGCTGAATGTAAACAGTGCAAATGATATGCCGGCTTCGGTGCCTTTTGAAATATATGCGGTTAACGGCAATAATCCGTATATACCTATGACTGCAGGATATAAGGTAAATACCTCCGAGTTTTTGATTCAACTCGGGGACAGCACTTACAGAGGTAATGAGGTTGCATTTACAAGCGCTGACGACGGTATTACCGTTAGCGGTGACGAGATTATTGCAAACAAAAAAGGCGCATATGTACTTGATGCAAAATTAAAGTCTGATGAAACCGTAACCGGAACTTTGTACGTAATAGTTAAAAATCCCGGAGATACCGAATATGTCGTTTACGAAAATGATTTCCGTTCACTTTATGAATCCGATGGCAACGGCGGTTATAAAGCAAGAACTTACGAGAATGATTGGCAGACATCTGTTTTCTTCAACGGTAAGGCGGATTCCAATAAAGTTGCAAATTATTTCGGTGATTTGTATACAGAAGATTTAACAGGCGCTGTAAACTATGCCGATAAATTAGGCTATAACGGATTTGCACCCTTTACAACTGCTGCTGTACGCGATGCCATGACCGCAAAGGGCGAATCCGGTGCGTTTGGTAAAAATATTTTCGGTTACACACTGTTACAGAACGATATAGTATCGTCTTTATCAAACTACAAAATTACGGCTACGTTTAAAATGGCACCCGGTTCAATGGGTGTTGTAGGCCTTGTAGGACGAGTAAATAATTACGATTCTGATTATAATTTGTCGCTTAACGGCGCAGCGGTTACAGGCTTCGGCATTACCGGTGCTGCCAACTACTGCTCGGCTACCGGCAGCCAAAACATCCCGGGACTTTACTGTATTACCACTTCCGGAAATTCGAACAAGCGTGCAGACTCTGCCGCATATTCTACGGCAACAGATTCTCCGTGGGTTAGAAATATGTTCGTTGAGGGAGCGCAGAGGCCTTGTACAACACCGATAATTCGTGAGTATACGCTCGAATTCAACGGTGGAACGGCAACATATTCGACACCTGCGGTTTCGGATACCGCAACTGCGGCTTCGGCCGAGGCAAAGGGCGCTGTAGGTTTTGTAATTTACGAGGATACACGCGCTTGGGATAACGGAAACCGTACTTCCGTGCTCGACTTTAAGGTAACGCTTACAAATGTTAATGATTCGGTTCTTACTTTAAAGCGCGTTGATGAAGTGGAAGACGAATCATATAATGATCCTTATATCGAAATTGAAGGATCTTACACATATTCCGTAAGCAATAATACAGGTAGGCTTAACGCGATTATAATCGCTGACGGAAAAACAGTATACGGCAATAAACTTACCGTACCGTCCGTAATAGACGGAATTAAAATAACCGGTTTAGGCAGCGACAGTACAACCACTACCGCTAATGTTTCTGGTGATACTTCGCTGGCAATTACGGATGCAAATGTAAATAAATATTTAAGTTACATAGATTTTTCAAACACGGATATAACACTCTTAAGAAGTGATTTGTTTTCGAGAAAGAAAAACACCTCAATTGAATATTCAGAAAGCCTTGAAAAAGTGATTCTGCCCGATACCGTTACCAAGGTAGATAATGGCGGCACATTCCGTAATGCAGCTTCTTTAACGGAATTTAAGGCACCTGCAAAGATGAATATTGTGTCCTATGCAATGTTCCAGAATTGCTACAGTTTAAATAAGGTTGAACTTAACGACAGTCTGACGGAAATAGGTTATTTTGCTTTCCAAAATTGTATTAATTTAAGTGAAATTACAGTACCGGGCAATGTCGGAATCATATACGGTGCTGCTTTCCAAAATTGCGGCAACCTTAGCAATGTAACTTTGCAAAACGGTGTCAGAGTTATAGATTATCAGGTGTTCGCAGGTTGTGTATCACTCAAAACAATGTCTATACCCGAATCCGTAACGAGAATAGGAAATGATAATTTCCCGAAACTTGAAAGTATTTATATTTACAGCAAAGACTGCAGCATTGAAAGCAATGCTATTAACAGCGGCGCGGTAATATACGGTTATACAGGTTCTACCGCACAGGCATATGCCGCCGCTAACGGTAACACGTTTGTTGCATTGGATGAATTTACGGGTACATCAGCGACAATAGCTGCCAATACTAAATTTAATGTCGGCTCTTTATTGTTTACAGTAGGTGATAATCAGGTACGCGGTGAGGAAATCAGTTGGACTGCAAGCTCATCTGATGCCGGTGCGTATGAATTTACCGATAATTATCTGTTTGCTTATAAAACAGGCGAAGTTACGCTTACCGGTGAATATAACGGCGCTTCGGTTACGGTTAATGTAACAATTGCACAAAGCGGCAGCAATTCTACAGTTGCCGTTACAAAGTTTGCGGATGACGGCATAACCGTTAAGCCGCTTGCGGACGGTAAATATGTGTTTACGCTTTCAAACACTTACGTACCCGGCACATTTAAACTTAAAGAAAACGGCGTTGAAAATAATAATGTAACGATTGACGAGACCGGACATATTTATACTGTACAGGTCGTTCGCGTATCGGATATGTATGCGTACGCTTCTTTTGCAGCTTCGGAAAACGAGGTTGAGGCAAGTGCGTATATGTTGGGTGCCACCATACGTCCGGAAAATGCCGAGAACGGTGTTAAAGCAGGTATAAAGTTTGTTTCGGCCGTACCGCAGATTAAGAAAAACGCTGACGGTACCGTAACACTTGATACATCGGATAAATATTTGTCTGACGGTACAGCAGTAAACTTTACCGCTGTGGGCGCACTTATTATACCGGAAGCGCTTACAAACGGTAAGAAACTTAAAATAACCGATAAAGACTTTGATGTTACCGGCAGCGAGATGACATTCGGTAAGTACAAAGCGGTAAATCTGCCGATCTCAAAGTATACAACTGCAAATGAAGCATATTCACAGGTTTCTGCGGTATTGCAGGATATCCCTGCCGATATGCTGTCAACACGTATTACCGCGGTAACATATCTTAAATACATAGAAAAAGATACCGGAAAAACAGGATTTATTTATACCGATGAAAAGACAATATCTTATGATGAGGTTATGGAACTTGCGTATCCTACTTTTACTACCGGTCATTATGAAGATATTATAACAGGCGGTGCCGTAAACGATTTGGACAACAGCACCCTCACCGATGCGGTAAGTTACAATGTAAACGAAGATATTACCTTTAAATACGAGGTAAATGGACTTTACAATGTAAAATACGAACTGTATAAAGACAAACCTGACGAAAATCTTTACGGCGACGAAGCAAGGACCGCCGCAAATTCAACACTGGTGAAGTCCGGCGTAATTACAGACAGAATATTTAAGATTACAACGCAGATGAAGACAGCCGGTACGGTAAGGTTACGCATTTATTTGCTTGATGTTAACGGTAATGCCATTAATATGCCGGGTGGAGATATTAAGTATTACGATACAACCGTTGTTGCCGATTACAGTAACATTAAAGAGGTAATGATTGAACAAAACGTATTATCGTATGATGATACCGCAAAGATTTACCCTGAAATGATAGATGCTTTTTCGGCTCCGGTTAACAATATTAAGTCGGCAATTGACAATGACAGTAATTTTACAGAATATTGGAATAAAATTACTACAAACCCGCAGGTAAACGATAAGTACGAAAACGGCCTTGTATATTTGAATGTCGTGAAAGTTTCCGCAACGGACGTATTTGTTGATTTCCGCCTTGCAACAGATTCGGTTATCGGTACAACATCTACAGGCAGTGATAACCTGTTCAGTGATGCAAAATACGCACAGCAAGCGGAAGCGGTTGGTCAGCCGGCGTACAATTTACGTCCCTCCACGGGAAGTCTTATAATACCCATAAACGCTGCTGACGGTTCTCTCGGTATAAAAGGAGAATATCAGGGTTACGGCAACGGCAACGGTAATATTACTTATTCCGCAGGAAACAACATTGCCGTAAGGATGAATTCCCACGGATTTGAAAATTACAAAGCAATAAGCAATCCCGATTATATTAATACCCTTAACTCAGTGACACCCGAAAACGGAGGCGTATTATATTGCATAGTCGGCGGGGATCTTGAAAACAGTACAACCGATTACAAGCAGCTTTACCAGTACGGTATTTTAAAGCGCGACTATGTTGCACTCCAGTTTGCTAAAATGCTTCCGGCATACAATACGGCCGGCAAAAATATATCCGTATCCGGTGAATCAATGGGTGCTTGGCAGTCTGTTTCCATGGCCGCACTTGACAGTGATGTAAGCAACGCTACGCTTAAGATCGTATGGATGTGTTCTGTCGGCGGAAACGAATACGGTTATAACAGTTCTAACTTTATGCCGTCCGTAAGCCGTGCGTCAACGCATATGCTGTTCAGCTCGGTTGGTGCTGCCGATTATATCAATAAAAGCGGACATACCGACCTTAAAGTAGCGATCACAGGCGGACTTTCGGATTACACCGCACCCACACAGGGATTGTTTGCACTTTACAATAAACTTAATTGCGAAAAATCCATAAAGATGGAACAGTATAAAACACATTACAATTACGGCATCGACGGTAAAGGTTCTAAAAACAGTTATATTTCGTACCGTTCTGCAGCAAAACAGTAGGAGGCGGCAATATGAAAAAATATGATAAACCGGAAGTAATTGTTGTGGAAATTGAAAGTTCGGATACTGTTGCATCAACTTTTACGGAGTCCGGCGACAACAATGTTGACTGGCTTAACGGTTGGGCTTCTGCCATAAACGGCAATATGTAGTTATATTTATACCAATCCTCCGCGGATATATCCGCGGAGGATTTTTTAAATCTTGAAAATTAAAATGCTTTAGTTTATAATAAATTATACTTTTATGCTGTTTATAATTGTTCTACCATACAGTTTAAAAACATATTTTAAACTGTATGGGGAGTGATTTTATGCTTAACAGACGTGCGACGGCAGCGCTTGCAATAGCTGCGGTGCTTTGCGTTGCTTTTTTAAGCGCTGTGCCTGCGGGCATTTACAAATATGCAAATTCTTCGTCGGTTGCCAAGGAAAAGACTACCGTTATAATCGACGCCGGCCACGGCGGTTTTGACGGCGGCGCCGTTGCGCGCGACGGTACTGTTGAAAAGGATATAAACCTTAAAATTGCTTTAACGCTGTGCGATATGTTAAAGTATAACGGGTATGATGTTATAATGACGCGCACGACCGACACAGGCACCGAGGATAATACAGCCGCAGCTATACAAAAACGTAAGGTCAGCGATTTAAAAAACAGACTGTCGCTTATGGAAAAATATCCGCAATCCGTTTTTGTCAGCGTGCATTTAAATAAATTTACGGCGTCGTCTGCTATAGGCGCGCAGGTTTTTTATTCCAAAAACAACAGCAACAGTATGGTGCTGGGCAACTGCATACAGCAGAGTTTTAAAACGCATATTTCGCCCGATAACGAAAGAGTTATAAAACCCGGTACAAAAAGCACCTATCTTTTGTATAACGCAAAGATACCGGCTGTTATTGTGGAATGCGGATTTATAAGCAATTCACGGGAACTTGAACTGCTTAAAACGCAGGAATACCAAAAGCAGTTGGCATTTAGTATTTATTGCGGAATAAACGATTATTTTAATACGGTTAATTAATTACGGGAAGTGAGATTATGGCAAAATCCGTAAAAACGGTTTTTGTATGCAATTCATGCGGATACGAAAGCATTAAATGGGCAGGGAAGTGTCCGCAGTGCGGAGAATGGAACACGTTTGAAGAACAAATGGTTGCTCCCAAAAAAGAGAACAAGGCTGCTGCGGTAAACGTTTCGGCGGAATTTTCCGCACATCACCTTGACGACATACCCGTTAAGGACGAACACAGGTTTGTTACTGGAATGACCGAACTTGACAGGGTGCTCGGCGGCGGAATTGTCAAAGGCTCTGTCGTATTGTTGAGCGGGGATCCCGGTATCGGAAAATCCACTATACTTTTACAAATATGCAATGCGCTTGATAACTTGAAAATTCTTTATGTGTCGGGCGAAGAATCCGCCGTGCAGATAAAACTGCGTGCCGACCGCCTCGGTGTTAAAAATCAAAATATGCTTGTTATGGCAAATACCGACGTTGAAGTGATTTGCGAATTTATAAAGACGGAAAAGCCTGACATTGTAATGATAGATTCAATACAGACTATGAACCTGTCGGAACTGTCCGCTTCAACCGGAAGCATTGTACAGGTAAGGGAATCGACAAAAATGTTGCTTAATACAGGCAAAACGCTCGATATACCGGTGTTTATTGTGGGACATGTCAATAAAGGCGGAGATATTGCCGGTCCTAAAATACTTGAGCATATTGTGGACACCGTTTTGTATTTTGAGGGTGAGAAAAATCAGTCTTACAGAATTTTACGCGCTATAAAAAACCGATTCGGCTCAACAAACGAAATAGGCGTTTTTGAAATGCGCGATGCAGGACTTTATCAGGTTGAAAATCCTTCGGCAATGCTGTTGTCGGGCAGAATTAAAAATGTCTCGGGTGCGTGCATTACCTGCGTTATTGAGGGAACAAGACCGATTCTTGCCGATGTTCAGGGTTTGGTTACATCCACCGGTTTCGGCAATCCCAGACGTATGTCTGCCGGATTTGATTATAACAGGCTTAATCTTATATTGGCTGTGCTTGAAAAACGGCAGGGACTCTATTTTTCAAATTTGGACGCCTATGTTAATATAGTGGGCGGACTGCGGCTTGAAGAGCCTGCGGCTGATTTGGCGGTTGCTTTGTCTTTGGTGTCGTCATTAAGGGACAGGCCTATTGATGACGAAACGGTTTGCTTCGGCGAAATAGGACTTTCAGGCGAAATCAGAGCTGTGTCCCGTGTGACATCGCGTATAAATGAGGCGGCACGGCTGGGCTTTAAGCGCTGTATAATGCCGCGGTCAAATATTAAGGGACTGAACGTGCCCGACGGCATTGAAATAATAGGAGTTAAAACCTTAGGCGAGGCAATAGAGAATATATAAAAAACGGACTGCAAAAGGCAGTCCGTTTTTTGTTCAATTATTTAGAAAACTTTTTATACAGGTAAAAACCGATTTTAATTAATTCATCTATTAAAGCCAGAATTACCGACATTAATATTATCGTTGTCCATTGTCCGCCGGTTAAATCTGTAAGTCCCAGAACGGATTTTATCGGCAACAGCATAACGCCCAACATAAGCAATACAGACGCTGCCACATTTATTAACACTGTTTTTTGTCTGCGTAAATCGGTGTTGATAATCAACTTGTCACTGTAACTCGGCAGTATGTGGAGTATCTCCGCAAATCCGAATATGCCCAGTGCCATTGTGCGTCCGCACTCTATTGAAATACGGCAGCCTGTTTTGTATGCGACAAGTGAAAAAATGCAAAGGAATATTGACTGAATACCTATTGAAATGACACTGCGCAGATTAAATATTTTTTTGTATTGCTGCGGACGTATATGTGCCGCGTTTTCATCAGTGGGGGAAAGACCAACCGACAAAGACGGCAAAATATCCGTTATAAGATTAATCCAAAGTAATTGTGCCGCAAGCAGCATAGGCTTGCCGAAAAACAGCGTACAAAGGAAAAATGCCAACAATTCGCCTATATTGCAGCTTAAAAAATAATATATAACGCGCCGCACATTAAAGTATGTACTTTTTGCGGCTTTGATTACGTCCGAAATATTTTTAAGCGTCAGTTTTTGGGATGTAACATCTGCGGCATTGCACACAACATCGCTTACATTGCTGTCAGGCGAAAATCCTACGTTTGCTTTGCGTAGTACCGGTGCATCGGAATTGCGGCTGCCGGTTACTGCAACGGTTTCGTTATTGTGCTGCAGTGCCCGTACTATCCTGTACCTGTCTGTCGGGGAAACCCTTGCAAATACCGAGTACGAATTTACTTTCAAATCAAGTTCGGCGTCGCTCATTTCTTCAATTTGTTTGCCGGTTACCGAGTTCATATTATCCGGAAGAATTCCTATTCTTCTTGCCACCGCACGCGCCGTGGGCAGTGCGTCGCCCGTAATCATTACGGTGCGTATTCCGGCGTTTTTACATTCTTCAACCGTCTTTACGGTTTCGGCGTCGGGTGTATCGCTCAGTCCTATAAAACCAAGCAGAGATAATCCGCTTTCAAGTTCCGCCGCACCGGGTATTGCGGGTACGGATTCAATTTCCTTAATTCCCACCGCAATAACACGCAAAGCGTCATCAGCCAAATTTTCGGCAATTTCGTTCAGCTTATCACTGCTGTTTACGCAACATTTTAAAAGTGACGCAGGGGAACCTTTTGAAATTACAAAATATTTGCCGTTTATCATATTAACGGTTGTTATCATTCTGTGTTCGTTATCAAACGGCACGGACGCCAGCATGGGATACATATTTTTACATTCGTCCACGCTTACACTGTCAAAACTGCGGCAAAAATCCGCAAGCGCGGCGGCGGACGAATCCTCTACGGTTTCCGAGGAAGAATCGGAGTAATCAAGCGAATTTCCGCATATCATTGCCATTTTTACAACCGCCTTAGCAGTGTCGGAGGGCTCTTCGCTTTCCGTATCGCATATACTTTTGCCGTCGAAAACCTTGGCTACACACATATTGTCGGGGGTTAAAACGCCGGTCTTGTCCGCACAAATTACCGAAATATTTGCGGCATTTTGCAATGTGGACGTTTTAAGTATTAAATTACCGTTGCGCTGCAATTTTTTTATGGCTGCCCAAAGTATTACCGATATGGTTGCCGGCAAGGCTTCGGGTACGGCTGCCAAAACTACCGCAAGGGAATCCGCGAACGAATTTGCCACAAGGCCGGAAAAGGACATTTCCGATTGCTGCAGGTTAAAAAGTACCGTAAGTAAAAATATGATGAAAGCAGTTACGCAGGAAATTATTACGGAATATTTGTTAATAAGATTTACAACCGATTTATATGCGCTGTCGTTATTGCTTGATGCCTTTTTAAGTTTTAATGATTTTGCATATTCGGTATTCGTGCCCGTATCCGTTACAATTGCTTTTGCGCTGCCGTGCATTACGCTGCAGCCTTCAAAAACCATATTACGTCTGTGGGACAGCGGGGCAATATCCTCAAATGTGCTGTAGGCGTCCTTTTCAACATCGACGGTTTCACCCGTCAGTATATATTCGTCACACCTGAAATTTGCAGTCTGCAAAAGTCTGGCGTCTGCCGGTATGTAATCGCCTGCGTTAAGCAGCATAATATCGCCCGTTACAAGATAATCCGAATCAATTTCGGTTTCCTTGCCGTCGCGTATAACCTTCACAACCGACTTTTTTGTTGATTTAACGCCGTGTTTTATTTTATCGGCTGTGTACTGCTGCAACGCGTTAAACAAGGCATCAATTACTATAATTACCGCCACTGCGGCAGATAAAATCCATGTTTTGCTGCCTGATACAACAGATATTACAATGCAAAACGCTACGGCAACAATCATTATCAACGCTATATAATTGTTTAACTGTGCCGACAGCAATTTAATAAAGGAAGGCTTGCTTTTTACGGTTTGCTCGACATATAAATCATGCAGTTCTTCGGCTTTTTGCGATGAAAGGCCGCTGTTTTCATCAGTGCCGAAAAATGCCGTAACGGAATCTTTATCCGAACTGTGCCAAATCATATAATCACTCCCATAAAACACATATTACTATATTTTTTGCAAATAATCAACATTTTTAAATTAACAAAAAAGCCTTTATTTTTTCACATAAGTATGGTATAGTTTATTTTGTTGGGAGAGTTAATATGGATTGGACTGAAATTTCTGTAATAGTAAAAACCGCGGATACCGCGCTTGCCGAAGGCATATGCTCCGTAATTTGCTCCGGTATGTATACCGAGGATTATTCGGATCTTGAGCAGCAGGCGTGGGACATTGCGCATATAGACCTTATTGATGAAGAATTGATAAATAAGGACCGTACAACGTCTGTTATACACCTTTATATTTCAAAAGAACAGAATGTACGGGAATGTATACAGGCTTTAGGGGACCTGCTTGAGTCTGCCGGTGTTGCTTACGAAATTAAAACGGACACTTTGCACGAGAGCGACTGGGCAGATAACTGGAAAAAGTATTTTAAGGTTACGCCCATAGGCAGCAGACTTGTTATTTGTCCGAGTTGGGAAAAGTATGACAATAAAGATTCAAAAGCCGTTTTGAAAATAGATCCGGGTGCGGCATTCGGCACAGGTACGCACGCGACAACGTCGCTTTGCCTTGAATTGCTTGAAAAGTATGTGGAAAAAGGCGACACAATGCTTGATATAGGATGCGGCAGCGGCATACTTTCGGTCGCGGGGGTATTGCTCGGCGCTGACAGTGCGGTAGGAGTCGACATCGATCCTACGGCGGTTAAGGTGGCAAAGGAAAACGCATTACTGAACGCGGTGTCGGGTAAAACAGATTTTGAAGTCGGCGATTTGGCGGAAAAGGTAAGCGGAAAATTTGATATAATTTGCGCTAATATAGTTGCCGATGTTATAATACGTCTTAACGGAGACGTTAAAAACTATATGACTGACGATACAATATACATCACATCCGGAATTATTGATGTAAGGGCACAACAGGTTAGAGAAAGTTTTATTAACAGCGGATTTGAAATTATAGAGGAACTGAAACGCGATAATTGGTATGCCTTTGCCTTGAAATCCGAAAATAAGGAAAGGGAGAATACCGATGCTTGAATTTGAAGAGCAACGTTTAAAACTTACCGGTTTTGAAAACGAACTTAACGACTTAAAAGACGCTATAGATTATGACGGTACAAAGAAAGAAATATCCGAACTTGAGGCGCAAACAGCCGCTGACGGATTTTGGGATAATGTTGAAAACTCGCAGAAAGTATTGCAGAAAATAAGTCGATGCAAAGATAAAATAGCAAAGTATGATAAATTAACAAACGCTTACAGCGATGCGCTGACGCTTATAGATATGGCAGACGAGGAAGAAGACCTTTCTATGCTTGACGAGGTAAACGAACTTGTCGAAGATTTTTCCAAGCAGTTATCGGAACAGCGGCTTGAAACACTGCTGTCCGGAGAATACGACTCTAACAATGCCATACTTACTTTTCATGCGGGAGCCGGCGGTACGGAAGCGCAGGATTGGAACGAAATGCTTGTGCGTATGTATACGCATTGGGCGGAACGCCATAAGTTCAAGGTTAAAACGCTTGATTTTCTTGACGGTGAAGAAGCAGGACTTAAAAGTGCGGTTTTGCTTATAGAGGGCGTTAATGCTTACGGTTATTTAAAAAGCGAAAGCGGAGTGCACAGATTGGTGCGTATTTCGCCTTTCGACTCTTCAGGCAGACGCCACACATCATTTGCGTCACTTGAAGTAATGCCGGAAATAACGGATGATGTTGATGTTGAAATACGTGATGAGGACCTTAAAGTAGATACCTACCGTTCAAGCGGCGCGGGCGGTCAGCACGTAAACAAGACCGAATCCGCGATCCGCATAACGCATATACCCACCGGTATAGTTGTGGCTTGTCAAAACGAGCGCAGTCAGCATCAAAACAGGGAAGTTGCAATGAAGATGTTAAAATCAAAACTTGTGGAAATCAAGGAACGGGAACATCTTGAAAAAATTGAGGATATTAAAGGCGCACAAAAAGAAATTGCGTGGGGTTCACAAATACGCTCATATGTATTTATGCCTTATACGCTTGCTAAGGACCACAGAACAGGGTTTGAATCCGGAAATATCGGTGCCGTTATGGACGGCGATATAGACGGTTTTATAAATGCTTACTTAAAGGCTGTATCACTCGGGCAAATAACAAAAAATTAAGGAGTTGTTTTTATGAAAAAAATTATTGCCGTTATTCTGGCGGCATTGACGGCACTGTGTTTTGCAGGCTGCAAAAAGAAGGCAAAGAGAACATTGTACAATTACGATATGCAAAAATATGTATCCCTCGGTAAATATAAGGGTATTGAGATTGACAAGAGTTCCGATACATATGCAAATTACGAAAATTCATATTTTAAAAGCGATGTTTCAAACAACGACCTGTTTAACAAACGTACAGACGGCGTAGTTGCAGACGGTGATATTACCAATATTTCTTACAGCGGAAAGATAAAATCAAGCGGTAAAATTTTTACGGGTGATACCTCTGCCGATGATAATGACGGATTTGAAGATTATAATTTAACAATAGGCTCAAAACAGTTTATTGACGGATTCGAGGATCAGTTGGTCGGCGTAAAAGTCGGTGATACAAAGGTATTTGATATTACTTTCCCGGAGGACTACGGTAATGACGAACTTAACGGTGCGCTTACCACATTTACGGTTAAGGTCAATTATGTAAACGAGTATCCCGAAAAGAGCGATGAATTTGCCAAGAAAATGGGTTTTGATTCCCTGCAGGCTTACAATGACGATCTGCAAGGCCGCATTGTTGAGACAATGGCGCTTGACAGTATAATGAATTCCGCAGATTTTGCCGTTAAGTCATATCCGGAAACCGAAAAAGCAAATTATGATAAATTGTTCAACAGTTATGTAAGTTATGCCGAGCAACAGGCACAGGCGTATTCTCAACAGTACGGGCAGACCATAGATGCAGACGTTATGCTTCAGAGTATATACGGTATTTCGAAAAGTCAGTTGCAGGAATACTACAACAATGCGCTTAAAAAAGAAATGATAATGTATGCTATTTACGATACTGAAAAACTGTCGTATACGGACGAAGAATACGAAGAGAGCATTAATGAGTTGGCAAGTTCAAGCGGAATGAGCGAGGATGATATTAAAAAGAATTACGATGAATGGACGCTTGAAGCCAATGCCGTAACAAACTGCGTTACGGAGTTCATTAAAGATAACGCAATAGTAAAATAAGCAATAGTTTAATAAACCGGCGAAAAATTCGCCGGTTTATTTTTTTCAAAAAAATGTCAAAAAAAGCCTTGACTATTTTAATGTTTTGAAATATAATATTAAATTACTGATGATGGGATATTATGCGCCTATTTTGCACCTAAAAATCGGCAGTAACAGCGCCTTTTCATTTGTAAATGTTTAAAATGCAGATTTTTAAAATTTGTATAATTTTAAGAGGAGTGAATGTTAACCTATGGAGTCAAAAGCAATGGTCAAGCCTGTCCAGCTGGGTAAAAACACTCGTATGAGTTTTTCTAAAATCGATGAAGTTATAGATATGCCCAACCTCATTGAAATACAGAAAGATTCATACAAATGGTTTGTTGAAGAAGGCCTTAAGGAAGTTTTTAAAGAAATGTCTTCCATAACGGACTATACCGGTAATTTGGTATTGGATTTTATTGATTACAGATTTGAAACAACACCGAAGTACAGTATAACCGAATGTAAGGCAAGGGATACCACTTATGCGGTACCGCTTCGTGTTACGGCAAGACTTCTTAACAACGAAACCGGCGAAATTAAGGAAAGCGAAGTCTTTATGGGCGATTTTCCGCTTATGACTGAATCCGGAACTTTTGTTATAAACGGCGCGGAGCGCGCAATAGTTTCGCAGCTTGTACGTTCTCCCGGTGTGTATTACGGTGTTAAGGTGGATGAAAAAACAGGTAAAAAGCTGTTTAATTCAACCATAATTCCAAACCGCGGCGCATGGCTTGAATATGAAACGGATCTTAATGATGTGGTTTATGTAAGAATTGATAAAAACCGCAAACTCCCCATAACTACATTCCTCCGTTCACTCGGTCTTGAAACTAACGAACAGATAAGAGCAGTCATAGGCGACGATATAAAGCTTTCGGCTACTTTTGAAAAAGATATTACAAATAACACCGACGACGCTTTAATAGAAGTTTACAAAAAGCTCCGTCCCGGCGAGCCTGCTACGGTTGAAGGCGCGCAAAGTTATTTGGCGCAGCTGTTCTTTGACGCTCATCGTTATGATCTTTCACGCGTGGGACGTTATAAATACAACAAAAAACTTGCAATTGCCGCAAGAATTGCCGGTAAAGAGCTTGCACGCACGGTTGCGGATCCCATGACGGGTGAAGTACTTGCGGAAGCAGGTAAGATAATTGATAAAAAGACCGCTTTGGATATGCAGAACAAGGGCGTCAGCGAGGTTTATATCAATGTTGTTGATCCCGAAGGCACAAAACACGAAGTTAAGGTTCTTTCCAACGGTATGGTTAACATTAAAAACTTTATTGATTTTGATGTTACGGATCTCGGCATAAATGAGGATGTTTCGTTTGCCGTTCTTAAAGAAATACTTGAAAACAATGAAACCGAAGAGGAAATACGCGAAGCGATTTCCGTAAGTGTAGACCGCCTTATTCCGAAGCATATTGTAATAGAGGATATTTTTGCTTCTGTAAACTACTTCTTTACGCTTGATTACGCAATAGGCAATGTTGACGATATAGACCACCTCGGAAACCGCCGTATACGCTCTGTAGGCGAACTTTTGCAGAATCAGTTCCGTATAGGCTTCAGCCGTATGGAAAGGGTTGTACGCGAAAAAATGACCTTGCAGGCGCAGGATGTTGATTCCGCAACTCCGAATTCGCTTATAAACATACGTCCTATTGTTGCGGCGATTAAGGAATTTTTCGGTTCTTCGCCGTTGTCACAGTTTATGGATCAGACAAATCCGCTGTCAGAACTTACGCATAAGCGTCGTTTGTCGGCACTCGGCCCCGGCGGTTTGTCAAGAGATCGTGCTTCCTTCGAAGTTCGTGACGTACATTACACGCATTACGGACGCATGTGTCCTATTGAAACTCCTGAAGGTCCTAACATCGGACTTATATCCTATCTTGCAACATTTGCAAAGATTAACGAATACGGATTTATCGAGGCGCCTTTCCGCAAGGTTGACAAAGCTACGGGCAGGGTACTTGATGACGTTGTTTACATTACTGCGGATGAAGAAGATGAATTTATAGTAGCACAGGCTAATGAACCGCTTGATAAAGACGGTCATTTTGTACGCGAAAAGGTTAACGCACGTTTCCAGGACAGATTCCTTGAAGTTGAACACACCGAAGTTGACCTTATGGACGTATCGCCGAAAATGGTTGTATCTGTTGCAACCGCTATGATCCCGTTTCTTGAAAACGACGATACAAACCGTGCTTTGATGGGCTCTAACATGCAGAAGCAGGCCGTACCGCTTCTTGTTACCGAAAGCCCGATAGTAGCTACCGGTATGGAATATAAGGCGGCTGTGGATTCCGGCGTTGTGGTTCTTGCAAAACGTGCCGGTACTGTTGTTGCCGTTTCTGCGGATTCAATTAAGGTTAAAGCCGCTGACGGTGAGATAGACGAATACAACCTTATAAAATTCCTGCGTTCAAACCACGGCACTTGTATAAATCAAAAGCCGATTGTAAATGTAGGACAAAAGGTTGAGGAAGGCGAAGTTATCGCTGACGGTCCGGCTACAAGCAACGGCGAAATCAGCCTCGGCAGAAACGCCCTTATCGGATTTATGACTTGGGAAGGTTATAACTACGAGGACGCTGTTCTTATAAACGAAAAACTGGTTAGGGAAGATATGTATACTTCGATTCATATTGAAGAGTATGAAATCGAAGCAAGAGATACAAAACTCGGACCGGAAGAAATTACAAGAGATATACCGAATGTTGGCGAAGATGCACTTAAAGACCTTGATGAACGCGGTATTATCCGTGTAGGTGCTGAGGTTTCGGCAGGGGATATACTTGTAGGTAAAGTAACGCCTAAGGGCGAAACCGAACTTACGGCTGAGGAAAGATTGCTGCGTGCTATTTTCGGTGAGAAGGCAAGGGAAGTAAGAGATACTTCATTGCGCGTTCCGCACGGCGAATACGGCACTATAGTTGACGTTAAAGTATTCTCACGCGAGAATGCATCGGAATTAAGCCCCGGTGTAAACCTTGTTGTACGCTGCTACATCGCACAGAAGCGTAAGATCTCCGTCGGAGATAAAATGGCAGGACGTCACGGAAATAAGGGTGTTGTATCACGCATTTTACCGAGTGAGGATATGCCTTTCTTACCCGACGGCACACCGCTTGATATCGTTCTTAACCCCCTCGGCGTTCCGTCACGTATGAACATCGGTCAGGTACTTGAAGTACACCTCGGCTATGCTGCAAAGGCACTCGGTTGGAAGATTTGTACACCTGTATTTGACGGCGCACACGAAGCGGACATCAGGGAATGCTTTAAGATGGCGGATTTGCCTGAAGACGGCAAGATGCAGCTGTATGACGGACGTACGGGCGAACCGTTTGATAACCGCGTAACAGTCGGATATATGTACTATCTTAAACTGCATCACCTTGTAGACGATAAGATACACGCACGTTCAACAGGTCCTTATTCACTTGTAACGCAGCAGCCGCTCGGCGGTAAAGCTCAGTTCGGCGGTCAGCGTTTCGGCGAAATGGAAGTTTGGGCACTTGAAGCATACGGCGCCGCTTATACATTGCAGGAAATACTGACTGTTAAATCGGACGATGTTGTGGGACGTGTTAAAACATATGAATCAATCGTTAAAGGTATGAATGTTCCAAAAGCAGGCGTTCCGGAATCCTTTAAGGTTCTTATTAAAGAACTTCAGTCATTGGGACTTGATGTTAAGGTATTGGATGCCAACGAAGAAGAAATCGACCTTAAGCAAACATTTGACGATGATGACGATATCGGTCTTGTTCCGGCGGATTATACACCGGACTTCAGCGAAGAAAAAGTTGCGGATAATCTTGACGGTTTCGGACTTTTGGACGAAAACGGCGATGATATAGCCGATGAAACAGGCGACGACGCAGACGACTTTGCTGATGATGAAGAAAATATTTAAAAAGGAGAAAGCAAATGGAAGGCATTGAGTTTGAATCAATTAAAATCGGATTGGCATCTCCTGAACGTATAAGAAGTTGGTCGCAGGGCGAGATTACAAAACCCGAAACTATCAACTACAGAACGCTTAAACCCGAACCGGGCGGACTTTTCTGCGAAAGGATTTTCGGACCTACAAAGGACTGGGAGTGCCATTGCGGTAAGTATAAGCGTATACGCTATAAGGGCAAGATATGCGAACGCTGCGGTGTTGAAGTTACACGCAGCAAAGTAAGAAGAGAGAGAATGGGCACAATTGAGCTTGCGGCTCCGGTGTCACACATTTGGTATTTCAAAACAATTCCGTCGCGTATGGGACTTGTTTTGGATGTTTCTCCGAAAGCACTTGAACAGGTACTTTATTTTTCACAGTATATAGTTATAGATCCCGGCACTACTCCGCTTGAAAAGAAACAACTGTTAAACGAAAAACAGTATCGCGATATGCGTGAGAAGTATGAGGACGATTTTAAAGCCGGCATGGGCGCGGAGGCCATTAAAGAGCTTTTGTGCGAAATCGACCTTGATAAAATTTGCGAAGAACTTCGTGCGGAACTTGAAACAGCAAGCGGACAGAAGAGAATTCGTATATTTAAACGCCTTGAAGTGCTTGAAGCATTCCGCGCATCAGGCAACCGTCCCGAATGGATGATACTTGACGTAATTCCGGTAATTCCGCCGGATTTGCGTCCGATGGTTCAGCTTGACGGCGGCCGCTTTGCAACGAGTGACCTGAATGACCTTTACCGCAGAGTTATTAACCGTAATAACCGCCTTAAAAGGCTTTTGGAACTCGGCGCGCCGGATATTATAGTAAGAAACGAAAAGCGTATGCTTCAGGAAGCGGTTGACGCGCTTATTGATAACGGCAGAAGGGGCAAACCCGTAACCGGACCTAATAACCGCGCTCTTAAATCACTTTCCGATATGCTTAAGGGTAAACAGGGACGTTTCCGTCAAAACCTTTTGGGTAAACGTGTTGACTATTCAGGACGTTCGGTTATCGTTGTAGGACCCGAACTTAAGATGTATCAGTGCGGTTTGCCGAAGGAAATGGCACTTGAACTTTTCAAGCCGTTTGTTATGAAACGTCTTGTTGAAACGAAAATAACAAACAATATTAAAACTGCCAGAAAGATGGTTGACAGAGGCTCTACGGAAGTTTGGGATGCGCTTGAAACCGTTATTAAGGAACATCCCGTTTTGCTTAACCGTGCGCCTACACTTCACAGGTTGGGTATTCAGGCGTTTGAGCCGGTTTTGGTTGAAGGTAAGGCTTTGAAACTTCATCCGTTGGCATGTACCGCTTACAATGCCGACTTCGACGGCGACCAGATGGCTGTACACGTTCCGCTGTCGGCTGAAGCACAGGCCGAAGCAAGATTTTTGATGCTTTGTGCAAACAACCTCTTAAAGCCGTCCGACGGTAAACCGGTTACAGTTCCTACACAGGATATGGTACTCGGATCTTATTACCTTACACTCGTTAAATCGGATGAAAAGGGTACAAATAAGGTATTCCGCGATAAAGACGAAGCCATAATGGCTTATAACGACGGTGTTGTGGGACTTCATGCTCCGATACGCGTACGTTATCAGAAAAACGGTATAAGCCGACTTGTTTGGTGTACCGTAGGATTTATTATTTTTAATGAATCCATACCGCAGGATTTGGGCTTTATTGACCGAAACGACGAAAAGCATGCCCTTGACCTTGAATGGTCGTTCAAGCTTAAAGACGAGGACAAGAACACGGTTGAAAGCAACGACGATATTATTCAAAACAAGGTCGGCAAAAAGCAGCTGGGTAAAATTATCGACCGCTGTATCGCCAAACACGGAACAAGCGATTCCGCAATTGTTCTTGATAAAATTAAAGCTACCGGATTTAAGTATTCTACAAAGGGCGCAGTTACCGTTGCCGTTATAGATGCCGTTATTCCGGAAGCCAAAAAAGACATTATAGCCGACGCCGAAAAGAAGATAGGCGAAGTTACAAAGAAATTTAAGCGCGGTCTTATAAGCGATAACGAACGCAGCGCACTTATTATTAAAATTTGGAACACCGCTACCGAAGATGTTGCCGATGCACTGAAGGGTAACCTTGATGAATTTAACCCCATATTTATGATGGCGGATTCCGGTGCGCGTGGATCTATGAGTCAGATCCGTCAGCTTGCGGGTATGCGCGGACTTATTGCAAATACCGCAGGTAAGGTTATTGAAGTACCGATAAGGGCTAACTACCGTGAAGGTCTTAATGTACTTGAATACTTCATTTCCTCACGTGGTGCGCGTAAAGGACTTGCAGATACGGCTTTGCGTACTGCAGACTCAGGTTATCTTACACGTCGACTTGTTGACGTTTCGCAGGATGTTATTATTTGTGATGACGACTGCCATACCGACGAAGGTCTTACGGTATCCGACATTAAGGATGGAAATCACGTTCTTGAAACATTGGAAGAAAGACTTATCGGCCGTTTCCTACTTAATGACTTTGTTGATGAAAAGACCGGTGAAGTTATAGTATCTAAGGATAAAATGATGGACGAGGACGATGCTAAACGCATTGTTGCAACCGGTGTAACACAGGTTGTTATACGTTCTATTCTTACTTGTCATTGTCACCACGGCGTATGCCGCAAGTGCTACGGCTCTAACCTTGCAACAGGTAAAAATGTTACTATCGGCGAGGCTGTCGGAATTATTGCCGCGCAGTCGATCGGTGAGCCCGGTACACAGCTTACGATGCGTACGTTCCATACGGGCGGTATTGCAAGTACGGAAGATATCACACAAGGTTTGCCGCGTGTTGAAGAATTGTTTGAAGCACGCAGACCTAAGCGCTGCGGACTTATCGCTAAAATCGGCGGTGTAGTACGTATTGCGGAAGAAAAGAAGAGCAAGGTTGTTATAATCAACAACCCCGAAACTCTTGAAGAAGAAAAGGTAGGCATACCGTTCGGTGTCAATCCGCTTGTTAATGACGGCGATGTTATTGAAGCAGGCGATTCGCTGATTTCCGGTGCAAAATATCCGCAGGATATACTTGAAGCGCAGGGTGCTGAGGCTGTTCAGGAGTATATTATTGCCGAAATCCAAAATGCATATCGTACACAGGGTGTTGATATAAACGATAAGCACATTGAAGTTATAGTAAGACAGATGATGCGTAAGTTTGTAGTAACAAATCCGGGTTCAACCGATTTGCTGCTTAACACTAAATACGAGTTCGGCGATATTGACAAAGCCAACAGTAAGATTAAAGAGCGTATGGATGCCGGCGAAGAAGGACTTTCATTTGCCGAATACAAACCGACGCTCCTCGGTATTACAAAGGCTTCGCTCGCTACCGATTCTTTCCTGTCCGCAGCATCATTCCAAGAAACCACACGCGTTCTTACGGATGCGGCAATTAAAGGTAAGGTAGATCCGCTGTTCGGTCTTAAGGAAAACGTAATTATAGGTAAGCTTGTACCGGCAGGTACCGGTATGCGTTCTCCGGAAATTATGCCGGAAAACGATTATCTTGAAAGTTACGCTGAAAACAGCGCAGTTTCCGAATAAAATTTAATTAACACCGATTTTTGCTATTGACAAAGGCAAAGATCGGTGTTATTATTTATTAGTATGTGAAAGTATGTTTTCATATGCAAATATATTTTGAGGAGGTGCGATATGCCAACCTTTAACCAGTTAGTTCGCAGCGGACGTGAAACTGTTGAGAAGAAAGCTAAGGCTCCGGCACTTTTAAAGGGTTACAACTCTATGAAAAGATTGCCTACCGACAATGATTCTCCGCAGAAGAGAGGCGTTTGTACAGCTGTAAAGACTTCTACCCCGAAGAAACCTAACTCGGCACTTCGTAAAATTGCCAGAGTTCGTCTTTCAAACGGCATTGAAGTTTCTGCTTATATTCCGGGTATCGGACATAACTTGCAGGAACACAGCGTTGTTTTGATTCGTGGTGGACGTGTAAAGGACTTGCCTGGTGTGCGTTACCATATTATCAGAGGTACTCTTGATGCTCAAGGCGTTGCCAAGAGAATGCAGAGTAGATCTAAATATGGCGCCAAGCGTCCTAAAGCAGGTGCTGCGAAATAAAATTTTTTTAAGACGAAATATCTCAGCTGCATAAGACAAGCGGCGTTTATATATATACGCCTTGCTTGGTGCTACGGGAATTTTTGTCACTCGAGTACCTATGATATCATCATTATGAAGGAGGGAAGAAAAGTGCCAAGAAGAGGCTTTATTGCAAAACGTGATGTTTTGCCGGATCCTGTATACAATTCAAAAATAGTTACACGCCTTATAAACAACATTATGTTGGATGGTAAGAAGGGTGTAGCACAGAAGATTGTTTATGGTGCTTTCGACATTATAAGTGAAAAGACGGGAAAGGAACCGTTGGAGGTTTTCGAGGCTGCTATGGAGAATGTAATGCCGCAGCTCGAAGTTAAGGCTGTCCGCAAGGGCGGTGCCACATATCAGGTACCGTTTGAGGTTCGCCCCGAAAGAAAGCAGACCTTAGGTTTGCGTTGGTTGGCAACCTACAGCCGTGCGCGTTCCGAAAGAACTATGAAGGAACGCCTTGCAGGCGAAATTCTTGATGCCGTTAACGGTATCGGCGGTGCTGCTAAAAAGCGTGACGATACACATAAGATGGCAGAAGCCAACAGAGCATTTGCTCATTACAGATGGTAGTTTTTTACCAATACTAATATTTTGTTTAGAAGCTGCTGTATGGCAGTAAACGGAGGATAATATGCCAAGAAAGGTATCTCTTGAAATGACAAGAAATATTGGTATAATGGCGCATATTGATGCCGGTAAAACAACAACTACCGAGCGTATTTTGTTCTATACCGGTATCAACCATAAGATAGGCGAGACGCATGACGGCTCGGCTACTATGGACTGGATGGAGCAGGAGCAGGAAAGAGGTATTACAATCACCTCTGCTGCTACTACTTGCTTCTGGAAAGACCATCGTATCAATATCATCGACACCCCCGGACACGTTGATTTTACTGTTGAAGTACAGCGTTCACTGCGTGTACTTGACGGTTCTGTAACCGTTTTGTGCGCTAAGGGCGGTGTTGAACCTCAGTCTGAAACAGTTTGGCATCAGGCTGACGAATATCATGTACCGAGAATGATCTATGTTAATAAAATGGACATTATGGGTGCTGATTTCTATCATGTTCTCGATATGATCAAGGATCGTTTTCAGTGTAACGCTGTTCCGATTCAGTTGCCGATCGGTTCTGAGGACACATTTAAAGGTATCATTGACCTTATAAACAATGATGCCGAAATTTATTATGACGATCTCGGTAAGGACGTAAGACGCGAACCTATACCGGACGATATGAAGGAACTTGCCGAAAAGTACCGTACAGAGCTTATCGAAGCTGTTGTTGAACAGGATGAAGAGCTTATGGAGAAGTATTTTGAAGGCGTTGAGCCGACAGTAGAACAGATGAAGAAAATCATCCGTAAAGCTACTATCGCAAACGAGATGGTTCCTGTAACATGCGGTACTTCTTACCGTAACAAAGGCGTTCAGCCGTTGCTTGACGCTATTGTTGATTTTATGCCGGCTCCGACCGATATTCCTGCTATTCGCGGTACAAACCCCGAAACAGGTGAGGAAGAAGACCGTCATTCTTCTGATTCCGAGCCGTTCTCGGCTCTCGCATTTAAGATTGCAACGGATCCGTTCGTAGGTAAAATATGCTATTTCCGTGTTTATTCCGGTACAGTTAATGCGGGTGCTACCGTATATAACTCTGTTAAGGATAACAAGGAAAGAATGGGACGTATTCTTCAAATGCACGCAAATCACAGAGAAGATCTTGAAACCTGCTATGCAGGTGATATAGCTGCTGCGGTAGGCCTTAAGAATACCACAACAGGCGATACGCTTTGTGATGAAAAACATCCTGTAATACTTGAATCTATGAAATTCCCGGAGCCGGTTATCCGTGTTGCGGTTGAATCAAAGACAAAAGCAGGTCAGGAAAAGATGGGCATTGCTTTATCTAAACTTGCAGAAGAGGATCCGACTTTCCGTTTCTACACAGATGAAGAAACAGGTCAGACCATTATAGCAGGTATGGGTGAGCTTCACCTTGAAATTATAGTTGACCGTATGCTTCGCGAATTTAAGGTTGAGGCAAACGTAGGCGCTCCTCAGGTTGCGTATAAGGAAACCGTTCGCAAGAAAGTTGACCACGAAACCAAGTATAAGCGTCAGTCCGGCGGTTCCGGTCAGTACGGT
Source organism: uncultured Eubacteriales bacterium (assembly GCA_934464615.1). Lineage (GTDB taxonomy): Bacteria > Bacillota > Clostridia > Oscillospirales > Acutalibacteraceae > SIG565. Next base: position 1,987 of record CAKSKA010000003.1, on the reverse strand, counting down.
CATGTTAAGATTATCCTTGAGCCTAACGAGTCCGGTAAGGGCTATGAATTCATTAATGCCGTAACAGGCGGATCAATTCCGAAAGAATTTATCGGACCGGTTGATGCAGGTATTCAGGGTGCATTGCAGGCAGGCGTTTTGGCAGGATATCCTGTTGTTGACGTTAAGGTAACACTTTATGACGGTTCTTATCATGAGGTTGACTCCTCTGAAATGGCATTTAAGATTGCCGGTTCAATGGCATTCAAAGAGGCTGCAAGAGAAGCTGATCCGGTATTGCTTGAACCTATAATGAAGGTTTCGGTTAACGTTCCGGAAGAATATTTCGGTACGGTTCAGGGCGATCTTATTGCCCGTCGTGGTGAAATACTCGGCTTTGAAGATAGGGGAGCAGTTAAGCAGATTAATGCTCATGTTCCGCTTGCAGACATGTTCGGTTACGCTACAGATCTGCGTTCTAAAACACAGGGACGCGGTCAGTATGTTATGGAACCCGACGGTTATAAACCTGTTCCGAAGAGCATTGCTGAAAAAATTATATCTTCAAGAGCTAAGAAAGATTAATTTCTGCAAATTTTGCTTGAAATCAGTGCAAAAATTTGGTAAACTATAGCTATAAAGCTATTAACTTTAAAACATTTTATTTAGGAGGACATTAACAATGGCAAAGGCACATTTCGAAAGAACCAAACCCCATGTTAACATTGGTACCATTGGTCACGTTGACCATGGTAAGACTACTCTTACTGCAGCTATCACTAAGTACCTTTCTTTAAAGGGACAGGCACAGTTTGAAGACTATGCGAATATCGATAAGGCTCCGGAAGAGAGAGAGCGTGGTATTACAATTAATACTGCTCACGTTGAATATGAAACCGATACACGTCACTATGCACACGTTGACTGCCCCGGACACGCTGACTATGTTAAGAACATGATCACCGGTGCTGCTCAGATGGACGGTGCTATCCTCGTTATCGCTGCTACCGACGGCCCGATGGCTCAGACTAAAGAACATCTTCTTCTTGCCCGTCAGGTTGGCGTTCCTTATATCGTAGTATTTATGAATAAGGTTGACCAGGTAGACGATCCGGAACTCCTCGAACTCGTTGAGATGGAAATCCGTGAAACTCTTGATAAGTATGAATTCCCGGGTGATGACACTCCGATCATTAAGGGTTCTGCTCTTGTTGCTCTTGAGTGCACTTCTAAGGATCCTGATGCTCCTGAATATGCTCCGATTAAGGAACTTATGGACGCTGTTGATACCTATATCCCGACTCCTGACCGTAAGGCTGACCTTCCGTTCCTTATGCCTGTTGAAGATGTATTCACCATCACAGGTCGTGGTACGGTTGCTACCGGTAGAGTAGAGCGTGGACAGCTTAAGACTTCTGAAGAAGTTGAAATCATCGGTCTTACCGAAGAACGTAAGAAAACTGTTGTTACAGGAATTGAAATGTTCCGTAAGATTCTTGATTACGCTGAGGCAGGCGATAACATCGGTGCTCTTCTTCGTGGTATCCAGAGAACTGAAATCGAACGTGGTCAGGTTCTTTGCAAACCCGGTACAATTCATCCGCACACCAAATTCCACGGTCAGGTTTACGTACTGACTAAGGAAGAAGGCGGACGTCATACACCGTTCTTCAATAACTATCGTCCTCAGTTCTATTTCAGAACTACAGACGTTACAGGCGTTATTACACTTCCGGCCGGCACTGAAATGTGCATGCCCGGTGATAACGTTGAAATGGATGTTGAACTTATCACTCCTATCGCTATTGAAGAAGGCCTTCGTTTCGCTATCCGTGAGGGCGGCAGAACTGTAGGTTCAGGCGTTGTTACCGCTATTAATGCGTAATTAATTGCTGATTTTAGGGCAGTGGGCTTTATGTCCACTGCTTTTTTTGTATAACGAAAACCACGCGATAGTCGCGTGGTTGGAAAAAGGTTAACCGGTGAAGAAAAACTCCTTTTGTGCTAA
>CAKSKA010000002.1 GCA_934464615.1 uncultured Eubacteriales bacterium | reverse complement strand
CTTTTTCTTTGTCGTTGTTTAATTTTCAAGGTCCGTTCGCTCTCCACGCTTCCGCAGAGCGCCTAACTATAATACCAAAATGCAGGGCATTTGTCAAGCATTTTTTTAACTTTTTTTGATATTTTTTTCTTATTTTACGACATATTGCAACGGCATACTACATATGGTGTACAAGCCTTTATATACCGCGAGATATACACCGCAATAACGCAAAAGAAATTTCTAAATTCCTTCGCTTTCGGCAAGTTTTATCTGTTTTTCCTGCAAGGCGGACAATTCCTTTAACTTTTTGGAAAGCAGTGTAGTCGGAAATACAACCACAAAAAACAGCGCAACCAAAAACCATTGCAAATGTTGTTTTGCCAAAAGCGCACCGCCTGCGCCGACGGCTGCAATTTCAAACACAGCCCACACAATAAACGCCTTTCTTTTTTCCTTTTTAAAGTGTTCCGTAATTTCCCGTTTCTTTTTTTCGTACTTTTCCCACTTATCACTCTTCATAAAAATCTCCTTTTAAAATGTAAAATCCGCCGTCACAGGACGGCGGATTTTACATATATAAATGACTATTCAAGTTCAAACGCGCCGGTATACAACTGATAATATGTGCCTTTTTCGGCTATAAGTTTTTCGTGATTTCCGCGTTCTATAATTTTGCCGTGATCAAGCACCATAATTACATCGGAATTACGGACGGTTGAAAGTCTGTGGGCAATAACAAATACCGTTCTGCCCTCCATAAGTTTATCCATTCCGCGCTGAACAATGGCCTCGGTGCGGGTATCTATAGACGAAGTCGCTTCATCAAGTATCATTACGGGCGGATCCGCAACAGCCGCACGGGCTATTGCAATAAGCTGGCGCTGTCCCTGTGACAGATTTGCACCGTTGCCCGAAAGCAGCGTGTTATATCCGTCGGGCAATCGGGTAATAAAATCGTGTGCACCGGCAAGACGCGCCGCCTCTTTACATTCGTCATCCGTCGCGTCAAGTCTGCCGTAACGTATGTTGTCCATTACCGTACCGGTAAACAAATTCGTTTCCTGCAAAACTATACCGAGACTTCTGCGAAGGTCGGATTTTTTGATTTTGTTTATATTTATTCCGTCGTAACGGATCTTGCCGTCCTCAATATCGTAAAATCTGTTTATAAGGTTTGTAATTGTGGTTTTGCCTGCACCCGTGGCGCCGACAAAGGCGACTTTCTGCCCCGGCAGTGCGTAAACCGAAACATCGTGCAGTACGGGCTTGCCCTCCTCGTAGGAGAAATCCACATCTACCATCTGTACATCGCCCGCAAGGCGTGTATACGTCACTGTGCCGTCGCCGTGCGGATGCTTCCACGCCCAGATTCCCGTGCGCTTTTCGCTCTCGCTCAAAGTGCCGTCGGCATTTTCCTTTGCGTTTACAAGCGTTACATAGCCGTCATCAACCTCCGGCTTTTCATCCATAAGGGAGAAAATACGGTCGGCGCCTGCCAAAGCCATTACAACCTGATTTATCTGCTGCGACGCCTGATTTATGTTACCCGTAAACTGCTTTGTCATATTAAGGAACGGAACTACAATATCTATTGAAAACGCCAAGCCGGAAATACTTACATTATTTATGCCTGACAGCAGGAAAAGTCCGCCCGCAACGGCGCAGACAACATAAAGTATGTTGCCTATATTCATTATAATAGGTCCTAAGCAGTTTGCGTATGCGTGCGCTTTGTAGGAGTCCTCGCCCAAAGTGTTATTTATCTCCTCAAATTCGTCAATAGACTTTTTTTCGTGACAGAAAACCTTAACGACCTTTTGTCCGTTCATCATTTCCTGTACAAAGCCCTCGCTTTTGGCAACCGAGTTTTGCTGACGTATAAAATATTTTGCCGAGCCGCCGCCGACTTTTTTTGATACCGCAAACATAAGCACAACGCCCAGTGCGATTACCAAAGTCATCCAAACACTATAGTAAAGCATTATGCCAAGCACCGTAACCACTATAATGCTTGACTGCAAAAGCTGCGGCAAAGCCTGAGATACCAGCTGACGCAGAGTATCTATATCGTTGGTGTAATAACTCATTATATCGCCGTGCTTGTGCGTATCAAAATATTTAATGGGCAGGTTTTGCATACCGTTAAACATTTTAACGCGCATTTTGTTAAGAAAGCCCTGTGTTATTACCGCCATAAGCTGCGACTGCACCGTTACAAATACTATTGACAGGGCGTAAAGTCCCACAAGTTTCAATACCATCGGCACAATTTCCGTCTTTGCGGAATCCCACGACGCATTTCCCGATTCCATATACTTTGTTATTACCGCCAGCACCTTTTGCATAAATATAGACGGTATGGAGGACACAACCGCGCATCCGATTATACAAACTATTGCAATGGGCACCAAAACGGGATATGCCGCAAACAACGATTTTATAACTCTGCCCAAAACGCCCTTTTTTGCCGGCATACGCACGGCTGTACGGTTTCTGTTACTCATCGTCGCCGCCCCCTTTCGTCTGCTGCTCGTATACTTCTTTGTATATTTCGCTGGAGCGTAAGAGCTGCTCATGCGTACCTGCCGCAGACACAGTGCCGCCGTCCATTACGATTATCATATCTGCGTCCTGCACGGATGATACGCGCTGTGCAATAATTATTTTTGTGGTTTGCGGAATATACTTTGCAAGACCTGCGCGTATAAGCGCGTCGGTCTTTGTATCAACCGCGCTTGTGGAGTCGTCCAAAATAAGTATCTTCGGCTTTTTAAGCAATGCCCTTGCAATGCAGAGTCTTTGCTTTTGTCCGCCGGATACGTTTGTACCGCCCTGCTCTATAAATGTATCGTACTTATCGGGGAATGACTGTACAAAATCGTCCGCCTGGGACAGGCGGCAAGCCTCGATAATTTCTTCGTCGGTCGCGTTTTCGTTGCCCCAACGCAAATTTTCTTTTATTGTACCGGAAAACAGCACGTTCTTTTGCAGTACCATCGCAACGCTGTTTCTCAGCGTGTCAAGGTCGTACTGCCTTACGTCCCGTCCCGCAACCGCAACCGAGCCCTCGCTTACATCGTAAAGACGGGGTATTAACTGTACAAGCGTTGATTTGCTTGAGCCCGTACCGCCGATAATTCCCACCGTCATACCGGATTTTATGTGCAGGTTTATATTTTTAAGGGCAAAGTTCTCGCTTTTTTCGGAATATTTAAAGTTTACACCGTTAAAATCAATATCTCCGTTTTCAACCGTCATAACCGGATTTTCCGGATTGTGCAGCGTCGACTTTTCGTCAAGCACCTCGCCTATACGCTTTATGGATTCGCCCGACATCGTAAGCATAACATATATCATGGAAATCATCATAAGCTGCATAAGTATCTGCATACCGTAGGTCAGCATTGCGGTCATTTCGCCCACATCAATAATGCTGCCGCCCGACGTTATAACCAATTTTGAGCCGACAATAAGCACAAACGCCATATTAAAGTAAACGCAAAGCTGCATAAGCGGCGAATTAAGCGCCACTATGCGCTCCGCCTTTGTAAAGTCGCCGCAAATATCCGCCGCTGCCGCGCCGAATTTCTTTTTCTCGTATTCTTCACGGGAAAAGCCCTTAACAACACGCATTGCACGTACGTTTTCTTCAATGGATTCGTTCAATCTGTCGTATTTGCGGAAAACCCTGCGGAATGCCGGCATTGCCTTTTTTGCAATTATAAGCAAACCCGCAACCAGCACGGGAATTATAACAACAAAGGAAGTTGCCAGCGCGCCGCCCATAATGTATGCCATAATTATGGAGAATATAAGTACCAGCGGGCCGCGCACCGCAATCCTTATAACCATCATATACGCCATCTGCACGTTGGTAATGTCGGTCGTCATTCGCGTAACCAAGGACGACGAGGAAAATTTGTCAATATTGTAAAACGAATATCCTTGTATGCGGCGAAACATATCGCTGCGCAGATTTTTTGCAAATCCGGCGGATGCCTTTGCGGAAGTAAGCGCCGCCAACGCGCCGCAGGCAAGGGACGCCGTTGCCAGCAAAACAAGTATTGCGCCCGTTTTAATCACTTCGCCGATTGTTGCGTTTGCGCTTATTTTGTTTACAAGTCCTGCGGTTATAAACGGTATAAGACATTCAATTACCGCTTCGCCCGTTATAAAAACAAGGGTTAACCATGTAGGCTTTTTGTATTCGCGCACACTTTTAAGAAGTTTTTTGTACATAAATCTAAATCCTTTCTTAAAATTTTATTTCCCTGCCGCAAAGGGAACCGGACGTTTAGCGTGACAGGATTCAAATCTGTCACGCTAGGCAAGCGATAATAAATCCGAACTCGCCTAAGATGTCCGTATAAACATCGGAATGCCGCAACTCACCCCGTCTTTTAAAGGCTCGACATTTTTACTTGTCGAGCCTTTTTAACTTAATTTTCTTTGTGGTGATTATTCCTGAAGCCTCTGCGCTGTCTGCGGTCGTCATGCTCGCGTTTCGGTCTTTCGGGAACTTCGTCGGCGCCTTCTTCAACAACAGCGCCGTTAACCTCAACCAATGCGTCGCGTCTGGAAAGGTTAATTCTGCCCTGATCGTCAATTTCAATTACCTTTACAAGTACCTGATCGCCGACAGACACAACATCCTCAACCTTTTCAACACGTTTTACATCAAGGCGGCTTATGTGTACAAGGCCTTCCTTGCCGGGTGCAATTTCAACAAATGCACCGAAGTTCATAATCCTTGTAACCTTGCCGCTGTAAATCGCGCCTATTTCCGGATCGTTGGCGATTGTTTCAATAATCATTACAGCCTGTTTTGCCTTGTCAATATCAAGCGCGCTGATGTAAACTCTGCCGTCCTCTTCAATATTAATAGTGCAGTCGCACTGTTCCTGAATAGACTGTATAACCTTACCCTGCTTGCCTATAACATCGCCTATCTTTTCGGGATTTATCTGTGTTGTAAGCATTTTGGGGGCATACTTGGAAAGTTCCTTACGCGGCTCGGAAATAACCGGCAGCATAACTTCGTCAAGAATATAATTTCTTGCCTTGTGCGTTTTTGCAAAAGCCTCTTTTATAATTTCGGGCGTAAGTCCGTGTACTTTCAGGTCCATTTGTATGGCGGTTATACCGTTTTTGGTACCCGCAACCTTAAAGTCCATATCGCCGTAGAAGTCTTCAAGTCCCTGTATATCAACCATTGTCATAAAGTCGCCGTAAACGCCCTTATCCCCTGTTATAAGTCCGCAGGAAATACCGGCTACCGGTGCCTTTATCGGCACGCCTGCCGCCATAAGCGCCAGGGTAGAGCCGCAAACAGAACCCTGCGAAGTAGAGCCGTTTGACGACAAAACTTCGGATACTACGCGGATGGCATACGGGAATTCCTCAACACTCGGAATTACGGGGAGCAGCGCACGCTCCGCCAATGCGCCGTGGCCTATCTCCCTGCGTCCCGGTCCTCTGGACGGTTTTGTTTCGCCTACGGAATAGGACGGGAAGTTGTAGTGGTGGATATATCTCTTTTCCTTTTCTTCGTCAAGTCCGTCAAGTTTCTGCGCTTCGCTGACAGACGCGAGTGTTGCAACCGACAAAACCTGAGTTTGTCCGCGGGTGAACATACCCGAACCGTGTGCGCGCGCAAGCAGGTCTATCTGCGCGTTAAGCGGACGTATCTCGTCTATTCCTCTGCCGTCAACACGCTTTTTCTCATTTTTAAGCCATGCGCGTACAACGTGCTTTTGTACAAGGTACATAATCTCGTCCAACTTTGCCTCGTTGCCTTCAAAACGCTCGTCAAACTTTTCGTGAACAGCGGCGTATATCGGCAAAAGGGCGGCGTCGCGTACAAGTTTATCGTCGGTATCAAGCGCGCGCTTTACATCCTCTATACAGAAGTTTTCAACTTCTTCCATAATTGCCGGATCGGGATCGTTAGACTCAAACTCAAATTTCTTTTTGCCTATTTCGGCAACTATGCCGTTTATAAACTTAACTACCTTCTTGTTTTCCTCATGACCTGCCATAATGGCGTCGAACATAACGTCATCGGGTATTTCGTTGCCGCCTGCCTCAATCATCGCAACAAGGTCTTCGGTTGAAGAAACGGTTAAATCAAGCGTGGATTTCGCCCTTTGTTCAAGCGTCGGGTTGATGACAAACTCACCGTCAACTATGCCGACTTTTACGCTTGAGATCGGTCCGTCCCACGGAATATCGGAAATTGCGATAGCGCAGGAAACGCCGATTGCGGCTGCCACTTCGGGCGAGCAGTCGGGATCTACCGACATAACCGTTGCAACAACGGTGCAGTCGTTACGCATATCTTTAGGGAACAGCGGACGGATAGGACGGTCTATGCAGCGGCTTGCAAGCACTGCCTTGTCGGTCGCTTTGCCTTCACGTCTTGTAAAGGAGCCGGGGAAACGGCCTACCGAATACATTTTTTCTTCAAAATCAACCGAAAGCGGGAAAAAGTCAACGCCCTCTCTCGGTTTTGCGGATGCTGTAACGGTGCAGAGTACCTGCGTTTCGCCGTAGGTAGCCATAACCGCGGCGTTTGCAAGTTGTGCCATTTTGCCGGTTTCAAGTTTTAACGGTCTGCCGGCAAGTTCGGTTTCGTAAACCTTGTAATTTTCAAACATTTTTTACCTCCTGATTTTTTGAGATAATCCGTTTTAGCAATAAATTTGCGGTCCGAACTCATTCGGGCGGTAAATTTACCGCTAAACTCCGGAAAATCTCTTTAATTTCAATAAGGCAGACCTGTCGGTCTGCCCTATTAATTGATAATTACTTACGAAGTCCCAGTCTCTTAACGATGTCACGGTATCTTTCAATATCGTTCTTCTGCAAATAAGCAAGCAGATTACGACGGTGACCTACCATTTTAAGAAGACCTCTGCGCGAATGATGATCCTTTGCATGAACTTTTAAATGAGCATTGAGTTCATTAATGCGCGTGGTAAGCAAAGCAATCTGAACTTCGGGTGAACCTGTGTCGCCTTCGTGTGTGGCGTAGGTTTCGATAATCTTCTGTTTTTCGTCCTTTAACATATTTTTCACTCCTTTAAAATTTGTCAGCCGTTAACCGAGCGTTGGGCCGCAGTGATCCGCAATTTACGGCAGTCGCCGCAAGCACAGTAAACGGTAGCTTTAGTATTTTACCATACTTATTTAAAAATGTAAAGTATTTTTTGCGACAAAAGTTCGGCGGCGTAAAACGGAATTCCGACCGTTTTACGCTTCGACCGCCTTTTGTCCGTGTACTTATTCAACACCTCTGAAATACATACCCCTTGTAAATTCGCCCGTCGGCGGCGCCCCGCGCTTATAAGCCGATATAATTTCGCTTACCGCATGCTTGCTTTCGTCGGTAAAATAAAGGGTGTAAAAATCAAATTTGTTAAGTATGTTCTGCCTGTCCGCCAGATAAATCGGACGGCTGTTAAGAAGTTCCGAAAAGCCCGACCTGCACCGCACGGGGAACTTTACGGACTGCCTGTCAACAAGTCCGCTTTTCCGTCCGCAGTGCGCGCAGTCCGTACCGTTTTTTACGGGACATACGGCACACAGCATAAGCGGCAGTCTGCCGTAGGCAATAATTCCGCGCTGTGCCGCCGCGTTTATCTGTGCGGCGGCTGCCGCAGTAAGTTCGGGCGACAGCGTGATAAACTCCGCCCCCTGTCCGTCCCAAAACCGCGCGGTCGCACAGTTGTATACGTTAAGTCCGAAATCCGCAAAAAGTTTAAATCCCGCGTTTTGCGCCAAAGTACACGCCGCCGTATTTCCTGCGGCGGCATATTCGTATCCTGCGTTTTTAAATATTTCAAGCCGCTTTTTTATAATATCCTCGTTTGCTGTGCCGCGCGGAATATCCGCAATTTTTACAATGCCGTCGGGCAATACCGCCGGCTCGTTTTCAATACGCGTCATAACCGCAAAAACGCCGTCAAGGTTTGTCGGTATCTGTTCGTTTGAGTCAAATCTGCAAATAATTTTAGGATTTTTGTCCTGCGGCGCACTGCTTTGCGGAATATCGACGTCAAAAAATCGGCGCTGCGGCAAAACCGTACGCAGTTTATTAAGTTTTTCGGCGGCTGTTCTGCGCATATCGTTTATCTGCGCCGCACCGATGTACACTCCGCTGTCAATATCGGCGGAAAATTCGCCGATATAATACGGCGTTGCGCCGAGTTTCGACACATTATCCCTTAAAAATTCAATATCCGTAGGTTTGTTTTTTGCCTGCGCCGGTGTGTCGCCGCACACCCGCACCCGTAAGTCTTCGCAAATAAAAGTAAGCTCCGCCGGCTTATCCCTTAAAACCGACATATGCGCGTCTATCCTTATTTTTTGCCGTTCCGTTCGGTAGTTCTCGTGTATTTTATTTAAAACTTCGCGCGAGAGCCGCACGTCCTCTTCGGTCCTGACTCCGAACATTTCCCTGCCGCGCATATCCGTAAAATATCCGTCGGTAAATCCGGAACGGGAAAACACATTTTTAAGCAGCTGCGCGTGTTTTTTTACATCTTCCCCGTCCGCTGCCGCGCGGAAAGCCGCCGCCGCTGCCGATACATATTCCGCTTTTTTAAGCCTGCCCTCTATTTTAAAAGACCTTACGCCTATTTCGGCAAGTTTTTGCGTATAGTCAAGCAAGGACAGGTCTTTAAGGCTTAAATCGTACCCCGTGCCGTGCTCTGCGGCAAACGGCAGCCTGCACGGTCCCGCACACAGTCCGCGGTTGCCGCTGCGGCCGCCCAGCATTGCGCTTAAAAGGCACTGCCCCGACATACACATACAAAGCGCGCCGTGTACAAAAACTTCGGTTTCAATGCCGTATTTATCCGCCTGTTTTACAAATTCTGCAATTTTTTCACAGCTCATCTCGCGTGATAATACAATGCGCTTTATGCCAAGTGTTTTAAGTACAGGCAGTGCGGATACGCTGTGTACCGTCATTTGTGTGGAGCCGTGTATGCGAATATCCGGACACGCCCGCCTTATAAGACTTATAAGTCCTATATCCGCCGCAATAATTCCGTCCGCCCCGAGTTTTGCCGCACATATTGCGGTATCAAGCGCACGGCTTAACTCTTCCTGTTTTACACATATGTTTATGGTTACATAAACTTTAACGCCGTAGGTGTGGCAGTATTGCACCGCTTCGGCAAGTCCTTTTTCGTCAAAATTCTGCGCGCTGCGGCGCGCATTAAAATCCCGCATACCGAGATACACCGCATCCGCGCCGCTTCTTACGGCGGCTTTAAGCATTTCCGCATTGCCGGCAGGCGCGAGTATTTCGGGCTTTGTTATCGCTTTTTCCATAATTTTAAAAAGGCAAATCGTCAAAAACCGATATATTTTCGGCTTTGTCGTCTTCCGTCTGCGGCTTTTGTGTAACGGACTGCGCCCGCGAGAGTTCCTGCGTCTGCGTTTCGGCGCCGTCGTGTTCTCCGCGCTGCGCGCCTGCTTGTAAGTTGATAATTTCCTGTTTCAGTTCTTCGCAGCGGTGTTTGTAAAGCTGCGCGTCCACCTTTGACATCGCCGATTCTTCCAACAGTTTTTTAATTTCCAGCCGCAGTTTTTCGCACTCGTTCTGCGTTTTTTTACATTCGTCCAAACATTCAAGCGCCGCCATTACCGCCGCCATTGCAGCCGACAAAAACGGACTTTTTTTAAGCACGTCGTTAATCCTGTGTTCCACCTCGTTGCCGAGTGTCTTTATATATTCGGGGGACTCCTCGCTTGTTACCGAATATTCTATTCCGCCTATTTTCATTCTGACTTTATTTGGCATTACGGCACCTCCCATGTGTTTATTGTATTGTCTATGTGAGCGAAGGGCAACAATGCCGATAACTGCACCGTTTCTTCAAAAAAGCATTGTGCCCTGATTGTATTGTCTGTATATTATTGTATCTTAAACGGCGCAAAATTTAAAGTACTTTTTGTAAATAAATCGGATTTTTTGCCGACTGCGGCCGCATACTTGATAAACTTGACTTAAGTAGTATAATTATATATGAGGGTTAAAGCCCGAACTCTAAAACTTTTAAAGGAAGTAATTTTTTATGGCAAAAAAACATTTTAAGGCGGAATCCAAACGTCTGCTTGATTTAATGATCAATTCAATTTACACAAACAGGGAAATATTTTTGCGCGAAATAATTTCCAACGCGTCCGACGCGCTTGACAAACTACATTACGTTTCCCTGACGGACGAGAACGCAAGGGCGGCTGTAAAAGGCAAACTGCATATTGAAATAGCGCTCGACAAAGACGCGCGCACCGTGACTGTCACCGATAACGGAATAGGTATGAGCGAAGCCGAACTTGAAACCAACCTCGGCACAATAGCAAAAAGCGGCTCTCTTGCGTTTAAGGACGGCATACCCGAAAACGAAAAGGAAACCGCAAACATAATCGGTCAGTTCGGCGTGGGATTTTATTCGGCATTTATGGTTGCGGATAAAGTAACCGTTATTTCAAGGCGCTTCGACAGCGATACGGCGTACCGCTGGGAAAGCACGGGAGCCGACGGCTATACAATAACCGAGGACGCGGAAAAATCGGTCGGCACAAAGATAATTATGCACTTGAAAGCGGATACCGAAACCGAAAAGTACGACGAATTTACCGACGAGTACCGCATACGCTCTCTTGTAAAAAAATATTCCGACTATGTAAGATACCCCATTATTATGGAGGTTACAAAATACAAAACCGTAGGCGAGGGCGAGGACGCAAAGCAGGAGCAATACCGCGAAGCCGAAACCCTTAACAGCATGACGCCTATTTGGAAAAAGAATAAGAAGGACATTAAAAAGGAAGACTCGGACGAGTTTTATAAAAATACATTTTTAAGCAGCGAACCGCCCATTCTTACAATTCCCGTCAGCACCGAAGGTCTTGTTTCCTACAAGGCGCTGCTGTTTGTGCCGTCCGCCGCACCTTACAACTACTTTACAAAGGATTACAAAAAAGGTCTGCGGCTGTATTCGGGCGGAGTTATGATAATGGATTGCTGCGAAGATCTGCTTCCCGACTGCTTCCGCTTTGTTAAGGGCGTTGTGGAATCGGACGATTTGTCGCTTAATATTTCAAGGGAAACGCTGCAGCAGGATCATCAGCTTAAAGCAATAAGCGCAAATATAGAAAAGAAAATACGCACCGAGCTAAAAAAACTGCTTGAAAACGACAGAGAAAATTACGAAAAATTCTTTGCCGCATTCGGCATACAGCTTAAATACGGCGTTACGGCGGATTACGGTATGCACTCTGCCGATATCAAGGATTTACTGCTTTACTACTCCCGCAAACAGAAAAAGATGATTACGCTTGACGAATATGTTGCCGCCATGCCCGAAGGACAAAAATATATTTATTACGCCTGCGGAGATTCGGTAAACAAAATAAACGCCATGCCCCAGACCGAACTTATTGACGAAAAGGGCTACGATATGCTTTGCTGTACGGACGATGTTGACGAATTTGTAATGCAGATTATAAATAAGGTCGGTGAAAAGGAACTTTGTTCCGTCAACTCCGAAAAATCCGACCTCGGCGGCGACAGCGCAGACACCGAGAAAACGGCTAAAGAAAACGCCGATATGCTTTCCTTCCTTAAAGAAAAGATTGACGGCGTACACGACGTTGTAATTTCCAAAAAACTTAAAAGCCACCCCGTGTGCCTCTCGTCAACAGGCGGCGTTACACTGGAAATGGAAAAATACTTTGCCGCCATGCCGGGCGATACCATGAAGCCGAAAGCCGAGCGTGTGTTGGAACTGAACGCACAGCACCCCGTGTTTGCCCTGCTTAAAGAAACTTATAAGACCGACAAGGAAAAAGCGGCTAAAATAGGTAATGTTTTGTACGCGCAGGCATTGCTCCTTGCGGATATGCCCCTGCCCGATCCCGCGGCATATACCGACGCCGTTTGCGAACTTATTAAATAATTTAATGTGCTTAAAAGCAACCCCCCGTACCTCAACTGATACGGGGGTTGTATTATTTTATTTCCTGTTCTAAATCATCAAATAAATCGCTGTCAAAAAATTGTCTTATGCTTATTTCCAAGCCGTCGCAAATCATTTTAATAGATACAACTCCGGGATTTTTGCTTTTCTCGTTCAACATGCTGTAAATCGTAGACGGCGCAACTCCTGACGTATTAGCCAGAGCATTGATTGCCATATTTCTTTCGTTGCAAAGCTCAATAATTCTCTTTTCAACAGCCTCTTTTATATTCATATATAAACCTCTGTGCGATATATCGTTAATAGCAGTTTATCCACATTTGCGATAAATCGTGTGGGATATATCGTAAATTTAAGCGTCCTGTGACAAAAGTGTCTTATCCGCCCCCCTATTCGCCGCTTGAAAATTTTTTGCCCGTTAAAATTACAAGCGCAATTAAATTAGGAAATACGGCAAGCAGATTGCATACATCGGCAATGCCCCATGCCGCCGCCGTGTTTAAAAACGGCCCTGCCGCCACAGCCGCCATATAAACAAGCCTGAAAACAGGCATAAGCCGTGTTTCTCCGCCGCAAAGATATTCAAAACATTTTTCCGAATAAAAATTCCACCCGACAACTGTTGTAAAGGCAAAAAATATAAGGCAAACGCACAGCAAAATTTCGCACACCCTGTAGGAAAACGGCAAAGACAAAAGCGCGTTTGCGGTTATATTAAAACCCTCGGCGCTGCCGTTTGCCGAGGATGTGCAAATTACGGCAAGGCCGGTCATCATGCAAATTACAAGGGTATCTATAAAAGTACCGGTCATGGTTACAAGCCCCTGACGCACACTGTCGCCGCTGCGTGCCTGTGCCGCCGCTATCGCCGCCGAGCCGAGTCCTGCCTCGTTAGAGAAAACTCCGCGTGTAACGCCGTATTTTATTGCCGCGCAAAAACCCACGCCCGATGCCGCGCCCCCTGCCGAGCGCAGTGTAAACGCGCCCTTTATTATCTGCGAGAACGCCGACGGCAAATTACGGTAATTAACCGCAATTACAAAAAGCATCAACAAAACATACGCCGCCGACATAAACGGCACTATTATTTCGCTTGCCCTTGCAATGCTTTTTGTGCCGCCCTTAATAATAAGCATTGCACACACCGTTACCGTAACGCTTACCACCGCTGCCGACAGGGTTATTTGCCTGCCGCAAAGGTTAAACAGCACACGGCTGTCTGTTATTCTGTCAACCGCGTCGGCAATTCCGTTGGACTGCGTCAGCGTACCTATGCCAAGCAGTCCTGCACTCATACAAAAAAAGGCAAAAAGCCGTGCCAATATACCGAATTTTCGGCTGTAACGCGGACAAATTCCGCGTTCTATATAATAAAACGGCCCGCCCGATACCGTCCCGTCGGGATTTTTAACACGGTATTTTACGGCAAGCATGCCCTCGGCATATTTTGTCGCCATACCGAAAAATCCTGCGACCGCCATCCAAAAAAGCGCACCCGCACCGCCCAATTTTACCGCCGTTGCAACACCTATTATATTGCCCGTGCCTATTGTGGCGGAAAGCGATGTGCAAAGCGCGCCGAATCCGCTTATCTGCCCGTCGCCGTCCTCGGGCAAAAACAAATATTTAAACGCCTTGTTCAGTTTTCGTACCTGTACAAAACGTGTGCGTAAACTCAAAATTACGCCTACCGCAAGTATAGACAGCGCCGAAAACATCATACCCGTGTCCGAAAATGCCGACAATGCGCTTTTCCTCCTTAAAAATTTTCATTTGGCACTTTACACCGCGCCATTATATATATATAATGTATTTAAGAATTTTATTAAGGAGATTTCTTATGAAGTACCTTGTTGTTTTATGCGACGGTATGGCAGACAAACACTGCGACACCGTGCTCGGCGGCAAAACACCTATGGAAGCCGCCGACAAACCCAATATGGACGCACTTGCAAAAATTTCGGAAGTAGGTCTTTGCAAAACCGTGGCTGACGGACTTAAACCCGGAAGCGACGTTGCTAATCTTTCGGTAATGGGATACGATCCGCTGCTT
This sequence comes from uncultured Eubacteriales bacterium, assembly GCA_934464615.1. Classification (GTDB taxonomy): domain Bacteria; phylum Bacillota; class Clostridia; order Oscillospirales; family Acutalibacteraceae; genus SIG565. The sequence goes on along the minus strand of CAKSKA010000002.1, from coordinate 188,399 downwards.
TGCTATACGGGACGTTCTCCGCTGGAGGCGGCGAGTATAGGCGTGGACTTAAAACCCACCGACGTTGCCCTGCGCTGCAATTTAGTAACCCTGTCGGACGAGGAAAACTATGCCGACAAAACAATGGTTGATTACTGTGCCGGCGATATTTCGACCGAAGAGGCGCGCGAGATTATAAAAACCGTGGACGAAGAACTCGGCAGCGATATTTATAAATTTTACGCAGGCGTTGCCTACCGCCACTGTTTAGTGGTTAAAAACGGCACTACAGACCTCGGCACCATGACTCCGCCGCACGATATAAGCGGTAAGGTCATCGGTCCGCATTTAAGCGACAGTGCCAATGCGGCAGACCTTATAAATCTTATGAAAAAAAGTTACGACATACTTAAAAACCACCCTGTAAATATTGCGCGTGCCGCGCGCGGACTGCGTCCGGCAAACTCAATTTGGCTGTGGGGCGAAGGTAAAAAGCCGCAGCTTGAAAACTTCAGGGAAAAAACAGGCCTTAAATGTACCGTAATTTCCGCAGTCGACCTGCTTAAAGGCATAGGCATATGCGCCGGTATGGACACGCCCGAAGTTGACGGCGCTACCGGATATATCGACACAAACTTTGCCGGCAAGGTTGAGGCGGCAAAAAAAGCCTTTGAGAACGGCAGCGATTTGGTTTATCTGCATTTTGAGGCGCCCGACGAATGCGGACACCGCGGCGAAGCCGAAAATAAGAAAAGGGCAATTGAAATTATCGACCGCACCGCTGTAGGACCTTTGTGCGAATTTTTGGGACGGATGGGCGACTTCCGTATGCTTATAATGCCCGACCACCCCACGCCGCTTTGCATAAAAACCCACACAAGCGACGCCGTACCGTACCTTTTGTACGACAGCCGCAAAAAAGAAAACGGCATTTCCCCGTTTACGGAGGATAACGCCGCAAAGACCGGTATTTTGGTTAAGCACGGTCCGGATATTATGAAAAAATTAATTGAGAAAGATTAATTTAAAAAAGTAAAAACTCCCGTCTTGCAGTAAGACGGGAGTTTTGTTACATATTAACAATATCGGCATTTAAAAGTTGAGCGTCACGCAGGTTGTGCGATACGCAAACAACCGTTTTGCCCTTTGTTTTCCCGTTTATAAGGTCGGCGCACAGCCGTGCAGTGTCACCGTCAAGTCCGTTAAACGGCTCGTCAAAAATATATATGTCTGCGTCGGTCAGTAAACATCTTGCAAGCGATACCCTGCGCCGCTGACCGCCGGATAACTGCGACGGATATTTGTTTTCCGTTCCGCCGAGTCCCAACGCGTCCAGCATTGCCGTGCATTTTTCCTTTTTTGCGTACAGCGTTAAATTCTTTAATACCGTGCGGCAGGGTATCAGTCTGTCCTCTTGAAACGTACAGGAAAAATCACTGCCGTCGGTTATTGCAACACTGCCCGAAATGCACTTTTCAAGTCCCGTAATAAGCCGCAAAACCGTGGTTTTTCCGCAGCCCGACTGCCCGAAAAGACATATACGCCGCCCTGTACCCACGCAAAGCGAAAAATTTTTAAGCACCTGCGTGCCGCCGTAGGAAAAATCAATATTTTCAAGTTCAATCATACCGTTTTTCCCTCCACAACAGCTTTATTATGTTTTCAAGCAACAGGCTTAACAAAACAATGGTAAGGGTTACGGCAAAAACCTGCGGATAGTCGATAGTCTGCTTTGCGCGCGACAGCATAGAGCCTATAGTGCCCGTAGGGTTGCATATTACTTCTGCCGCTACTCCCGATTTCCACGCAAAACCCAATCCCGTAATGCAGCTTGTGCGGAAGTACGGCATTGTCATAGGCAGTTTTATGCCGAAAAAAACTTTAACGCGCGATACGCGCATTACCCGCGGCACTTCCGTCAGTTTTTTATCAATGCCGGCGGTGCCTGCCATTACCTGCAGCCAAACTATCGGAAAAACCGTTAAAAACGATATAAACGACGGCAGTATGCCGCTTGGTATCCACAGCCACGCAAGTATTATAAATGCCGCTACCGGCACACTGCGTATTAAGTGCGTTATGGGAGAAATAAGTGTGTAAAACGCCCTGTTTGCGCCTGCCGCCATGCCAAGCGTCAGCCCCAATACCGCGGCGCATATAAATCCTGCCGCAATATGTAAAAGGGAGCGCCCTACGGCCGACAAAAAGTCCGCCCGACCAATATTGTGCCAAAATGCCTCAAGGGTTTGCAGCGGCAGCGGAATTGCAATCAGCATATTTTTATTTGCCGCAGACGCGCCTATATGCCATGCGGCAATCCAGAAAAGGATCGCCGCAATTTTTAAAACTATTTTTTTTGCTTTCATTATTTTGTGTAGTTAAAGTAAAAATCGTCTGCCGGAAGTTTACCGCCTACCGATGTCGGATTTGCCTCGAACATTACCTGCAAATATCCCGAAAGTTTTGTTTTCATCTCGCTGCCCGTTACAAAACAGATGTTGCATGCCGGTATTGCCTTTTTGGCTATTGCCGCCTTTGCCACAATGCCGTATTTTTCGCAAAGATCTGCGGTTGTATCAATATCGGATGTAGCTTTTTCAACCGATTTTTTATAGTCGCTCATAAATCTGTCAACGGCATCGGGATTGTTTTCCAAAAAGTCGTTGCGTACAATTACGCAGCCCATCATAAGCGCGGAATCGCTTGCTGTCTTTTCCCATTCTTTTGTAAGGTCAACGGCGATTTTTGCCGTGTCGTACTTTGCCGTAATGGATGTTGCAACCGGTTGAGGCGCTATAACAACCGCGTTCGGCTCGGTCGCAAACACGGTCAGTAATTCTGTGCCGTCGCCCACAAAATTAATTTTAAGGTCTGCCGACGGATCTACGCCGTTTTTACGCAGCAAATAGTTAATAATGTATTCGGGATTTGCGCCCTGACCTGTTGTGTAAACGGTCTTTCCCTTTAAATCCGCAAGGCTGTCAACCGTCGTATCGCCGTTTGTTACAACATTTAAAACGCCCAAAGTGTTTACCGCAAGTACGGTTACTTTGCCTTCTGTTTTGTTGTAAATTGTTGCCGCAAGGTTTGTTGCAACAGCGGCAATGTCCGCTTCTTTGTTGGAAATTTTGGAAACTATTTCGGTCGGCTGTGCCGCTACACTAAACTTGTAATTGTCGGCAGCCGTGCCGTTTTCCGCTTCCTGCATCATATTTACGGCGCCTATTCCCGTAGGACCTGACAGCATAAACACGTTAATGTCCTGCTTCTCGTAGGATGCCGCAACATCGCTCGATGCATCCTGATTTCCTTTGCTGCCGCAAGCCGCAAAACTGCATGCAAGCGCAACACACATAATTAATGCAATTATTTTTTTCATTTTACTACCGCCTTTTCGTTTGCATTTTAATCCGCATCGGCGTCTGTGCCGACCGATACAATGCTTATAATATTGTTGTTTTTTTCTATAACATGCGCCGCAGTCAATGCGTCAAGCGCACGGTAAAGACTTGTCCTTCCCATTCCCGTAAGTTTTGCAAGGGCAGTCATACTTTTAACGCACACTCTGCCGTCGTCATCCGCTGCGGATACCAAAAACCTGTACAGTTTTGCCTGTGTATCGCTTGCGGTAAACTGCGCCAGCCGTTTGTTTAAAAAACAGACCTTTTGCGACAAAAAACGTATATAATTTACCGCGCACCGAGGATACGAGTTAAACAGTCCCTCAAGTGTACGCTGTGTTATAAACACAATTTGCGTATCGCCCGTTGCGGTAATGTCGCTTATATATCCGTCCCCGCTGCCGAAAACAGCCGCTGCCCCGAAAGTATCCCCCGCGGTAAAAGTCCGCTTTATAACCTTGCCGGAGTATGCCGCCGCGCTGCCGCATATAATTATGCCCAGCGCCTGCCTGTATTGCGTTGCGGTGTATATCTGCTCGCCCTTTTTAAATTTTTCGGGTGCCGGTATATCCTTTATTATATTTTCCTTTTCTGTTTCCCGTAATCCGTCAAAAAGAAAATTTTGTTTTATATCAAACATATCCGACCGTCCTTAAAACTGTTCCTTTTGGAACAGTTTTTATTATATTCAATTTATTTCCTTTTGTCAATACAAAAATAAAAACCGCACACTTAAACTGTGTACGGTTTGCTTTTTATTACTGTTCGTCCTGTTTTTCCTCGGCAATATCGGGATCTACAATCTCTTCTTCCGGCTCTGCCGGTCCGCGATGCAGTAAAAGTTTTATAAGCGAAGTCAGCATATCGTCGTGCATTAAGAAAAGTCCGCCGAAGTATATTGCGATACCTACCGCAACCTGTAAAACGGTTGTTGTCGCCGTCGGCGGCATAACGGTACCGATGTAATAAACCGGCAATGCCATAATCAAGGCTATAAACATATATTTTATGCCGTCCTTGGCTATGCTTTTTACCGATATATATTCCCTTGAGAAAACAAGGAAGGCAACGGAAATCAGCAACTCCGCGCTGACCGACGCAATGACTGCGCCGTATGTGTTAAACGCCGGTATAAGCAATAAGTTCATAACCACGTTTATAAGCGCGCCCGCAATTATTGCCTTGTTGTTTTTACCGCGCTGACCGCTTGGTATTAAGTACAGTCCGCTTAAAACATTGCTTACGCCTATAAGCAGTACAAGCGGCGCAAACATACGCAAAAGCGGTATTACCTTGCCGTAATCCTCGCCGAAAAACCACGGTACAAATGTGTCCGCGCACGCCATAAGACCGAACATAAGCGGAAACGCCAACATACACATATAGCGGAATGTTTCCCTTATATGCTGTTTAATTTCCGCAGTTTTTCCGGCAGCAAACAAAAACGAAGTACGCACGCCGACAACCGTTGTAAGCGATGTTATTACGGTAAGCAGCATGGTAACTATTTTTTGTGCCTGCTCGTAAAAACCGTTCTCGTTCATATTCGCGGTAAGCAGACCTATCATGGTTTTATCAAGTATAGTATACACACTTGTTGCTATTGTGGGTATAAAATAAATAAGCGTTTCCTTAATGTGCGTTTTAAACCGCAGCTGCTTAAAGTCTATTTTAACAAGATATCTACGCAAACTCGGCAGCGGTAAAATGTTGGAAACAAGTATACTGCCCGATTGTATTACAATGTATATTATAAGGTCATCCGCGGTCTTTACAAAAGTAAAAATCATTAAAACCGAAACTATTTTAATTAAAAAACTGCGCAGTGCCAGCATTTTAAAGTCTTCCATTGCCTGAAAGAACCAGTTGCAGTCAAACATCATTGCGGCAATTATAAGTCCCGCGCCGAAGTAATATTTAGGCACCTGTCCGAAAATAAATACAAACACCACATAGGTTAAAAGGCACAAAACCGTTGCCGCAACGCGGATTATCATAAGCTCGTAAAACAGTTTTGTGGATTTTTGCCTGTCGTAATGTACCCTTGCAACCTCGCGCGCACCGTAGGACGCAATACCCAACGCCGCCACAAGAGAAAAGTACGTGGCTATGGAATTTGTATAACTGTAAATACCCACACCGTACGGTTTTAAAACACGCGAGATGTAGGGCGTTGTAATAAACGGTATAAGCAGCGTAAATATCTGATAGCTTACGTTGTATATATAATTCTTTTTAATACTGTTAAGCATATACTTCTCCCATAGTTCTTGTTTTCCCCGAAAAAGAAGCAAATATTTGTTTTACGGCGCTGACGCCGCCGCAAAGCCCGTTTTTAACTGCAAAATTATAAAAAGCCGCTGCCAAAAACCCGACACGGCAAATCAGTTACTTACATTTATTGTAAATACAATACCACAAAACCGCGTAAAAGTCAACTGTGCCGAGAGCATACACCCACGACGGCCGCCGTAAAATCACGCAAAAATTATTTACCCTTTACATTTAAAGGTGTTTTATGTTAGACTGTTTGTAAATAACATTAGGGCAGGCGATAATAATGAAGGACTCGGCACGCTTTAAATTTAAAAACTTTGCAATGCTTTTTTTGGCGGGTGTAATAAACGCGTTCGGCGTAACCGTTTTTATCGCCCCCGTAAATCTTTATGACAGCGGCATATCAGGCACCGCAATACTGCTTTCCCAAATAACACCGCCTGCTTTTTCGCTGTCGCTGTTCCTTTTGGTGCTCAACATTCCCCTGTTTTTGTACGGACTTAAAAAACAGGGCAGGGTTTTCACCGTATATGCCATTTTTACCGTAACGGTGTACTCGCTTTCGGCATTTTTAATAACCGATGTTCTGCCGATTGACGTTGCTACGGCATCTCCCCTTGCAAAGCAGGATCTGCTTTTGTGCGCGCTGTTCGGCGGATTGATTTCCGGCGTCGGCAGCGGCCTTGCAATACGTTTCGGCGGTGCAATGGACGGCATTGAAGTGCTGTCGGTAATATTTGCAAAACGCATGGGCATATCGGTCGGCACGTTTGTTATGGGTTATAACGTAATTTTATACATAGTTTGCGGTTTTGTAATTAAAAGCTGGATACTGCCGCTGTATTCCATTGTGGCGTATGCCGCCGCTATAAAGGCGGTGGACTTTATGGTGGAGGGACTTGACCGCAACAAAGCCGCCACAATAGTAACCGAGAAACCCGAGGAAGTAGGGCGCGCCCTTTGCGATGCGTTTGAGTGCGGCATAACCGCAACACGCGCCACGGGATTTTATTCCGGTAAAGAAAAAACCGTGCTTTATATGGTAATAAACCGTTTCCAGATAGGCCGCCTTAAATCCATTGTTGCACAAAACGATCCCGATGCGTACATATCCGTAAGCGAAGTGGCGGATGTGTTCCATCCTTCAAAGTAAATATGCCCTGCCCGCAAAACGGCGGCATAACACGCCAAAGCATAAATCACGGCCGCTGACGCAGCCGTGATTTTTATTTTAAATATTCGCCCGTTTGCCTGTTGTAATACTCCGCCGTAAAATATTTTTCCACCGCCGCCTTTAACTTTAAAAAAGTATTTTTGTCCGACGCCGCGAAAAACGGCTGTGTGTAATTGTTTTTCCGCTTTTCAAAATTTATTTCGCAGCAATATCCGCCCGCTTCCTTTAATATAAGCGCACCGGCGGCAAAATCCCACGGTTCAAGATGCGCCTCAAACAGCATTTCTCCCACACCTTCGGCTATATAGCACAACTCCCCTGCGGCAGAGCCGAGCCTGCGTATATCGTTTATCTGACAAAAAAGTTCCCGTGCTATATCAAAACACGGCGCCGCATACTCTTTGTAATAAGAACTGAAAGCGGTAAAATATATCGAATTTTGCATATTTTTGTCCGATACGTGTATGCGTTCCCCGTTCATATAAGCGCCGCACCCTGCCTGCGCGTAATAAATTTTATTTATGCGCGGCATAAAAACAACGCCTATATACGGTTTTGCGTCCTTGTAAATCGCCACGGAAATACCGCATTCCGGCATACCCCTTACATAATTTGCGGTGCCGTCTATGGGATCTATAACCGCGGTGAATTTATGCGAAAAAATATCGCCCGAAATATCGCTTTCCTCGCAAATAAAGCCGAGGTCGTCTATAATCCGTCCGAGTTCCCCGCAAAGAAAATTCTGCACGGCAACGTCGTTTGTCGTCACCATATTCGCTTCGTTGCCTTTTTGTTTTACTTCAAAATCGGCGGCAAAAATTTTTCCTGCCTGTTTTACCGTATTTAAAATCTTTTCAAGCATATCATTCACCCTCTTTTGCAATATCGGCAAAATCTGCACCCACAAGCTGTGCCAATTGCAGTGGATTAACGCAAACCTGCCTGCCGACCTTTCCGGCAGACACAAAAAAGCTGTCCAGCGTTTGCGCCGTAAAGTGTATTACGGTGCGAAACGGCTTTTTCATACCTACGGGCGAACATCCGCCGTGTATATATCCCGTCAGCGGCAACAAATCCTTTTGCTTTAACATGGAAACCGACTTTACCCCTACCGCACGCGCCGCGGCTTTTAAGTCAAGCGTCATGGCAACGGGTATGCAAAACACAAAATGGCTGCCGTCCGCACCCTGTGTTACAAGCGTTTTAAACACTTTTTCGCATGGCTGAGAAAGTACCTGCGCGATTTTTACGCCTTCGGTCAAATCCGCGGAATACTCGTAGGGCGTGTAGGGGATTTTTTTACTGTCAAGTATCCGCATTACGTTTGTTTTATCCATTGTTTCACCCTTGTTTTTCACGGTAGACACTGTCTGCCAAACGGCACAGCGTTTGCATGTCCAGCGTTTCTCCCCGCGTGTTTTCGGGCAGGGATGCTTCGGCAAGCGCCTTTCTCAAAACGCTTTTTTCTATATGCAGTGTGTTTGACACAGTGTTAAGCAGTGTTTTCCTGCGCTGTGCAAAGCACGCCCTTACAAATTTAAAAAAGAATTCCTCGTTTAACGGTGTAACTTTGGGCGTTTTGCGTATCCGCAGTTTAATTACGGCGGATTTTACCTTCGGCGGCGGCACAAAGCACTCCGCACCCACCGTAAACAGTTTTTGTGCCTGTGCAAAATAATCCACCGCTGCGGTAACGGCTCCTGCCTCGCGTCTGCCTACCGTCGCGCAAATGCGGTCCGCCGCTTCGTCCTGCACCATTACGGTTATGTTGTCAAGCGGCAGGCGGCTCTCAAGCAAATGCATAATCACGGGCGAGGTTATGTAATAAGGTAAATTCGCACAAACGCAGACTTTTTTGCAGTCGGCAAATTTTTCCTTTATAAGTGCGGCAAGGTCGATTTTCATTGCGTCGGCAAAAACAACCTCAACATTTCCGCAATCCGCAAGCGTTACCGCAAGTATGTTTTTAAGACGCTCGTCCAATTCAATCGCAACAACGCGTTTTGCAATTTCGCACAACTGCACCGTTAAAACGCCTATGCCGGGGCCTATCTCAATAACGCCGGTGTTTTTATCGGCTGCGGCGGCAGCCATGGCGGGACACACCGAAGCGTCGACCAAAAAATTTTGACCGAGCGACTTTTTAAAGGAAAAGTCCTCGCGCTGCAGCAGTTTTTTTACCGTGGAAATATCAGCAAGATTCATACAAAACTCCTATTGATAATAATCCGAACCCAATTTTAACGGTCGAATTTTCGGCTTTGCGTTTTTTGCAAGGCCCAAATACAAATATTAAAGACATTATACACCCTATTATTTTTTGTTGCAACAAAATTTTAGGTGACAAACGGGCGAAAATATAGTATAATACTGTAAAATAAGTTTACGGAGTGAACGAAAAATGAACGAAAAATGCACTGCCGCCGTAATTGCCGAAATGCAGGTATTGCTTGACGGACAAAAATTTCAAAAAGACGGCGATATTTTTAAAAACGATACAAAGGCGGTCAAGGTCCGCTATGACGAGGCAAGCAAGTCCTATTTGCTTGAAATTGCCCCCGTTACCGACGGCGAAACGGGCGACTTTGCGGTTGCTTCGCAATGGTTGTTTGACGACGACCAGACCGAGAAAGATGCCGCGGCGGTAGGCGTCGATTTTGCCGATACTCTTCGCGCGGATTTAGGACTTAAACCTGCCGCGTATTACGGCAAAGCGTCCGACGTTGCACTGCCGAAAGCCGAAAAGGGCGAGGAAGTAAATATACTTACCCTTACGCAAAAACTGCTTGCCGTATTCCCCGAATACAAGGACGACTACAAGCAGGACGTAGCACGTTACGGCAAGTTTATGTATGTCGACTTTTTTGCGGCAAAATTTGTGCCGGAAGTTAAAAAAATGCTGCTGGCGGGCAATAAAAAGCAGCTTAAAAAGTTGTTTGATATGTTCGGCGATATGTATGTAAACGGCGATAAAACCACAACCGATATGGTCGTTGCCTTAATTGCCGCCGCCGTATACGGCGATGACGCCGCGCTTGACGCCGCAATGCAGCAGATGTCCGACGCGGAACAGCTGCATATGAAAATTAATGTTACGGCATTTTTGCATTGCCTTAAAACAAACGCGCATTTACGCGGTGCTCTGGTTAAGTAAAACCGCCGCTTAAAAAACGGTAGACGAAACCTCGGCAGTATCCAACTGAAATTTAAAACAAACAAAAAACACCGGTCATCCAAAAGGATGACCGGTGTTTTATTTATCCTGTGTATATTTACTGTTTGCCCAGTTTTTCCGCAATATCGCTCAGTTCTTCGTCGCCGTAAAACTCAATGCTTATATTTCCGCTGTCGTTTCCGGTTGCGCTTACCTTTACTTTTCGGTGCAGCGCTTCGGTAAGGGCAATTTCAACCTCGGTATAAAAACTCCTTTTACCGTCGGTCTTTTTTGCCTTTGTTTGTGACTTTTTCTGTTTTGTCATTTTTTCAAGTTCTCTTACGCTTGCCCCACCCAGAGCCGCCGCAAACATTTCGCTTTTTGTCTGTGCATCGGGTGCGGAAAGCAGCGCCCTTGCGTGTCCTGCGGTAATTTTTCCGTCTTTAAGCGCGTCAAGCTGGTCTTTTTCAAGCAGCAAAAGCCGCAAAGCGTTTGCCACCGCCGGACGCGATTTTCCCACTCTGCCTGCCACTTGCTCCTGCGTCATACCGTAAGTGTCCATAAGCGTTTTGTATCCCAGCGCTTCTTCCACGGCATTTAAATCCTGACGCTGCAAATTCTCAATAAGCGCAACTTCCATAACCTGCTGTTCGGAAAACTCTTTTACAATAACCGGTACGCTCTCAAGTCCTGCCTGTCTGCAAGCGCGCCATCTGCGCTCTCCGGCAATAATGCGGTATGTACCGCCGAGCTGCGCCTTTACGATTATAGGCTGCAGCAGCCCGTGTTCCTTAATGCTGTCGGCAAGTTCGTTTATAGCCGCCTCGTCAAAAGATTTCCTCGGCTGGTCGCGGTTCGGCTCAATATCCGTAAGTTTTACGGTTATTAATTTGTCGTTATCTGTTGTATTTTCGTTAAAAATTGCGTCTATTCCTTTTCCGAGTCCGCCTTTTTTCATTGCAGATTATCTCCTCTTGTTATTTTTTAAAAATTCTTTCGCAAGGTCGTCGTACGCACGCGCCCCTTTGGAACGCCTGTCGTAATACTGTATCGGCTCGCCGTAACTCGGCGCTTCCGAAAGCCTTACCGCGCGCGGAATGGTGGTTTTATACAACTTGTCCGCAAAAAACTTTTTAAGTTCCGCCACGACCTGATTTGTAAGGTTAAGCCTGCCGTCATACATTGTAAGCAGCACGCCCTCAAGCTCCAGCGTAAAATTGTAAAGCCTTTTTATCTGCCTTACGCTTGACATTAACTGCGAAAGACCTTCCATTGCATAGTATTCGCACTGCACGGGTACAAGCAAACTGTCGCTTGCGGTCAGTGCGTTTACGGTAATAAGTCCTAAGGACGGCGGACAGTCAATAAATATGTAATCGTAATTATCCCGACATAACGCAAGGGCTTTTTTAAGCTGTGCGTGGCGGTTTTCAATGTTTATAAGTTCAACCTCGGCACCCGCCAAATCCATATTTGCAGGTACAATATCCACATTTTTAAATGTTGTTGTCATCTTTGCCTGTTGTGCTCCGGCGGTGCCTAAAAGCAGGTCGTACGCGGACAGCGCAACATCACGCTTGTCTATACCGAAGCCGCTTGTGGTGTTGCCCTGCGGATCGGCGTCTATTATAAGCACCTTTTTACCGGCAATACCTATTGCCGCCGTAAGATTTACCGCGGTTGTGGTTTTGCCTACACCGCCTTTTTGATTTACTATGGCAACTACTTTGCCCATATTTCCCCGTCCTTTTTATAAAACACATATTTGCATATTTGTCTGCAATTTACATAAAACATTATACCATAATTGCAACCCCATTACAACAAAAAAAGAGCCGCCGAAAAGCGACTCTTACAACTAACTTTTATCTCCGGAACGGAAAATCAGGCTCATAAGCAATCCCGAAAACATTGCCACCGTTATTCCTGCCGCCGTTGCGGTAAGTCCGCCGCAAAACGCGCCGAAAATACCGTATTTTTCAACCGCTTCCTCTACGCCTTTTGCAAGACTGTAGCCGAATCCCGTAAGCGGAACCGTAGCACCCGCACCGGCAAAATCCACCAACGGACCGTAGACTCCCACAGCGGTTAAAAACACGCCTGCCACAACGTAGGAAACCAGTATCCTCGCAGGAGTAAGTTTTGTATAATCAATTAATACCTGTCCTATAAGGCAAAGCGCGCCGCCCACCAAAAAGGCATAAACGCAGTGTAAAAAAATCTGCACAAACAACACCCCGTTAAATTATTTACAAGGGTATTATTTGTGCTTTTTTGCATTTTATGCCGATTTTTTACACATTTTTTGTATACAGGTATACAACGCCTCAGCGGTCAAATACTGCTTTTTCAATACCGTAAACGCCGCATATCTGCGATAAAACCGAATCATAATCAACATGCTTTACGGTAAGCGAATCCGCCGCTTCGGAGCGTATGATTATTTTTACATTGCATGTGCCGCGCGGTTTGTCACCGGGAAAGCGAGTCAGCGTTATTATGCCGAGTTTCTGCGCCTCGCAGTAAATTTCGCGTATATTCGCCCATTTGGAATGGCGCGCATACACAACTTCCGCAAAACTTATTTCGCCGTAAAAATAATTGTATTTTGCAAGGTAAAAATAATATGCCATAATTCCCATGGAAATAATGGTAAAAAACACCGTTAAATCTTTAAACGCAGGGAACAAAAGCACCAAAACCACACAGGCGGCAACAATGCCCAGCACCCAATAAAAAGGAATTAACATATAAATAAAAAGTGATTTTTTATGTGCGGAATGTTTTTCCCCTTTTGCTTTTTTAACGTTTTTTAAAACGCCCGCAAGTTCCGCTTTTGCAGCCTGTCTGCCGACAGACGGAATTACCACGGCTCTGTCGCCTTTGTCGGAACCGTAACCGCCTATTTCCACCTGTACAATACAGCGGTCAAGCATACGCATAAGGGGCGTTTGCTCTATAATCGCGCTGTTAACGGCGCTTTTTTTAAAGGATATCCAATGCCGTGCAAAAAGTCCGGAAGAAACGTCCACCCTGTCCTCCCCGACACCTATTTTAAAATTAATATTTGCCAACAGCGAATACAAAAACGACGCCGCGTAAAATGCCAAAAAAACAATTGTAACGGTATTTACAACCGGCGGCACATATCTTGCAAAATGCTCGCTTACATCATTAATCCGCCGCAGCAGCACGTCCTGTAGGGCAAGACCTAACAACTTACCGCTTTGGTTGATTATAGGTACGGCTATAAACATACCCGTAACCGAGGAAGACGTAGCCGCCGCCATAACGGCAATTTTCAAGGGCGAAAACCGCACATTAACCGTGTTTTCGCTTTTTCCCGCGGCGTACAGTATATCATCCGTAACATTTTTGCTTACCTTAAATTCAAAATCCGCTTTGCCGCGTTTGCCGGCCTCGGTATTAATACGCACCGTTGCACTGCGGAAAAGGTAATCAAACGGATTTCTTTTAACCTCTATGGTCGAAAGTTTGTCAAAATCCACCTTTGCGGCACGGTACAAAATAAGTCCGCTTTTTATAATAAAGCCGTCGTTTCCTACAACAAGGCGGAAATTCCTTTGTTTAAACACCGCGTATATTATTATAATTGCCGCCGTTATCAGTTCGTTAAGCAGTATTCCGCTTGCCTGCCCGTATATAATATACTGCACAAGCGCCTTTAAAAGCGGTATAAGCAGCACAAACAAAAACGGTTTAAGATATCCGAATATTATAAAAGGGTGAGCCCTGTATTCCCTTGTGCCGATTTTATCCGACATCAGCCTATCTCCTTTAATATTTCTTCAATATCTTTTCTGTCAAGTTCCAGCGTTACAGTGGAAGCGCGCGCCGCATTAAGACACAGCGACGAAACCCTGAAAATCCGCGCCAAAGGCGAAGTTATCTGCTGTGCGTACACCATACGCGGCCGCGGCATAATTTTTTCACGCCGTATAAAAACTCCGCTTCTTATTATAATGGCGGCAGGTCCCACGCTTACGCTGTACCGTTTTATATAAAGCGGTAAGTACACATACGCCGCTATTGCCAAAATTACAAGGGTTACACCCGTAACTATTAAAAAGTAAAGCGTAAGGAAAGATATCCATATTGTCAACGCCGCAATTACAATAAGCAGCAACACACTGCGTATTTGCCACAGCATAAGCGTTTTTTGCGGTGCGGTGTATGTTTTCATAACCTTCCTCCTTTACTTTATTTTCTGCCAATATTCCGCAAATTTTCTTTCGGATGCATTTGCGCCTGCCTCGTAATATTTTTTGTTTTTAAGTTCGTCGGGCAGATATTGCTGTTTTACATAATGGTTTGGGTAATCGTGCGGATACAAATAATGCTGTCCGGGATTTTTTGCGTCAGCACCGTCAAAGTGCTTGTTTTGCAGGCTTCGCGGTATATTCCCCGTTTTGCCTGCCTCAACATCGGCAAAGGCGGCGTCCACCGCATTGTTTGCCGAGTTTGATTTCGGGCTTATCGCCACAAGTATTACCGCATTTGCAAGCGGTATGCGCGCTTCGGGCAGACCGACCTGCAGCGCTGTGTCCACAGCCGCTTTTACAATGGGAATTATCTGCGGATAAGCAAGTCCCACATCCTCGTTAGCGCAGACAAGCAGCCGCCTGCAGGCGCTTTGTATATCTCCTGCCGCCAAAAGACGCGCAAGATAGTAAACTGCGGCGTCGGGATCGCTGCCCCGCATTGATTTTTGATAAGCCGAAATAATATCGTAATGCTCATCGCCCTCACGGTCATAACGCACCGCATTGTTTTTAAGCAATTGCTCCGCCGTTTCATCGGTAACGGTTACGGTGCCGCTGCCGCCGTCATCGGCAAATGCCACCGTAAAGCATAACTCCAGCGTGTTAAGCGCGCGCCGTGCGTCCCCCGCCGCCGAAAGCGAAATCTTTTTAAGGGCGGTGTCGCTTATCTCTATTTTTACCCCGTTTTCCGCGCCAAGCAGTTCTTTCGCGCGTATAAGCGCCTGTTTTATATCATCAGGGGTAAGCGCTTTGAACTCAAACACCGTAGAACGGCTTAAAATAGCGTTGTAAACATAAAAAAACGGATTTTCCGTTGTGGACGCAATAAGCGTAATGTCGCCGTTTTCTATGTACTGCAGCAATATTTGCTGCTGTTTTTTGTTAAAATACTGTATTTCATCCAAATAAAGCAGTACGCCGCCGGCGGTTTCAATACCGCCCAACGAGTCTATTATCGCTTTAATGTCCGCGGTAGATGCTGTTGTGGCGTTTAAATGATATAACTTTTTACCGCTTTTGGCTGCAATTATGTTTGCAACCGTTGTTTTACCCACGCCCGAAGGCCCGTAAAAAATAAGATTCGGTATGTTTCCGGACTCTATTATCCTGCGCAGTACGCAGTTTTCACCCAATAAATGTTTTTGTCCGCAAACTTCGTCTGCACTTTGCGGACGTATCCTGTCTGCAAGCGGTCTTGGCATATTGCACCGTCCTTTTATATATATTTATTATACAGACAAGACAATCAGTATACAACATTTTCCAAAGCGGAATGTTTTCCCGCTTTGTTTGTCTTGTCCCTTAAAATACGTTAGTATTCCTGCTTTCTTTGGCTTACCAAACAAAAAAATTACCCCGTTCATGTCAAAGAATTTAAGGAAACAGCGTTATTATCGGATTTGTTACCTTTATATTTTACTACTTTAGTGTCCAAAATTCAATCAGATAATTTGTCGCCGTGTGTCGCGAGCAGTCACACACACGGCAGATATACGGTGTTTTATGAAAAAAGTTGTATTTTTAAAAAATGCTGCGGTCTTAACCGCCACTTCCCTGTTGCTGCGCTTTTTAGGCGTTATTATGAAAGTCTGGCTTGCCGCACAGATAGGCAGCGAGGGCATAGGTCTTTACCAACTTATATTTTCCTTTTTTGTGCTTGCCGCCACATTTGCGACAAGCGGTATATGCACAGCCGTAACAAGACTGGTCGCCGAAGAATCCTGCATAGGCACACAAAACGGCATAAGCAAAATAATGTCGCGCTCGTTTTTGCTTACCGTAATTTGCGCGGTTGTATCCTTTGCCGCCGTCTTTTTCGGCGCGGCGCCCATTGCAAAATATATTATACACGATATGCGCGCAGTACCCTCCTTAAAAATAATTTCATTTGCCCTTGTTTTTATGGGAATTTCGTCATGTATAAAGGGATATTTTCTGGCGCGGCGCAAATCCCTGCCGCCCAGCACCTCGCAGATATTCGAGCATACCGTGCGTATTGCCGCAATGATGTTTCTCGTGAAACATTTTATACCATACGGTACGCAGTGGGCGTGCTACGGCGTGTTTTTGGCTGACGTAATTTCCGAAATCGTCGCCTGCGTATACCTGTACTTTTTTTACCGACACGATAAGTTTTATCTGCGTAATCTGGCAGGCAGGGCAACCCCGGACTACCCGATATGCAAAAAAATTCTTCACATTTCTCTGCCCATAACCTCGGGCAGGTACATAAATTCTATTTTGC
Source organism: uncultured Eubacteriales bacterium (assembly GCA_934464615.1). Classification (GTDB taxonomy): domain Bacteria; phylum Bacillota; class Clostridia; order Oscillospirales; family Acutalibacteraceae; genus SIG565. The sequence continues at coordinate 171,886 of CAKSKA010000002.1, read as the reverse complement.
GTACCGCCGAAAACACGCTTGTACCGGCACAGCTTATGCTTTACGGAATGTCCTCGTCCGAAGCGCTTTCCTCATTCGGTATGATAAAGGGTATGGTTTTGCCCCTGCTTTTCTTTCCGTCGTCACTGCTCGGTGCCTTTTCCGCCCTGCTTATTCCCGAAATTTCCGAAGCGCGCACCCGCGGATACAAAAAATCAATATCCCGAATGACCGCCGGTATCCTGCGTATTACCTCACTTGTGGGATTTTTGTTCGGCGCAATATTTTTTGTGGGCGGCAGGGAAATCGGCGTGCTTGTATACAAAAATGCCGAGGTAGGCGAACTCATACGCCACCTAGCGCCCATTGTACCCCTTATGTACCTTGACAGCATTGCCGACGGTATGCTTAAAGGTATGGATCAGCAGGCGGCTACCTTTCGTTATTCGGTTGCAGATTCCGCAATGCGTATAATCCTTGTAATGCTGCTGCTTAAAAACGGCGGTATGGATTCGTTTTTGCTTATAATGTACATAAGCAATCTGCTTACCTGCCTGCTTAACTGCAGCCGTCTTATTGTCTGCACAAGCGTAAAACCGCGCATTGTAAGGGGAATTATCCTTCCCGTGCTTACCGCCGCTGCCGTAGGACTTACCTCCCAAAGACTTTTAAGTATGTTTAATATGCCGAATTTGTTGTTCGTTTCGGTCTTAACGGTTATTTGCACCGCTTTGTATTTTTCAATTTTGCTGTTGTGCGGCTGTGTGAGAATAAGCGATTTAACCCTCCGCGGTCAATAAAGGTTTCACGTGAAACAAAAACACCGACGGTTTTCTGACCGTCGGTGTCTGTATATTTATCTATTCTTCGTAACCCTTGCTTGTGGCAAGTTCGTAAATATCGGTAACTTCCTTGTTCGGCGCTTTATCAATAAGCGATACAACAACGCAGGCAATAAGTCCTGCCGCAAAGCCAACCGTCAGTTCGTAAACACCGGTAGACGCCTTAAAGGCAAACAGCCATACAACGTCCGCTATTGCGCCCAGTGCTACGCCGGCAACCGCACCCTTGTAAGTAAGGCGTTTCCAGAACAGTGAGAGTATTACCACCGGACCGAATGCCGAGCCGAAGCCGCCCCAAGCGTTTTCAACCATGTTCATAATCGCCTGTGCGCCCGATGCCTTACTGCTTGCAATAAAGTAGGCTACTACTGCCACAACCAAAACGGTTATTCTGCCAACCCACATAATTTCTTTATCCGATGCGTTTTTGCGTATAACCGGCTTATAAATATCGCTTGTAAAGGAAGACGACGCTACCAAAAGCTGACTGTCAGCCGTACTCATAGCAGCGGCAATTATAGCCGACATAAGCAGTCCCGCAATAAAACCGGGGAAGAGCATACGCGCAAATGTTATAAATACCATTTTTTGTGCGCCCTGCGGCAACAACTGCTCGCCTAACAGCACCCTGCCGAATATTGCTATAACAATTACTGCACAAAGGGACAATACAACCCATACTATTGCAACCGTTGCGCTCTTTTTAATCATGGAAGCCTTTTTAATGGACATAAACCTTACAAGTATATGGGGCATACCGAAGTAACCGAGTCCCCAGGCAAGTCCCGAAACTATATCCTGCCACGACGCGCTGAACAGGTTGCCCGTAAACTGACAGGTAACGCTGCCGGTGGAATCGGTGTATTCGTATATTTTCGAAAGCTGTGTAAAATCAAGATTTTTTGTAAGCAAAACTACAATCGGCACCGCAAGAACCGCAACCAGCATAAGTAATCCCTGGAAAAAGTCGGTCCAGCAAACCGCCTTAAATCCGCCGAGGAATGTGTAGGCAATAAGAATTGCCGCAAAAATTATAAGCGCAACATCTTCGCTGAGTGCGGGTACAACCGCGGAAAATACGGTTGCGCCTGCAACAAATCCCGATGCCACATAAACCGTAAAGAATACAAGGAAAATCACCGCGCATATAATCTGCAGCGCTTTGTTTTTGGTGGCAAAACGGTTGGATAAATACTGCGGAAGGGTGATGGCATCGTCAGCCGCCTTTGAAAATTTACGCAGCCTTTTAGCCACAAATATCCAGTTTGCCGCCGTACCTATCGCCAAACCTATGCCTATCCATACCTGTCCCATACCAAACGCCATAATGCTGCCCGGCAAACCCATAAGCAGCCAGCCGCTCATATCCGACGCCTGCGCGCTCATAGCCGTTACCCACGGTCCCATAGCACGTCCGCCTAAAAAGTATTCTTTTTCTCCGTTTTCGTTTTTGGATTTAAAGAAAAAGTAAATGCCTATACCAAGCATTGCCGCAAAATACACAATAAATGCGAAAAGTTCCATTTTCCTCTCTCCCTGATCTAAAAAATAAAATTACCAAATAACTATATCACAAAACACCGTGTTTAGCAACTTATAATTACATTTTTTTTGCAAAATTACATAAATTTACCGAAACTTCGGTTTAACGCAAAAAAGTAAAGACACCCGATAGGCAACAGCATACCCGATGTCCTTAGTATGATATGTCCGAGTCCCGTCACGCTAATGTGCCAAAACGCGCGGTTTCAGCGCAATTTTTCCTTTTTAAGCCCCTTGTTTTACAGACAACCTGTCCGTTTTTGTTTATAAATGTATCATAAAAACATTTTCCATTGTCTGTAAAAGGGCTGTTTTATATCGGATTTAGGTTTACATAATATTATTTATGTAAACTATTTCCGCATATTTTTAAAAAAGTCGGCGAGAATACCCCTGCACTCGTTTTCGCAAATACCGCCGTATACTTCGGGCGTATACGAAAAAGGAGTGTTTGCAAAATTCGCAATCGAGCCGAGCGCGCCGTTTTTTGTATCATACGCACCGAAAACCACTGTTTTAACCCGTGAATTGATTATTGCGCCGCTGCACATGGGGCAAGGCTCCAGCGTTACATACATTTCGCAGTCGTCAAGCCGCCAGTCGCCCAATGCTTCGCCCGCCGCCTTAATCGCCTCAATTTCGGCATGGGCGGTTGCGTCGTGTTTTTCTTCCCGTCTGTTTCTGCCCGACGCTATAACCTCGCCGTTCTTAACAATAATTGCGCCGACGGGAACTTCGCCCGCCTCAAGCGCGCGTTTGGCTTTTATAATTGCCAAATCCATAAATTTTCTGTCCATATGGTTTACCTTAAAAAATATGCAATACAAAATGAAGCCGCCGTGGCAATTAAAACGACCGGTGAAAAAACAAACCAAATAAATTTCTTTTTCTCACTTGCCGCCGTTTGCGCCGGTTTAAAACGGAAATATTCCGGCTGCATTTTTGTAAGTCCGGTCCAGCACAGTATAAGTATAATAAGCATAGACGCAAGTATTGCAAGATATATGTAACTTTGCATATCCTCGCCTAAAAATATGCCCGTGTACTCAACCGCTACCGAAATAAAGTTATTAAAGAAATGAATTAAAACCGCCGTCCATACAGATCCCGTGTTTACCGTTGCAAGACCGAGAGCCAAGCCGACAAAAAATGCAAACGGAATTTGATTGACCGACGCGTGCATTATAGCAAACATAAATGCCGATACAAGTACGGCAAATCCGTCGCCGAAACGCCTGAAAAGTCCCAAAACAATGCCGCGCATTGCAAATTCCTCAACAAGTGCCGGTACGCACGCAACCGTCAGCACCGACATAAAAAATCCCCAAATGCCTTCGGGCATTTCTATGGATACCTCAGGCGCGTGAAATCCCATCTGTTCAAAAATGCTGCCTGCAATGTTGGTTAAAAGCGACACAAAAAGGCAAAATCCTACAGACATTGCCACAATTAAACCGATTTTGCACTTCGGTTTGCCGAAAGCCGCCACAGCCGACGGCTTTTTAAGACAGGCACGGCAAAGTATCAATGCCGGCACCAAACTCATTAAAACCGATACAAAAAGTTGTATAACTTCCCCCATAAATGCATCGTTTACAAGCCTTAACGCCTTTGTTGTACTTATGCCGAACCAGCCGCAAATGCGCATATAAAAGAATGACCAGGTAATCATTATTATAAAATTACCAAGCATAGCAAAGCCTGTTTTGTTGGAAACAGACTTTATCTCCTTTTTCTCTGCTTTTTGAGCATCAAACACCCTGTTCTGTAAATTAACGGTTGTGTTTTCCAAGTGTTTTACTCCTTGTTTTCAGTTTGTTCGTTTTGTGTGTCCGCGGTATCGGCGTCGTCGCCCGTATCCGCAGAATCGGCATCGGGGGCGTCTGCCACCGCGTTTACTTCTTCCTCGTCATGCTCGGCAGTTGCAACCGACAGCACTCTGGCTCCCGTTTCGCCGAATTTCATTATCCTTACACCCTTGGAAGGACGTGCGAATGTACTGATACCCGACACTGCTATTCTTATAATTATGCCGTCGCTTGAAATCATTATTACATCCTGCGAGTCGTCAACCGCAACAACCGCGGCAACCTTACCGTACCTGTCTGTGCGGTAATTCTTTGTTCCGCCGCCGCCGCGCGTCTGAATTCGGTAATCGCTTATATTGCTGCGTCTGCCGAATCCCGTTTCACTCACGGTCAGTACAACCGTGTCATTATCACACGCCGCCATAGATACTACTTCGTCGCCGTCCGCAAGTCTTATTGCACGCACGCCTCTTGCGGTCCTGCCCATTGCCCTTGCGTCGTTTTCGTCAAATTGGATCGCTTTGCCGTCCTTTGTGGCTACAAGTAAAGTCTTTTCGCCGTTTGTCAGGGCTACAAACCGCAGTTCGTCGCCGTCATCCAAAGAAAGCGCGATAATTCCCGTCTTTCTTACATTTTTAAAGTCGTCAAGTTCGGTACGTTTAATAACGCCGGCTTTTGTACCCATGCATACATACTGCTTTTCGTCGCTCTTCGGGCAGGGTAAAATCATAGTTACCTTTTCGTCCGCCTGCAGCGGCAATATGTTTATAACATTCATACCCTTAGACGTTCTCGTACCCTCAGGCAATTCGTAGGCTTTAAGTCTGTAAACTCTGCCGAGGTTTGTAAACGCCATAATATAATCGTGCGAGGAACATACAAACATATTTTCCGTAATGTCGTTTTCCTTGGTGGTAAGACCTTTAACACCTCTGCCGCCGCGGTTTTGTACGCTGTACTCGCTTGCGGGTACACGTTTAATATATCCGTTAACGGTTTTGGTTATTACACATTCTTCTTCCGGTATCAAGTCCTCAATATCAACTTCGCCCGAAACGGTTGTAATCTCGGTGCGTCGGTCGTCGGCATATTTATCCCTTAAATTAAGCGATTCCGTCTTAACAATATCAAGCACTTTTGCGTGGTCGGACAAAATTTCCTCGCACTCTTTAATAAATGCGTATTTTGCGTTAAGTTCGTCCTCAATCTTCTGTTTTTCCATACCGGCAAGTTTGCCCAACTGCATTTGTACAATGGCAGTAGTCTGTATGTCGTCAAGTCCGAATCTCTCGGACAGTCTGTCCTTTGATTCCTGAATGGTCTTGCTTGAACGGATTATATTAACAACCTCGTCAATAAAATCAAGCGCCGTTTTAAGACCTTCCAAAATATGCGCGCGTTCCTTCGCCTTGTTCATATCAAAGCGCGTCCTGCGTTCAATTATCTCACACTGGAAATTAATGCAATCCTGCAGCATTTCCTTAAGTGTAAGAATTTTCGGCTTGCCGTCCACAATTGCCAGCATAATCGCGCCGAAGGTCGTCTGTAAATCGGTGTAAGAATACAGTTTGTTAAGCACAACCTGCGGATTTGCGTCCCTTTTTACATCAACCACTATCCTGATACCGCCGTCACGTTTTGAGGAATAGTCGACAACGTCTTCGATACCCTCAACCCTTTTTTCCGCGGCAAGGTCGTATATTTTTTTAACAAGGTCTTTTTTCTTAACCTTGTAGGGAATTTCGGTAATAACTATACGGAATTTTCCGTTGTTAAGTTCCTCAATTTCCGCTTTACCGCGGACTACTATTTTTCCGCGTCCCGTAGCGTATGCGGCACGGATACCCGCAACACCCATAATAATGCCGCCCGTTGGGAAATCCGGTCCCTTTATGTATTGGCACAGGTCTGCAAGTTCCGCATCCGGATTATCAATAAGGCAGCACATACCGTCTATAACTTCACCTAGGTTGTGCGGCGGAATTTCCGTTGCCATACCGAAAGCAATACCCGAGGAACCGTTTACAAGCAACTGCGGAAAACGTACAGGCAGTACTACAGGCTCTTTAAGACGGTCGTCATAGTTCGGTGTAAAATCAACAGTATCCTTATCAATGTCGTCAAGCATATTAAGGGAAAGCCTGTTCATTTTAGACTCGGTATATCGGTAAGCGGCGGCAGGGTAGCCGTCAATATTACCGAAGTTGCCGTGTCCGTCTATAAGGGGATAACGCAGTGAAAAATCCTGCGCCATACGCACCATTGCGTCATAAACGCTGCTGTCGCCGTGCGGATGGTACCTACCGAGTACCGCACCTACGGTATCGGCACATTTTCTGTACGCTTTTTCGGGCGTTAAGCCGTTTTCGTACATGGTGTAAAGAATTCTGCGGTGTACGGGTTTCAGTCCGTCTCGTATATCCGGCAGGGCACGTCCCACAATAACCGACATACCGTATTGCAGCATACTGCCCTTTACTTCGTCAACAATTTCAACAGGGACAATATTTGTGCTGTCGCTTTCAGGCCAATAAACCTTTTCCTGTTTTGCCATATTCTCTCGTCCCTCTTTCCTTAAATATCCAAATCGGTAGCAAATACCGCGTTATCTTCAATAAACTTGCGTCTGGGTTCAACCTCTTCGCCCATAAGCATTGTAAATGTTTCGTCTGCCGCCTGTGCGTCGGTCATGGAAACTTTAAGCAGCGTTCTTTCTTCCGGATCAAGCGTTGTTTCCCAAAGCTGATCGGGATCCATTTCACCCAAGCCCTTATAACGCTGTACGTCCGCCGTACCGCCGAGTTTTTCAATATACGCCGCTTTTTCTTCTTCGGTAAACGCGTCAAAGTGCTGTTTACCCTTTGATACACGGAAAAGCGGAGGCTGTGCCAAATAAATATGGCCTTCCTCAATCAACTGCGGCATATAACGGAAGAAAAATGTAAGCAGCAGCGTGCGTATATGCGAGCCGTCTACGTCGGCATCCGCCATAATAACAATTTTATCGTAACGCAGTTTGCTTATATCAAAATTCTCGCCTATACCGGTGCCCAAAGCCACAATTACAGGGGTTAATTTATCGTTGCCGTAAACTTTGTCTTCCCTTGCTTTTTCAACATTAAGCATTTTACCCCAAAGCGGCAAAATTGCCTGATAAGTGGAATTTCTGCCTTCAACCGCACTGCCGCCGGCGCTGTCGCCCTCGACGATAAATATTTCTGTCTTGCTTGCGTCGTCGGATATGCAGTCCGTAAGTTTTTCGGGCATTCTTGTTTTGCCGCCTATGCCCGACTTATTTCTTGACGCTTCCCTTGCTTTCTGTGCCGCTTCACGCGCGTTTGAGGAAGCAATGCACTTATCAATAATAATTCCCGCTTCCGCCGGATGATCCTCAAGATAGGAATACAGTCCGTCGGACACCAAATTGCTTACAACCGTCCTTATAGACGTGTTGCCGAGTTTTGCTTTGGTCTGACTCTCAAACTGGGCGTCTGTAAGTTTTACCGAAACTACCGCAACAATACCCTCAAGTATATCTTCGGCTTTTAATTTCGGGTTGCCTTCCTTTAACTTTTTAAATGCAAAGGCGTATTTGTTAACGGTGGAAGCAAGACTCATCCTGAATCCCTGCTCGTGCGTGCCGCCGTCCACCGTGTGTATTGTATTTGCAAAGGACATAATTTTGCTGTCGTATGCGGTAGACCACAAAAACGCTATTTCGGCTGATGAATCGCCGACGGTTGTATTAAGATAAATAACGTCTTTGTTAAGTTTATCCTTTTTCATGCCGGCAAGCAAAAATTCAACATAACTTTTAATACCGCCTTCAAAACAAAGGTCGGTCTCTCTCTGCTCGTAGCCTTCGCGCCTATCAAGCAGTACAACGCGTATGCCGGCATTTAAAAATGCCTGTTCGCGCAGTCTGTTTATAAGTGTATCGTAATCGTAAGTGGTGGTGTCCGTAAAAATTGTAGGATCGGGTTTAAACAAAACCGACGTTCCAGTTTCGGTCGTATCGCCTATAATTTCAAGCTCGCTTGCTATATTTCCTTTTTCGTAACGCTGACGGTAAATATGTTTTCCGTCCTTAACGGTTACTTCCAAATACGATGACAGCGCGTTAACAACCGACGCGCCCACGCCGTGCAGACCGCCCGATACCTTGTATCCGCTGCCGCCGAACTTACCGCCCGCGTGCAAAATCGTAAATACAACGGTTACCGTGGGTATTCCCTTTTGCGCGTTTATACCTACAGGTATTCCACGTCCGTTATCCGTTACCCTTACAACGCCGTCGTCAAGCAATTCCACAAGTATTTTGTCGCAATATCCTGCCAATGCCTCGTCTATGGAGTTATCAACAATTTCATATACCAGATGGTGCAGTCCGCGCTCTCCCGTAGAGCCTATGTACATACCCGGTCTTTTTCTTACCGCTTCAAGTCCCTCAAGTACCTGTATGGAACTTTCGTCGTATTTTTCCTGTACGGGCGTATTTATGTTTTCTTCCATTTTATTTCTCCGTTTCTGATTCTGTATCGGTTAAACCGTCCGTTACACTTAAAAAGTTATTTCTTTTTTTAAGTGTTGCGGCCGATAATTGCGACAAATAAATTTTCTGTTTTTTATCTTTACCCACACACACAATAAAGGATTTCGGCAATTCGTCGGTAATATTTATAATCTGCCCGCGCCTTTGCGCAACGTATAAATACCACCTTGAAATTTTTGCAACCGTTGTGTTGTCAAGGTCAAAAATTCCTACAATATCATCCTTTTTTATAACCGTGTTGGCACCCAAATGCAAATACAATTAAACTACACCGCCGTTTCTTATAAAAAAGATTTTTCCCTGCCGCATATTTTCAAAATGCGCTTTTTCGCAGCAGGTTATAAACACCTGCCAGTTTTTAATGTGATTAAGTATGTAATCCTGACGGGTTTTGTCAAGTTCGCTCATAACGTCGTCAAACAAGGCTGTCGGCGGCTGACCGGTAGCGGTTTTAAGAATTTCGGCACCGGCTATTTTAAGCGCTATCGCAATGCTGCGCTTCTGTCCTTGCGAAGAATATTCCTTTGCGGTAAAACCGTTTATTTTAAAGCAGATGTCGTCCCTGTGCGGACCTACCGCAGTCATACCCCTTATAATATCTTCACTCCGGCTGTTTTTAAGTGCCGTTTCGTAATCGCCGTTTATGCTTGAAATATAAGAAATATCAAGCACTTCCTTATTTTCGGTAAGTTTTGAAAAAATATCGGGAATAATCTGCGACAGTTTGTTTATATACCGCCTGCGGTAATCAAGTATTTTTTCGCCGTTTTTAATAATTGCCTGCTCAAAATCATCTAAAAATATTTTTTTGCCTGCGTCAAATTTGCAGTCCCTTAAAATATTGTTGCGCTGTGTAACCGCCCTTGTATAATCTTTAAGATACTGTATATACATAGGACTTATCTGGCATACCGCCGTATCCAAAAATCTTCTTCGTACGGCAGGCGCGGCGCTTGCAAGCGTTATATCCTGAGGAGAAAAAACAAAAGCAAAAAAATATTTTGAAAGTTCCGCCGGATTTTTAAGTTTTTTTCCGTTTAAAAAGGCTTCCCTTTTTTCGCCTATTATTATTTTTGCCGTATTTTCAACACCGCCGCTTTCAAACTCGGCGCATATTTCACCTTTTTGCTTGCCCTTTTGCAGCAGCTGCGCGTCATGCGCGCCCCTGAAACTCTTAGCACCTGTAAAAAGCCACAACGCCTCTATAATATTGGTTTTGCCCTGCGCGTTGTCACCGCATAAAACATTTACTTTTTCATCCGGTGTAAAGCAAATATCCGCAATATTTCGGAAATTCTTAATGTTTACTTTTTTAATAACCATTATTCAACCGTAATTTCGGTACCGTTTACCGTCACGGTATCGCCCTTGTGCACTTTTTTGCCGCGCTGCGTACAAATTTCGCCGTTAACGCAAACCTCACCGTTTTGTATCATAATTTTTGCATGTCCGCCTGTCTGCGCGACTGTGCTGTATTTAAGCAAAGAATCCAGCTTTATAAAATCTTCCTTAATTGAAATTTTCATTATTTCATCCTCATCGGCATTATCATATACAAAAATTCGTCATTTTCATACGGTTTTATAAGCACACCCGATGTAGCGCCGTTAAATTCTATCTTTACTTTATCTGTTTCGGCTGCTTTAAGCGCTTCCAGCAAATATCTGCTGTTAAGACCTATTTCAAATTCTTCGCCCTCAAGCGTTATCGGGAATTTTTCGGTTGCGCGTCCTACGGACGAAGAACAGCTGAACAAAATATTATCTTCGCTTACAATGCACCTTACCGGTGTTGAAAAAGCGTCGTTTATTACGGGGCTTATACGGTCTATTGTATCAATTAAATCCTTTGTATTTACAAAAATCCTTTGCTTGTATGTTGCGGGAATTGTTTTTGCGTAATCCACAAAACTGCCCTCAAGCAGACGGGAAATAAACAAATAACCCTCAATTTCAAAACTTATAAGATTTTTGCCGACGTATATATTAACGTCGCTGCTGTCGTCGGATATAAGTTTTACAACCTCGCTTATACCTTTGCCTGATACTACAAATTCGGCGGAAGTATTTATATTTATTTTTTCCTTGCGGATTGCAAGACGGTAGCCGTCTATCGCAACAAACTGTATACTGCCTGCGTCAATATTAACTTTAACGCCGGTAAGTATCGGGCGCTGACCTTCGCTTGCGGCAACCGCAAATATTGTGCGCCTTACCATGTTTTTAATAATCTCACCGCTTAAAACAATGGGATCTACTCCTACCACCGTGGGCATTTCCGGAAAATCCGTCGCCGACATACCCATAATATCAAAAGACGCCGAACCGCTTGTAATGTGACACATAAGTCTGTCGTCGGCTTCTATTTCAACCGATAAACCGTTCATCCTGCGCAGTATTTCGCCGAAAATCTTTGCGTTTATAACAATGTCGCCGGCGTCGCTTGTGTTTGCGTATATTTCCTTTTTAATACCCATTTCCAAATTATAACTTATAAGGGTTAACTTGCCTGCTTCGGCGGACATCAAAATGCCGTCAAGCACAGGCAGGGAAGTTTTTGCACTTACTATACGCGAGAGATGATTTACAACCTCAAGCAATTCTTCTCTGTTAGCCGAAAATTTCATTTTGCCCTATCTCCTTTATTTTTAAAAAAAATTACGGTTTTTGCTATTTACGTAAGTAAATAAGATAACAGTAGTAATATAGTCGGTGAATTCTGTTAAAAACCCGCTTAAAGCCTTTGTACAAGCCTATTTACACTGTTGATAAAAAAGAGGATAAAAAATAGAATAACTTTTTTAATTTTAAGTTATAAACACCGTTGTTTATAACACGCGGTTAATTAATGTTAAAAATGTTAAAAACTATTCCTCTTTTAAATTGCGGATTATCTCGTCCACAACTTCTTTTTCGTAAGGCTTGTCCTTTAAAAAATCCTCAACTTTGCGTACATTGTAAAGCACTGTGGAATGGTCTTTGCCGAAACTTTCCCCTATAGCCTGATACGGCAGTTCCGTCGTTTCCCTTGCAATGTACATTGCTATCTGCCTTGCCTGCGCCAACTGCGCTGTTTTACGTTTTGAAAGGATATCCGATTCCGAAACCCTGTATGTGCGCGCGACTTCTTCAATAATGCGCTCAATCTTTATCGGTTCGGGCTGGGTGTCGGTTATAACGTCCCTTATAAAATTACGCAATACAGGCAAAGTAGGCTCTTTATTTTCAAGTTTTATGTAAACCTGTAATTTTTTAACCACACCTTCAAGCTGGCGGGTGTTTGCTATTATTTTCTTCGCAATTTCGTAAACAATTTCCTCCGACAGCGCAATATTAAGCTGTTCCGCCTTTTTGTTTATAATACCCACGCGCGTTTCAAAATCCGCCGGGGTTATATCGGCAAGCAATCCGCTTTCAAAACGGGAACGTATGCGGTTTTCAAGAGTGGAAATTGCTTTGGGCGGACGGTCAAGCGTTACAACTATTTGTTTGTTGTTTTGCAGCAACACGTTAAAGGTATTAAAAAATTCCTCCTGCGTTGCTTCTTTTCCGGCAATAAAGTGTATATCGTCCACAAGCAAAACGTCCACGCTCCTGTAACGGTTGCGGAATTCCTCAATAGTGCCGAGTCCCATTCCGTTTTCCTGCAGGGCGTGTATTAACTGATTTGTAAATTCCTCGCCGCGTATAAATTCCACTTTGTAATCGGGATGTTTTTTGGCAAGTTCGTTCTTTATGGCAAAAAGAAGGTGGGTTTTACCTACACCCGACGGACCGTAAATAACCAAAGGGTTATAACTCGTCGCGGGAAAATCCGCAACGGACATGGCTGCGGCATGGGCAAAACGGTTGGTCTGTCCCACAATAAAATTATCAAAAGTAAAGGAATCCTCAAAAGAGGGATTTGTGTTTGCCGGTCTGGGCGTTTCCTTTTCGCTTTCGTTAATTATTTTTACGTCCATATCAATACCCATAATGTTTTTAATACATTCTTTTAAAAGCGGTATGTATGTAGACTCAACTATCTTTTTTTTGTAAGAAGAACCGATGGAAAGCGTAAAAACGCCGTTTTCAAGCGATACCGGTTTTAATTCCACAAACCAGACGTTAAAGGTTATGTCGGTAACCTTGGTTTTAATTTCGTCGCACACGCAGTTCCAGATGTCCCCAATAGATTCTATTTGCAAAATATTCTCTCCTTTATAAGCCCGAAATTCTGCCTACAGGCTTTTTAAATTTTAAAGAAACATAAATATCCACACTACAAGATTATACCACAGAATTTCGCAATTTTCAATATATAATATAATAATATATTATATATATTAAATTACAGATATAATTTGCAGTCTGCGCCGGCCGGTGCAATAATATATTAACATTTCACTTTGCGACATTCACCGACATCTTTAAGAAAAAAACAAAAAACCGCGATAAAAAATCGCGGTTTAAATCAAATTTTACGCAAAAGTTATTCAAACGAAATCTGCGCGTCCTTTTTGGCAATGCAAACCCAGGAATTGCCCGCGTTTACTTTAAGGGGTGTGCCGTCCTCGTTTGTAAACACAAACGGATTTGTCGCGTCGCCCTTTTTCCAGTTTATTTTAACTGCGCTGCCGCCCGTGCAGTAATATCCCGTGCCGGAAGTAAGATCGATTTTTCTTCTGTAATTTCCGGGGTAATACGACATATCGGTTTGCAGAATAAACACATTTTTAAATAAATAAGGCGCGGAATCGTTGCGGTCGGTATTTTCCGCATGGGAACTTGTTTTTATATACTTTTTATTGGCAGGATCGTATGTAAACTTGGACTTGTAAGAACCGTTAAATGCCGCAAGCACGGTATTTGCGGCTGTTCCCGATAAAGTAACTTCCTCGTTTTCCGTCGCAAAATCCTGCCAGTTTTTAATATTGTCGGCAGTGGTTTTCCAACCTTTTTCGTTAAAGCCTTTCCAAAGCGTTTCACCGTCGGTAAACAGCGTCTGCCAGCCCTTTGCCTTGCCGTAGGTTATGCGGCGTGCGTAATAATCGGTAAAAACTTCAAAATTATCAATATCCTTAAGGTGCGGCGCGCAGTATACTTTATCCAGGCCGCAGTGAACGTATATTGCGTTATGACCGAGCGCCAGATCCACATAAACGTACCTTGCGGAACGTATGTCGCCTATTTGCGGAGCCTTGGTTATGTCGGCGTACACAGCCATAAGCCGTGTAATTCCGCCTTCGGTCTCGGTTTCGTAAACAATGTCCGCTTTGGATATGCCCGACTGCGTGTAGGTCTGCGCGACCGAATCGTTATCCACCATTATTGCAACGGGACGGCGGTTTGCCTTGTCTTTGTCAATATCGTAAACGCCGGTAAGCGTGTTTTGTATGTAAGGATTTTCCTGTACCGTCTGTTCGCTGTCCGGCACAGGCGAATCGGGGGTTTCGGCATCTTTTTTCTTGCATCCGGCAAGGGTAAAAAGAATTGCGGCCGCCGCAAAAACACAAAGTATACGTTTAAACATAAAAAGACTCCCAAAAAGAAATTTAATATAAATATTATAAGACTGTTCGGCAGAATTTTCAACAAAAAATAAAAATTAAATTTTACTATTGATTTTTAAAAAGAAATGTGTTATTATTAGATACCGTTAAGGACAAACTTAATAATTGCGCTGATAGCTCAGCTGGATAGAGCGTCTGGCTACGGACCAGAAGGTCGGGAGTTCGAATCTTCTTCAGCGCGCCAAAAAGGACAGTTTTGCGACTGTTCTTTTTTCTTTTTATAAAATACGGCAGGACGGATATATCGGTTCTCCGACGGCATTAATATAATCGACATCCGTAAAAAACATTAATTGCCGCTTAGTTCTTTTCGGTTGACAACGGCGGCGCGCAGTGCTATAATACTAACGAATAAACATACGGAGGTATTTTTCGATGGAACATATTACTACAATTGAAACCCGCAATCTTTGCGAAAGCGCTAAAAACGGCGGATGCGGCGAATGTCAGACTTCCTGCCAGTCTGCCTGCAAAACCAGCTGCGGTATAGCTAATCAGGCTTGCGAAAACAAAGAAAGCAAGTAATTAAGCAAAATGCAAAAATTATGCCGTCCTGCAGGGCGGCATTTTTAATATAAAACGGGTGAAAAGATGATACACAGTTACAAACTTTTGGGATACAATATTGTGCTTGATGTATGTTCGGGCGCGTTACATATAGTGGACGATATTGCGTACGACATAATAAACGGTTTTGAAAATACCGATAAGGCGGCGCTGACCGCCGAAACCGCAAAAAAACACGGCGTGGATATAAAACAGGCGGAAGAATGTTACGATGCCGTCTGTGCGCTGCGCGACGCGGGAAAACTGTTTACCGAAGATACTTTTGAACCAATGGCGGGCACGCTTAAGGCAAAAACGTCGGGCGTTATAAAGGCGCTGTGTCTGCACATTGCACACACATGCAACCTTAACTGCTCTTACTGTTTTGCAAGTCAGGGCAAATATCACGGCGACCGCGCGCTTATGAGTTTTGAAACCGGTAAACGCGCACTCGATTTTCTTGTGGAAAATTCGGGCGGCAGACGCAATTTGGAAGTGGATTTTTTCGGCGGAGAGCCGCTTATGAATTTTGATGTTGTAAAGCAGCTTGTGGCATATGCGCGCAGCATAGAAAAGGAAAAAGGCAAAAACTTCCGCTTTACGCTTACAACAAACGGCGTGCTTGTGGACGACGATGTAATAGACTTTGCAAATAAGCAGATGAGCAATGTTGTATTAAGCCTTGACGGCAGAAAAGAAGTACACGACCGCTACCGTGTTGATTACGCGGGCAACGGCAGTTTCGACAAAATAGTGCCTAAATTTCAAAAATTTGTCGCGGCGCGCGGTAATAAGGACTATTATATGCGCGGCACTTTTACACACGCAAATCCCGATTTTTTGGAAGATATAAAGACAATGCTTGACCTCGGCTTTACGGAACTAAGTATGGAACCGGTGGTGGCTGCACAGGGCGATCCCGCCGCCCTTACCGAACAGGACAAGCCGATTGTGGAAAAACAGTATGAAGAGCTGGCGAAGCTGATGCTTGAGCGCGATAAACAGGGCAAACCGTTCACATTTTATCATTATATGATAGACCTGAAGGGCGGTCCGTGCATATACAAACGTATTTCCGGCTGCGGCAGCGGTACGGAGTATATGGCGGTTACCCCTTGGGGCGACCTTTACCCCTGCCACCAGTTTGTCGGCGAGGAAAAGTTTAAACTCGGCGATATATGGAACGGAGTTACAAATAAGGCAACCCAAAACGAATTTGCCGAATGTAACGTCTACGCAAGGCAGGAATGTAAGGATTGCTGGGCAAGGCTTTACTGTTCGGGCGGATGCGCCGCAAACGCATACCATTCCACAGGCTCGGTAAAAGGCGTGTACAAATACGGCTGCGATTTGTTTAAAAAACGTATGGAATGTGCGCTGGCGGTGGCTGTCGCACGGGAGTTAAATAAAAAATGAGTACGCCGATATGCGATTTTGTAAAAGAGTATGCCGCAAAAAACAGCGTAAGAATGCATATGCCGGGACACAAGGGCTGTGCGGTTACGGGCGCGGAAACTCTTGATATTACCGAGATTGACGGCGCGGACGAACTGTTTTCCCCCGACGGAATAATAGCGCAAAGCGAAGCGCAGACAAGCGCCGTGTTCGGCTGTTCGACATTTTATTCGGCGTCGGGCAGTACGCTTTGTATTCAGGCAATGCTGCTGCTTATTTGTAGGTACGCGCAAAAAAACGGACAAAAACCGCGCATACTCGCAGTCAGAAATGCGCACAAGGCGTTTGTAAACGCCGCCGCAGTGTTGGGTATTGACGTTATTTGGATAAATCCGTCAAAATCGCACCTTTCCTGCCGAGTTACCGCAAGGGATGTCGCAGAATGTATAAAAAACACGGACGGGGAAATTACGGCGGTTTATATTACAAGTCCGGATTATCTCGGAATTATTACGGATATTAAGCAGGTATCCGCCGTGTGTCGGGCGCATAATATATTGCTGGCGGTAGACTGCGCGCACGGAGCGTATTTAAAATTTTTACCGGAAAGCCTTTTCCCTACCGATCTCGGCGCGGATATATGCTGCAGTTCCGCACACAAAACTTTGCCCGTGCTTACGGGCGGCGCGTACCTGCATATTTCCGACGCCGCACCGCAGATGTTTGCGTCGTCCGCCAAGGACGCAATGGCTTTTTTCGCCTCCAGCAGTCCGTCGTACCTTGTGCTGCAGTCACTTGATATGTTTTCCGAATGCGCGGCGGATTTTAAAAGCAGACTCGCCGATTTTCTGCCTGCCGTACAGTCGCTTAAAAACGAAATCGCGACGCACGGATTTTCCCTTTGCGGCGATGAGCCGCTTAAAATTACCGCGGCGCCCAAATCATTCGGTTACACAGGCACTTCACTTGCAAAAATATTAACGGACAACGGCATTTTTCCCGAATTTTACGATGCCGATTTTACGGTTTTAATGCCGTCGCCTTATAATTCCCCGTCGGATACAGAGCGCGTCGCACGGACGCTTTGCAAAATACGGCGCGCACAGCCGATAACCGACTTGCCGCCGGAAATACCCGAAGCAAACCCCGCCCTGCCGCCTAAAGCGGCGCTTATGCGCGGCGTACGGGAAGTTGACGTACGGGAAAGTTTGGGTAAAATCTGTGCCGAAACAAATATATCCTGCCCTCCGGCAGTGCCGATAGCCGTCCTCGGCGACAGGATAACCGAGCAGACGGTAAAATGCTTTGAATATTACGGAATACGCAAATGCAAAGTTATTGACGAATAATGCACGCGCGTGTCGTAAACCTGTCAAAGTGCATTATTAAGGTAATAAAAAATTTAAATTTTTTTAATATTCGGTCAATAGAAATACTGAATACTTTGTGTTAAAATACATATATAAGGATTATAATACTATTATCACAAAGGAGTGTTTTTTATGAAAAAGATAATATGCAAAAGAGAATACGACACCGAAACCGCAACGCTTATTAAGCAGCATATAGAAGGCGAGTTCGGCAATCCCGCAGGTTATGAGGAATCGCTTTATCAAACTCCCGGCGGACTTTATTTCCTTTATGTAAACGGCGGAGAGGAATCTCCCTATAAAAAGGAAGATATTAAGTCTGTATCAAAAGCAAAAGCGGAAGAATGGATCGAAAAGCACTGAGTTAACAACCCCCCGACGAAATCGTCGGGGGGTTCTTTTTTATTTTAATCCTCAAATTCGGATTTTTCTTTTAAATAATCATCTTCATTGCAGCACGGATCCGGCTTTTTATCCTCTGTCGGTTCGGGCGCCGGCGCAGTACTGCTGCCGAGTCCCGTCATTTCCGAAAACAAGACATTGCTTTCTGCCGCTTTTACGGCGTCGGTCGGAATAATGATTTTGGCTGCCTTGCCGTCGCACATTTTAACAAGCGCTTCGTACTTTTTAAGTTCAATAACGGCTCTGTCCGCACCTGCTTCCTTAAGGGCTTTAAGTCCGTCCGCCTCTGCCTTTTTGGCAAGGTAAATGGCTTTGGCCTCGCCTTCGGCACGGGCAATTCTCGCGTCCCTTTCGCCCTCGGCCGCAAGTATCATAGCCTGTTTGTCACCCTCGGCTCTTGTAATGGCGGCAGCCTTGTGTCCTTCCGCCTGCAGCAGCGTTTCGCGGCGGTCGCGTTCGGCTTTCATCTGTTTTTCCATGGCGTTTTGTATTTCCTTGGGCGGAATAATGTTTTTAAGTTCCACACGGTTGACCTTAATGCCCCACTTGTCAGTTGCGTCGTCAAGCAAACGTGTCATTTCAACATTAATGTTATCACGGGAAGTCAGCGTATCGTCAAGCGTCAGTCCGCCGACAATATTACGCAGTGTGGTGGCTGTAAGGTTTTCCAGCGCGCGCAGAGGATTTACAGCACCGTATGTATACAGTTTTGAGTCGAATATTGTAAAATAAACAACCGTATCAATCTGCATGGTTACGTTATCCTTGGTAATTACCGGCTGCGGCGGCGAGTCCAGCACCTGTTCCTTAACGGTAATTTTTTTGGCTATCTGCTCAAAAAACGGAATTTTAATATGCAAACCGGCGCCCCAGGTGGTTTTGTATTTGCCCAAAAGTTCAATAACATACTCCGACGCCTGCGATACCACGCGCACGTTGCACAACAGCAAAATTAAAACTATTACAATAATACCGGCAATTACAAACTCCATAGTAAATCTCCTTTAAATTTGTTGCACTTATTTTAACACATATGTAAAACAAAAGCAATAAATTCATCATATATATTAAAGAAAAGGAAAAAATTGCGACTATTTTATATATTTTGCCGATTTTTAAATTTGGCTATTGACATAATTCTTTGCGTGTGCTATTATGACACAAACCGAAATAAAAGAAACGGAGGCTTACACATGAGAAACACAGTTGTATCTGATATTCGCATGAAAGAGATAATGTGCATGATGTCCATGCGCATGTGCTGTGCTGCTCATTTTAACGATAAGCTTTCCTGCGATAAAAATTAACTGTATACCAGTAAATTTTGTTTGCTTATTACCGGACGGCTTATCGCCAGTCCGGTTATTTTATTTTAAGGGTGGTTTTATGAAAAACTTTTTTGAGGAACTTGTCCGTGCAAACTACAGATTTGAACGAATGTGTAACTTTGCAGACTTTTATAACATATAAAAACAACGAAACATAAATCAAAATTATATACCGAAAGGAAAATGAAAAATGAAAAAAGCATTATCAATCATTGTAGCAGCAATACTCACCCTCACCGTAGCGCTCGGTCTTACGGCCTGCGGCGGCAACCAAATTACAATAGCGGTACCTAACGACACAACAAACGAAGCTCGTGCGCTCCTGCTCCTTCAGGACCTCGGCATTATTAAACTTAAAGACGGCGCAGGAATCACCGCCACTGTTCTTGACATCGAAAGCAATCCGAAGAACATTAAGTTCAAAGAAGTTGAGGCGGCTCAGCTCCCCAACGTTTTAAAGGATGTTGATTACGCTGTAATTAACTCAAACTATGCAATTTCCGCAAACTTAAATCCGACCAAGGACGCACTCGGAATTGAAGGTTCATCCTCGGCTTACTCAAATATTCTTGCGGTTAAACAGGGCAATGAAAACGATCCGCTTGTAAAAGCGCTTGTTGCCGCACTTGAAAGCCAGAAGGTTGCGGACTTTATTACATCTAAATACGACGGCGCGGTTGTATCTACTGTTGATAACAAAACAGACGGTTACGACAGCAGCGTTGACTATGCTTCCCTTGCGGGTAAGACAATAAGCGTTGCCGCTTCTCCCACACCGCATGCCGAAATTCTTGCCGTTGCAAAGGAAATTTTGGCAGCGAAGAATATTACGCTCGACATTCAGGAATATACCGATTACGTTGTTCCGAACGAAGTTGTTGAAGACGGCACCGTACTTGCAAACTACTTCCAGCACAAACCCTATCTTGACGATTTCAACAAAGAAAAGAACACCCATATTGTATCTGTTGCGGCTATCCATGTTGAACCCATCGGAATTTACGGCGGCAAACAGACAACTTTGGACGCTGTAAAATAAGTAAATAAAAGAAAATCCTATTCCTCCGGCGTATTGCGTCGGGGGAATAAACTGTCTTTAAAAGCGGAGAAAAGCATGATAGAAATTAAAAACCTTACAAAAACATTTACGGGCGCGGATAACAAGGTAGAAGCGCTTAAAAATGTAAATCTTACAATAAACGACGGCGATATTTACGGCATTATAGGTATGTCGGGCGCCGGCAAAAGCACGCTTGTGCGTTGTATAAATATGTTGGAAAAACCCACGCAGGGTACCGTTACGGTAAACGGCAAAAACCTTTGCGAACTTTCCGAAAAGCAACTGAGGGAGGAACGCCGAAAAATCACAATGATTTTTCAGGGCTTTAATTTGCTGCAGCAGAAAACCTGCCTTAAAAACATCTGTTTTCCGCTTGAACTTGCGGGTGTTGCCAAGGCGGACGCTGAAAAACGGGCAATGGAACTGCTTGATACCGTAGGTCTTGCGGATAAGGCAAAGGCGTATCCGTCGCAGTTGTCGGGCGGTCAGCAGCAGCGTATAGCCATTGCGCGCGCCCTTGCGACAGATCCCGATGTGCTGCTCTGCGACGAGGCAACAAGCGCACTTGATCCGACAACCACAAATTCCATTTTGGAACTTATAAGACAGATAAATGAGAAAACAGGCATTACCGTTGTTATAATTACACACCAGATGAGTGTTGTAGAGGCAATTTGCAACAAGGTTGCCATACTTGAAAACGGCGAGGTTGCCGAGGTCGGCGACGTAAGCGAGGTTTTCTCCCGTCCGAAATCCGAAGCCGCGCGCAAACTCGTTTTCCCCGAGGGCGAATCGGAAGAAATCAAACTGGCGGACAACAGCGTTAAGTTTATACGCGTTGTATTCAACGGCGCTGCCGCAACCGATTCTCCGCTTATTGCAACTATGGCAACGCGCCTCGGAATTGAGGCAAGCATTGCCTATGCGTCCACAAAAAGCATAGGCGGCAAGGCGTACGGTACAATGCTTTTAAGCGTTGAAAACCGCGACGGAAAACCGCAAAAAGCGGTGGAATTTTTATCAAGCAACAGCGATGTGTTCGCACAGGAGGTAAAGTAAATGTTTTCCGGTATGTTTTCTTCGGATACTCTGCGCGAAACGTGGCAGATAGTAAGCACGCAGTTTGCGTCGGCTTTGTTTGAGACGATTTATGTTACATTTGTGGCAACCGCGCTTGCAATAGTAATAGGTCTGCCGTTGGGTGTAATTTTGGTCGTGGGAGAAAAAGGCGGCGTATTGCCACTGCCCAAATGGCTTATGACAACGCTCGGCGTAATTATAAATCTTTTGCGCTCGGTACCGTTTCTTATACTTATGATTTTGGTATTCCCCCTTACCCGTGCCATTGTCGGAACGGCGGTGGGTACAACGGCGTCGATAGTACCGCTTACAATAGCGGCATTCCCTTTTGTCGCCCGTCTTGCCGAAAGCAGTCTGCGCGAAATTAACCCCAATATTATAGAAATGGCGCAAAGCATGGGCGCGTCGCCTTTCCAAATAATTACAAAGGTTATGATACCCGAGGCTATGCCCTCGCTTATATCAAACGCTACAATCGCAATAACCACAATACTCGGTTACACCGCGATGAGTGGAATTATAGGCGGCGGCGGACTTGGCAAAATTGCCATAAATTACGGTTATTACCGTTACAAGTACCTTGTAATGCTGCTTGCCGTAATTTTGCTTATCGTTTTGGTACAGATATTCCAGTCGGTAGGCACACGCCTTTCGGTAAAACTTGATAAAAGGCTTAAAAACAAACAGTAACAAAACAGAACTTTACATAACACATTATATAAAGAAGGATTTTTATGATACCTACAAGACAACAGGCTTACGACCTGCTTTGCAAATACAACAGCGAGCCGTTCCATATAAAGCATGCGCTGACGGTTGAGGGCATAATGCGTTATTTTGCAAAGCAAAAGGGATTTGATGAAGATTTTTGGGGTATAGTAGGACTTTTGCACGACCTTGATTTCGAGCAATATCCCGAACAGCACTGCGTAAAAGAGCAGGAAATAATGCGTGAAGAAAATATTGACGAGAGCATTATACACGCGGTGGCAAGCCACGGGTATTTACTGTGCGTGGATATTGCGCCGGAGCACGAAATGGAAAAAGTGCTTTATGCCGTGGACGAGCTTTCCGGACTTATAGGCGCGGCGGCATTGATGCGCCCGTCCAAAAGCGTTGCGGATATGGAATTGAAATCGGTAAAAAAGAAATATAAAGATAAAAAGTTTGCCGCAGGCTGCTCAAGAGAAGTTATTGAGCGCGGAGCACAGATGTTGGGTATTACTTTGGATGAACTTTTACAGCAAACCCTTACCGCAATGCAGCAAACACCCGCGGTAGATTAAAAAATTAAAAACCGCCGACGCTGATACAGCGTCGGCGGTTTATTTTATTTGCATATTAATCTTGCCGCTGTTTTGTCTAAAACTTAATTATAACAGGCATAATTCCCTTATCGGTTATGTCAATAACAGCGTAGGAATCCGCACCGCTGCGGCTGCGTCCCGCAGAGCCGGGATTGATTATGTACATCCCGTCCGTGTAGGAAGTATAGGCAATGTGCGTGTGTCCGTACAGCACAATGTCGGCGCCTGCGTTTTTGCCGTCGGCAACGGCGGCGTCAAGCCCGTATTTAACATTAAGCGTGTGTCCGTGGGCAAACAATATGGTTTTGTCGTATACGTTTGCAATATCCCGTGGCGGATAAAGCGTGTCAAAATCGCAGTTTCCGCGTACTATATGATATATGCGGTCTGTGTGAAATTCCGCAGCTTTTTCAATGTCGCGGACATTATCGCCGAGGAAGAAAACATGGCGCGCACAGGCCTGATCGCACAGTGCTTTATCAAGCAGACGTGTGTTGCCGTGCGTGTCCGAAATTACAAGGATACGCCGTGCGTTGTGAAAAAAGTCGTTTTCCATTAAAATATACCGCCTTTTAAGCATTATAAATAAATTATAAGCATAGTATACCATAGTAAACGGATTTTGTGTTAACAAAAAAGGGGAGGGACCTTAATGAATAATAAAAATGATGAAATATTCGGTAAACTTAAAAACAGCGGACTTAATGTCGACGCCATTAAAAAAGCCGCCGCCTCGGGCGACAGCAAAGCGTTGCTGTCATCGCTTAACGAGAGCGACCGCAAAAAACTCAACAATATTTTAAACGACCGTACCGCGCTTGAAAATCTGCTTAAAAATCCTGCGGCACAGCAGCTTTTGAAGAAACTTTCGGGAGAAAAATAAAATGGACGATATAACCGATAAAATTTCGGGATTGCTGTCCGATCCCGACAGTATGGAGCGCATACGGCAAATGGCGCAGGGATTGCTCGCCTCGCAGCCGTCGGCGGACAGTGCCACCGATAACGCAACGCCCGATATAACAAAACTGCTGCCCATAATATCCAAAATAAACAGCACAGCGGACGACAGCAGGGTAACATTGCTTAAGGCGCTGCGGCCGCATCTCGGTGCGGCACGGCAAAAAAGACTTGACACCGCCGTAAAACTGCTGCGCGCGGCGCAGTTTTTGCCGCTTTTGCAAAGTCTTGACATTTTTGGATAGTGTGACAGGCTTGAGTCCTGCCACGCTAGTGTGACAGGAATCGAACCGCCTAAAAGGCGTTGTTATCGGCTTGGCTTAAAATTTACGGGAGGGAACGGTTATGGATGAAATTACAGCGGAACAACTGCGTCAGGCGGCGCAAAGGCTTAAGGATATGCAAAGCCGTTCCTCAAATCCGCCGAACGGCAGCGAGGTTCCGCCTGTTCCCGATTTTGTAAGACTGCAAAATTCGGGACATTCGGGCAGAAACAATACCGCGCGGCAAAATTCCGCGCCCGTTACACCGCAGCCCGACCATACCCCTTCGCCCGAAACAGCACCGCAGCCCGTACCACAGGAGGGCAGCGCCGGCGGCGGTGTGGCAAAACTTTTACGGATGCTTAATTTTAAGGGGCTTGAGGCAGATGCCGACACAGGACTGATACTCGGCATAATTTTTTTGCTGGCTTCCTCAGGCGCGGACGAACTGCTGACTATGGCGCTTATATATATAATGTTGTAGACAAAATTTGCACCTTTTTCAGCTCGACAAAAAAGTTTGTAAAGTTACAATTTTTTAACTTTTTCTTGCAAGAAAACGCATTATGTTAACTTTGCAACCGCTTAAAGTTATTAAACTTATCCACCGTGTAATCAACATTTTTTGTTGCAAACGGCGGTCAAATGCCGTAAAACCGTTAATTTTTGTGGATAACTCGGTGGAAAAGTTGAAAAACCGTTATGCAAAAATAATATGTAATGAAAAATTATGTAAATTAAAAAAATTTTCCTTTGTATTATAACATAAAAAATAATTTGCGGGGATAAAAAAGCAAAAAATTTTCGACACGGTTTGGCTCAGCCTTAATACCGTGCTGTTTTTTTATCAAAAATACGCAACCCCTCTTGACAAATCGGATAAACATAGCTATAATAACAGTGTTATGAAACAGTGTTTTGAATGTAAAGAAGGTGGCGTATGGCAAAACAAATTAAAGGTGTGGCAGAACGCATTACGGCGGCTGCCAAGCAGGAATTCCTTGATAAAGGCTATGTTGACGCTTCCCTGCGCACGATTGCTGCGGCAGCGGATACAAGCACAAATTCCATTTATGTCCGTTTCGGCGACAAGGAAGGTTTGTTTTCTGCGATAGTTGAGCCGGTTTTAAGCGAGATGACGGAACGGTTCATCAGGATTCAGGAGCGATTTCATCAGATGTCTGCCGACGAACAGGCAGAGCGTATGCCGAAATATGCCGACGGCGGAACGTCGCAGCTGATTGATTATATGTATGAGCATTTGGATGAATTCCGTTTACTGCTTGATTCGTCTTACGGAACGCGGTACCACGATTTTATTGACGAGCTTGTCCATATTGAAGTCGAATACACATACAAGTATATGGAAACTGTAGGTTATCCCGATAAATTCGGCGACGCAGTGACGCAAAAGTTGCTGCATATTGTAACAACATCACGGTTTGAGAGTATATTTGAAATTATCCGCCACGGGATGAGCCGCGAGGAAGCGTCCGAATACATAGAGCTTCTCAGCCGTTATCACCGCACCGGATTTATTGAGATTTTCGGTAAGGCTGTGCAATAAGTGTATAAAATGGCTGTCTTAAACGACAGCCTTTCCATAGAACCGGCGGTTAGCAGCCGCTAATTACAGGAGGTAATGATTTATGAAACAACAAAGTCCGGTAGGGCGGATATGGGAACTTGGCGAAAAAGAACACGGTAAGCTTATTGCGGCGGTTGTCCTTGCCGTTATCGGCGTTGCCTGTGGTATGGCTCCGTATTTTGCCGCGGCAAAAATCATTGTGCTGTTGCTCGGGGGTGAAACGGTATTTGCGGCATATCTGCCGTGGCTTTTGACGGCGCTCGGCGGATTTCTCGTCCGCACGCTGCTCTACAACGGCGCGCTCGGCATTTCGCACAAGGCGACATTCAACATCCTCAAAACTATCCGTCAACAGCTTCTTGCAAAGCTGCCTCGCCTGCCACTCGGAACGGTAATGGATACATCGAGCGGAAAACTCAAGGAAACCATTGTCGATCAGGTGGACGGTATGGAAACGACGCTCGCCCATCTGTTTCCGGAGATGACGGCAAATATTGTCGCTCCCTTGCTTACGGTCGTTTACCTGTTCATTCTGGACTGGCGTTTGGCACTGCTGTCACTTGCGGTATTCCCCATCGCGTTTATATTTATGATGACGGTCATGGGCGGCTATGCCAAGGACTACGCGGGTGCTGTAAAAGCAACGACGGAAATGAGCGGCACCATGATTGAGTACATAAACGGCATTGAGGTTATTAAAGCGTTCAATCAGGGCAAAGCCTCTTATACCAAACTTACCGATAAAGTACTTGCCAACGCACAGTATTATTACGACTGGATGCGCCGCAGCCAACTCGGTATGTCAATGGCATATGCTTTCTTTCCGGCGCAAATGTTAACGGTACTGCCTTTCGGCTGGCTGTTTTATACCCACGGCACCTTGACGGCGGAAACCTTTATTACGGTGGTTATATTGGCGCTCGGTATGGCGGCGCCGATCGTAGCCGCATTCAATTTTGTAGATACTCTGGCACAGGTCGGTACAACCGTTTCACAGGTGGATGAAATTCTGAAAGCCGAGGAGCAGGTGCACGGTACGCGGCACGTTGTTTTCGAAAATCACAATATTGAGGTAAAAGATGTTTCTTTCGGCTACCATGACGATAAAGAGATACTGCACGGTATCAGCCTTTCGGTTCCGCAAAACAGTATGACGGCACTTGTAGGGGCGTCCGGCTCCGGCAAATCAACGCTGGCAAAGCTTATTGCGGGATTTTGGGATGTAAAAAGCGGCACCGTTACGATGGGCGGACATGACCTGAGGGAAATCCCGCTTGACGAACTTTATAATCAGGTGGCGTTTGTATCGCAGGATAACTACCTGTTTGACGACACTGTCCGTGAAAATATCCGCATGGGACGCCGAAACACCGCTGACGCCGAAGTTGAAGCGGCGGCGCATAATGCAGGGTGCGACAGTTTTATCGGCGAACTGGAAAACGGGTTTGATACAGTCGTCGGCGGGGGCGGCGCCCACCTTTCGGGCGGCGAGCGACAGCGCATTGCCATTGCGCGTGCAATGCTCAAGGACGCACCGATTGTCATACTTGATGAGGCGACCGCTTATATTGATCCCGAAAACGAGGCGATTATTCAAAAAGCAGTGGCAAAACTTGTAGAAAACAAAACAGTTATAGTGATTGCACACAGGCTGTCCACCATCACGGACGCAGACAACATCGCCGTGGTAAATGACGGACATATCGAGGCACAGGGCAAGCACGGGGAACTGCTTGAAAACTGCGCCCTTTACCGCGAAATGTGGCAGGCGCATATAGGAGCAAAGGACGGTGACGCAGAATGATTGAAGCATTCCGTAAAATCTGGCATTTTGCCGGAAACGAAAGAAAAAATATAAACAGATCCGTGGCAGTGGGCTTTTTAAACGCTGTACTGCAGATGTTTGGGGTGGCGGCGATTTACTTTGTCGTGCTTGCACTGACCGGCGGCGAGCGAGGCGGTAAAACAGCATGGATCGCACTCGGCTGTGAGCTTGTTGCGATATTCGGCGGCGCGGTCAGCGCGAGCTTTTCAAAAATGCTGCAAACACACGCCGGCTACTTTATGGCGGCGGATCGCAGAATATCCATTGCAGACAGACTGAAAAGCGTACCGATGGGCTGCTTCACCGCTAACAGCCTCGGTCAAATTTCGGGCGTATGCACAACGGTTGTCGGCAGCATCGAAAGCATGGTACCTATGGTACTTGTAAATATTCTCGGGGGACTTATTACGACCGCAGTATTCGCGGTGTTGATTCTTGTATTCGATTGGCGCATAGGACTGATCGTCCTCACGGGAATTGCACTGTATCTGTGCGCGGTCTCTGCTATGGAAAAAAAGTCTGCAAAGATTGCAAATAATACGCAAAAATCGCAGACCGCGCTGATTGAGGCTGTTCTTGAGACAATCCAGGGAATGAGCGTTATCAAGTCCTTTAATCTGACCGGCAAGGGCGACAAAAAACTGCAGGACGCACTGGATTATAACCGCCGCAGCAATATTGAGGTTACAAATATTCTCACACCGTATACCGCATTGCAGGAGGCGATTTTGCAGGTTGCAGGCGTCGGCATGATGCCGGCGGCAATTCTGTTTTGGATAAACGGCGGCATGAGCCTTGCAAACGCGCTGATGGTACTTGTTATGTCATTTCTGGTGTTTAATCAGATAAAGGCGTTCGGAATGGGCGTTTCCATGCTGCGTTTGGCAGCTGCCGCAATTGACCGCACTCAAGAAACCGAGGATATGCCCCGCATGGACGGGAAAGGAAGGGCTCTCGCTCCCGAAAAGCACGACATCGTCTTTGACCATGTGAATTTTTCGTATGAACACAAACCGATACTGCATGACATTTCCGTCACGCTCCCCGATAAGACGACAACGGCGGTTATCGGTCCCTCGGGCAGCGGCAAGACGACTTTCTGCAATTTGATCGCGCGTTTTTGGGATACCGACAGCGGCAGTATAAAGATCGGCGGATATGATGTGAAGGATTACACGCTGGAGTCCCTTATGGATCAGATAAGCGTTGTGTTCCAGAATGTTTACCTCTTTGCCGACACCATAGAAAATAACATTAAATTCGGCAGACCGAACGCAACGCACGACGAAGTGGTTGCGGCGGCAAAGGCGGCTTGCTGCGACGACTTTATAGAAGCGCTGCCCGATGGCTACAATACGGTTATCGGCGAGGGCGGCAGCACACTTTCCGGCGGTGAAAAACAGCGTATTTCCATTGCGCGTGCCATGCTGAAAAACGCGCCGATCATCATTCTGGACGAGGCAACGGCAAATATCGATCCGGAAAACGAGGACAGACTGCAAAAGGCAATCGAGGCGCTGACACGGGATAAAACCATTATCATGATCGCACACAGGCTAAAGACCGTTCGGCACGCCGATCGGATTCTGGTTATTGATCACGGTCGTATCGTGCAGCAGGGCAAGCACGAACAGCTTATAGCACAATCCGGCATTTACGCAGACTTTGTCGGCGGCAAGAAACAGGCTGTCGGTTGGAAACTGTAATATAAAGAACTGCTTTGAAGGATTTTATGATAATTCGTCCTGCAATTGCCGATATACAATAAATTTAATACTAAAACCGCGGCTGTACGCATATTCTTTTACAAAGACTACAACACCTTGTAAGGGGAGAGAGTATGTTAGAACAGCAGAAAGACAGATCGGTAATTCTCGGCGAATATATAATAGAAACCGGATCTACCGTGCGCGCAGCAGGTAAAAAATTCGGCGTAAGCAAATCCACCGTACATACGGCAGTAACAAAACGGAACGGTTTGTGTGGCTGGTAGCATAACCGGTGAAAACTGAATAAATAAAGACTTTTCAGCACGGTTTCACGCCGTGCTGATTTTTTGTTATAAATTACTTTATCTATTTAGACTTCAAACTTATGTTTAAAATTCGTCATTTGTGATTCGCAATTTAATGGCTAAATGATTAAATTGTTTCTTGACAGTTATCAAATTGAATGATAAAATATAACTGCATCATAATAAAGTAAAATGATGAAATTGACTTGAGGAATGATTATGAGAAACTATTCTTTTAAAGATAAATACAATAAGCTGTTAACACCCGATATTGTTGCTTTGCTTTCTCAAATTCATGAGTTTAAAGGTAAGCAAGAACTTATGATAAATACAAAAAGCAATATGCTTACAGGGCTAACGGAAGTGGCAAAAATTCAAAGTACCGAGGCTTCCAACAAAATAGAGGGTATTATTACTACAGACGACCGTTTAAAAAAAATAGTCCGTGATAAGACCATGCCGAAAAACCGAAGCGAAAAGGAGATTGCCGGTTATCGTGATGTGCTTGCAACGATTCACGAAAGCTACGAGTATATTCCACCAAAGCCGAGTGTGATTTTACAGCTTCATCGCGATTTATACAAATACAGCGGACAATCTATCGGCGGCAACTACAAAACAAGCGATAACATTATTGCTGAAGATTATGAAGACGGAACAAGGGTTGTTCGATTTCATCCGGTTTCTGCTTGGGAAACACCGGAGGCAATGAAAATTCTTTGCGATGAGTATGCGGTTGCTTTGACAGATTCGGAAATGGATCCGCTGGTGCTCTCATCCGTTTTTATTCTTGATTTTCTTTGCATTCACCCGTTTAATGACGGAAACGGCAGAATGAGTAGATTATTGACTTTATTACTGCTTTACCGTGCCGGATATACTGTTGGGAAATATATCAGTATAGAAAAACTGATTTCGGACAGTAAAGAAACCTATTATGAAGTTTTAGAAGAAAGCTCTGACGGATGGCACGAGAATAAAAACGACTATGCATCATTTGTGCGTTATATGCTTGGTATTATCGTTGCGGCATACCGCGAATTTTCGTCAAGGACTGAGCTTTTGGCAAACAAAGGTTTATCCAAACCGGACCGGATAAGAGGAATAATCAAAGATACACTCGGTAAAATTACCAAAGCGGAAATTATGCAAAAATGTCCTGATATAAGCCAAGTAACCGTGCAAAGAGCGTTGAACGATATGCTGAAAAAAGGGGAAATAATTAAAATCGGCGGCGGCCGCTATACATCTTATATTTGGAAAAACTAACAGCTCGAAAATATGCAATTTGGTAAATGCAGAATTAAGAATGTAGAATTAAGAATTTACTTGGAGAAGAAAATATGGATAATCTTATACTCGATAAAAGTAAAGCATTTGCAAGGAAATTCGATACGATGAGAACAATATTTGCAGAATACAATAATACAAATTGCAAAGTACAAAAAGCTGAATTGGAGGATTTTAAATGATACGTTTTAACAATGATTATAATCATGGTGCCCATAATTCTATTATTCAGGCACTTCAGGAAATTAACGAATCTTCTTATGCCGGATATGGTGATGATGAATGGTGTCAAAAAGGGGCATATGAGATTCGGAAATATCTTGGTACAGCAGATGTTGATATTCATTTTATGGTTGGGGGAACACCTGCAAATATTACAGTGATTACAGCAGCCTTACGCCCTTATGAAAGTGTGATCTGTGCCTTGAATGGACATATCAATCATCACGAAGCAGGCTCGATTGAACATACCGGACACAAAATATTGTCTCTCCCTGCAAAAGAAGGAAAATTAACAGCAGAGGCAATCAAACAAACGGCTTCTCATTATTATGATCACGGTGAAGCAGAATTTCTGACTGCACCGAAGCTTGTGTTTTTGTCTTCTCCGTCTGAATATGGAACTGTTTATAGCAAAAAGGAACTTTTGGAGATCCGCAAAGTATGTGATCAATATCATATGTATCTGTATATTGATGGTGCAAGACTGGGATATTGGCTTTCATGCAACGGGTGCGATGTTACATTAGAAGATCTTGCCAGAATTGCTGATGTATTTTATATCGGTGGCACGAAGTGCGGTGCTTTGTTTGGTGAGGCACTTGTGATTGTAAATAAAGATTTACGGGATCATTTTCGTACTTATATGAAACAAAGCGGAGGAATTCTTGCAAAAGGCTGGCTGCTCGGTGTACAGTTTTATACATTATTTAAAGACGGTCTTTATTTTAAACTTGCAAAACATGCCGATAAATTAGCTGCAAAATTAAAGCAGGGCTTTGTAAATGCTTCAATTCCTTTATATATGGACAGTCCTACAAACCAGATTTTTGTAGTTCTTACAAATGAACTGGCAGAAAAACTTGCGGAAAATTTCATTTATGAATTTGATCATATTGTAGATGAAGATCATGTATGTGTGCGTTTTTGTACCAGTTGGAGCAGTAGTGAAGATGATATTGATCAATTAATTAAATCTATTTCATAAGTGAAAACTGAAAAATAATATTCCGATGACCGCAGATGATATAAAAGAACTTGAAAAAATTCTTTGGAACGACCTCGGCACGAAAGCGGACTACGAGGCGGATCGCGGCAGCTCTGTGTCGGGACTTGAGAACGACATAATTCGGCCTGCAATTGCCGATATACAATAAATTTAATACTAAAACCGCGGCTGTACGCATATTCTTTTACAAAGACTACAACACCTTGTAAGGGGAGAGAGTATGTTAGAACAGCAGAAAGACAGATCGGTAATTCTCGGCGAATATATAATAGAAACCGGATCTACCGTGCGCGCAGCAGGTAAAAAATTCGGCGTAAGCAAATCCACCGTACATAAGGATGTTACCGAAAGGCTGAGCCATATACAGCCGTCGCTTTATTTACAGGTGAAAAAAGTTTTGGAGAAGAATAAAAGCGAAAGGCATTTGCGCGGAGGTATGGCGACGCGCAGAAAATACAAGGGAGAGTAAGAAAAAATCGTTCCTTATACAAATCGGCGGCAAACTTAATGTTTGCCGCCGATTGCTTTTATAATAAAACACATTCATTCGGTCAGGATTTCCCTGTATTGCATATATTTAATAAACATTTGCGTTGCCGGCGTAATTCTGTTAAGGTCCTTAACTGCAAGACCTATTTCCCTGAAACATGGCGGATCGAGTGAACGTATTTCTATTTTGTAGGGTATGCGTTTTAGAATCATAGCCGGCAAAATACCTATACCCAGCCCCTTTTCCGCCATTGCCATAATTGCAAAGTCCTCCCACGTTGTAAAGCGTATTTTAGGATGCACTCCGTTTTTTTCAAGCAGTTTTGAAATATCGGTCTTTCCGCCGCGCTCCAAAAGCAAAAACGGCTGTCCGTCAAGGTCGGTTAATTTAACGGTCTTGCTTTGTGCTAATGGGTGTCCGGTCGGCAAAACCACTTTGTATTCGTCTTTTTTAAGCGTTACGGTGTCAAAGTTATGCTTGGCGGGCAAACGCAAAAATCCGCAGTCCGCACGGCCGTCCTCTATCCACTGCTCAACTTCGTCATAGTCCCCCAGCAGCATTTCGTATTCAATATCTGGGTAATCTTTTTGAAAGCGCGCAAATATATTGGGCAGCCAGTTAATTGCCGTGCTTGCAAAGGTGCCTATGCGTATGGTGCCGGTCTTAATTCCGTTTATTTGATTTATGCAGCCTTCAAGCTCGCGGTAATCGTTAAGTATTCTGCGCGCAAGCGGTAAAATCTGTTTTCCGGCGGATGTCGGATAAACGCCGCTGCGGCTGCGCTCAAGCAAAGTAACGCCCCAATCGCTTTCCAAATCCGCAATCATTTTACTTACGGACGACTGTGCGTAATTCAAATCCCGTGCGGCTTTTGTAAAACTGCCCGTTTCCACCGTCCTTACAAATGCCAGATATTTTGATAAATGATTGTCCATAATCTTGTATTCCTTTTTTCGATACATTTAATCGGTAATATTCGCTTTTGTTATTATATCATCTTGTGTATAATAGTTCAAGATTGTTTTGAAAGGGGGAAATCGGACGAAAACCGCAGGTGTTTCGGTTTTGCGGTTTTGTCTGAGTTTCAGTTGACGGGAAAGAATATAGATATGCTTCACGGCTCGCTTGTAAAAAAGATGCTGCTGTTTACGCTGCCCATTGCGCTAAGCAGTATTATTCAACAGTTGTTTAATGCCGCCGATACGTCTATTGTCGGCTATTTTGATAATGCCGACGCACTTGCGGCAGTAGGTACAAATACCGAGATTGTGGCGTTTATAGTAACCCTTTCTTCCGGACTTACAATCGGTGCTAACGTACTTATAGCAAACCGCATAGGCAAACGTCAGACGCAGGACATTCCGGCTGTTGTCGGTACATCGGTTATTTTGGCGTTAATTGTCGGTGCCGCAGGACTTATCTGCGGACAGGCTGTTGCCGCCCCGTTGCTGCGAATGATAAAAACGCCGCAGGGAATATTTCCGCAGGCACAGGCTTATTTGCGTATTTATCTTATCGGTTATCCGTTTTTGCTGTTGTACGACTTCGGCGCAGCGGCTTTGCGTGCCCGCGGCGACAGCCGCTATCCCTTTGTTGCACTTGTAATTTCCGGTGTGGCAAACGTGCTGCTTAATTTGCTTTTTGTAATTGTATTTCATTTGGGAGTGGCGGGCGTTGCCATTGCAACCGATATATCAAATGTGCTTTCTGCGGCTATGGTGCTTTACAGGCTGCATAAGGACGATATGTTCCGCTTAACGTTTAAAAACGTGCGGCTTGTCGGGGAATATACGGGCGAAATACTTAAAATCGGCGTGCCGTCCGCCATACAGGGCGCCGTGTTCTGCTTTGCAAACATATTTGTACAGGCGTCGGTAAATATATTCGGCGCAAATGTTATTGCCGGCAGTACCATCGCCGTAAACTTCGAGTATTTTACCTATTACATAATTACGGCTTTTGCTCAAACCGTCACAACATTTGTGGGGCAGAATTACGCGGCAGGTCAAATAAAACGCTGTAAAAAGATATTTTGGCTGTGCCTTGCGTTTTCCCTTGCTTTCGGTTTTGTTTCGGTTTTGCCGGTAGTGGTGTTCCGCGGATTTTTCGCCGGCCTTTTCTCTACCGAGGCTGCGGTTATCGAAAATGCGGGAATACGGATTATGCAAATACTTATTTTGGAATGGATATGCGGTATATACGAAATTCCCGCGGCGGTTTTGCGCGGTACGGGACGCGCCGTTTTACCGGCGGCAAGCACGGTGGTCGGCACCTGCGTTTTCCGTATTGTGTGGATTTGTACCGTATTTAAAGCGCGTCGGTCGCTTCATATGCTCTACCTTGTTTTTCCGCTTTCCTGGCTTTTTACCGCACTGCTTGTGTGGATATGCTACATTGCGGTAAGACCGCTTGCGGCACGGGAAAACGGCGAGACGCCGATAAAATAAAAGCAGCATAAAAAACTATTGACTTATAAAAAAAATACTGATATAATGATGTGTGCTATTGACCGTGCGTCAAGAGCTTCCTTGCTTTATTCAAAGGAATAAAGCCATTAAAGGCCATAAGGAGGTGCAACAAAATGGTAACTAATAAGTATGAGGTTGCTTTCGTTTTCTCCGTTAAAGCGGGTGACGAAGCAGTAGCTGCTTTAAATGAAAAGTTTAAGGCGCTGATCGAAGAAAACGCTACCGTTGAAAATGTTGATGATTGGGGCAAGAGAAAACTTGCGTTCCCCATCAACTACGAAACAGACGGTTATTATGTTTTCGTAACCTTTGCTTCTGCTCCGGAATTTCCGGCAGAGCTTGAGCGTATTGCCCGTATTACAGACGGCGTTCTGCGCGCTATGGTTATAAAGAAATAAGGAGGAAGTATAAATGTTTAATTTGGTTGTTTTAACCGGCAGACTTACTGCCGATCCGGAACTTCGTTATACATCTAACAACACTCCGGTAACATCTTTCTCCATTGCCGTAAACCGCCGCTATAAAGCAGGCGAGGAAAGTCAGGCGGATTTTATAAACATAGTCGCCTGGCGTCAGACTGCCGAATTTGTTACAAAGTATTTCAGCAAAGGCAGTATGATAGGAATTGAGGGCTCAATCCAAACCCGTAAATATTTGGACAAGGATACCGGCAAAAACAGGACCGCGTTTGAGGTTATTGCAAACAACGTCCAGTTTGTTGAATCAAAGCGCGACAGCGCACCGGTAACCGGAGGTAACGATAACGGCGCCGCTTCTTTCAGCAACGCCTCGGCTAATGAATTTGTTGAGTTGGACAACAACTCCGATGATGATTTGCCGTTTTAATTTTCAATTAAGGAGGCTTAAAAATGGAAAAGAACGATAAGATGTCCCGTGCAAGAAGACCGCGCAGAAAAATTTGCCACTTCTGTGCAGATCGTGTCGAAACCATTGATTATAAGGATATAGCAAAACTTCGCAAGTTTGTATCGGAACGTGCTAAGATTTTACCGCGCCGCGCTACAGGCACCTGCGCCGCTCACCAGAGAGAGCTTACAACAGCTATCAAGAGAGCAAGACAGATTGCGTTGATCCCTTATGTTAACGATTAGTATGACAGGACTCAAATCTGTCACGCTATTAACAGCAGAATTAAGTTCCGAACATTCCGTTCGGGACTTATTTTTTTGCCAATATTTTCCGATATTTGTCGCCGATGTGTCAAAAATACTCGAAATTTATATAAAATACACAAAAAACATATATAAAAAATTGTTATAATATTTTAAATTTCACAAAAAATCTATTGAAAATAGCAAAAAATAATGATAGAATAATAAAAAAGGGAGGATGGGGCATGAACAGACAGTTAACCGACTTCAGCAATAAGCTGTGTAATAATGCATATGAATTTTTAGGCTCTTTCCCGACAGGCACAAAAGCCGTGTTTCGCGTATGGGCGCCGGCGGCAAAAGCCGTAAGCGTTGTGGGCGACTTTAACAGTTGGGACGAAAAAGCAAATCCCATGAAAAAAGTTGACGGCGGAATATGGGAAGCGACTGTAAACGACATAGAACAGTACGAAAACTATAAATACGCAATAACCGCCGCAGACGGCAGCTTAACCCTTAAAAGCGATCCGTATGCGCGCCATTTTGAAACCGCACCCGGCAACAGTTCCAAGGTTTATGATATGTCGGGTTATGTTTGGTCGGATGCCGACTGGATGCGCGAGCGCGCACACAAAAACATTTACGAAAGCCCCGTAAATATTTACGAGGTGCATTTGGGCTCCTGGCGCAGATATGCCGACGGCAATGTGTTTGATTACGTTACCGCCGCTGCCGAGCTTGCAAAGTACGCAAAAAAAATGGGCTACAACTATGTGGAACTTATGCCTGTTACCGAGTATCCGTTCGACGGTTCCTGGGGATATCAGGTTACGGGTTATTTTGCACCTACTTCCCGTTACGGTACACCGCACGATTTTATGAAGTTTGTGGATATTATGCACCAGAACGGCATAGGCGTAATACTTGACTGGGTGCCGGCGCATTTCCCGAAAGACGAATGCGGACTTTACCGATTTGACGGCAGCTGCTGCTACGAATATGCCGACGCCAGAAAGGGCGAGCATAAGGAATGGGGCACCTGCGTGTTTGATTACGGCAAGGTGCAGGTTATGAATTTCCTTATTTCAAGCGCGTGCTATTGGTTAAAGGAATTCCACGCGGACGGACTGCGCGTGGATGCGGTGGCGTCAATGCTGTATCTTGATTACGGCAGACGCGACGGCGAGTGGATACCGAATAATTACGGCGGCAGGGAAAATCTTGACGCGATTGAACTTTTACGCAGGGTAAACGAGGCTGCGTTTTCGGTAGGCGGCAATGTGCTTATGATTGCCGAGGAATCTACCGCATGGCCAATGGTTACAAAGCCGCCGAAGGACGGCGGACTCGGTTTTAATTTTAAATGGAATATGGGCTGGATGAACGATATGCTGCGTTATGTATCGCTTGATCCGCTTTTCCGTAAAAACAATCATAATTGCCTCACGTTTTCCTTCTTTTACGCTTTTTCGGAAAATTTTATACTGCCCGTTTCGCATGATGAGGTCGTACACGGCAAATGCTCGCTTATAAATAAAATGCCGGGCGATTACGATATGAAGTTTGACGGACTGCGCGCGTTTTTCGGATATATGACGGCGCACCCCGGCAAGAAACTTATGTTTATGGGACAGGAGTTTGCCCAGTTTATTGAATGGAACTATGCGCAGGAGCTTGATTGGCTGCTGCTTGACTATGAAAAACACCGGCAAATGCAATATTTTACCGAAACGCTTAACAAACTTTACCTTAACTCAAGCGAGTTGTGGGAAATTGACTATTCCTGGGAAGGCTTTAACTGGATATCGAGTGATGACAGTGCGCAAAGCATAATCGCCTTCCGCCGTAT
The DNA here is from genome assembly GCA_934464615.1 of uncultured Eubacteriales bacterium. Classification (GTDB taxonomy): domain Bacteria; phylum Bacillota; class Clostridia; order Oscillospirales; family Acutalibacteraceae; genus SIG565. The sequence continues at coordinate 134,037 of CAKSKA010000002.1, read as the reverse complement.
AAACAAAGCGGGAGAAGAAATTATTGCGGTGTGCAATTTTGTGCCTGTAACAAGGGAAAATTATCGCATAGGCGTGCCGGCGGCGGGCAGCTATAAGCCGATAATGTGTACCGCATGGCAGTCTTTCGGCGGCGATGTACCCGACAGCAAGCGTTCGGTTAAAAGCGAAAAAAAGGCGATGCACGGGTATGAAAATTCGATATCGCTTACAATTCCGAAAATGTCGGTTACCTATTACAAGCTTAAAAAGTAATAAAATAGACAAGCCGATAATATAATTTAAAACAAATATTTTTTCAGGGAGATGGACGCGTTGAAAAAGACAGAATGTGTTGCGATGCTGCTTGCCGGCGGACAGGGAAGCAGACTCGGAGTGCTGACGCAAAAAATCGCAAAACCCGCAGTTCCTTACGGGGCAAAATATCGTATAATTGACTTCCCGCTTTCAAATTGTATTAATTCCGGTATTGATACCGTGGGCGTGCTTACGCAGTATCAGCCGTTGGAGCTTAACGATTATATAGGTTCCGGCAAACCGTGGGACCTTGACAGAGCCGGTCGCGGCGTGCATGTTCTGCCGCCTTACCAAAAAAGCAAGGGCGGCGACTGGTACAAAGGCACGGCAAATGCAATTTACCAAAATCTTAATTTTATAGAGCGTTACGATCCCGAATATGTGCTTATTTTGTCCGGCGACCATATTTATAAAATGGATTATTCCAAAATGATAAAACAGCACAGGGAAAGCGGTTCTGCCGCAACAATAGCCGTACTTAACGTAACTAAAGAGGAAGCGTCGCGTTTCGGAATAATGAACGCCGACGAAAACGGCAGAATTTACGAATTTGAGGAAAAACCGAAAAACCCGAAAAGCACCCTCGCATCCATGGGCATTTATGTTTTCAGCTGGGATAAATTGCGCTATTATTTGACAAAAGACGAGGAAAATCCCGATTCTTCCAACGATTTCGGCAAAGATATTATACCGGCAATGCTTGATTCCGGCGAAAAATTAACGGTTTACCGTTTTGACGATTATTGGAAGGACGTAGGTACGGTGGAATCCCTTTGGGACGCAAACCTTGACCTGCTTAACCCCAAAATAGACCTTAATTTAGCGGACAACAACTGGAAAATTTATTCCCGTACCGAATCCCTGCCGCCGCAGTATATAGCCGATACGGCGCATGTGGAAAATTCTCTTGTGACCGACGGCTGCGAAATTGCGGGTAAACTTGACTATTCGGTAATATTTGAAAATGTAACGATTGAGGAGGGCGCCTGCGTTGAGTACTCGCTTGTAATGCCGGGCGCAGTGGTAAAATCGGGCGCAAAAGTGCGTTACGCAATAATTGCGGAGAATGCCGTTGTGGGCAAAAACGCAGCCGTGGGACAAAGTCCGGAAGAATGCGGCGACAGCGACGGATGGGGCATTGCGGTAGTCGGCGATAATCTTAATATCGGCGAAAATGCAAAAATATCCGCCAAAGTAATGGTTAAACAAGATGTTAAGGACGGTGAGGTTTTATGACCGGTAACAATGTATTGGGTATAATTTTTGCAAATGTACATGATGAGCTTATTCCCGAACTTACCGCGCGTCGCTCAATGGCGTCAATACCGTTCGGCAGCCGTTACAGACTTATTGACTTTTCCCTTTCCAACCTTGTAAACGCGGGCGTCAGCAAAGTCGGCGTTATCACAAAGGAAAACTACCGTTCGCTTATGGATCACCTCGGCAACGGAAAGGCGTGGGACCTTGACAGGAAAAACGGAGGAATATTTATAATGCCGCCGTTCAGCAATGCCAAAACGGGATTTTTCCGCGGTCATGTTGACGCGCTTGCAGGTGTCATGACTTACCTTACAAGAAGTAAGGAAGAATATGTTGTCATGTGCGACGCCGATGTTATCAGCAATATTGATATTGCCGATATGGTGGAAAATCACATAAATTCGGGCGCGGAAGTCACGGTTGCCTATAAACACGGCGCTTTGCCGCGCAGCAATCACGATATAATGGTGCTGGATATTGATGACACAAACAATGTAAAAAATGTGGATTTTGTAAACCGCAACGGCACCGAGGTAGATTTCAGCCTTGACGTTTTTGTTATTAAACGCGAATTGCTTATTGAATGGATAAATGAAGCAAACCGTCGCAGTGCGGAAAGCCTTTCGCATGATGTTATAGTTCCGCGCGTGCCTTTCGGTACGGTTTACGGCTATAAGGTAGAAGGCTTTGCGGAGGTTGTGGACAGCACGGTGTCCTATGTAAGAATAAGCCGTATGCTGCTTGATAAACAGCAGCGCAGCAGTATATTTAATAAGGAACGTCCCGTTTACACAAAAACCCGCGACGATATGCCGACGCGTTACGGCGTAAACTCGTCGGTATCCAATTGCCTTATAGGCGACGGCTGCGTTATTGAGGGTACGGTGGAAAATTCAATACTTTTCCGCGGTGTAAAAATAGGCAAAGGCGCAGTTGTAAAGGATTGTATACTTATGCAGGAAACCGAGATTCAGGACGGCTGTATATTGGAAAATGTAACTGCCGATAAAGCCGCCGTTATAACTGCGGGCAGCACCGTTAAGGGCAGCAGCGATAAGAATATTTTTATAGGCAAGGAAAAAACAGTTTAAAGGAGTAAAAAAATGAAGGTACTATTTGCTGCAAGCGAGGCATACCCTTTTGCCATGTCCGGCGGATTGGCGGACGTTGCGGGGGCGTTGCCCAAAGCATTGCGTAAGCGTTTGGTGGGCTGCCGCATTGTTATGCCGCTGTATTCTTCGATTCCCGAAGAATTAAGACGCGAGATGACGTTTATTAAAAGCATCACGGTGTCTGTTTCATGGCGCAGACAGTATTGCGGAATTTTTGAGGCGCACCGCGACGGCGTTATATATTATTTTATAGATAATCTTTATTATTTTAAACGCGACAGTATGTACGGCGATTATGACGACGCCGAAAGATTTGCGTTCTTCTCACGTGCAGTGCTGGATATTTTGCCGCATATAGATTTTAAACCCGATATTATACATTGCAACGACTGGCAAACGGCGTTGGTGCCGGTTTACCTGGACGCATATTACAGGGATAATGATTTTTACCGCAACATTAAAACCGTTTTTACCGTACACAACATACAGTATCAGGGAAAATACGGATATGAAATACTCGGCGATGTGCTGGGCATACCCAAGGAAAAGGAAAGCGTGTTGGATTACGACGGCTGCGTGAATTATATGAAGGGCGCGTTTGTAACAAGCGACCGCATAACCACGGTATCGCCCACATACGCAAGGGAGATAATGGATTCCTACTATTCCCACGGGCTTGATCCCATTTTGCGCTCAATGTCGGGCAAACTTACGGGAATAGTAAACGGTATTGATTACGACGTTTATTCGCCCGATAAGGACGGTATGATTTATGCGCCGTTCAGCATAGACAATATGTCAGGAAAAGCGGTAAACAAACGTGAACTGCAGCGGGAACTCGGCCTGCCGGAGCACCCCGACACCGCCGTTATAGGCATAGTGTCGCGCCTTGTAAACCATAAGGGATTTGACCTTATTAAATGCGTGTTTGAGGAACTTGCCGCAAGCAAGGTGCAAATTGTCGTTTTGGGTTCGGGCGAATGGGAGTACGAAAACTTCTTTCGTGAAATGGCTAAAAAATATCCCGATAAAGTCGCTTTTCGTTCGGGATTTATTCCCCGTCTGGCACACTGCATATATGCCGGCGCCGATATATTTTTAATGCCCAGCAAAAGCGAGCCGTGCGGATTGGCACAAATGGTGGCGCTGCGTTACGGTACAATACCCGTTGTACGCCAGACCGGCGGACTTAACGATACGATTGTCGACAGCGGCGACGGAATCGGCAACGGATTTACTTTTAAATCCTACAACGCACACGATATGGAACGTGCCGTATGGCGCGCGCTTAAAGGCTATTACGAGGATTATGACGGCTGGGAGATCCTGCGCCGCCGTGCAATGAAGTGCGATAACAGCTGGTCAAGGTCCGCGGGAGAATATATAAAGCTGTATAAGTCGCTTTTAAATTAGGGTTTACTTTAAACGCGTTTTGTGATAGAATGATAAGGCTTTGCTGTAAAAGCATTATTTTTGTTCGGAGGCACAGAAATGATAGAGGTATTTAAGGCGATATTTATAGGTATTATAGAGGGCATTACCGAATGGCTGCCCATCAGCAGTACCGGACATATAATTTTAGTTGACGAGTTTTTAAAAATGGATGTTTCCGACAGTTTTAAGGAAATGTTTGAGGTTGTTATTCAGTTAGGCGCAATAATGGCGGTGGTTGTCCTGTTTTGGAATAAACTGTGGCCGTTTACAACCCGCAAGGAAAGCTCGGGCGTTATACAGGTAAAAAATCTTTTCGGAATTAAAAAGCAGTCGGTAAGCATTTGGCTTAAAGTTGCAATCGCCTGCATACCCACGGTAATTATAGCATTGCCGTTTGACGATAAAATTAACGAACTGTTTTTCAATTACAAAACGGTTTCCATAGCGCTTATAGTTTACGGTGTGCTTTATATAATTATCGAAGCGCTGCACAAAAACAAAACTCCGCGTATTTCCACAATGCAGTCCCTCGGTTACGGTACGGCATTTTTAATCGGATGTTTTCAGGCGCTTGCCGTAATACCCGGCACGTCACGCTCGGGTTCTACAATACTCGGCGCGCTTGTAATAGGCGTTTCGCGTACCGTCGGTGCGGAATTCAGTTTTTACCTTGCAATTCCCACAATGTTCGGTGCAAGTTTGCTTAAACTTCTTAAATTCGGTCTGCACTTTACCAGCACCGAGATAGTTATCCTTTCCGCCGGAACAATAACGGCATTTTTGGTTTCCATAATTGCAATTAAGTTCCTGTTGGGATTTGTAAAGAAACATTCTTTTGCACCGTTTGGATATTACCGTGTGGCTTTAGGCGCGCTGGTATTGCTCTATTTCGGTATAAAAGGTTAAAAAAATCGCATCGGAATTTCCGATGCGATTTTTATTGTTTGCAGAGGATTATTGTTTGTTTTGCTTTTTTGCCTGCTTTTTGTCAAGCACGCCGAAAATATCCGAAATGCCCCAAAGGCTTGCAAATCCGGAAATTCCCACCAAGCAGAACAGGAATAACCGCCAAACCTCAAACGCACGTGATGTAACAACAAGCAGCTCGCCCGTAAGGCGTGTGGTTTCGGTAAATCCGAACAATATGCCGCCTGCAACCGAGCATAAAAGCACTGCAACCGCCAAACAGCGGAAGATTAATTTTTTGCGCTTTAAAATACCGTTTGCGCTGCTTTTGGCGTGCGCGTTTTTTTGTTGCAAAACAGTGTCAAATTCCGTATTTTCCATTTGTAATACCGCCTTTGCTTTAATATATTAATTATTATATCAAAATATTTAAAGTTTGTAAATATTTATGAATATCCGCCCGAAAACAGATAATAATTTTACTGTCGGAAAGGCGGTATAAAATGAAGAGAAACAACGGACAGATTTTTACATTTATTTTTACAATATTTTTTTGCATTTGCGCCTTTGCCGCAATGACTTTTTTTACCGTGCGTGACGAGGGAAAAATTACCGTCCCCACCGAAAAAACGCACATATCCGCACCGGCCGTGGCGGATTCCGCCGGTTTTTTAATTAATTTTCCCGCCGACAGCGTATTTATTAATTTCGATTTTACAAGCGACAGTACGTCGGTGCTGCTGTTTGACAGCGCCGCGGATGCGTCGGACGTACAAAAATACGGCTATACGGTTTTTAAAACCGTTGACGCCGATTATGATTTTTTGGCGGAATTTACCGACAGACTGTCGGGCTGCGTGATAACCGAAAACGGCGCGCAGATACGCCTTACGGGAGTACAGACTGCCGAAAGACTTAAAACAACACTTGACAAACAGTTTAAACGCGATATAATATCATCACTTCTTAATAATATTCAAAAATCGGGACTTAATAAATCCGACATTGTGTTTTTTATTGAAAACACAAAATCCACACTTAATTTTCCGGAATGTTACAATATTTCGCAGTCGGTAAGCGGTTGCTGCGGCAATGTAAATTTTATTAATTAGAAAGGCGGGGACAGTATGAAAAAGTGCATTTTTGCCGTTTTTGTTTGTGCGGTAACCACGGTTTTAATACTTTCGGGCTGCGTGTTTTCAAAAAATCCGTCCCCGACGCCCGCAGGCAATGCGGACAACAGTTCGGCGTCGCAGCAAACGTCGTCTGCGGCGGAGAGTACCGATAAAACAGAAAACGAAGAAAATTCACAGCCGGAACAGGCTGTTATAAACCGACCGACAGACAACCGCCCCGATACTGCGGGCAGTAATGCCGAACTCACCGCCCCTACGGGAAAACAGGGAGAGTTTTTTTATTATTGCTTTGCGCTTTTGTCCGATACGCAAAAAAATTATTACAACAAAATTTTAAGCGCGGCGCAGGGTATACAGCGTATGCCGATTAAAATGGCTGCCGCAGGCGAGGACGAGAAATTTTACGATAATATAAGTGCCGCCTTCGGCGCTGTTGCAGCCGACCATCCCGAGCTTTTTTGGCTTGACGGGGAATTTACCATGCGTTCGGGCAGTATCAGCGGCGTTACGGTAACGCTTTCATACATTTACAATAACGACAGCGATATTTACAGCAAACGCGCCGAGCTTGAAACGGCGGTAAGTAAAATTATAGCGTCGGCGCAAAACAGGTCTTGTTTTGAAAAAGAAGTATTTTTCCATGATTTTCTGTGTAAAAATGTCGTTTACAATAATACGCAGACCACCACGGACGAGGATTACACCGTATACGGCGCACTGGTAAAAGGCACCGCCGTGTGCGAAGGCTATGCCGAGGCGTTTCAGCTTTTGCTTAATAAATGCGGTATAAACTGCATAACGGTACGCGGTCTGGGCGACGGGGCGCCGCATATGTGGAATATGCTGGAATTGGACGGCGACTGGTACGGCACGGATGTTACATGGGACGGCGCCGGAAACAATATTTCTTATAAATTTTTTAATATAACCGATGAAAAAATGAGTCAGCGGCATACCGCGTTTGACAGGACGGATACGCGTACCGCAGACTTTACAATGCCCGACGGTATGAACTTTAATTTTTTACTGCCCGAATGTAAGGCGAATTACTACAATGCCGACCAAAAAAGGTATTGATTTTTTATAAAGTTAAATATATAATTGATTTGTAATATCAGCGCCGTATAATACAGTTATACGGCGTTTGTTTTAGGGAGGAAAATATGCCCAAAGTTAACGAGTTTTTCGGGTGCAACGTTTTTAATGACGATGAAATGAAAGCAAGGCTGAGCGCCGATACATACGATGTGCTTAAACGCACAATAAAACAAGGCAAACGGATTGACAGCACAATAGCAGACGATGTTGCCGCCGCAATGCGTGATTGGGCGGTGGAAAAAGGCGCCACACACTTTACGCATTGGTTTCAGCCGCTTACGGGCATTACCGCGGAAAAACACGACAGTTTTATTTCCCCTGTCGGCGACGGCCACGTTATTATGGAATTTTCCGGCAAAGAACTTATAAAGGGCGAGGGCGACGCATCATCATTTCCGTCGGGCGGACTGCGCGCAACGTTTGAGGCACGCGGATACACCGTGTGGGATTCGTCATCGTACGCTTTTATTAAAGATAATACACTTTGTATTCCTACGGCGTTCTGCTCCTACGGGGGCGAGGCGCTGGATAAAAAGACTCCCCTTTTGCGCTCTATGGAAGTAATAGGTAAACAGGCAAAGCGTATAGTGCGTATTTTCGGCAATGAAGATGCCAAGGCGGTATTTGCAACAGTCGGTCCGGAACAGGAGTATTTTTTGGTTGATAAAGACGTTTTTGAAAAACGTCCCGACTTAAAATTTTGCGGACGCACGCTTGTGGGTGCGCGCGCGCCTAAAGGACAGGAAATGGACGACCATTATTACGGCGTTATAAAACCCCGTGTAGCCGAGTTTATGAAGGACCTTGATAACGAACTCTGGCGGCTGGGTATATTTGCAAAGACCGAGCATAACGAGGTTGCCCCCGCACAGCACGAGTTGGCGCCGGTGTATACCACTATGAATATTGCGGCAGACCACAACCAACTTACAATGGAAGTTATGAAAAAGGTTGCCGAAAGACATTCGCTTGTATGCCTGCTGCACGAAAAGCCGTTTAACAGTGTAAACGGCAGCGGCAAACATAATAACTGGGCGCTTTCAACCGATAACGGCGTAAACTTGCTGGATCCCGGTAAGACGCCGGAGGATAATATGCAGTTTTTGCTGTTTTTGTGCGCCGTTATTAAAGCGGTGGACGAAAATCAGGACTTGCTACGGATGACGGTTGCCACCGCAGGAAACGACCACAGACTCGGCGCTAACGAGGCGCCGCCGGCAATTATATCTATGTTTTTGGGCGAAGACCTTACCGAAGTGCTTGACGCTGTGGCTGAGGATAAACCGCTGCAAAAGCACGACACACAGTTTATGAAGACCGGCTCTAAAATATTGCCGAGCATACGCAAGGATAACACAGACCGCAACCGCACTTCCCCCTTTGCGTTTACAGGCAATAAGTTCGAGTTCAGAATGCCGGGTTCTTCCCTTTCTATTTCGGGACCGAACACCGTGCTTAATACTATTGTGGGCGATGTTCTGCGCGATTTTGCCGACAGGCTTGAAGGCAGTGAGGATCTGTCAACCGATGTACACAATATTATTAAGGAAACCTATACCGCGCATAAACGGATAGTGTTCAACGGCGACGGATATTCTGATATTTGGGAGAGAGAAGCGGCATACCGCGGTTTGCTTAACCTTAAAACCACGCCCGATGCCGTGGCGCATATGACAGATGAAAAAAATGTCGAACTGTTTGAGCGCAACGGTGTTTTAAACAAGGCTGAACTTGTATGCAGGCGCGATATTGCGCTTGAAAATTACGCAAAGACCTTACACATAGAGGCGCTGACGCTTGACGATATGATACGTCGGGATATAATTCCGGCAATAAGCAACTACATAGGCGTTTTGGCTGATGACGTTGCAAAGAAAAAAGCCGCTTTCGGCAACGAGTTTGACTGCAGTGTTGACAGCGACACCGCAAACCGACTTAACAGCTGCCTTAACGAAATACACGCCTGTGTTAAAAAGTTTGAAGCCGCAATAAAAGCCGGCGACCGACTTGAAGGTATGCAGGCGGCACGGCATTACAGCGATGTTATAATACCGCTTATGAGTGAATTGCGCCGTCCTGTTGACGAGGCCGAACTGCTGACCGATAAAAAATACTGGCCGTATCCTACATATGCGGATTTGTTATTCTCAATTTAAAACTTTACAAAAACGGATATTCACAACAAAACTGTTATGAATATCCGTTTTAAATTTATCTTGTCTGCAGCAGTTTTTGTATATCCGTCGGGGCTATATCGCGCAGGGGTGTGCCGCTTTTAACAGCCAGTGCGGCGGCAATGCCGCAGGCTTCGCCTATAGCGGCGCAAATAGGCATTGCGCGGAAGTTTGAATGTGCCATATGCGTACCCGAAATATTTCTGCCGGTAAGCAATAATCCGTCCACGGATTTCGGCACCATACAACCATACGGAATTGTATAACCTTTTTGCTGTTTGAATTTTGCCTGTACACCGGTTTTATCAAGACCGGCGCCTGTAAGGGCGTGTACGTCGAAATTAAAGAATGCGTCACGAACAACCCAGTCCTCAAATACACGGGCGGTTAAAATATCTTCCTCATTAATTTGTTTTACACCTATAAAGTGGCGTGTTTCGCGTATGCCGATAAGCGATGCCGCACTTATAATATAACATTTTTCAAATCCGGGGACATATTCGCGTAAAAAATTTACAATAGGCTCCATTTGCGAACGGCAAACTATTTCGGCACGGGTAAGATCCTCGGCACGCGTGCCGTCAATGTCGATGCAGTTTGTCATATTGCAGGTAACTATGCCCGGTATTGTGGAGGAATAAAGCAGAACGTGCCCTGCGGGAGAAGGCAGAATTTCTTTAGCAAGGGCCTGCAGTTCGCCTTTCGGCGTCGGCACTGTTGTTTCAAAGGAACCGGGAAGTGCGGCGTGTTCCGTATCTACGCCGCCGACTTTAAACATAAGGGTTGCCGGCTGCATTTTTCCGTCGGATTCACGGCCTTTAAAAAACTCGGCACCCGCACGGTATGCAACGTCACCATCCCCCGTGCCGTCTATTACCGCGTCTGCCAAATAAGCCCGTCTGCCGCTTTTACTCTCGGTAATTACGCCGCAAACACGGTTGCCCTGCATAATTACATCGCACACAAATGTGTAAAGCAAAATATCAACTGCGGCTTCCTTTAACATTTCAAAATAGGTGTTAGATAAAAGTTCGGGATCAATTGTGATTTTATCGGGGCAGTCGAAATAGTTTTTTGCGTGTGCGCGGTCAAGTATCTCACGGTAAAGGGCGCTGTCGGCTCTGCCGGTAAAGTGACTCATCATACCGCTGGTAGATATTCCGCCTATGGTCGAGAGAGCCTCGATTATCAGCACCCTTGCGCCGTTTCGTGCGGCGGATACCGCGGCGGCAAAACCCGAAGGACCGGAGCCTGCGACAATAACGTCGTACCTGCCGGCAATTTCAGTTTGTTTCTCGGTTTCGGTTATATATTTTTCCATTTTAAGCACCTCTGCTTGATTATTCGGTCTGCTTGCATTATAATAATAAAAAATGATAAATTCAATTAAAATACGGATATATTTTTACAAAATCGTGCAAAGGAGTGGACGAAAACGGAAATAGGAGTTAAAGATATTTGCAGATATATAGACGCACTTGTAACAAAGGGCAAATATTATATAACGCTGCACGGGGACTGTCTAACCATGCCGGAACTTGTGCGGTATAATTTCCATTTAAACCCGTATTGCAGATATATTAAAACCGTGTGCAGCAATTGGGACGTTTGTGTGCAAAAGCAAAAAGGTGTGTTAGACAAGTGCGGCGGCGGTGAATTTTTCGGTGTTTGCCACGCCGGCGTGGGCGAATATGTTTATCCCATAACTGTCGGCGGCAAGGCGGTCGGGTTTATTTCGGTAAGCGGATACAAAGGCGCCGACGAAGCGGCGGCGACAGCCAAAGCAACGCACTTTGCAAATAAAAACCGCATAAAAGCGGAGGAACTTTTAAGTTTAAGGGACGAATTTTTGAATTCCGTAATTCCCGATAAAAGTGAAACGGACGCGGTTATTCGTCCGCTTGTATTTATGATGGAGTTTTTTACGCAGCAACAGTTAAGACGCGATGATTCCGACGATTTGTATACAAGACTGACGCGGTACATTACGGAAAACCACAGCAAACATATAACGGTACGGGATTTAAGTGAAAAATTTAATTACAGTGTTTCCACCATAAGTCATATGTTTGCAAAGCGCAGCGGAATGAGCGTGAGCGAATACATACAATATTTACGTCTGGACGAATCAATTTGGCTTTTGAAGCAGCCTGATTTTACGGTTACACAGGTGTCGGACTGTTTGGGCTTTTGCAATTCGGCATATTTTTCATCGGTTTTTAAAAAACGGTACGGTATTTCCCCAAAGGAATACAGGAAAATTAAATGCAAGTTAAAATAGAAACACCCCGTAGGTCAGCAAAGGCTGACTTACGGGGATTGTTTTTTGCGGCGCTTTTATTTTTTGCCGGATTCAATTATATTTTTCCTCTCCTCACGGAATTTTCTGCGGTAATCGGTGGGATAAATTCCGTATTGTCCCTTAAAACAACGTGAAAAGTAACTCTGGTCGTAAAATTTAAGGGTGTCGGCAATTTGCGATACCGTAAGCGCGCTGTATTCCAGCATGGATTTTGCCACGTGTAAACGCAGTGTGCGCATATATGCGTTGTAGGTCATATTGTAATTAATGCGGAAATACTGTTGGAAAGCACGCTGAGTCATACCCAAATTTTTAGATGCTGCCTTAACCGAAGGCTGATTTATACAGTTTTTCTCAAGGTATCTGTGTATAAACGCGCTAAAATCCGCATCGACGGGTTCGACGGGTTTATCGGCAAAAAACTCGTGCATAATGGCAACCACCGTTTGCATACTTTTTATGTCATCCGGTTTTTGCTGCGAAACATCAACTAAAAAATCCTCAAAAAGTTTTGAAATTTCAATATGCTTAATGTTAACAATTTCGGTAACATTGTATGTACGCAGCATATTATCAATAAATTTGCCGCCGGCAGCAAACCAAAGTTTTGTATAAGGATGCTCTTTGGAAGAACCGTATATAAGCGGCTGTCCGCTGAACGTATCAGGTCTTGCTATAATGCAGTCGCCTTTTTTTACAGTGTACTCCTTGCCGCTGTGCCGTATGTAACCGCTGCCGTCCATAATATATTCAAACAGCGTGTCCGGCATTACTTGCCTGTTGCGGTAGTTCGGGTTGCCTATAACCAAACCTGCGGCACGCATCTTAAATATTGCATTGGGATCGTCAAACCCTTCGGCGCCCATATTGTTAAGATAAACCCGCTGCGTACCCCACTCTTTTCCGGCCATGCAATCACCCCGCTTTCTACAAATATCGACAATGATTATTCAATACAATTTTACCACAATTATCGTCCGAAAGCAATAGAGCATATTAAAAAATACATAAAAGACGGAGGCAACATCATGGCTTACAGTTGCGCGGTTTTATGGCGTTTGCAGGTATTTTATGGAAATATAGTTACCATATAATACATAAAATTTACACAAACGGATATTAAAGGCACCCGTTTCAAATCAGGCATTGCCAAAATTGAAACAGGCAGGCGCTGCGGCATATAGTATTGTATAATTTAGGGGGAAATTATATTAAGGGAGTAGGATAAGGTGCGCATTAATAAAATTTTAAAAACAATATTGTTGTGTGCTGCTTGTACGGCTGTTGCAATAACGTCCGTCGGCTGCGGAAAAGATACCTCCGCCCCTGACGACAGCAGCAATACATCAAGTACCGCGGCGGCACAACCGACAACACTTACACAAGAACTGCTGGCAAAACGCGGAATTGCCTTTGATGCGTCCGATTACAAAACTTTTGTCGGCGGTGACGGACTGCTTACGTTGAAAACCGTTTTTCCGGATGCGGATCCGGTGGCAGCCGGCGGGGATTTATCGTCGGTGTTTGTTTCAAACGGAGGTATATACAAATTCAGGTGCGATATGACTCTGCCCGGCGGTCAAAACTGCGTTAAAGTCGGCGATATGCCGTCGTCGGCAGACGTTATTTACCTGCACTCAAGGGATTTCGGCGGTGCGGAATTGGACACGATTTTTAAAGGAGGCAGCCGTTTTACCGTGCAATCCGTAATGAACAGCGGCCCCTACACCGCAAAACAGTCAAATTTTGGAATGATATATTTTACGCATACATATAAGTACACCTCCGACGGCACACTTGAGGAAATTGCCGGTTTTGCGGACAAAATAACATTTTTCGACGCGCACCTTGTACTTGCCGACGGCGTGCTTTACGCTTACAGTTCGCGCGAAATAAGGGACGGCGATTTGTATTTCAAAGATAAGGCTAACGGTTTTATTGTTTGGGAAGTGGATGTTTCCGAAATGTCCGACGGCGAAACGCCGCAAACGGTGTTTAACGGCAATATTCTGGCAACCGATAAAGCGTTTTACAAGATTATTTACGCAGACGTACCCGAAAGTCTTACCGATCGCACCGCGCGCAGAACAAACAGCGACGGTACGCCGGCGCAGTATTTGCCGAAATTCGGCGGAGGCGACCGATATAAGCTGAAAAAAATCGAACTTTTAAGCAAGTACTATAACGAAGTTGCAACCATCACACAGTCGTACGTTATTACAAAGGACTATACGATATTGCCGATTAAAGAAATTATTCCGTCGGAAAACCAATATACAGAGTATGATTTCGGGGATATTGAAATACCGGAAGAAGTACACAGTAAAATAAACTGATAACAGGGGGCAGAAATATGAAAAGTATTAAAAGGGCGGCGGCATTTATTTTGGCTGCATTTACCGCACTTACGTTTACCGCCTGCAAAGGCAAAACCACCGTTAACGATGACGGTACAAAAACCGTACAGACAGAAAAAGGCGTTAAGATAACCGAAACTGCGGCAAAAGCCGTGCAGACCGAGAAATACGAAACCGCCGATTTCAGCATAACCATACCTAAGGGATGGGTTGTTACAACAGGCGGCGCAAATATATACCATACAATACGCGTAAGCGATCCGAACGAGCCGCTTAACTGTATGTTTATATTGCTTAAGGCGGAATGTCTGTTACATTCCTACGCCGGTAAAGAGGCATGGCAGAGCAATTACAGCATGGGCAATACGCAGGCTGCATTATTTGCAAACGCGCCGGTGCTTGAAAATCCTTCTACCGAAAACTTCTTTAAAATTTTTACACAGTACGGCGATTTTATAACACAAATGGACACAACCTACAGCGGCTACACTTTCCCGCGGTACGATAATTTTACCGTAACCGAAAGGTTTGCTTCAAACAGCAATCTTAAATCTTACGCGCTGGGTGAAGAACTGCTGCGCGCGACATTTACCGATAACGGCAAACAGGGCGAAGGTTTGTTTGCTGCCAGCGTTGTGGATTTCGGCAAATACGCAATATCAAGCGGTAAACTTGTGGGATACCAGTTGCAGACTGTAGACGGCGGATATTATATGGCGTATAACGTTGTTGCAATTACCGCCGTTAAGGATACGTTTATTGAATGGGAAAGCGTACTGACCGAATGTATGAAAACCCTTGATTATTCCGACAGTTTTGTAAACGCGACAAATCAGGCAAGCAACGAAAAAGTTGCGCTGGCAAAACAGATAAGCCAAAACTTTAATCAAACTATGGATGCATTTATGTCATCGTGGGAAAGCAGAAATAAAAGTCAGGATATTATGAGCCAGAAGCAGAGCGACGCAACGCTTGGTTACGAGCGTGTTTACGATACCGAAACGGGCGAGATTTACAAAGCAACCAACGGCTTTACCGATGTGTACGACGGCAAACGGTACGCGCCTGTAACGGACGATAATATGTATACACAGGCCATAAGCGGCTATATAGAAAAGCAATAATTAATACGGAGGTATCTTAAATGGCAGAATCAAGAATATTTGTGTTAAACGGTATAGACGTACAGTCTGTAGTTAACCGACTTGAAAACTTTTTCCGTACCGAAAAGGGTATGGAAGTGCAAAGTTGCGAAACGACAGAAGGCTTTGTTATGCAGGCAAGTCAGCCGAAAGACGGCTGGAAAACCCTTACCGGAATGCGA
Organism: uncultured Eubacteriales bacterium; assembly: GCA_934464615.1. Lineage (GTDB taxonomy): Bacteria > Bacillota > Clostridia > Oscillospirales > Acutalibacteraceae > SIG565. The sequence continues at coordinate 118,639 of CAKSKA010000002.1, read as the reverse complement.
CTGGCTGTTACCGTGCAGTTGGCGGTTATGGAAAACCGTATTAACGTAACCGTGGGCGAGGGACAGTGGTCCGACAAAATAGGCGCCGGCGCAATAGGCTTGTTTGTTGCATGGCCGCTTGCAATAACCGCGGGAATGGGCGCGTTTAAGCAAAAACAGCTGCCGTCCGAAATATTCCGCGTAATTGAAAATTTTGTTATGTCCGGCGGCAGAGAGGTTGTAACCGGCAGTGCAGGAGCCGCCGTAAAGCAGGGAATGACGGTGTGCCCGAGTTGTAAGGCACAAATCCCCGAAGGCTCAAAATTCTGCAATAAATGCGGTGCAAAACTCAGTTTTAAATGCTCTGCTTGCGGTGCGGACGTTGTACCCGGCAGTCAGTTCTGCGCACAGTGCGGACAAAAACTGTAAGGCAGTACAATAATTTTAGCCCCCTGTTACAGATAAAACGTCTGTGACAGGGGGCTTTTTAATAAAATGCGGCTGACGTATTGAACCTGTATAATAGCGGCACTGAATTTAACACAGAGCCGTTTTATACAAAAATGTTTTTTATTCTCTGTTTTTGGGATACGGCAGGTCGGGGAGGCCTAAAATATAATCGGCGGAAACATTGTAAAACAGACATAATTCTTTAAGATCCCTTATGTTCGGCTCGGTAATTCCCTTTTCAATAAAGGAAAGTTTTCTTTGTGATATTCCGCATTTCTCTCCGACCTCTTTTTGCGTTTTCTTGGGCTCCGAATCTTCACGCAAGTCTCTTAATATTTCATTGTACTGTTTCATTTCGGCATCACCTCGATGAAATCTTGCCATAGTCAGAAATTAACTATTGACAAATAGTTAAAAATCTTCTGAAGCAAAGATGTAGCAAAGGGATTTCAAAAACCGAGGATGTAAAGACTTTTGCTTTTACATCCTCGGTTTATTTTACTTTTTATTTTCCGCTGTCGCCGTAGTTTGACAAAACACGCGCGGACGGATCGTTTACGTCACAGCCTTTCCAGTGCTTGTTCGGCATCCAGAAATCCTTAACCATTTGTGCGTTTTGCGGATAGTATTTTTCAAAAATCTCGCGGTACAAAAGCGATTCTTTGGTAAACGGTGTTGCAAAATCGTATTTTTTGCATTTTTCCTTAAATTCTTCGTCGGTGTAGCAACCCTCTGCGTATTCTTTAAGATAGTCCACCATAGAATGTCCGACCGCATCGGAAAACGCCGCTTTTTCACGGTAGAGTATGTCGTGCGGAAGATAATCGCCTTCCTCAAACGCGCGGCGCAGCAAGTATTTGCCCTTGCCGTAGGTGTTCAGCTTCTTTTCGGGATCAATACTCAGTACATATTCCGCAAAATCAAGGTCGCCGAAAGGCACGCGCGCTTCAAGCGAGTTTACTGAGATGCAGCGGTCGGCGCGAAGCACGTCGTACATATGCAACTCCCTTACGCGCTTTTCGGATTCCTTTTGAAATTCCTGCGCGTTCGGTGCAAAATCGGTGTATTTATAACCGAAAAGTTCGTCGGAAATTTCTCCCGTCAACAATACGCGTATATCTGTGTGCAGGTGTATATAACGGCAAAGCAGATACATACCCATGCTGGCGCGTATGGTTGTAATATCGTAAGTACCGAGTATTTTAATAACCTGCTCAAGATTTTCCAGCACGTCATCTTTTGTAATAATTACTTCGGTATGGTCGCTGCCGATGTAGTCGGCAACCTGTTTTGCATACTTTAAATCAATGGCGTCCTCGCTCATACCTATTGCAAACGTGCGTATCGGTCGGTCGCTTAAACGCTGTGCAACGGCGCACACAAGGGAAGAATCAAGTCCGCCGGAAAGCAAAAAGCCTACTTTTGCGTCGGCTACAAGCCGTTTTTCTATACCCTTTACAAGTTTGTCGTGTATTTTTTTATAAATCTGCTCGTGCGTATCACAGCATACTTGCTTTACCTTTGTTATATCGCGGTAGCAAATAAATTTACCGTCTTTATAATAATGTCCGGGCGGGAAAGGCATAATTTTATCGCACATACCCACAAGGTTTTTCGGCTCGCTTGCAAAAACAATAACGCCGTTTTTATCGTGTCCGTAATAAAGAGGACGTATACCTATAGGATCCCTCGCGGCTATATACTTTTTCTCTTTTGCATCGTAAATAATCAGGGCAAATTCGGCGTCCAGCATACGAAACATATCGGTGCCGTGCTCAAAATACAGCGGCAAAAGTATTTCGCAGTCGCTGCCGCTTTTAAATGTATATTTCGGGGCAAGTTCCGCCTTTAATTTTTCAAATCCGTAAATTTCGCCGTTGCAGACGCAATAACTGCCGTCAAGGCTGAACGGCTGCATACCCTCGTCAGTCAGTCCCATAATGGCAAGTCGGTGGAAGGCGAGCAAGCCTTTGCCCGTATCTGCAATGCGGCTGTCGTCCGGACCGCGCGAAATGGTTTTGTTAAAACATTCCTTAAAAAGAGAAAAGGAGACGCCGCTGTCACAGTAACCCATAATTGAACACATAATAATTACCTCCGAATAATATCAGCATCCAATAGGGCAAGTGCTGTTTCTCGCGGTGCCACCTATCTTTTAACTCACGGCTCTGACAAGCCTTTTTGCTTAACGCGCAAACCACGGCGCACCTACTTAAACCGGGGATATCCCCGTTCTTTCGGATTGCGGCTCGTCGGGTGTTATTCGCCGAGGTCCGTGTATGCGGCTTCCACCGTTCCGCACTCGCTGTAACACGGGATTCTCGGTTACTTCTCCCGACTCATACGTCTTTAAATTATTCTACATCCTGTAAAGCGTCGTAGCCTTCTTCGCCGGTACGCACCTTTACAACATTTTCAACATCGTAAACAAATATCTTGCCGTCGCCTATATGACCTGTGTAAAGTACCTTTTTGGCGGTTTCAATTACACTGCGTACAGGCACTTTGCTTACAACAATATCTATTTGTACCTTAGGCAGCAGGGTTGCTTCAACCTCAACGCCCCTGTAATATTCCGGCTTGCCTTTTTGTATTCCGCAGCCGAGTACGTGCGACATTGTCATACCGGTAATGCCTATATCAATCATCGCTTTTTTAAGCGCCTCAAATTTAGATTCTTTACACAGTATTTCAACCTTTGTAAGTTTAGGCTCTGCAGACGGCTTTTTCTCGGTAACGTCCTTTACGGGAACAGCCTCGCTTACGGGTACGTCACCCATTTCGGCGTCTGCCATTTCGTCCTCGTCGCCGGTAAATGTCTCGGGCAGAGTCGCAAAGCCTGCATATGCGGTAAGCAAACCATGCTCGGAAATATCAAGACCTTCAATTTCCTCTTTCTTCGTAACGCGAAGTCCTATTGTGTGCTTAATAATTAAGAATACAATCGTAATAACAACCGCAACATACGCTATTACCGATACAACACCGAGGCTCTGTACGCCGAGGAAATGCCAGCCGCCGCCGTAAAACAGACCTTTTTCGGTAGAAACGCCGGTTGCAAAAAGTCCCGTAAGTATTGTGCCGAGTCCGCCGCATACAAAGTGTACCGATATTGCGCCGACCGGATCGTCTATTTTTGCGACTTTATCAAAGAATTCAACAGCCAAAACAATTACAAAGCCGAAAACAACGCCCATTATTGCCGCACCAAGCGGACTTACCGCGTCGCAGCCGGCGGTAATGCCTACAAGACCTGCCAAAGCCGCATTGTATGTCATGGAAACATCGGGTTTTTTGTATCTTACCCAGGTAAATATAAGCGTTACAACACAGGCAACCGCTGCACAAAGGTTGGTGTTGAAAAATATAAGTCCCGCGCTTTGTACAAGTTCGTCGCTGTCCATTCCAACGGTAGAAGCTCCGTTAAATCCAAACCAGCAGAACCAAAGAATAAATACGCCCAAAGCCGCAAAGGTAAGGTTGTGGCCGAGTATTGCACGCGGTTTGCCCTTTTTATCGTATTTGCCGATGCGCGCCCCGAGCATTTTAGCGCCTATAAGCGCGCACAGTCCGCCTACCATATGTACTGCGGTGGAACCGGCAAAATCGTGGAAACCGAGTTGGCTCAACCAGCCGCCGCCCCATATCCAGTGACCTGATATCGGATAAATAAACAGAGATATTGCCGCAGAATAAATGCAGTATGCGCTGAATTTTGTACGCTCCGCCATAGCGCCGGACACTATCGTCGCGCTTGTTGCACAGAATACGGTCTGGAATATTGCATATGCCCAAAGCGGTACGCCCGCAGGTAAAATATGCGAATAATCCTTCATTATCATCGGATCTATCCAGCCGAACAGCGCCGTGCCCGAACCGAACATAATTCCGAATCCGAAAAGCCAGAAACAAGGTGTGCCTATGCAAAAGTCCATAAGGTTTTTCATAAGTATGTTACCGGTGTTTTTAGCCCTTGTAAAACCGGCTTCGCACATGGAAAATCCGGCTTGCATAAAAAACACCAAAGCTGCGCCCAGCAGCACCCATATAGTGTTTACCGCACTGTAAGTCATTTTAATTTCCCCCTTAATATTTTGTTGTAAACAGGCTTTTTACCTTACGCCGAAAAGCAGTTCGCCGTAGGTCGGGAACGGCCAGTATTCTTTCGCCGTAAGTTTTTCCGCCTGATCGCAGGGCAAACGCAGCAGAGCCATTTTAGGCAGCAGTTCGTCCCTGGCAAAATTTGCCGATTCCGTAACGTCGTCTATTGCGCCGAATTTAACCAACGCGTCCTCAAGCGCGTATACGGCGTCCGCCATTTCGTCGGTAAGTTCGGAAAGTTTTGCCACAACGCTCTTTTCGTAAGTGCATTTAAGTTCCGGCACGGCGGACTTTTTGCTTAACATAGAGTCCGCAACCTCTGCCGTATAGGCTTCAACCGCGGGTATGATCTCTTTCTTTGCCATATCCACCATTGTAAGCGCTTCAATGTTTACGGTCTTTGCGTAATTTTCCATCATTATCTCATAACGGGAATGAATTTCCGCTTCGGAGAATATTTTAAGGGAAGTCAGCATATCAATATTCTTCTTGTCAAGTATTGTAACCATGGCGTCCGGCGTGGTACGCAGGTTAAGCAGTCCGCGCTTTTCGGTGGCTTCCTTAATCCACGCATCGTCGTAACCGTTGCCGTTGAATATAATACGCTTGTGATCCTTAATTGTCTTTTTAATCATATCGTGCAGTGCGGTTTCAAAATCTTCCGCCTTTTCAAGTCGGTCGGCGTAGATTTTAAGCGACTGCGCGACAGCGGCGTTCAGCATAATGTTTGCACAGGCAATACTGTTTGAGGAGCCTAACATTCTGAACTCGAACTTATTGCCGGTAAACGCAAAAGGCGAAGTACGGTTGCGGTCGGTCGTATCACGGTTGAATTTCGGCAATACGTGTACGCCGAGTTTCATAGTGGTTTTTTCCGCACCCTCGTACGGCTTGTCGTTTTCAATAGCGTCAAGCACCGCGGTAAGCTCGTCACCCAAAAACATAGATACAACCGCCGGCGGCGCTTCGTTTGCACCGAGCCTATGGTCGTTGCCTGCGGTGGCAACCGAGAGTCTTAACAAATCCTGATAATCGTCAACCGCTTTAATTACAGCGCACAGGAACAAAAGGAACTGTGCGTTTTCGTACGGGGTTTCGCCCGGTGTTAAAAGGTTTACGCCTGTATTTGTAGCCATGGACCAGTTGTTGTGCTTGCCGCTGCCGTTTACGCCCGCAAACGGTTTTTCGTGCAGCAGACACACAAGTCCGTGCTTTGCCGCAACCTTTTGCATAATTTCCATTGTTATCTGGTTGTGGTCGGTTGCAATGTTTGTTGTGGAGTAAATAGGCGCAAGTTCGTGCTGCGCGGGGGCAACCTCGTTATGTTCGGTCTTTGCAAGTATACCGAGTTTCCACAGTTCTTCGTTAAGGTCCGCCATAAATGCGGCAACACGCGGCTTTATTACGCCGAAATAATGGTCGTCCATCTCCTGACCTTTGGGTGGCTTTGCACCGAAAAGCGTTCTGCCGGTAAATATAAGATCCCGACGCTCGTCAAATAGCTTTTTGTCCACAAGGAAATATTCCTGTTCGGGACCTACCGATGTTTTAACGCTTTTAACGGTTGTATTGCCGAAAAGTTTTAAAATACGCAGCGCCTGTTTGTTAAGCGCTTCCATAGAACGCAGCAAAGGTGTTTTCTTATCCAGCGCCTCGCCCCCGTAAGAGCAGAACGCCGTAGGAATACAAAGTGTTTTATCCTTAATAAACGCATAGGAAGTCGGATCCCATGCGGTATATCCGCGCGCTTCAAATGTTGCGCGGAGTCCGCCCGACGGGAAGGAAGACGCGTCCGGCTCGCCTTTAATAAGTTCTTTTCCGGAGAATTCCATAATTACCCTGCCGTCCGGTGCGGGAGCAATAAAGCTGTCGTGCTTTTCCGCCGTAATTCCCGTAAGCGGCTGGAACCAGTGGGTAAAATGTGTGGCGCCGTTGGCAACCGCCCAGTCCTTCATTGCCTGTGCAACTGCATCGGCAACGTCATTATTAAGACTTGCGCCCTCGTCAATAGTACGTTTAAGCGATTGATAAACCTTGTCGGAAAGGGTTGCTTTCATAACGCGGTCATCAAAAACCAGTGTGCCGAAAATGTCTGTTACGGTTTTCATAATAATTCTCCTTTTTAAAATTAAAATAAAAAAGACGCCTTAAAGGGCACTAACCCTTTAAGACGCCTTCGCCTTATATTTGCGTATTATACGCCGCAGTTTGCAATTTGTCAATACTTTTTTTAAAAAATTTTCGGCGGTTGACAAATTTTTGCTTTGGTGCTATAATTTTCCCGTGAGCAATGACGTTCATTTATAAAGGTGTCGCAGCCTTTGTAAATGTGCGTCTTTTATTTTTTTGAAGGGAATGGTTTATATGCTTAAAGAGGGCGAAGTCCGCATACCGTCCGGCTGTGCAATATCTGCCGTAATATCCAAAAACGGAGAAAAAATGACGGGTGAAAAAATTATTAAAAGTATGATACCCATGCACGACCGTTCAAACGGACTCGGCGGCGGATTTGCGGCTTACGGCATTTATCCCGAATATAAGGATTTTTACGCGTTCCATATTTTTTATAACGATAACAGCGACCGCGTGCAGTGCGAAAACTTTTTAAAAGAGGGATTTGAGATGGTTAAGGCGGAAAATATTCCGATTAAAAAAATCCCCGAAATTACCGATGTGCCGCTTATATGGCGGTATTTTGTATCTCCGCTGTCCTCTGTGCTGTCCCGACTTCAGCTTGACGAAAAGGAATATGTCGCGCGCACGGTTATGAAAATCAATACCGAAATTAAGGGCGCATATGTCTTTTCAAGCGGTAAGAATATGGGCGTTTTCAAAGCCGTGGGATTTCCCGAAGACGTGGGCAGATTTTACCGAATAGACGAATATGAGGGCTACAGTTTTACCGCTCACGGCAGGTATCCCACAAATACACCGGGCTGGTGGGGCGGCGCACACCCGTTTGCGCTGCTTGATTACTCGGTTGTGCATAACGGCGAAATTTCTTCGTACGACTCAAACCGACGCTGCGCGGAAATGTACGGATATAAATGTACACTGCAAACCGATACCGAGGTAATTACATATATTGCGGATTATTTGCTTCGCCGTCAGGGATTGACGCTGACGCAAACAGCCGGCGTTATTGCGGCGCCGTTTTGGAGTACTATTGATAAAATGACCGGAAAGGAAAAACGGGAACACGAATACCTGCGTAAAGTCTTTCCGAATTTGCTGATAACCGGTCCTTTTTCCATAATTTTGGGATTTAACGGCGGACTTATGGCGCTTAACGACAGGCTGAAACTGCGTTCCATGGTTGTAGCCGAAAAGGACGATAAAGTATTTATCGCAAGCGAGGAAGCCGCAATAAAGGCAATGGAACCGAATGCCGAAAACTTTTATGCCCCCGCCGGCGGGGAGCCGATTATAATAACTGTAAAAAAAGGCGGTGAAGAGCAATGTCGGTAAATTATATTTTCCCCGAATTTGAGGTTGTGCGTAATTTTACACGCTGCAATTCCTGCCGAATTTGCGAAAAGCAGTGTGCCAACGGCGTACACAGTTACGACGAAAAAACGGGACTTATGGTAAGCGACGAGTCGAAATGCATCGATTGCCAGCGCTGCGTATGCTTTTGCCCTACGCACGCTTTAAAAATAGTTAAAAATGATTGCACGTTCCGCGAAAACGCAAACTGGCAAAGCGATAACGTAAAGGAAATATACAAACAGGCGGCATCGGGCGGCGTGCTTTTGTCGTCAATGGGTAATCCGCAGCCGCTTCCCGTATATTTCGACAAAATACTTATAAACGCGTCGCAGGTAACAAATCCGCCGATAGATCCCCTGCGCGAGCCTATGGAAACCAAGGTATTTTTGGGCAAAAAGCCCGAAAAGGTCGTAAAAACCGCCGACGGAGAACTTATAACCGATTTACCGCCGCAGCTTGAACTCTCAATGCCGATAATGTTTTCGGCTATGAGCTACGGCTCCATAAGTTATAACGCGCATAAAAGTCTTGCAAAGGCGGCACGGGAACTCGGCATTTACTACAATACCGGGGAAGGCGGTCTGCACGAAGATTTTTACTGCTACGGCGACAATACCGTGGTACAGGTGGCGTCGGGCAGATTCGGCGTTTACGAGGATTATCTTAACGCCGGCGCGGCGGTTGAAATTAAAATGGGACAGGGCGCAAAACCGGGTATCGGCGGTCATTTGCCGGGCGCTAAAATCGTTGGCGACGTGTCGAGAACGCGTATGATTCCCGAAGGCTCGGATGCCATTTCCCCGGCACCGCACCACGATATTTATTCAATTGAAGATTTGCGCCAGCTTGTATATTCGCTTAAAGAGGCGACAAATTATAAAAAACCCATTATAGTAAAGGTTGCGGCAGTGCATAATATTGCCGCGATTGCAAGCGGAATTGCGCGCAGCGGTGCGGATATCATCGCCATTGACGGATTCCGCGGAGGCACGGGCGCCGCGCCTACAAGAATACGCGATAATGTGGGTATACCCATAGAACTCGCTTTGGCGGCGGTTGACACAAGACTGAGGGACGAGGGTATAAGGAACAACGTGTCTATAATTGCGGGCGGAAGTATCAGAAATGCCGCGGACGTTGTAAAGGCGGTAGCCCTCGGTGCGGACGCCTGTTATATAGGTACGGCGGCGCTGCTTGCTTTGGGCTGCCATTTGTGCAGGACCTGTCAGTCGGGCAAATGTAATTGGGGCATTGCAACACAGCGCCCCGAACTTGTAAAAAGACTTGATTCCGAGGTCGGATGCACACGCCTTGTAAATCTGCTTACGGCGTGGCGGCACGAAATAATGGAACTTATGGGCGGTATGGGTATAAACTCTATAGAAGCGCTGCGCGGCAACCGCCTTATGCTGCGCGGAATAGGCCTTACACAAAAGGAACTTGACATTTTGGGCATTGCCCACGCGGGCGAATAGACAAAATCGGGGTGACATATATGGAAATAAACGTAAACGGTATGACATTTACACAAATAAACGAAGAATTACGCAAAACGGACTCCGCCTGCCTTAACGGCTGCTTGGGACAGCGCTTTATCGCTACGGGTATGTCGGATAAAAAAATTACCGTAAACGGTGTACCCGGCAATGCGCTCGGCGCATATTTAAACGGCGCGCAAATTATTGTAAACGGCAATGCGCAGGACGCCGTAGGCGATACAATGAATTCCGGCAGCATAGTTATACACGGCAATATAGGCGATGCCGCAGGATATGCCATGCGCGGCGGCGAGATTTTTGTAAAGGGAAACGCAGGTTACCGCGCCGGTATACATATGAAAGCGTACGAGGATAAAAAACCCGTTATGGTTATAGGCGGCAGAGCCGGCAGTTTCCTCGGCGAGTATCAGGCAGGGGGCATAATAATAGTGTTGGGACTTCACGACGGCTCCCGCGCTGCAGTCGGCAATTTTCCCTGCACCGGTATGCACGGCGGCAAAATGTTTATACGCGGTAAAATTGATAATATAACCTTTCCCGACAGGCTTAACCTGCGTGCCGCAACCAAAGACGATTTGCAGGAAATTATGCCGTACATAGAAAAATACTGCAAATACTTCGGCATGGACACAACGGATATTTTAAGCGAAACATTCACGCTTATAACCCCCGATACCAAAAACCCGTATAAACAAATGTATGTGGCAAATTAAATATTTTTATTTATTATCCGATATTTCTTCCGAAAACAGTGTTGCAGCTATTAAGTCGGCAGGTTCTGTGTCCAATGCACTTGCTATGCTAAAAAACACATTCATCGAAAAGGAGTGTGCTATTCCCGGGGCTTCTATATTGCTGATTTGTGAACGGCTGACATTTGCTTTTTCAGCAAGTTGCTCTTGCGACATTCCACGCAGTTTGCGTAAAGCGGAAATAACAATGCCTAACTGTATCAGTCTGTCCCTGTTTTCAAATTCAACCCTATTACTCATTTTATCACCGTGTATAATAATACACGGTATTAATACAATATTTACCCGTACACGGGTAAATATTTAAAAAATATATAACAACCCCCGAACATCCGATGATGTTCGGGGGTTAAATATTACTGTACCTGATACTTTTGCTCGTAAAATTTGTACTTTTTATTGAATTCGTCATTTTCGGTACGCAGGTCGTGCATATATTCGTGTATATTAAGTTCGCCCTGTGCCGTATCAAGTTCGCAGCCGGCTATATTGGAACAATGGTCCGACGCCCGTTCAAGATTATTAAGCAAATCGGTCCATATATATCCTGCCAAAACAGAACATTTATCATCTTTAAGGCGTTTAATATGGCTTGTGCGCAGTTTTTCCTTAAGGGCGTCTATAACCTGCTCAAGCGGCTCGATTTCCCGTGCGGCTTCAATGCTGTTTTCGGTAACGATTTTCAGCGCAAAATCGGAAATTTCGCTTACGGCATTAATAATAACCGCCATTTCCGCTTTGCCTTGCGGCGTAAATTCGACATTCTTTTCCTGCATTTCCTCGGCAGAATGGCAAATATTAAGCGCGTGGTCGGAAATCCTTTCAATATCGCCTATAAACCGCAATAGTTTTGTAACCTCGGCGCTGTCGCCTTCATTTGTAATTTCACCCGACAGTTTTATAAGGTATGTACCTATGGCGTCTTCGTATTTATCGGTTTCCTCCTCTGCCTTGTACACGCGGTCTGCGGCGTCGGGAGTATAATTATTTATAAGCGACAAAGCGTTTTTAAGTCCCGAAAAAGCCGTGCGCGCCATTTGCGCGGTTACTTCGCGGCTGCGCTGAAGCGCTATTACGGGGGACACGATAAGTCTTTCGTCAAGCTGTAATGCGGTTTCGGGCTTTTTGCCGTCCGGTACAAGTTTAATAACAAGTTTTTCAAGCAATCCCGACGCCGGCAGCAACAGCGCCGTACATAAAATGTTAAATGCGGAATGTGCAACCGCTATGCCGACTGTAGACGCAGCCGTATCCAAAAACGCGGGGGCTAAGGTGATACGCACAATCAAAAACGCGGCAAGCACTACGGCAGTACCTATAATGTTAAAGAACAAATGCAGTACCGCTGCACGTTTTGCGTTTTTATTTGTACCCACACAGGATAAAAGCGCCGTAACACATGTGCCGATGTTTTGTCCCATAATAATCGGTATTGCCGCCGCATAGGAAACCTGTCCCGTAAAGGACAACGCCTGCAATATGCCGACGGACGCCGAACTTGACTGGATTATGCCGGTAAGCAATGCGCCTGCAAGCACGCCGAGAAACGGATTTTTAAAGGCAATAAATAAATTTGTAAAAGCAGGTACGTCTTTAAGTCCCGCAACCGCACCCGACATGGTTTCCATACCGAACATAAGGGTTGCAAACCCAAGCAGTACAAGCCCGGTGTCCTTGCGTCTGCCGCGTCTGCCGTCGGCTAAAAACATATAAAGCACAATACCTACAAGCGCTAATATCGGCGTAAAGGACGACGGCTTTAAAAGTTTTATAAAAAAGTTGGAACTGCTTATGCCGGCAAGGCTTAATATCCACGCGGTAACTGTTGTACCGACGTTTGCGCCCATTATAACGCCGACCGCCTGATGCAGCGTCATAAGTCCCGAGTTTACAAAACCTACCACCATAACGGTTGTGGCGGACGAACTTTGAATTACCGCCGTTACACCGAGGCCGGTTAAAAACCCCGCCCACTTATTTTTAGTCATTTTGGAAAGCAGCGATTTTAAACTGCCGCCGGCACTGCGCTCAAGCGCCTGCCCCATAACATTCATTCCAAACAAAAACAGACACAAACCGCCAAGCATCGTCAAAAAATCAAATATCGACATAATTCCCCTCTTTTACTTTTTCTTTACGTTTATTTTACGGGATTTATATCAATTAAAAAATCAAGTAATTGTAAAATCTATGTAAAGCCGAAGCCGAGGGCATAAAAATACCGCGGAAATTAAATCCGCGGTATTCAATATTTGTTATTTTTTAAATATTAAGTCAAAAAGGCCGGTAGAGGTTGCAAACAGCACAAGCATAACAACGGGAACGACATACTTTATCATAAACCCGTACAGTTTTGCCCTGCCGAATGTCTCGCCGTTTTTCTCTACTTCAGCTATTATCCATTTAGGACCTACAACCCAGCCTACAAATATGCTTGTAAGCAGGCTTATAAACGGCATAAGGAAGTTGTTGCTTATATAATCCACCACGTCCAGAAGTTGTGCCGCCGTGCCGTTAGGCAATGTTATGTTAAAGTACAAAACATTGTAGCCAAGGCATATTAAAACTGCTGTTATAACGGAATAAACCGATATAGCGGCGCACATTTGTTTACGGCTTTTGCCGAATATTTCCATACAGTTTGCAACAAGTGTTTCCATTACCGAAACACAGCTTGTAAGCGCCGCAAAACCGAGGGCTAAAAAGAACGCTATGCCGACGAATTTACCTATACCGCCCATTGCCGAAAATACACGGGGAAGGCTTATAAAAGTAAGGCTCGGTCCGCTTGACATACCTTCTTTGCCAAGGAAAACAAAAACCGCCGGAATTATCATCATGCCGGCAAGGAAAGCAACGCCGGTATCAAAAAACTCAATTTGGTTGTTGGCTTTTATAAGGTTAACGTCGTCCTTTACATAACTGCCGTAGGTAATCATTATTCCCATGCTGACACTTAAGGAGAAAAACAACTGACTCATAGCGTCAAGCACAATCTCCATAAATCGCTTTACGGTTATGCCGGTAAAATCAGGCTTTAAATAAACCGCCAAACCCTGCAAACCCGTACGTGTCTCCCCCGTGTCATCAGTCACTGACAGCGTGAGTGAAAAGATGCTTATAACAAGTATTAACAGCAGCAGTACCGGCATAATGTATTTTGATACTTTTTCGATACCCTTTTCAACTCCGCAAAAAACTATCCACGCGGTAAGCGCCAAAAACACAAGCATAAAAACAATGGGTGCTATCGGCGAAGTTATAAAGTTCGTAAAATATCCGTCGCTTGCCGCACGTGTGCCGTCGGAGATAATATATTCCGCAAAATATTTGGTTATCCATCCGCCTATTACCGAATAATAAGTCATAATAAGCGCGGGAACAAGAAATGTAAGATAACCCAGAAATTTCCACTTTTTGTTGATGGAGCCAAATGCGTTAAGCGCATTTTTCTTGGTTTTTCGGCCTATTGCAACATCGGTTGTAAGCAATACAAAACCGAAAGTAAGCACCAAAACAAGATATACAATTAAGAATAATCCGCCGCCGTCCTTCGCGCACAAATACGGAAAACGCCATATATTGCCGACGCCCACTGCGCTGCCTGCAGCGGCAAGAACAAAGCCTATAGAGCCGCTGAATCCTTTATGTTTGGTTTTAGTTTCCATTTTTTCACTCTCCCCACAATATTATACATTATATATTATATATTTCGGATTTTCAAGTGCGGTATTCGCGCACCGCAAAATAAAAAACGCGGTACCCGTTACGGATACCGCGTAAAAATACAAACATATATAACATCGGGTTACTGTTTGCTGAATTTTTCTTTAAAGGAAAGTTTATCAAGTGCCGCAGCCGCAATAATGAACACTGCCGCCGACGCGCCTGCCTGTGCCACATTCCATATAACAGATGCTGCCGGTGTTACCCAGCTGCCGTAAATCAAAGCCTCGGCAACGTAATATCCGGCGACGGTTATAGGCATACCTATTGCCGACGCCAAGGCATTTCTGCCGCAAAGCATTTTTGTTTTTTTGCTTGTAAAGGAAAGCGTAAGCAACGCCTTTATAATAATGGTTGCCGGCGCCCAAACGGGTGAGCCGGAAAGCACGTCCGCCAAGCCGCCGCCGATTGCCGCCGCAGCCGCAGCATACGGTGTAGGCAATATACTTGCAGCCAAATATATTACGGCGTCGCCCAAATGTACATAGCCTTGTCCCGAAATTATGGGGATCTGCAAAAATGCGGTTAAAACGCAAATAAGCGCGGCAAATACACCGGCAGTAATAATTTTTTTATAGTTTTTCATATACATATCTCCCTTCGGGTTGTTTTATGCCTGATAATATAACACAAAGGATTTTGCTTGTCAACAGTGCGCCGCACGGCAAAAAAATCCATTTTTTACCGTTTTGGTTGACGCGGCGGCAATGTTGTTGTACAAAATACGGCAAAGTGATAAAAGATTGTAAAAAATACATAAAAAAATAACTTGTAAGCACCTGCCGGGGACTGTAAAATAAAATTGAAAAAATTTTTACGGGAGCGATGTTTATGTACACTGCACAGGCAAACAGATACGGCGATATGAAATACTTTCGCTGCGGCGACAGCGGACTTATGCTGCCGGGCGTGTCTTTGGGACTTTGGCATAATTTCGGTGATACGTGCTGTCGGGAGAATATGCAAAAGCTGTTGTTTACCGCGTTTGATAACGGCATAACACATTTTGACCTTGCAAACAACTACGGTCCGCCTTACGGCGCCGCAGAAAAGAACTTCGGCAGGATTTTAAAGGACGACCTTTTTGCTTACCGCGATGAACTGATTATCAGCACTAAAGCAGGGTATGATATGTGGCCGGGACCTTACGGCGACCACGGATCAAGAAAATATTTGCTGGCAAGTCTTGATAACAGCCTTAAAAGTCTGGGACTTGATTATGTGGATATTTTTTACCATCACCGTCCCGATCCCGATACGCCGCTTGAGGAAACCATGGGTGCGCTTAATTCCGCGGTACAGTCGGGCAAAGCGCTTTATGTGGGACTTTCAAACTATAACGGCGAAACGCTTAAGGCGGCAGTGAAGATTTTAAAGGAACTGCATTGTCCTTTTGTTATAAATCAAAACAGATATTCGATATTCGACCGCACAATAGAGCAAAACGGACTTAAATCCGCCGCGGCAGAGTGCAAAAAAGGTATTATCGCCTTCAGTCCGTTGGCGCAGGGATTGCTGACCGACCGTTATTTGCACGGAATTCCGGCGGACAGCCGCGCCCATGCCGACGGCAGAT
The DNA here is from genome assembly GCA_934464615.1 of uncultured Eubacteriales bacterium. GTDB lineage: Bacteria > Bacillota > Clostridia > Oscillospirales > Acutalibacteraceae > SIG565. Next base: position 103,067 of record CAKSKA010000002.1, on the reverse strand, counting down.
ATTTAAGCGAATCCGCAATAACGCCGCAGGCAGTGCAAAAAGCAAAACTGTTAAACGAAATTGCGGCTGCGCGCGGTCAGACGCTTGCCGAAATGGCGCTTGCGTGGATATTGCGCGACGGCGTTGTTACAAGCGTGCTTATAGGCGCGTCCAAACCGCAGCAGATACTCGATAATATAAAGGCGCTGCAAAATACAAAGTTTACCGCACAGGAAGAAGCCGAAATTGATAAAATCTGCGGAATGTAAAAAAACATATATACTTAATCAAGTGTATTGCCAAACAAAAATATATTTAATAAAATATATTTGAGGTGTATAATTATGGTATATATGACGCTTGACGCCGCCCTTGAAAAGCGGAAAATTACACGGTATGAGCTTGCAAAGAGAACGGGAATAAGGTATCAGATAATTGATAACTACTACAAAAACCGTGTAAAAAGATACGACGGTTTTGTGCTGGACCGCATAGTGTGACATGACTCGAACTTGTCGCGGTTTCGCTCGCCGCCTTTTAGATTGCGGCTTTGCGTTTATTTTTGCAAGGCGTCAGCCTTGCTGCAAATTTCTCGCTTCGCCGAATATAAAATTCGACGGCAGAAACTTTTAACCTATCGAAACTAAAAATTTTGTTATAAGACGAAGCCGACAAAACGCAGGAATACTGTCGTATTTCAAGTTTTGAGGCAATGTATTATGCAAAATTTTGTTTCGTAGGCGTGACAGGTTCGTGTCATGTCACACTATGCTCCGCGCTTGATTGCAAAATCGACGAGATACTGACTTACAGTGAATAATTAATAATAAACACAAAAGCCCCTATCACATATGTGATAGGGGCTTTTCGTTGGTGACCCGGACGGGATTCGAACCCGTGTTACCGCCGTGAAAGGGCGGTGTCTTAGGCCTCTTGACCACCGGGCCGTATATGGTGGCTGTAATTGGATTTGAACCAATGACACTGCGGGTATGAACCGCATGCTCTAGCCAACTGAGCTATACAGCCGCATAAAGTCGGCTTGTGCGACTATGCTATTATATATTACCAAAAATCTTTTGTCAATACCTTTTTGCAAAAAAATATGTATTTCGGTCGGATTACCGTATATTCGGTACAAAAGATCCGACCGAAATTGCTGATAAAACAGGTGTAACTTATTTTTTTATAACTTCATTCATAACAAGTCCCGTTATAAGTTTCGGGTAAAAGTATGTCGATTTTTGCGGCATTTTCTCACCGGCGGCGGCAACAGCCGCAATTTCGTCAACGCGTGTCGGGTTAAGCAAAAAGCTGCAATCTGCATAAGTTTGTGCCGCAGCGTCTGCCTCGCCGGCGTCACGCGTGTAGGTAAGGTTTATCTGTTTTGCCATATTTTCTTTGTCAATTCCCATTATGTTTTCAAGAATAAGGGAATGCAGCACCGTAACATCAAGTCGGCGCAGTGCTTCGCTTTTATCCGGCAGCAGTTTGTCCATCACCGCCAAATCGCGCAGTGTAAGCGCATAGGTTTTTTCCTTTGTAAGCATTACAAAGGCTTTGCCGTGTCGTGCATATTCGGCGTCCAAAAACGCTTCGGCGGAATCTTTGTTTATCTCTTTAATATGGAAGTATTCCTCGGCTGCGCTTAAAACCGATTTACAGTCAAAATTCTTTAAATCGCGTACAATGCGGTGGGTGGGGAAAACCACAAGTCCGTCGTTTTCCATATTTACCAAAAACATCATTATGTATTCGCTGTTCGGCTGTTTCAGTCCGTTTTCGTGTACGTATCTGCGGTAGTTAAGGGCGGTTTCGTAACGGTGGTGCCCGTCGGCAATATATAATTTCCTGTCCTTAAACTGTGCAAAAATTTCGGCGGTCTTTTCACATTCCGGCACTGCCCACAGCATATGCGTAACGCCTTGGCCGTCGGTAAAAACGTCATCCGGCTCGCCGCTTGAAAGTTCATCAAGCAGTTTGTTTGTAATGCCGTGCGGATCGGTGTAAAGGGAGTATATCTGGCTGAAGCTGCAGCCGGTTGCTTTAAGCAGTTCAAAACGGTCGGCTTTTGCCTTGGATAAGGTTTCCTCGTGCGGAAGCACTACGCCCTCGGAAAATTCGTGGAGTTTTACATAACAGGTAAAGCCTTTAAAGGAATATTGTTTGCCCTTTACGGTAAAGCGTTCCTCATAAATATAAATGCTTTCCTTTTCGTCGGCTGCAAGTATGCCGCTGTCGGTCCACTCTTTTTTAGTTTCGGCGGCGGTTCTGTAACCGTCGGCAGTGGGCTCGGGCAATTCAAGTCTTATAATATTGTGTTCGTTTTTCCTTAAAAATTCGGCTTTTTCCGCAGCGGATATTATATCGTAAGGCGGACAGCAGACCTCTGCCTTGTCCCCTGCCTTTTGTGTAAAACGTAATCCGCAAAAACCTTTTAATTCCGCCATAAACGTACTCCTTTACCGATTGCGCAGCAACCGTGTTTTTTTAAATAATATTATAAAATCGGTTAAAAGTCAACAATGCCGCTTGTATCTTTGCTTTAAATATTGTATAATTAACTAAATATTCACATTTTATTTATATTTATTTGGTATTATTTTTCTGGTTTATACAGAAAACGGGAGGCAGGATAATGATTGACGTATCGCATTTAAGTAAAAGGTACGGCAACTTTTTGGCGGTTGACGATGTATCTTTTAAAATCGAAAAGGGCGAGGTTGTAGGTTTTTTGGGACCTAACGGCGCAGGTAAGTCCACTATTATGAATATCCTTACGGGATATTTGTCGCTGACACAGGGCAAGGTGGAAATAGACGGTTACGATATATTGGAAAATCCCAACGAGGCAAAACGCAGAATAGGCTATTTGCCCGAAATACCGCCGCTTTATACAGATATGAGCGTGCGGGAATATCTTAATTTTATTTACGACCTTAAAAAAGCGAAATTTCCGCGCGTACCGCATATTGACGAGATATTAAAACTGGTTAAGATTGAGGATGTGCAGAATAAACTTATTAAAAGTCTTTCCAAAGGTTACAAACAGCGTGTGGGTATAGCGCAGGCGCTTATAGGCAACCCCGATGTGCTGATATTGGACGAGCCGACCGTAGGACTTGATCCGAAACAGATAATAGAAATACGCAACCTTATAGCAAAACTCGGCAAAAACCATACCGTAATTCTGTCATCTCATATCCTGTCCGAAATACAGGCGGTGTGCGAGAGGGTAATAATTATAAATCACGGCAAGCTGATTGCCGACTCCACACCGAGCGAACTTTCAAAAACGCTCTCGCACGACCATTCGGTTACGGTTCGCGCAGGCGGCAGCGAGGAAGAGGTAACACGCATTTTAAACAGCGTAAAGGGTGTAAAATCGGTTGTGTGTCTCGGTAAAAAGGAAGAAGGCAGCCTTGACTATGCCGTAACGCCGGAAGACGGCAACGACATACGCAGTGACATTGCCGCCCGACTTGCCGAGAGGAATAAACCCATATATATGCTTGATACAAATGAATTAAGTCTTGAGCAGGTATTTATAAAACTTACTTACGACGAAAATGCTTCGGCAAAATTATAAGAGGAGGGTGCAAACAGATGACGGCTGTATTTAAAAGAGAATTCAGGTCTTATTTTCAAACCCCCGTGGGATTTGTAATTGTAGCGGCATTTGCACTTTTTTCGGGTATGTTTTTCAGCGTTGTTTACGCCTCGGGCGCGCCGCATGTGGAATCGGTCGTGTCCACAATGGCAACGGTGGTTATTTTTGCCGTGCCGTTTATAACAATGCGCCTTTTAAGCGAGGACCGCAGGCAAAAAGTGGATCAGGTTCTGCTTACCGCACCGGTTTCGGTGTACGGCATAGTAATGGGTAAGTTCTTTGCCGCCCTTTCGCTTTATGCCGTAGGCTTTATCCCTACTCTCGTTTTCCAGTTTATAGTGTCGCTGCACGTTACGGTAAACTGGCTTATATATTTGTATGCGCTTATAGGCATTTTGCTTTTGGGCGCGGTAATGATATCCATAGGTATGTTCCTGTCCTCCCTTACCGAAAGTCCGGTAATAGCGGCGGCGCTTACCTTTGCGGTTTTCCTTGCGGTATTGCTGCTCGGCTCCTACGCGTCGGCATCGGGCTATGCAGTGATTGAAAAAGTAAATACCGCCGTTTCGTTTATAGACCGCTTTTCCGGATTTACCGCAGGCGTGTTTAATGCGGCGGACGTTGTTTATATGTTAAGCGTTTCGTTTTTGTTTATTTTCCTTACCGTGCGTACGGTGGAAAAACGCCGCTGGTCATAAAGGAGGGGTAAAGAATGAATTTGTTTAAAAAGAAAAACGGCGAAGAAAAATCGGCACAAGCCGTTACCCGTCCCAAAAAAGTTAAAAACAGTTTTTTACTGAAATACGGCGGATTTTCAACCGCCGTAACCGCCATAGTATTGGCGGCGGTTATAGTGCTTAATTTGCTTATGGGCGTGCTTGAGGACAGAGGCATAGGCAAGTTTGATATGTCGTCGGGCGGACAAAACTCCATAAGCGAAGAAAACAAGACCTTTTTAAAGGGAATTGACAAAAAGGTTACGCTTACCGTGCTTGCAAACCGCGACAGTTATGCTTCAAGTCTGGCACAGTATGCGGTGCAGTACTACAATATTGCGGATAACAGCGACTTTTATTCCCAAACGCTTAACCTTATTGACGGCTACAGCGAGGCAAATAAAAACATTGAGGTAAAGTTTACCGATTACACATCTGCCGCGGCTAAAACATATGCGGAGGAATTTCCGAGTATGTTTTACGGCGATATAATAGTGTCGGTTACATCCGACACCGGCGAAACCAAAAACCGCCTTGTTACATTTACCGATATATACACTTATTCCGATTCCACGGGATATGCCGCGCAGGGATATTCCAACTATACCGTTGACGGAAATAATTTTGAAACGGCGGTTTCAAGCGCAATAAACGTGCTTTTAAGCGGCAAAACAAAAAGCCTTGCACTGCTTTCCGCACATTCAACCGCAAGCGTGTTCGAACAGTATTATTCCGAAACCCTGCATATGAACGGTTTTGATATTTCCACTATAGACGACGCGTTTATATCAAGCATCAGTTCGGATATAGACACCGTTGCCATAGTATGCCCGAGTACCGATTTTCTGCCTGAGGAAATAACCGTGCTTAACACATGGCTTGACAACGGCGGACAAAAAGGAAAATCCCTTATATTTATACCGGGGAAAACCGTTAACAATATTCCCAATTTGCTGGAGTTTTTGCAGGAATGGGGAATTTCTTACGAATCGGGAACGCTGTATCAGACCGATAAAAGTTACCGTGCGCCGACATCTAAAAAACCGAACGGCGATCCGGCAACCACTACCGGTTATCCTTCGAAAAGCGATATTACCGAGGACGTACTCAGCGATACTTCCGGTGGCTGTATTATAGGCGACAACAGACCTATGAGTGCGGCTTACGAGAGCTTCGGTTCAAGAACACCGTATACCGTAATCAGCACAAACGACACCGTAACGGTTATGCCCGACGGCGCGGACGATGACTGGGAACCGTCTAAAAACGCTCAGACAAAGTCTTATGCCAATCTTTTGGTTACAAGGGAAACCGAAATTGTTGAAAACGAACCGCATTACAGTTATGTTGCGGCATTCTCAAGCTACGAATTTGTTTATTCCGCTTGGGCGCAGTATTCAAATTTGCTGAATATGGACGCCGCACTTGATACGGCTATGTATGTATCGGGCATGGGTACGGATTCCGCAATTACCTTTGTGGCAAAGACCATTACCGACGAAAGTTTTGCGGACGAAGTAAACGCATCTAAATCCTTGGCGGTAAACATTATATTTATAGGTATAGTTCCGGCGGCAATACTTGCGGCAGGCATAGTAATATTTGCACGGAGGAAAAGAAGATGAGCATACAGCCGGATAATGCGGAGCAAAATCCGCGCGAAAACGGTACTGTTGACGGCGAAAAGGAAACCGTAAACGAAAAAACGGAATTTTCAATTTTTGACGATCCTGCCCATTTTGCCGACTCCGCACCGAAAAAAAAGACCTTAAAGCACCCGATGCTTGTTAAAATACTGTCCGCACTTTTGGCAGTGGCGGTAATTTCGGCGGCAGCGGCTGCTGCGGTAAAGTTTATCCCCAAAAAAGCGGAAGAAGATAAAGACGGAGATATTTCGGTGCTTAATATCGAAGCGGCGCAAATAAAGTCGATGTCTGTCAAAACCGAGGACGGCGAAATATCCTTTGACAGCCGTATAAGCGAATCGTCGGACTCGTCCGAAGTTGTATGGACGGTGGACGGTGTTGACGAAAAGTATACCGATTCTTCCAAAATCAAGTCCAAAGTAAATGCGGCGGCGGCAATTACCGCAGTGGAAAAAATACAGCCCGACGCCGATACCGACTACGGATTTGACAACGCGGGCACAGTGCTTGAAATAAAGACCGAAAACAGTTTAAAAACGGTAAGTTTCGGCGATACCGCGCCGGCAAACACGGGCGTTTATTGCCGTGTGTCCGACGAAGAGGGCGTGTATGTGGTTCCGCTTTCGTCGGTTACACAGTTTAACTGCACCGCAACCGATTTTGCCAAAACCGACGGATTTACGGGAATTGAAATAACATCTAAAAACAACTCCTGCTTTGCAAGCGACGGCACAATTACCGATTTTGATTATATAACGCTGTCGGGTAAGGACTATCCCACTCCGCTTCGTGTGGTTTTGCAGCCGGACGATGCGGTAAACGCGTATTTTGCTTTTAAAATAACCTCGCCCACATCGCGCATAGGCGATAACGACAGTTGTCAAGATCTGGTGGATCTGTTTGCGGAAGGACTCTCCGCCGCAGGCGCATACGCCTTTGCGCCCGATGCCGCGGAACTTGAGAAATACTCCCTCAACAATCCCGATATAGTGCTTACAATAAGCCTTAAAGGAGAGCAGACCGAGTTGTATTTCAGCAAAGTGGACGATACTTACTGTGCAATGCTTGAAAAAGGCGGAGATGTTATATATAAAGTTGCGCGTTCCGCCGCGGCATTTACAAACAAAACCGCTACGGATTATTACAGTACGTTTTTGGTACTGGAAAATCTTTCGGGACTTCGGGAACTGCGTGTTGAAGCGGCAGGCAAGACCTATACGTTCCAACTTGAGTACTCTGCCGACGACGACGGCACAAACGCTGTTTATAAGGCGTTTTACGGCGGTGCGGAGCTTGATATAGCAAACTTTAAAAGTTACTACCAAACGATTATAGAAATGAATCCGATTTCGTACGAATCGGGCTCAAACGGTGCACAGGAAGTAAAAATTACTTTTGTACATTCGGGAGATTTGGGCGATACGGTGCTTGCCTTCCGTCCGTATTCGGCGCAAAGGTATCAGGCGGAAATAAACTGCACGGAACTGGGACTTGTAACCAGAACTGCGGTTGACACGCTTGTTTCCAACACGCAAAAGGTTTGCGAAAATCAGTCAATCAAATAAATTTATGCTTTATATTCGGGGCGGTAAGACTGTGTCTTGCCGCCCCCGGTTTGTTTAGGCAAAGCCGACAAGTCCGAACTTGCCTGAAACAGAGTAATTTCGGCATTTTTCGGCTTGTCGTCATAGCAAGGCGACAGCCTTGCGTCTTCCTCCGCACCAAAAACTACTCAAAATTCTTTCCGTTTCAGGTCGAAGAATTTTAAGACGGAAAATTTTTGGTTGTGCGAGGCAAAAACGCAGTTATCCTGACGGATTAACGAGTATTTTAACAATGCAAAGACGAAGCTCCGGCCCTTAAAATCGGGTTCGGACTTGTCGGCTTTGCTTAACGACAACAAAAATCATATAACAAAACTGTTACTTGCAAAAGCACGGGCAAGGTAATATAATTACAGTGATGGTTTATGCTTTAAAATAAGTAGGCGGTATGCGGATGATAAAACTTAAAAATAAATACCTTAACGTGCGTATAAGCGAAGTAGGCGCGGAAATAAAAAGTATAAAACTGTGCGGACACGAACAGATGTGGCAGGGCGAAAAGGAGTCGTGGCAGCGCACGGCACCCACGCTTTTTCCGTTTTGCGGAAGGCTGCGCGACGGACGCTACCGTATAGGCGATACGGAATATGAATGTATGCCCCACGGCTTTGCCAAAGACGCGGAATTTACGGTTGTATCGCAAAATAAAAGGTGCGCGGTACTTAAAATCGCCGCGGACGAGGAAACAAAAAAGATTTACCCATTTGATTTTGAGTTTACCGTTACATTCACGCTGCTTCGAAAAAGCATAACGGTAAAATACAACATTAAAAACAAGGGTAAGGAAACTATGTATTTTTCCTGCGGCTCGCACGAATCTTATTTGTGCGACGGCGGTATGCAAAATTACGAACTGCTGTTTGACCGCAGGGAAAGCCTTGAAAACAGTGTTGTTGACGAAAACGGGCTTATAAGCGGCAAAACACGCCGAATTACCTGCTTTTCCAAGACGCTTGCTTTGTACGAGGATTATTTGAAGGACGATTCTCTGGTTTTCCGCAATATGGTGTCGCGCAAGGTTGTTTTGCGTAATATACGCGACGGACGGCGTGTTAAAATAGAATTTCCGGGATTTGATAATTTTGTTATATGGTCGCTGCCCGGTAAAGACTACGTTTGCCTTGAACCGTGGGCGGGATTGCCGGATTTTGCCGACTTTGACGGCGAACTCAAGGATAAAAAGGGCATATTAAAACTGCGCGGAAGATCGCAGAAGACGCTTATGCATAAAATAACTTTTATGCCGTTTTTATAATAAAAGACATTTTCAGGGGTGGATATATTGGATAAGGTATACGTTGTAATTCCGTCGCTTAATCCCGATGTGAAATTACAAAAAACCGTCGAGGGACTCGCCGCCGTGGGATTTTGCCGTTTTGTTTTGGTGGATGACGGCAGCGACGACGCGCACAAGGGATATTTCCCGAAAGATAACGAGTATATAACCGTTTTGCACCACGGATACAACCGCGGTAAAGGCTCGGCACTTAAAACGGCTTTTGCATATATAAGGGATTACTGCCCCGACGCGCAAAAAATTGTAACCGTTGACGGCGACGGACAGCATTTGCCGCAGGATGTGCTTAACTGTGTGGAAGCGGTAAAGGAAAATACGCTGGTACTCGGCTGCAGGGATTTTTCGGGCAAGGACGTACCGGCGCGGAGCCGTTTCGGCAACCGCTGTACCTGCTTTGCGTTCAGGTCGCTGTGCGGTATTAAAATAAGCGATACCCAAACGGGACTGCGCGCTTTTTGTACGGATATGATACCGTTTATGCTTAAAATAAACGGCGAAAGATTCGAATATGAAACAAATATGCTGCTTAAAGCCAAATCCGAAGGATATAATCTGGCGGAGGTAAAAATAAGCACGGTTTATATAGACGAAAACGCCACTTCGCATTTTCATCCCATAAAGGATTCATTGCGTGTGTATTCCTTTATACTTAAATATGCGGCAAGTTCGCTTATTTCCTGTGCGGCGGACCTTATACTTTTCTCGGTCTTAAATTTTGTATTCCGCAGGTTTATGGGGCACGCAAGCGAACTTTTATGCACGGTTATTGCCCGTGCGGTGTCATCCTACTTAAATTACAACATAAACCGCAAACGTGTGTTTGAGTCTACAGGCAAACAAAGCGTTACGCTTGCGCGGTATTACGCTGTGGCAATTCCGCAGATGCTTATATCCGCCTTTGCCGTTTCGGGCATTGCCGGTATGCTTTCAAGCAGTCCGGCAGGCAGTACACTGATTAAAATTATTGTAGACACAATACTGTTTTTTGTAAGTTATAATTTGCAGCGCGCCTTTGTTTTTGCAAACAAGGGTAAAGCGGCAAAATCCGACCGAAAAAAGGCCGAGACGGAAAAACAGGCTGCACCGCGCGAAAAACTGAGCGCAAAAAGCATTGTGGGAAGGACGTTTTTGGTAATAGGCACTGTGCTTGGCGCACTGGTTGTAACGGTTGTTTCGGTCTGCATTATGCTGACGCACGGACCGAGCAAATCTTTGCGCGATATGCTTGTGCTTTCGGCTAAACAGGCAAGCGCCACAAAATGGATACCGTCACTGTTTTTAAGCGACAGCGAGGTTGAAACCATAATGAAAAACAGCGAAAACGTAAGCATAGACGTAATAGACGCGTCGAATATGAGCGCGCAAACCGACGAAGACGAGTGGAAAGACTGCGCGGACGAGGGAATTCAGTTAAAATTTGTCGAGAAAACAAAATTTAAGGCATATATTGCGCTTGTTAAAGACGCATCGCGCGTTAAAGTGGGCGTTTCAAGCGAAAATTTTGACAGTGCAACTTACGGTATGCGCATATTTGATATTGTGGATAAGTACAATGCGCTTATTGCCATAAACGGCGGCGAGTTTTTGGACGTAGGCGGTATGGGCACGGGCGCTAAACCCATGGGACTTACATATTCCTTCGGTAAAACCGTATGGAACGACGGACTGCGCCGTACATTTATGGGATTTACAAACGACAACAAACTTGTGTGCAGGAATTCCGTAACCAAAGCCGAGGCCGAGGCACTCGGTATGCGTGACGCGGTTTCCTTCCAGACGGGAAATGTGCTTATAGACAGCGAGGGCGATGAGGTAAGACTGCACTACAGCGACGACAACACCGGCACCGCACAGCGCACTGCTATAGGTCAGCGCAGTGACGGCACGGTTATATTGCTTGTAACCGACGGCAGAAGCGCGGAAAGCGTAGGCGCTACCAAAAACGACGTTATAGATTTAATGGTGGAATACGGCGCGGTTACCGCGGGTATGCTGGACGGCGGATCGTCGGCTATGATGTATTACAGCGGTTATGCGGATAAATACAAAATACCTGCGGATAAGTTGGATACATATCAGCAAAAAGGACTTGTAAACAGGTACAAGGCTTTTACAAAACCTCGTATGATACCGACTTACTTTATTGTTACGGGGGAATAGGATATGGCAGTAAAATCAAAGTTTTATAAAATTTACCGCATATGCGTTATTGCCTTCGTTTGTTTTTTGGCAGCGGCGCTGACGGTGCTGTTTTTCTGGCTTAGGGAATACGAAAACAGTATGCCGGCGAATACCGCGCTTAAAATTGCACAAAAATATATTGCCGCGGGAGATGCCGATTATTTAATTGAAAACTGCGGTATGAAAATAAGCCCGTATGAAAACCGTGATATTTTAAAGGAAACGCTTAAAAGCAGTGCGGCGCAGGGCGAAATTACGGTTTCCACCGCGTCGGCAAAGGACACGGACTGCGATGCGGCTTTTTCGGTAAAATCGGGAGATAAAAAAATAGCCACGGTTTATTTAAAGCGCGATACGCGCAAAAAAGCGCTCGGCAACAGGGGTTATACGGCAGTTTCCTGCGCGCTTGATAACTCCCTGTATAAAAGCGTTAAGATTTCAATGCCGAGCAACGCGCAGGTTTATATAAACGGCATTTTGCTTGCGGACGACGCGCGCACGGACAGCGCCGTGCCGGAAATTGATAAAAATATTTTTGATATGTCCTCCGCCGTTAAAAAGCAGACCGCACAAATTGAAAACCTGCTGGCGCAGCCGACGGTTACCGCAAAACAGGACGGCGCCGACCTTAATGTTTCCGGCGCGGACGGGGAATTTTGCGTGGAACAGTCGATAGATGACGGAATATGTCAAAAAATAGGCGCGACAGCGCTTGAAGGCGCAAAGACCTACGCTAAATTTATGCAAAACGACGCCGGATTTTCCGCGGTTGCGAAATACCTTAAAAGCGGAACGTCATTTTACAAAAACCTGCGTACAAGTCTTGTAATTTTCGCAATCGACCACGATTCCTACGGATTTGAAGACGTAAGCGTTACGGAATATTACAAGTATTCCGATAAATTGTATTCCTGCCGCGTTACATTTACGCAGGTGCTTAAAAAGGGCAATCAGCAGTTCAGGGATACGGTGGATAAAAATGTTTTTGTAATTGCCGAAAACGGCGGATACAAAATAGTGGATATGCAAAGCGTATCCGATAAAAAGTGAGGACAAGTATGAACGGCTTTGAAGTTGAAATTTTACACAAATTGCACGACGCACTGTCCTGTAAGTTTATGGATAAAGCAATGACGGTGATATCGCTGCTGGGCGATAAGGGACTGTTTTTTATAGCGTTTTCGCTTATGCTTATTTGCATCCCTAAAACACGGAAAATGGGAATTTCCTGCGGCGGCGCGCTGCTTATGGGATTGATTATTGCAAATATTATATTAAAACCTCTGTGCGGACGTGTGCGCCCATTTGTGTTTGACGGCGAAATTGAACTTATAATTAAACGGCTTGAGGATTTTTCGTTCCCGTCAGGACATACGCTTGCCGCGTTTGAAGTGGCGGTACCGATGATGTATTACGATAAGCGCTTCGGTATACCGTTTTTGGTTTTGGCGTTTTTAATGATGCTTTCGCGTATGTACCTGTTTATGCACTACCCCACCGACGTTTTGGCGGGCGCGCTGTTGGGTACGGCGCTCGGTCTGCTATCGGTCTTTACGGTAAAAAAAGTGTACCGAAAGTACGGATTTGACAAAACAATAAAAACAGAATAATAATTGCCCAGAGGAAGAATTATGGAAAATATGAAAAAATTGATACTTCAGCTTATAAAGTTCGGCGGAACAGGTGTTGTCTGCTTTGCGATAGATTACGGCGTTTTGTGTTTTTTAAAGGAAGTTTTGCACGTTAACGTGTTTTTAAGCGCCGCGGTTGCATTTACCGTGTCGGTAGTTGTCAATTATATATTAAGCGTTAAGTTTGTTTTTGAAACAAATCCGCATCACAGCAAAAAACGGAATTTTATACTGTTTATTATTTTCAGCGTAATAGGACTCGGCCTTACCGAACTTATTATGAAAATAGGCATAGACGGTATGGGCATTAATTATATGATTACAAAAATTGCGGCAACCGCGATAGTTATGGTGTTTAACTTTGTAACGCGAAAACTGTTTTTGGAAAAATAATTTGTATATTTAAACGGGGTTACGGTATATGCCGTAATCCTGTTATTTTTTTGTGGAAAAAGCGATAAAATACTTTATTTTTACTGTGGGATATGCTACAATGTAATTTGAATAATTGTTTGATAAGGAGGGGCACGTATGATGCGAAAATCTGTCAGATGTATATTGCTTTGTGTTTTTACGGCGGCAATGATAACACTGTCCGGTTGCTCGTTCAGCACGGATACTGAATCCCTGCTGTCTCCGCCGCGCCCCACGGGCGAACTTTATAATATACAGCAGGCTTTGGATAAATCCGTAGGCGAAAAATACACGCTGAAATATCCGACTTCGGGCGAAAACCGCAGCGCAATAATATTAAAGGATTTGGACGGCGACGGCGAAGAAGCCGCTGTTGCGCTTTACAGCACGGTTAAGGACAATATAGTTTCAATGCATATAAATCTTATAACAAAGGGCGCTGACGGCTGGCAGAGCGCGGGCGACTTTAAGTACGTTGCATCGGGTGTTGAATCGGTGGAGTTTGTTGATATAGACGGCGACGGCACCATGGAAATTATAGTCGGATGGGCGGTATACGGTAATGTGGACAAGGCGCTTTGCGTTTATTCCGCGGCGCAGGATCGTTTTGTGCAGCGCATAAACGAAAAATTTACAAATTACATTTGCTCCGATGTGGACGGCGACGGCAAGGCCGAATTGTTTATAACCTACCTTAACAATAAGGAGGGCATAAATACGGCAAAACTGCTGGCGCTGAATCCCGAAACGCAGAACGACGCCGCACAGCAACTCGGAATAGTGGAACTTGATCCGGCAATAACGGGATATTCGCAGCCCGTTATAAGTAAATTGCCCGACGGCAATCCGGCGGTGTATATTGATGCGGTAAAGGGATCCGGACTTATAACCGAGGTTATTGAAATTGCGGACGGCACAATTAAAAACGTATTTGCGGGCGACGGCGATGTTGCAAACAGTGCCGACGCGACTTACCGCGGCGCAGGAAATTATGTAAGGGATATAGACGGCGACGGCGTTATGGAAATACCGCTGCTTTATATTATGACGCAGGGTGTAAGCGAATCCGATAATATTTACCGCACCGATTGGTGCACCGTAAGTGACGGCAGACTTGAAGTTAAGATGTCCGCAATGATGAATTACAGCGACGGCTACTATATAGTAATTCCGGAAAAATGGCGGGATAAAATTACTGCGACAAGGGATACCGCGGCACGCACGCGTACGGTAATGCGCATAAGTGAGGAAACCGGAAACAGCGCGCAGGTGCTTGTCCGCATACAAGCAGTACCGATAACCGACGACGACACTTCGCCTGCTAAGGCAATATCCAACACGCAGGAAATAGCAAGGACGGAAGAATTTTACTATGTTGCAAGCATAGGCGGATACAGCGGAACGGAAGCCGTGACGATAGACGAATTTAAGAGTTATTTTAAACTGATTGAAAACTGATTTTGGGAGGACGGCTATGAAAAGAATACTTATTGTTGAGGACGAAACCGCAATACGCGAATTTGAAGCCATAAATTTAAAGCGCGTAGGTTACAGCGTGGTCGAGGCCGGCTCCGGAGAAGAAGCACTTGATATTTACGACAGCGACCGAGAGGGATTTGATATAGCGCTGCTTGACATTTCAATGCCGGGCATGGACGGATTTGCGCTGTGTAAGGAACTGCGTGCAAGGTCAAAAGCGCTCGGTATAATAATGCTTACTGCACGCACACAGGAAATGGATAAAATAAGCGGACTTATGATAGGCGCCGACGACTACATAACAAAGCCCTTCAGTCCGACGGAACTGCTCGCAAGGGTGGATTCCCTTTACAGACGTGTGGAAATGCACAACAGCGCCGCGGTGCAAAAAAGCAGTGATGAAATAGAACTGGGCGAGTTTGTGCTTAATTTAAGGCGCAGAACGCTTTGCAAAAACGGCAAAAATATTGAACTTACACAGGTTGAGTTCCAAATAATAGAATACTTTTTCTCCAATCCCGATACGGCGCTTGACCGCAGCGACATTCTTAATAAGGTCTGGGGCAGCGCGTATTTCGGCGAGGAAAAAATAGTAGACGTAAATATAAGGCGTCTGCGTATGAAAATAGAGGATCAGCCTTCGGCACCCAAACATCTTGTTACCGTTTGGGGTATGGGCTACAAATGGAACACGAACGCCTGATTTTTACTTTAATTTTTAAGAAAGGAGCCTTGTTGCAGTGGATTTTCAGTTAAAATTCCGCAGTATTGCAGGCAGATGGATACTTAATATCGCACTTATAATCGTAGCGGTTATTACGGTTATAGGCGTGGTACTGTGTTCGCTTATACATTCTGTTTATATTGAGCGTATAAAGGCAAAAGCGTCCGAGTATGCGCAGGAATTTTCGGTTTTATCCACGGTGGCTCCCGAAAACTTTTATTCAACCGCCACGGAGTACGCAGAAAACTTTTTGTATAAAGAAAAAATTGAAATACAGATTATTGACGCTTTCGGCCATGTATTTATAACAACCAGCGGATTTATGCCCGAGGACGGGCAAATGCCGGATTATAACGCGGCGTTTGCCAAGAAAAGCGGCAGTGCTTACAGCGAACTTAAAACGTCAAACGGAGAGAAAGTGCTGTGCGGCACAAGCCTGCTTGCCGATTACGGAAACGGCTCCAACGGGGCGGTAAGATGGGTAGTATCGCTGGAAAAAACAAACAGAAGTATTTTTTACATAAGCCTTATTATTGCTTTTGTAGGTCTGCTTTTGGTGGGCGTTACAACGCTGCTCGGCTGGTATTTTATAAGGTCGGTCGTTAATCCCATAAAGGATGTAAGCAGTGCTGCAAGGCGTATAGCAATGGGGGATTTCAGCACATCCATACAAATTAAAAAAAGCAACGAAATAGGCGAACTTTGCGATTCCATAAATTATATGGCGTCGGAACTCAAACAAGCCGAAAATATGAAAAACGATTTTATTTCCTCGGTATCGCACGAACTCCGCACTCCCCTTACGGCAATACGCGGCTGGGGCGAAACGGCGAAAATGGCAATAGGTACGGACGAACAGCTTGTTTCCAAGGGACTTGACGTGGTGCTGAGCGAGACCGAAAGGCTTTCGTCATTGGTGGAAGAACTTTTGGATTTTTCGCGCATACAAACCGGCAGACTGACCGTAAATATGGTTCCGCTTCAGGTATCGCCCATACTGTGCGAAATTGTGGATATGTACAGGGAACTTGCCGCAAAGCAGAATATTTCGCTTACGTTTATGCGTCCGTCGCAGGACTCCACAATTATGGGAGATAAAAATCGACTTAAACAGGTGTTTATAAATATTATAGATAACGCCGTAAAATATACCGAATCCGGCGGACAGGTTTTGGTAGAGCAGACCGAATCCGACGGGTGCGTGCGCGTAACGGTTAAGGATACCGGCGTGGGTATTCCCGCACAGGATATAGACAGGGTTAAGGAAAAATTCTTTAAGTCCAACAAAACCGTAAGAGGTTCCGGTATAGGTCTTGCAGTAGCGGACGAAATAGTTAAACAGCACACGGGACTTTTGTTTATTGAAAGCGCAGAGAATGTGGGAACTACCGTAACGGTGGCGTTACCCCTTTATGAGCAGGAAGAAACACCGGCTACCGAGGTTGAAATACCGCCGGAGGACAACACAAAGGACGGAAATATAAATGGCTGATAAAAAAAGCAAATACACATCTATAGGCGGTCAGGCGCTTATTGAGGGCATAATGATGCGCGGTCCCGAGAAGACAAGCATAGCCGTACGCAAACCCGACGGCAGCATTAATATATCTTTTTTGCCGCAGCATGATATAAAGGAAAAATTTAAAATACTTAAATTGCCTGTAATAAGGGGCGTTGTAAATTTTGTGCAGTCTATGGTGCAGGGCTATAAGGCACTGTCGCTTTCTGCCGAAATATCGGAATTTGTACAGGACGACGGAAAAAACACAGACAATACGGAAAAGGATAAAAAAGACTCAAAAAAATCCGGCAAGCTTATGGCTGTTGTAATGACGGCGGCATCGGTTTTGGCGGTCGCACTGTCTGTCTTTTTATTTGTATATTTGCCGGCAAGGGCGTTTGATACCATACATTTCCTTTTCGGCGATGCGGTTAAAAACCTTGCTCCGCTTTTCGAGGGAATTATAAAGGTAATTATCCTTGTGGCATATATGGCGCTGGTGTCGCTTATGGACGATATTAAACGCGTATTTATGTACCACGGGGCAGAACACAAAACCATCTTCTGTTACGAGGCGGGATTGCCGCTTACAGTGGAAAATGTGCGCGCGCAGCGCAGATTTCACCCTCGCTGCGGCACATCGTTCCTTATATTAATGGTGCTTGTAAGCATTATAATTTCTTTTCTTATAACCACGCTTTTTCCGCATTTGCGGGATATAACGGCGTTGTGGGTAATTATAAAAATATTGCTTATTCCCTTAGTTTGCGGACTTGGGTATGAACTTATAAAACTGTGCGGCAGGTACGATAACATTTTCACCCGTATAGTGTCGGCACCGGGAATGTGGCTGCAGCACATAACCACAAAGGAGCCGGACGACAGTATGATAGAAGTTGCCATTGCCGCGATGAACGAGGTGATACCCGAAAATCCGGAGGACGCATTATGGTAAAAAAGACGATTTTTACCGCCTACGGCGAAGCAAAACAGCGGCTTAAAGCCGCAGGGATAGAACCTTACGGATTTGAGGCGCGGCAGATTATCCGACACATAACGGGATATGATAATCAGCAAATAATGATGAAGTATAACGAGCAGCTGACGCCCTTGCAGCTTACGTTTTTCAACGATGTGCTGGCTCGGCGCGAAAAGCATTATCCGCTGCAGTATCTGCTGGGTACTTGGTCGTTTTACGGACTTGACTTTTTTGTCGGCGACGGCGTGCTTATACCCCGTGCGGATACCGAAACGCTGACCGATACCGCGCTTGAGTTTTTAAAGGATAAAAACGGGGCGCGAATGCTTGATTTGTGCGCAGGCAGCGGCTGTATAGCAATTTCGGTATGCAAAAATGCGGATGTTACGGCAGACGCGGTGGAAAAGTACGACATTCCGTTTGAATACCTGCAAAAAAACATAAAAAAGCACGGTGTACGGGTAAACGCCGTACAGGACGATGTTTTTTCCTTTGAGCCGACCGTTAAATACGATATTATAGTATCCAATCCGCCGTATGTTTCGGCGGCGGAAATGGAAGAAATAGATACCGAAACTTCTTTTGAGCCGGATACCGCGCTTTACGGCGGCGAGGACGGACTTATGTTTTACAGGCTTATAGCCGACCGATATGTAAATTATATTAAACACGGCGGTATGCTGGCGGTGGAAGTAGGATATAAACAGGCACGGCAGGTGTCGGAGATATTTAAGGCCGCAGGACTTGAAAACGTAGGGACAAAAAAAGACGCAGGCGGCATCCAAAGGGTTGTTTTTGGGACAGTAAAAAATGTATAATACAGATAAAACAGGAAATGCAGCGGATTCCGCCGCAACGGGAAAGAGGTTATAAATATGGCAGATGATAAAGTAAAAGCATTGGAAACCGCCCTTAATCAAATTGAAAAGCAGTTCGGTAAGGGCGCTGTTATGAGATTGGGCGAAAATTACGGTATGAATGTGGACCACATACATACCGGCAGCGTATCACTGGATTTGGCGCTCGGTATAGGCGGTGTTCCGCGCGGAAGAATAGTGGAAATATACGGACCGGAATCATCGGGTAAAACGACGGTTGCGCTGCACATTGTTGCCGAGGCACAAAAAGCCGGCGGCACAGCGGCTTTTATAGACGTTGAGCATGCGCTCGATCCGGTATACTCTAAAAATCTCGGTGTAGATATAGACGCATTGCTTGTTTCACAACCCGATACGGGCGAGCAGGCGCTTGAAATAACCGAGGCACTTGTGCGCTCGGGCGCTATTGACGTTGTTGTTGTAGACTCGGTAGCCGCACTTGTTCCCAAAGCCGAAATCGAAGGCGATATGGGAGATAACCATGTGGGACTGCACGCAAGACTTATGTCGCAGGGATTGCGTAAATTGGCAGGCGTAATTTCAAAATCCAACTGCGTCGCAATTTTCATTAACCAATTAAGAGATAAAATAGGCGTAATTTACGGCTCAAGCGAAACCACCACAGGCGGCCGTGCGCTTAAATACTATGCCAGTGTGCGTATTGACGTACGCCGTACCGAAACGCTTAAGGCAAACGGTGAGATGATAGGCTCGCGCACAAGGGCGAAGATTGTTAAAAACAAGGTGGCTCCCCCGTTCAGAGAGGCGGAATTCGACATTATGTACGGTAAGGGAATTTCGCACGAAGGCGAACTTGTGGACCTCGGCGTTAAGTACGAAGTATTGCGCAGAAGCGGTGCATGGTTCTATTACGGAGAAACCCGTATAGGTCAGGGCAGAGATAATGTTAAGCAGCTTTTTGCCGATAATACCGAACTTGCCAAAGAGGTTGAAGAAAAAATTATTGCCGCAATTACCGCCACACTTCAGCCGGAGGAAGCGCCGAAGGCCGAAGCTGCATCGGCACCCGCACCTGCGGAGCCGGAAGTAAAACCGCGCAAAAAAGTAAATATTGATATAGCGGTCGACGAATAATGCAGGTAGTAAAGGTTGAAAAGCAAAAAAAGCATATGTGCGAAATAACGCTTGATAACGGCGAGACATTTTTGCTTGACAGCACATATACCGCACAAAACTGCATACACACGGGTGTGCCGCTGTGCCGTGAAGAAATTAAACAGCACACAGAACAGTCGCAGTACAAGCGCGCACTCTCCTACAGTGTATGGTATATTGAGCGTTACAGCGCCTCGGCAAAAAAACTGGGGCAAAAACTAAAGTCGGCGGGATATAACGACAGTACCGTAAAACGCACGGTTGCGCGTATGTGCGAACTGGGGCTTATCGACGACGGCGAGTTGGCACGGCGGCTTTCGCAGGATCTGCTGGCGCGCAATGTGTCCAAAAGGGAAGCGCTTTACAAAATCGTTTCCAAAGGCATACCGCGGGATGTTGCCGCAGCGGCGCTTGAAGAAAACGAATGTGACGAAACCGCGCAAATAAAGGCGCTTATCGCAAAAAAATATGCGGAAAAAATAAAAACGGAAGACGGAATTCGCAAAACGGTTGCCGCGCTTGCACGCAAGGGATTTGCCTACGGCAGCATAAAATCCGTTTTAAGCGAATACAGCGAAGAGTTAAAATACAGTGAGGAATAAAATGGGATATAAAATTGCTATGGTATCGCTCGGATGTCCTAAAAATCAAGTGGACGCAGAGCAAATGCTTTATCTGCTTAAATCCGAAGGACACGAAATAGGCGTGGAAGAGTCGGAAGCCGACGTAATAATAGTTAATACATGCGGATTTATTGAGGACGCGAAAAAGGAAGCCATTGAAAATATTTTGGAGGCGGCAACATATAAGAAAAACGGAAAATGCCGTGCTCTTATAGTAACGGGCTGCCTTGCGGAGCGTTACAAGGATGAAGTTTCTGCCGAAATACCGGAGGTTGACGCCGTAGTGGGAATAGGCAGCAACGGTGAGATAGCCGAAATTGTAGAAAGGACAGTCGGCGGAAATCATACAAACTGTTACGGGGATAAGTTGAGCCTTGACCTTAACACACCGCGCATTTTGGGCGGATATCCGTTTTCGGCATACATTAAAATTGCCGACGGCTGTAATAACTGCTGTACATATTGTGCCATTCCGTTAATAAGGGGCAAAATACGCTCAAGAAAAATCGAGGATATTGTCGCACAGGCGAGGACGCTGGCGGCAGGCGGCGTAAAGGAACTTATTGTGGTGGCACAGGACACCACCGCCTACGGCGAGGACATATACGGCTGCGCTAAATTGCCCGAACTTTTAAGACAACTTTGCAAAATAGACGGACTTCGTTGGATCCGCACACTGTACACTTATCCCGAGCGCATTACGGACGAGTTGCTTGATACGGTGGCAAACGAAGAAAAACTTGTTAAATATTTTGATATACCGCTGCAGCATGTAAACGGCGATATTTTAAAGAGTATGAACCGCAGAGGCGACGAGGAACACCTGCGTGCGCTGATTGAGAAAATCCGCAACAAAATACCGGATGTTACAATACGCACTACGTTTATAACGGGATTCCCCGGGGAAACACGGCAGCAGTTTGAACAACTGCATAAATTTGTGAAGGATATGCGGTTTGACAGACTCGGCTGCTTTACATATTCGGCGGAGGAAGGCACATTTGCGGCAGGTATGCCGAACCAGATAGACGAGCAGACAAAGCAGGACAGGCTGGAACTTATTATGGACAGTCAAAACCTTATTGCCGTGCAGAAAAACGAGGAAAAAATCGGCAAACAGACCGATGTGCTGATTGAGGGCTATGACGATTACATTCGGTGTTACTTCGGCAGAAGCGCGGCAGACGCGCCCGAGGTTGACGGTAAAATTTTCTTTATAAGCAACCGTCCGCTTGTTTTGGGCGATTTTGTGAAAGTTAAAATCAACGATGTTTTGGAATATGATTTATTAGGAGAAACGGCAGAATGAATAAAATGAATTTGCCAAATAAACTGACGGTGCTGAGAATTATTGCAACGCCTGTATTTATGCTTTTTATGCTGCTTGGATTTAAGGGGCATTACATAATTGCGCTGGTGCTGTTTATTGCGGCTTCGCTTACCGATATGTTTGACGGCAGGTACGCAAGAAGTCATAATATGGTTACGGATTTCGGTAAGTTTTTGGATCCCTTGGCGGATAAAATGCTTACCACCGCGGCGCTTTTGGGCTTTGCGGTAAACGGCATAGGCACAGGGACCGTCTGGATTGTATTTATCGTGCTGTTCCGTGAATTTCTTATTGCGTCACTGCGTCTTGTTGCGGTGTCATCGGACGGTAAGGTTATAGCGGCAAATAAATGGGGTAAGTTTAAAACGGTAAGTCAAATGACGGCAATAATATTTGCCCTTGCAGCCGAAATTGTGCTGGAATTTGTACACAGCATACCGCTTGAAGTTGTGCTGCAGGCCGTTACCGATTTACTGCTGTGGATATCCGCTTTGCTGACGCTGATATCAGGAATTATTTATTTGGCGGATAATAAGGACTTTGTAGATCCCAATAAATAAACAGTAGACAAACGGGGAAAAGTATAATATAATGTAATAAAGGTGCCGCAACGGCACACAGTAAAAATGCGTTTATCGGGAGAAGTAACAAATTACCGACTGCCAGAGAGGGCCTTGTATGCTGCAATAGGCCTCAGTTACGGATTTGCGAAATGCACCCGTCAGCACGCGCGGACAAAGGTGAACGAGTATCCGCGTGCGTATTCGCAGCGTTAATGCGGCAGAGTGATAAACAGGAGTGGAACCGTGGATTATACCGCCTCCGGCAGATGCCGGAGGCTTTTGCTTTTTTGGAGGGATTAGCTTGTTTGACAGAATTAAAGAGGATATTGCGGCGGTAAAAGAGAGAGATCCTGCCGCAAGAAGCGCCGTTGAGATTTTTTTACTTTACCCCGGCGTTAAGGCGCTGCGTATGTACCGCAGGGCGCATTTCTTTTACAGGCATAAAATGTTTTTTATAGCACGCAGTATTTCGCAGCACGCCGCCCGTGTTACGGGAATTGAAATTCATCCGGGGGCGAAAATCGGCAGACGTTTGGTTATTGACCACGGACACGGTGTGGTTATCGGCGAGACAGCGGAAATCGGTGATGATGTGCTTATTTATCAGGGCGTTACGCTCGGCGGAACGGGTAAGGATACAGGAAAACGCCACCCCACAATCGGCAATAATGTTATGATAAGTTCGGGTGCAAAGGTTTTGGGCCCGTTTAAGGTGGGAGATAACGCGCGTATAGCCGCAGGCGCGGTAGTGCTTGAGGAAGTACCGCCGAACAGTACGGTTGTGGGCGTACCCGCACGGGTTGTACGCATTAACGGCGAAAAAATTAAACCGCTTGATCAGGTGCATATACCCGATCCCGTGGCACAGGAACTTTGCAGACTTGAAGTAAGAATTAATCAACTTGAAAAAAGGCTGAATAAAACGGAGGAAGAGGAAAATGAAAATATTTAATACGCTTACACGCAAAAAGGAAGAATTTGTGCCGATAGAATCGGGAAAAGCCAAAATTTACGCCTGCGGTCCTACCGTTTATAACTATATACACATAGGCAACGCGCGTCCGCTTTGCGTTTTTGATGTGCTGCGCAGATACCTTGAATGGCGCGGTTTTGAGGTTACCTTTGTTCAGAATTTTACGGATATTGACGATAAACTTATAAAAAAGGCAAACGAGGAAGGCACCAGCGTGCAGCAGGTTGCCGAGCGTTATATAAAAGAATTCTGGACGGATGCCAAAGGACTTAATGTAAGACCTGCCACGGTGCATCCGCGCGCTACGGAAAATATACAGCAAATAATTGATTTAATACAAAAACTGTTCGATAAAGGCTACGCATATGTTTCGGGAAACGATGTTTATTTCCGTGCCGCAAAGTTTAAGGAATACGGCAAACTTTCCCACCAACCGCTTGAAGAACTTGAGGCAGGCGCACGTATAGCCGTAGGTGAAATTAAGGAAGATCCCATGGATTTCTGCCTTTGGAAAGGGGCTAAAGAGGGCGAGCCGTACTGGCCGTCCCCCTGGGGTAACGGCAGACCTGGCTGGCATATAGAATGTTCCGCTATGTCTACAAGATACCTCGGTAAAACAATAGATATACACTGCGGCGGACTTGATTTGATATTCCCCCACCACGAAAACGAAATTGCACAGAGCGAGTGTGCAAACGACTGCGAGTTTTCGCATTACTGGATGCATAACGGCTTTATAAATGTGGATAACCACAAAATGTCAAAATCACTCGGTAATTTCTTTACCGTGCGCGACGTTGCAAATGTTTACGGATACGAGCCGATCAGGTATTTGATGATTTCCTCTCATTACCGCAGTCCCATAAATTATTCGACCGATATTATAGAGCAAAACAAAAACGCTTTGGAACGGCTTTACAACTGCCGCGAAAGACTCGATTTTGCCATAAGTCATGCCGAGGACGGCGGCGAAGAACCGGAAATTTTAAAAACGCGCAAGAAGAAGTTTATTGCCGCCATGGACGATGACCTTAATACCGCCGATGCGCTGGCAGAGGTGTTTAACCTTGCAAAAGATATTAACAATTTAATAGATGCTTGTGCAAAAAAACAAACCCTTGCGTGCGCCGGCAAACTGTTTGACGAACTGACCGACGTGCTGGGCATTTTGTACGTTAAAAAGGACGAAAGCATTGACGAAAAGGTAGAGGAACTTATTGCACAGCGCACTGCCGCCCGTAAAAATAAAGATTTTGCAACTGCGGATAAAATTCGCGACGAACTTAAAAATATGGGTATTGCGCTTGAGGATACCCCACAGGGTGTAAAATGGACGAAAATATAAAGAAAGAGCCGATAGGCAGCGGCGTGTATATCTATGTATCGGCGGAGCATACGTTCGGTACAGATGCCGTACTGCTTAACAATTTTGCCGCCGTACGCAAAAACGACAGGGTTACGGACCTTGGCACAGGGTGCGGCATAATACCGCTTTTAATGCTGAGGGATAATAAAAATTTAACCGTCACCGGCGTTGATATAAGCGATGCCGCCTGCGCTTTGGCGGAAAAATCGGCAAAGGACGCCGGATTTGAAAATTTTACGGTTATATGCAGCGATTTAAAGGATTTAAAGGGCAAAATGCAGTTCGGCAATTGCAGTCTTGTTACCTGTAATCCGCCGTATAAGGCAACGGGTGCGGGGATTTTGAGCCGTAACGAGCGCGAACGTACCGCACGGCACGAAACCGCCTGTACGCTTGACGATATTGTAGGCGTTGCCGCACGGCTGCTGCAAACTTCGGGCAGACTTTGTATGTGCCAGCGCCCAGAAAGACTTGCCGAACTTATACGCACAATGCAAAATCACGGGATAGAGCCGAAAAGGCTGAGGCTTGTCTGCAAAAATCCCGATTCGCCGCCGTGGCTTTTTTTGCTGGAAGGCAGAAAAGGCGGAAACAGCGGTATGACGGCAGAGGCATCGCTTTATGTACATAACGCGGACGGCAGTTTCAGTGATGAGATGATTAAAATTTACGGTAAGTATAAGGAGGAATATCTGTAATGGCAGGCAAACTTTATGTTGTCGGCACACCGATAGGCAATTTGCAGGATATTTCAAGCCGAGCGCTGCAAACGCTCTCTCAAGTGGATTTTATAGCGGCGGAAGATACGCGGGTTTCGGTAAAACTGCTTAATAATTTCGGCATTAAAAAACCGATGGTATCTTACTTTGAACATAACAAGGCGCAAAAGGGCGAGATGATAACCGGGCGTATAAGCGCCGGCGAAAACTGCGCGATTATAACCGACGCCGGTATGCCGGCAATTTCCGATCCGGGCGAAGAACTTGTACGGCAGGCACACATTGCCGGAATTACCGTGGAAGCAGTCCCCGGTCCTACCGCGCTTGCCACAGCGCTTGCAATATCCGGTATGCCGTCGGGCAGATTTTGTTTTGAAGGCTTTTTGTCGGTTAATAAATTAAGCCGTAAGGAGCATTTAACCGAACTTAAAGGCGAACATCGCACCATGATTTTTTACGAGGCGCCCCACAAACTGTCCGCTACGCTTAAAGATATGTACGAGTATTTCGGCGACAGGGAAATTGCGGTAATAAAAGAACTTACCAAGATTCACGAAACGGTTTTGAATACAACGCTTGCAAGGGCTGTAGAATACTTTAATCAAAATCAGCCCAAGGGCGAATATGTGCTTATAGTACACGGCGCCGAAAAACAAAACGAGGTATATACCCTTGAATATGCCGTAAACACGGCAAAAAAATTAATGCAGGACGGGCTGTCGACATCCGCCGCGGCAAAACAGGCGGCAAGCATTACGGGACTTAAAAAAGGCGATATTTACAACGCGCTTATTTAGACGTTTTAAGGCTGCAGCCGGTGTAATACCACAACAGTATTTCGTTGTAAAGACTTCCCTGCTGTGCCATATAGTTTGCGCCGTACTGGCTCATTCCAACGCCGTGTCCGTAACCGCGCACCGTAAAAGTAAATGCGGTGCCGTCAAAGGCAATGTCGAAATTTGCCGAGCGAAGCGAAAGCGCACTGCGTATTTCCTGACCGGTAAAGGTTTTGCCGCCGACTGTTAAAGTCTTTATTCCGCCGGCGTCGCTGCGCTCGATTGCGGTAAAAAATTCTTCGGGATTCTCCGGCAAACTGCACATACCGCCGAGCGCCGAACGGACCTCGTCCGCACTTAAAGTAACGGTAGAAAGATAGTCGGGGCACAAAAGGTCGCCTATACTTTGCACGGATACAAGATATGGGTATTCCCCGCCGAAAACATCACTGCAGTTTTCGGTTTTTCCGGCGGATACCGCATGAAACGCCGCATAAATCGGCTTGTTTTCAAACGAAACGTAAATACCCGCCACCGCGTTGCAGGCCTCGCGTATTTTGCCTATGTTTGCGTCGTACGCGTCACCCCATTTTTCTTTTTGGGCGGCGGTATCAATATACGCCTGGTCTATGCCGGCATCGCATATTATGTCGTAATCTTCCCTTTTGTTTTTATCCTTTTTATAAAGCAGATATGTATATGCGGCAACAGCCTGCGCTTTAAGCGCTTCGGGTTCGCTGTCGGGGGATATTTCGGCGGCAACCACACCCTCTATATAGTCCGATGTCGGTACGCTTATAATGCCGTCGGCGGTTTTTACGCACACCGTTTCGCTTTTTTTATCGGGATTGGGTACGGCGGTATCGGTATTGCCTGCGTTGTCGGATTTCAGCGCGATAAAAGGCAAGGTTAACATAGAAATAACAAGTATTGCAATAATTAAGAAATAAATATTTTTCATTTTTCATATTCCCTTAACATTTTGTAGTATAATATATGTATATGGAAATGAAATTAGTATTAATTTATAAACAGTGAGATGATTATTTTGGAAACGAAGGTAAAAAAAATCACCGCGGTTGCCGCAATAGCCGCCCTGTGCGGCATTGCGCTGCGGATTGTACAGTTGGAGTTTATTATTGATTCCGCCAACGGATTTTTCCGCAAAGGGTACGAGGCTGTCGGTATAACGGTTTCGGTTATGGTGTTTGTGTTTGCGGCGCTGTCGGCTGCTTTTGCGGCGGCGTGTAAACTGCCCCTTAACAAAACGCCTAAAATGACTGCGGCGTTTGCCGCGGCAAACTTTATAATGCCTGCGGCGGTTATTTACGAAGCGCTGTTTACAAAAATAGGTACAGCAATACCGTCGTGGCAAATACTGGCTCAAGTATTTTTCGGTGTGCTTTGCGCGGCGGTCTTTGTTTTAAACGGATTGTCATTTTTCGGCAAGATAAAAGCGTCGCCGATGCTTGATGTTGTTTTTGTGGCTTTTTGGCTTATACGCGTTATGGTAATGTTTTCAAGTTACGTCTCTGTTTCCACAATTGCGGAAAATGTTTTTGAGCTTGCGGCACTGTGTACAACGCTTGTATTTTTCCTTAATGCCGCAAAATTTAAAAACGGCGTGTCCGACGGCAAAACGGCGGTAATGCTTACAGGTGTGCTGGCGCTTGTGTGCTGCGCTGTGTACGGCGTACCGCAGATAGCGGTAATGCTTTTCGGAAAATCGGAAATGCTGCATAACAGCGGAATAACCGGATTTACCGATGTTGCTACGGTAATTTACATTTCCGCATTTATTCATATGTATTATTTTAAACGGGAAGAACCGCTTGCGGACAAGCCCGAACAAAATGAATATGCAAACATTGTTGACGACACACAAAACGATTTTTAAATTATTAAAAATACATTATAAAGGAAGTCAGATATGCCGCAAAAAAGAAAAACGTCAAAAAAGTTTATAATTCGACGCATATGCGTGTTTGCAGTATTTGCGCTTGTAATAGCAGGCGTTATTGCGGGCGCGGCAAGTCTTGTAAAAAAGACAAATAAAAACACAAAACCGTCGGATTCTTCAGCATCGCAAATAAGCGAACCTGAGGAGCCGTACGTTGTATCCACCGCGAAAATAGGTTCGTCCGGAGATATACTTATACATACGCCTCTGCTTTCAAACGCAAAGCAGAGCGACGGCAGTTATAATTTCGACAATATTTTTGAGTACATTACGCCGTATTATAATAAGTATGATTTTATGGTAATGAATCTTGAAGTTACCTTCGGGGACGCAACTGCCGGAAAATATGACGGTTTTCCGCTTTTTAACACTCCGGCTTCCCTTACAGATTCGCTTAAAAAAGCAGGGGTGGATATGCTGCTTACCGCAAACAACCATACTTACGATACCGGATATAACGGTATGCTTAATACCGTGCGCGTACTTAAGGAAAAGAATATGGCATACATAGGCACAAGGGAGAATACAGACGAGCCGCTGTATAAAATACAAGATGTAAACGGCATTAAAATAGCAACGGCGGTTTATACATATTCAACAACGCCCGAAGCCGGCAGAAAAGCGCTTAACGGTGCTAAAATACGCAAGGAAGCAAACGATCTTGTAGCCACATTTGATTATAACAAACTTGATGAATTTTATGCCGAAGCCAAGGCCGCGCTTGACGATATGAAAAGCAAAGGCGCACAGGCAAGCATTATTTATGTGCATTGGGGTAACGAATATCAGCGTACACCCACATCCGACCAAAAGGAAATGGCGCAGAAACTGTGCGATATGGGCTGGGACGTTATAGTAGGCGGTCATCCGCATGTAATACAACCGTTTGAAACCCTTACGGGAGAAAACGGCAATACCTCCGTTTGCATATATTCAATGGGCAACGCGGTATCTAATCAGCGTAAAGAAATTATGGACAGCGATAATTACAGCGGACATACCGAGGACGGTATGATTTTTGAAGTTGAGTTTGAAAAGTGGAGTACGGGTGAGGTTAAACTGAAGGACGTAAACATACTTCCCACATGGGTAAACTATACTTCCGTGGGAAGCAGGCGGGTATACCGTATAGTCGCGCTTGATACAAATGTATCCGATTGGAGCACACTCGGAATAAACCGCCTTGCCGATGCAAAGGCTTCTTACAACAGGACAATGAAACTTGTAGGCAGCGGACTTAACGCATACCGCACGGCACACGGCTTGTCCGAAGTACCGCTGACGGTCGATTGACAGCGCAACTTTACATAAACTTTACAAAATGCGGCTATTTTACATTACTTGCGTAAGATATTATTAAAATGTAAAGAAAAGGTAAGGGTGGGAATATATGATTTACTGTGTTGAAGATGACGCATCTGCAAGAGAACTTATGATATATACCCTTAATTCCGCAGGGTACACGGCTGTGGGCTTCGGCGACGCGCCGTCGTTTTTTAAAGCCGTTGCACAGCAAAAGCCGGAACTTGTGCTGCTGGATATAATGTTGCCGGATACCGACGGACTGAGCATTTTAAAAAAACTTAAAACTGCGGCGGCAACACGCGATATACCGGTAATTATGGAAACCGCAAAGGGCAGCGAGTACGATAAGGTGATCGGCCTTGACAGCGGCGCCGACGATTACCTTACAAAGCCTTTCGGTATGATGGAAATGGTATCGCGCGTGCGTGCGGTGCTGAGAAGAGGCGACAACAGCAAAAAAACCGAAGTTATAAGCGTCGGCGGTATTTCAATTGATTTGCGCCGTCACGGCGTGTTGTCGGACGGTCAAACCGTAAGCCTTACGGTTAAGGAGTACGAACTGCTTAAAATATTTATGCAAAACACGGGTGCGGTTTTTACGCGTGATGAATTGCTTAATCTTGTATGGGGCGAGCAGTTTTTCGGCGAGACGCGTACCGTTGACGTCCATATAGGTACATTGCGTACAAAACTCGGCGAGAACGGTAAAATGATAGAAACCGTGCGCGGAGTTGGCTACAGAATGGAGAATAAATATGACTAAACGTATTTTTCGCGCCATTTTTTCGGTTTCGGTATTGGTTTTTTTAGCCTGCATAGTGCTGGTTATGGGTGCGCTTTACACCTATTATTCGTCAATAGACCGTGACAGAATTATCAGCCAGACAAACGTGATTGCCGATGCGGTAAATACTGTCGGCGACAGTTTTCTTGAGGGCAATACGGAAGATTTCGGAAATTTGCGTATAACGCTTATAGATACCCTCGGCAACGTGGTTTACGACAGTAAATATAAAGAGATTAACGAAAATCACCTTGACAGAGCCGAGGTTAAGGCGGCGCTTGCAAACGGCACGGGAGAGAGTGTGCGGTATTCGGACACGATGATGAAACGCTCCTACTACCGCGCCGTAAAACTTGACGACGGCAGAATTTTAAGGACATCATCTACGGATTACACCGTGATTACTATACTTATAAATATGATACGCAGAATAGTTATAGTTATAATATTCGCGTTGGTACTGTCCTTGCTTCTCAGTCGGTCTATTGCTAAGAAAATCGTTAAACCTCTTAACGATTTCGATCCGGACAATCCGGAAAAGATTGCGGAAACTTATCCGGAAATTGAACCCCTTACAGATAAAATCCGCCGTCAGCAAGGAAAAATAAATCGCAGAGAGGCGGCGCTGCGCCGCAAGACCGAGGAGTTTGAAGCCGTAACGGAAAATATGGCGGAGGGCATAGTGCTGCTGGGTAAAAACGGCGAGATAATAAGCCGTAACCGTGCGGCATCAATACTGCTTAACGCGGGGGATTACTGCATAGGCAGGGATATATTACTGTTTAACAATTCGCCGGAAATGCAAAACGCTTTACAGCAGTGCCGCGACGGCAACCGTGCCGAAACCGACTTTATGCTGGGCGGCGAGGAATATAAGCTGCTTGCAAATCCTGTTGTGTCGGACGGCGAAATATGCGGTACGGCATTGCTTATACTTGATGTTACCGAAAAGCAAAAGGCGGAGAAAATACGCAGAGAATTCAGCGCAAATGTTTCGCACGAACTTAAAACGCCGCTGCACACAATATCCGGATATGCCGAGCTTATTAAAAACGGTCTTGTAAAGCCGGCGGATATACCCGATTTTTCGCAGAAGATATACGACCAGACACAGCGCCTTATAAACCTTGTTGACGACATTATAAGTCTTTCAAAGTTGGATGAGGGCACGGTGCAGGACAAAAAGGAAAAGGTGAATTTGTACGCGCTTTGCCGCGATGTGACCGAACTTTTAAAACCACAGGCGGAGAAAAAGGGTGTTACAATAACGCTGCAAGGCAGGGACGCGCAGGTGTTCGGCGTTAAACAGCAAATAGAAACGATTGTGTATAACCTTTGCGATAATGCGGTTAAGTATAACCGCGAAAACGGCAGTGTTACTGTAAGCGTAAAAACGGATGTCGGCAACACCGTTTTAAGCGTTGCGGATACCGGCATAGGAATTGCCGATGAGGAAAAGGACCGCGTATTTGAAAGATTTTACAGGGTGGATAAGAGCCGTACGGGTGAGAATTCCGGTACGGGACTGGGACTGTCCATTGTAAAACACGCGGCAATGCTTAACAATGCAGAGATTTCTCTGGAAAGTGTGCAGAACAGCGGCACAACCGTAACGGTAACATTTAAAACGGCATTATAAATAAT
The DNA here is from genome assembly GCA_934464615.1 of uncultured Eubacteriales bacterium. Taxonomy (GTDB): domain Bacteria; phylum Bacillota; class Clostridia; order Oscillospirales; family Acutalibacteraceae; genus SIG565. The sequence goes on along the minus strand of CAKSKA010000002.1, from coordinate 71,269 downwards.
ATGCCGACGTATAATAAAGGCAAACCGACATTAATCGGGACTGAGTGAGTCCGCACGGTGTCCGCCTTTGTAAAATAACCCAACGCCCGTACCGAATATTCGGTACGGGCGTCAGGTTTTGGGGATATGGGGAAAGGTGATATATAAACCCCGTCTAACAGATTTTTAATTGTGTGGAATTTTCTCTGTCAGTCGGAGGTTTAGGTATTTTAATCTTGTATTCAATATAGTTGTCGTTTTCCTTTTTTTCCTGCCTTGCGGGAATTCCGGCGGTAACCATAGTGTTTACAAGGTGTGCAAGACTGTTGGCAAAAAGCCGTATATCACAGGACGACTTTTTCTTTTGCCCTGTCGGCTGCGTTTTTTTCTCGGCAAAAAAGTTTTTTTCAATATAACTTTCGGTTTGGGCAAGCGTCAGTCCCTCTGCAATAATGTGGTCAAGCACGTCGTCGCGTTTGTCCTCGGGCACACGCAGCAACGCACGCGCATGTCGCTCGGTCAGTCTGGCGGCGGCGATTCGGTCTTGCTGATGCACGCTTAAAGATAACAGCCGCAATTTGTTTGAAAGCGTAGACGGCGCTATGCCGAGTTTTGCCGCAACATCGCAGTGGCTCAGTCCGAATTCTTTAATAAGTCGGTTTATACCGTTTGCTTCCTCAAACACCGTAAGGTCCTGCCGCTGCAGGTTTTCAATAACGGAATAAAACGCGCTTGTTGTTTCGTCCGCGGAAAATACAATGCAGGGGACCTTTTTAAGTCCTGCCATTTTTGCCGCACGCAGACGTCTCTCTCCTGCAATAAGCACAAACGAATTTCCGTTTTTCCTGACCGACAACGGCTGAATTATGCCGTTTTCCTTTATACTTTCGCAAAGCTGCGATAACTCGTATTCGTCAAAGCGGCGTCTCGGCTGTTCGGCAGCCGGAAGAATAAGCTGTATGCTTATCGTTTTAAAAACTTGCCGTTGTGTCATTTGTTCACCGACCTTTTTTACCGCAGTGTAATTAAAGTTCGGACTTTTGCACTGCTGCTTTTTGTTCCGATATGTAATTTAATATATCGGCTTCAGCGAAGGTTTTACTTTGCTTTCGCTGTGTATTTATTATAAGACTTGTCCGTTTTTATGGCAAGAAAAACACATCGCAAAATTCGCCCCCAAAAAACAAAAACAGCCGTCATTATAACGGCTGTTTTGATATTTTTGCACTTATGCGTGGGTATTTTGACGGAGTTTGCGATATCTTTTTTGTTAAAATAAAGCACCGCGTCATATCGGGCGGCAGTTTTTCGGTAAAAATCTGGGATTTTGCGCCGCCGAGTATCTTTTCGGCATTGCCGCAGACGGCAATCTCGGCAGTCGCGTCAGGCCCTTTCATCGCCGCAAACACACCGCCTACCTTTACAAACGGCATACAGTATTCAAGCAAAACGTTTTGCTTTGCAACGGCGCGTGCCGACGCAACGTCAAACTGTTCGCGAAGCGGCGTCTGTCCGGCTTGCTCTGCACGCATATGCACCGTGTCGGCGCACAGCTGCGTCCTGCTTAACACGTCGTTTAAAAATATAAGGCGCTTATTAAGTCCGTCAAGTAACGTAAGATTAATATCGGGGCGCAGTATTTTAATAACCATACCGGGAAAGCCTGCTCCCGTGCCTACATCTATAAATGACGCGTTCTGCGGTATATCAACATATTTTAAAAGGAGCGCACAATCCAAAAAATGCTTTGTTACAACCGCATTCGGTTCGGTTATGGCGGTTAAATTCATTTTTTCGTTCCATTCAATCAGTGCGTTGCCGTATATTTGCAGCCTTTGCTGTGCGGTGTCATCCACCGCAATGCCCGACCGACCGCATTTTTCAAGCATTGTTTCAAGCGGAAAGTTTATCATTTGCCGCCCTCCTGCCGCATTTTTTCAAAGTGTATAAGCAGTACGGATATATCTGCCGGACTTACGCCCGAAATGCGTGACGCCTGACCGATGTTGCACGGACGGATTTTGTTTAATTTTTCTTTAGCCTCAAGCCGCAGTCCGTATACCGCGTCGTAATCGGTATCTGCCGGTATTTCCTGCTTTTCAAGCCGCAGCATTTCCTCTACCTGCGCGCTTTGGCGGACAATGTAACCTTCGTATTTGATTTCGGTTTCAACCTTTTCGGTTACGCTGTCCGGCAGCGGTGTGCGCGATAAGTCAAACGGGGCAAGGTCGGCATATTTTATTTGCGGACGTTTAAGTAATTCGCTTAAATGCGTGCCGGTTGTAAGCGGTGCGGTGCCTGCCGATGTAAGCATTGCGTTAATTCCGTCGCCGGGTGCTACGGTTGTACTGCAAAGCCGTTTAATTTCGTCCTCTTTTTGCTTTTTGCGCAGCAAAAACGCTTCCCACGTTTTGTCGTCTATAAGGCCGAGTTCCCGTCCGGTCGGCATAAGGCGCTCATCGGCATTGTCCTGCCGCAGCAAAAGCCTGTATTCGCTGCGCGAAGTCATCATCCTGTAAGGATCGGAACAGCCTTTGGTTACAAGGTCGTCTATAAGCGTGCCGATATAACTTGAGGCACGGGAAAGTATAAGCGGAGAACGGTGCAACACTTTAAGCGCGGCATTCGCGCCTGCCACAAAGCCCTGTGCGGCGGCTTCCTCATAACCCGATGAACCGTTGAACTGCCCTGCGCCGTACAAGCCCTCGTTATTTTTGATTTCCAGCGTGGGAGTAAGCGCCAGAGGATCTATACAGTCATATTCAATGGCATATGCGTTTCGTATTATTTTTACGTTTTCAAGACCGGCAATGGTGTGGTAAAACTCAATCTGTACTTCCTCGGGCAGAGAGGACGACATACCCTGTAAGTACATTTCTTCGGTGTCGGCACCGCACGGTTCAATAAACAGCTGGTGCCGCGGCTTGTCCGAAAAACGAACTATTTTATCCTCAATGCTCGGGCAATAACGCGGTCCCACACCGTGTATAACCCCTGCATAAAGCGGAGAACGGTGCAGATTTTTAAGTATGACCTGTTTGGTTTCTTCACCCGTATATGTAATGTGGCATACCACTGTGTTCGGCTTCGGCTCTTCGGTGCGGTAACTGAACGGTACAACCTTATCGTCACCGGGTTGAACCTGCGTTTTTGAAAAATCAATACTGTCCTTTGCAACACGCGCCGGTGTGCCGGTTTTAAATCTGCGCAGCGGCAAGCCTAATTTTTTTAAAGACTGCGACAACGCGTTTGCCGGAAACTGTCCGTCGGGACCGCTTGCATAATTTACTTCGCCTACATATATCCTGCCTGCAAGGAATGTGCCGGTTGCTATAACGGCGGCTTTTACTTTATGTACTGCGCCGAGGCGTGTTGTTATAAGCCATCCGTCGCCGTCCTTTTCAATATCGGTAACCTCCGCCTGTTTTACGTCAAGTCCTTTCTGCAGTTCCACGGTATGCTTCATATATCCGCTGTATGCACGGCGGTCTATCTGCGCGCGGAGTGAGTGTACCGCCGGACCTTTGCCGAGGTTTAACATTCTGCTTTGCAGCATATTTTTATCGGCGGCAACACCCATTTCTCCGCCCAGCGCGTCAAGTTCCCTTACCAAATGCCCTTTGGCAGTACCGCCGATAGACGGGTTACAGGGCATATTGCCTATCCAGTCCGCACTTACGGTAAACATAATTGTTTTAGCACCCAGTCTTGCGCTTGCAAGCGCCGCCTCAATTCCGGCATGCCCCGCACCTATTACCGCTACATCGTAGCTTTCCGCTTTGTAACTCAATTTTACACCCTCTATTTTCCTACACAAAATCTTTTAAATATCTCATCTGTTACGGTATTTACCGCCCTCTCGCCCGTAAGGCTGTAAAGTGCCGACAGGGCGTCGTCTATGCATACACCTACCGCATCCAGTGTTTGTCCGCCCTTAAGTGCGGTGTCTGCGCCGCATATCGCTTCGTACGCTTTTTCGGCACAGTCGCGCTGCCTTTCGCTTGAAAGCACCGTACTGCCTGCGTCCAGATTTTCCACTTTTGTAATATGTTCCACCGCTTTTATAAGTTCCTGCGTGCCGACGCCGTTTTTTGCGGATACATATACCGCCGCCATACCGTCAAAAACAGAGGTATCGGCTTTAATTTCGCTGTCGTTTTTGTTAAGGACGACAATCGCCTTTTTGTCTTTTACATATTCAAGCAGCTGCATATCGTCACTGTCAAGCGGCGACGATAAATCGAAAACGGCAAGTACCAATTCGCTTACGTCTATTTTTTCCTTTGCAAGGGCAATCCCCGCCGCCTCAACCGCGTCTGATGTATCGTGTATTCCGGCGGTATCGCTTAATTTAAGCATTATATCGCCGACCATAACGCTGTCCTCAATTATATCCCGTGTAGTTCCGGCTATTTCGGTAACTATTGAACGGCGTGCGCCGCTTAACAAATTCATAAGCGTACTTTTACCGACATTAGGCTTGCCGACAATTACGGTATCTATTCCCTCGCGCAAAATCCGTCCGGCATCGAATGTGTCAAGCATATTTTTCAGTTTTTGCTTTGCCGACTCCAGCATATTTCCGAAGTTTTCTTCGGAAAGTTCGGGCAGATCTTCATCGGGATAATCTGCATATGCGGCAATGGAAGCCGCGGTATGTACCAGATTTTGCTTTATTTCGTTTATTTCGCCCGAAATCCTGCCCGACACGGCGCCCGCGGAGATTTTAAGCTCGCTCTCACTCTGCGCCGAAATAACACCCATAACGCTTTCCGCCATGGTAAGATCCATTTTTCCGTTTAAAAAAGCGCGTTTGGTAAATTCGCCCGGTGCGGCGCTCTGCGCTCCCGCGGCAAGAACCGCACGCAGTACACGTTTTGTTACATACCGTCCGCCGTGTACCGAAATTTCGGCAACGTTTTCTCCCGTATAACTTTTCGGCGCACGGAATACAAGCAGCACGGCTTCGTCAATTACCTCGCCGCCGTCGTAAATATGGCCGTAAAGTGCGGTGTAACCGGCAATCTCACTCGGCTTTCTGCCCGAAACGGCGACAAATATCCTGTCCGCAACGGCAAGTGCGTCGGGACCGGAAATGCGTATAACGCCTATGCCGCCCTCGCCTATGGGGGTGGATATGGCTGCAACGGTACTGCTTTGCATAAAAACACCTCTTTAAAAACTTATTTTACCATATAATTATAAACAGCACAAGTTGATTTTTAAAAAACAATGTGTATAATATATATGTTCGGCGGCAGCCGACACATTTATGAACTGTACCGTAAACGGACAGTATCGGAGGTTAAAAATATGAGCAGACAAAACAAAACAAAAATGCCGGCAGTGCTGGGTGTGCTGTCGGCGCTTACGGCGGTTATTTCCTTTTTGCCGATACGCACTTTGGGACTTGAAATTACGCTTTCAATGGTACCGGTGGCATTGGCGGCAAATCTTTACGGTCCGGCGGCAGGCGCAGTGCTGGGTACGGTGTTCGGCACGGTATCATTTTTACAGTGCTTTTCGTACAGTCCTTTCGGTACGGTACTGCTTTCAATCAATGCGTTTTATACTTTTTTGGTTTGTGTTCCCACGCGCGCCCTTGCGGGTTTTTTGTCCGGACTTACAGCAAAAGCGGCATCAAAAAAGCCGCGGTTGTCGGCAGCACTCGGCAGTGTGGCGGCACCTGTTTTAAATACGCTGTTTTTTATGTCGGCACTGTGTTTGCTTTTCTACAAAACGGACTATATACAGGGCTTTGTGTCGACTTTGGGTGCGGCAAACCCGTTTATGTTTGTTGTAATGTTTGTGGGTATAAACGGACTTATTGAAGCCGTTGCGGGCGCGGCGATTGCATTTCCGGCAAGTATTGCGGTGAAAAAAGCCGTAAAAATATAAAAATAACGTCGAATCCTCCGTTTTCGGAGGATTTTTTTCAAAAATTAAATTATTTTTTAAAAAATCTCTTTAAATTTTTGTATATTGGTGGTATAATAAATTGCTACCGTAAAATCGGTGTATTGTGTTAATAGTGCAAACCCTCAAAATATGGGTTTGCTAAAAAATCAGGAGGTAAAAACATGAGTCACAAGTATGTATACCTTTTCAGCGAAGGTAACGCAAAAATGCGTGAGCTTTTGGGCGGTAAGGGCGCAAACCTTGCAGAGATGACCGGCCTCGGTCTTCCCGTTCCTCAGGGCTTCACAATCACAACAGAGGCCTGCACACAGTATTATGAGGACGGCCAGAAGATTAACGATGAGATCCAGGCACAGATTATGGAATACATTGTTAAAATGGAAGAAATCACCGGCAAAAAGTTCGGCGATAAGGAAAATCCGCTTCTTGTTTCGGTTCGTTCGGGCGCACGCGCTTCCATGCCGGGCATGATGGATACTATCCTCAACCTCGGTCTTAACGAAGAAGTTGTTGACGTAATAGCTAAAAAATCCAACAATCCGCGTTGGGCTTGGGACTGCTACAGAAGATTCATTCAGATGTATTCCGATGTAGTTATGGAAGTCGGCAAAAAGTATTTTGAACAGCTTATTGATAAAATGAAAGAGGATCGCGGTGTAACGCAGGACGTTGAATTAAGCGCCGATGATCTTAAAGAACTCGCTTCTCAGTTTAAAGCAGAGTATAAATCAAAAATCGGTTCCGATTTCCCGTCTGATCCCAAAGAACAGTTGATGGGCGCAATTAAGGCCGTTTTCCGTTCATGGGACAACCCGCGTGCAAACGTATACCGTCGTGACAACGATATTCCGTATTCATGGGGTACTGCCGTTAACGTACAGTCAATGGCATTCGGTAATATGGGCGACGATTGCGGTACCGGCGTTGCTTTCACACGCGATCCGGCTACAGGCGCTAAAGGCCTTTTCGGCGAGTTCCTTACAAACGCACAGGGCGAGGACGTTGTTGCAGGCGTTCGTACTCCTATGCACATTTCCGAAATGGAACAGAAATTCCCCGAGGCTTTCGCACAGTTTAAAGAAGTTTGCGCTACACTTGAAAATCATTACCGCGATATGCAGGATATGGAATTTACCGTTGAACACGGCAAGCTCTTCATGCTTCAGACACGTAACGGTAAGCGTACTGCTCAGGCAGCTTTAAAGATTGCCTGCGACCTCGTTGATGAAGGAATGATCAGCGATAAGGAAGCGGTTCTTATGATAGATCCGCGTAACCTTGATACACTTCTCCATCCGCAGTTTGACGCTAAGGCTTTAAAGGCTGCTACACCTGTAGGTAAGGCTCTTCCGGCTTCTCCCGGTGCTGCTTGCGGTAAAATAGTATTTACTGCAGAAGACGCTAAGGCTTGGGGCGCACGCGGCGAAAAGGTTGTTCTTGTACGTCTTGAAACTTCACCAGAAGATATTGAAGGCATGAAGGCAGCCCAAGGTATACTCACCGTACGCGGCGGTATGACTTCACACGCTGCCGTTGTTGCACGCGGTATGGGTACTTGCTGCGTTTCCGGCTGCACAGCTATTAACATGGATGAAGACAACAAACAGTTCACACTCTCCGGCAAGACTTATCATGAGGGCGATTACCTCTCGCTTGACGGTTCTACCGGTAACATTTACGACGGTATAATCCCGACTGTCGACGCTTCAATCGCAGGCGAATTCGGCAGAATCATGGCTTGGGCAGATAAGTACCGCAAACTCGGCGTTCGCACAAATGCAGATACTCCGAGAGATGCTAAGAAGGCTGCCGAACTCGGCGCAGAAGGTATCGGACTTTGCCGTACAGAGCATATGTTCTTTGAAGGCAACCGTATCGACTACTTCCGTCAGATGATCTGCTCTTCTACAGTTGAAGAAAGAGAAAAGGCTCTTGAAAATATAATCCCCTTCCAGCAGGGCGACTTTGAAAAACTTTACGAAGCGCTTGAAGGCAAGCCGGTTACTATTCGTTTCCTGGATCCTCCGCTTCATGAGTTCGTTCCTACAGAGGAAGCCGACATTAAGAAACTTGCCGACGCACAGGGCAAGAGCGTTGATGAAATCAAGGCAATTATTGCATCCCTGCACGAAGCTAACCCCATGATGGGACACCGCGGATGCCGTCTTGCAGTTACCTATCCGGAAATTGCAAAAATGCAGACAACCGCAGTTATCCGTGCAGCTATAAATGTTAAAAAGGCTCATCCGGATTGGAACATTGTTCCCGAAATCATGATTCCGTTGGTAGGCGACGTTAAAGAGCTTAAGTATGTTAAGAAGACAGTTGTTGAAACTGCGGATGCAGAAATTGCTGCTGCAGGCGCCGACCTCAAGTATGAAGTTGGTACAATGATTGAAATTCCGCGTGCCGCTCTTACAGCTGATGAAATTGCTAAAGAGGCTGAGTTCTTCTGCTTCGGTACAAACGACTTAACCCAGATGACTTACGGCTTCAGCCGTGACGATGCAGGTAAGTTCCTTGACGCTTACTATGATGCAAAGATTTTTGAAAACGATCCGTTTGCAAAACTCGATCAGGACGGCGTAGGCAAACTTATGCAGATGGCTGTTAAGCTCGGTAAATCCACCAGACCTGACCTCCACTGCGGTATATGCGGCGAACACGGCGGCGATCCGACATCTGTTGAATTCTGCCATAAGATCGGTCTTGATTATGTATCATGCTCACCGTTCCGCGTTCCGATTGCCCGCCTTGCAGCAGCTCAGGCAGCCATCAAGGACGGCAGGAACTAATCAAGTATACCAAATTTGCTGAGTTCACGCTCACAAAAGAGGATGCCGTGAGATACCTGTATGCCGATTCCACAAAGCACCGTGTGCACCGCTGGAAAGACATTAAGGTAAGCTTGTATATTTAAAACGAAATCCCTCTACCGATTTTTCGGCAGAGGGATTTTTGAATAATCGCACATTTTTGAGTTACCTTCTTTTGCGGTATAATATACTCGCAAAGGAGGTTTGCTATATGAAAGACGAATTTATATCAAGAGTAGGTTTGTGGGGACAAAGACATTATAACTTTCTGAAAAAGAACAATCCGACGGTTATCAATGTAATGCGGTTAAACGGTACGCTTGAGCAGTACCTGACCAATCTCGACCAAAACGCGCAGGAAATGTTTGAGCTGTTGACAAAACAGTATGCCGAACTTGAAGGCATTACCGAAGAACTGAAAGCAAAAAATCAAATGAAATGGGTTAGTCAGATCAACAGCATTAAAGCAAGGGCAATCAATGTTGTAAATGCTGAACTGATTTATATCTGAAAAAGCGGGGCTTCGGCTCCGCTTTTTGCATATTCAAAGTGCTTGGTAGAAAATAACGGTTATTATTTTCGCAAACGCTTGATTTTTCGTAGAAAATAGTGTATAATAAATTCGTATAACACCGCTGCTTAAGGAAGGTGCATTTGAATGAAGCGACCGAATTATTTAAGCCAGATACGAAATATAATAGCAAAGTCTGAAAACGGCTCTGTTTTTGTTTCAACTGATTTTACCGATATTACCGACAAAAAGACCGTTAATATGGCATTGCTTCGCCTTGCCGACGAGGGGCTTGTCAAAAAAATACTGTTCGGCGTTTATTATAAACCCGAATATAACGAGCTGCTCGGCGAAACCGTTGCACCGTCACCAAATAAGGTTGCTCATGCGCTTGCCCGCAATTTCGGTTGGACGATTGTCCCCTGCGGTGATACGGCGCTGAACCTTTTGGGACTCTCAACTCAAGTTCCTGCTCAGTGGGTATATGTGTCGGACGGTGCGTATAAAGAATATTCCTTTGACAATACCGTGATAAAATTCAAGCGAACAACGAATAAGGAAATATCTAAGCTTTCCTATAAAACGGCGCTGACTATTCAGGCACTGAAAGCACTCGGCAAGAACAATGTATCTGAGCAAATCATTTGCCGCTTAAAAAAAGCGCTCAGCGAAGAAGAGAAAGAAAAGATGCTGACGGAAGCAAAATCCGCCACATCATGGGTTTATGAATACATTAAAGTAATTTGCAAAGGTGACGAGTAATGAGAAATATTGCGAAACTGAACGAAAACGATAAAAAGGCTCTGTTTCACAACACAGCCGCTAAAATGGGTATGACCGATGCCATTATTGAAAAAGATTTTTGGGTGTGCTATATGCTTGATTATCTTTTTCATCGCTGCGCATGGAAAAATAATATTGCTTTCAAGGGCGGCACAAGCCTTTCAAAGTCATATGGCTTGATTGAACGCTTTTCCGAGGATATTGACTTGATTCTCGACTGGCGTGTTCTCGGCTACGAAAAGGATGAGCCGTGGGCTGACCGAAGCAACACCAAGCAGGACGCCTTTAATAAAGAGGCAGGCACAAAAACCGAAGCGTTTTTGAGAAACGAATTTATGCCTGCCGTTATAACGGATTTGCAAAGCGAACTTTCCTATGATGTAAATTGCTATATAGAGGACGACGATCCGCAGACGGTGGTTTTTGCTTATAACCGCAGCTTTGACGATTCAGCGATTCTGCCTGTGATTCGTCTTGAAATCGGAGCGCTTGCGGCGTGGACACCGGCAGAGGAAAAGCCAATTACCCCTTATGCCGCCGAGCAGTACGGCAGACTTTTCAAGCAACCGAGCACCGAGATATTGACCGTATTGCCGAAACGCACATTTTGGGAAAAGGTTACGATTTTACATAGAGAGGCATACCGCCCCGAAAACAGCATTGTGCCAACAAGATATTCCCGCCATTATTATGATCTTTATTGTATGGCAAATTCGCCCGTAAAAGCTGAGGCTTTCGCAGACTTAGACCTGCTTGATAAAGTTGTATGTTTTAAGGATAAATTCTACCATTGTTCGTGGGCAAGATACGACGAAGCCAAACCCGGTACAATGAAATTGATACCAAGCGAGAAAAATATCAAAGTCCTCAAAGACGACTATGAGCATATGAAGAATATGATCTACGGCGAAAAACCGGATTTCGATGTGGTCTTGGAAGAGGTAAAGCATCTTGAAGACGAGATAAATACACTGTGAGTCCAGATTATATAGTATTTCTCAAGACATTGATTTGTTCAAAATGATGGTATATCGGAAAGGAAGTTCTATGGAAATTTTAGACAAAAAGATTGAGTACTGGGAACATCAACTTCTTGATCTTGGTAAGCGTAATAAAATGATAAATTATCGCGAAACCAAAAGAACTACCATTAAGTTGATAGAACCTTCTTTTGATGAACTCTTTAACAGGCTTGCGTTGGATGAAGCAACCTTGACTTTTCAACGCTCTGTTGACAGGGAAACAGACATTCGTGTTTTTTCAATCCTTTCGCTTTTAGAAAATCTATCCTCACCACTCCCGGTGACAATAGGTGATATTAAGACCGAAGGAAGTATTCTTGAAAGGCAAAAAACGCTTAAAAACCTCAGAGCCAAATCAAGGTTGGCACAAGAAGAGCAAGGCACAAATATCCTCTACCTCTCTTTTGGGTTCATTGAATGGAAAGACGGTAAAGGCGCATCTGCACAATGGATAAAATCACCTTTGGTTCTGGTCCCTGTTGTATTATCATTAGAAGCATTAAACTCACCGTACACATTAAAAAAACACGAAGATGATATTGTTGTTAATCCGACGCTGGAATACTATCTAAAGACCGAATATGGAATTGAACTTCCTCAGTTTGAACCTGATAAAGACACTCTTGATAATTATTTGAAAAATCTTGAAGAAGTAGCAGACCAAAGAGGATGGCGTATCCTTAGAGAAGTGAGTTTGGGATTACTGTCATTTTTGAAAATTTCAATGTATAACGATTTGCGTAGAAATGAAGAACGCATCAAGGAAAATCCTGTTATTCGTGCAATGGCAGGCGATATTGCTGAAGCAAACAAAATCCCCGAACACTTGCATGATTTTGACCTTGATTCAATTAGCCCGCAAGATTGTTATCAAGTTATGAGTGCCGATTCGAGTCAACAAGATGCCATACTTTATTCCAAGAACAATATTAGCTTTGTTATGCAAGGCCCTCCCGGAACCGGTAAGAGCCAAACAATTACAAACATAATTGCCGAAGCCTTAGCTGAAGGCAAAAAGGTCTTATTTGTTTCTGAAAAAATGGCAGCTCTCCAAGTGGTTTATCGCAGACTTCAAGAAGCACACTTGGGTGATTTTTGCCTGCCATTGCATAGTTACAAGGCAAATAAAAGGGAAATCCTTGAACAGATCGGAGCTAACCTCAAGCTGAAGCAAACCCGCGTCAAGGATGAGGCAATCAGCAATTTGGAAGAACTCCTATCAATTCGTCAAGAACTTAATAAATATGCGGAAGAACTCCACGCACTTAATTCCGAACTCAATATTAGTTGTTATGAGGTGTATAGCAAACTTGAAGAAGTGAATGATGTACCTACTATGACCTTTACGCTTGACGATCCATTGAGTATATCGCAAACTAAACTTCAAACTTTTTTAAATGCGCTTAAAGAATATGAGCTTTCTTTAGAGCGTTTGCATTACCATATAAATAATAACCCTTGGGATGGTCTTGCTATTCGTGTGTCCGGTTATGAATACAACGAACAGATGAGAGTGAAATTGGAAGCTCTCACCAATTCACTAAAAGAGTGTATTGAAATTCTTTCGGCAATTAGCGAAGTATCAGTTCTTAGTGAACATGCCCCGTACATCTCGATGCTTGAAATGGTTGATATTATTGAGAGGATTTGTGATTTACCTCAGATTCCTCAAATATGGCTTGGCACATTTAATTTTGAGCAAGGAATTAAGTCTGCAACCGAAGCAAAGAACACATACGCTAAACTCTTTGAACTTAGAGAAGCAATATCAAAAGTCTTTGTGGATACAATTTATCACTATAATTACAATGAATGGAAAGACAAGCTGTTAGCTCAGGCGAATGGCTTTATCGACTTGCCCTTAATTAGAAGAAATGATTCTGAGTTCTTTGTAAAAGAGGCAGTTACTTTACACGCCCATTTAACCGCCCTTAAAAAAGCTTTAATGGATACACGGAATACATACAAATCGATAAATGATAAGTTGGGAACAGATTTTTCCGCTAACGCATATAACCTGCAAACAGTTATTTCACTTTTTGAACTTATCAAAACTAACATAATACTAAATAAGATTTGGTTCTCATCTGATATAGGTAAAATAAGAAACCTTATCATCGAAGCTCAAACGATTACTAACGATATTAACAATGTAAAAGAAAAGCTATTGTCTGTATGGGAACCTGAAATACTGAGCTTGGATTATGCCCCAATCCTTTTGAGGTATAAAACTGAATATACAAATTTCTTCAAGGTATTCAAAGGACAATATAAGCAAGATAAAAAGCAAATTTTAGCATTAAGTAAGACTGTTTTGAAAAAACTTCCCGATGATGCTGTTGTTGACCTATTGACAACCTTGAAATACTACCACGACAAGCTAAATTGGTTAGAGCAAAATGCTTCTGAATTAGAAAGGCTTTTAGGTAGCTATTATAAAGGGTTATATAGCGATTGGGATTATATCACAAATGCTGTGGACATTTGCTCTCAAATGAGGAATCTCCCTGTCGGCGAAATCTCACCACTTTTACTTGATATTGTTTCGGTTGAGCATACAGAAGAAGCAGCAAAATTCGATGTTCTTCTTTCTGAACTTACAACTGCTTCGATGACAGCAAAAAACGAAGTGGCATCTTTAAAAGCTAAAATTGATATTGATTTAGCAAACTTTGATGTAGAAGAAACTATCAATACAATAGAAACATATTTGTGCAAGCTCAATGAAATATCGGCACAGGCAGAAATGATTAAACCGTACTTGGTTAATACCGATGAAACAATAGAGGTCATCTACAAGGCTGTTGAACAATTAAATTCGTATAGCGAAACCGAGAATCTTGTCAATGTTCTCGCTCAAACTTACAAGCGAGATTTTGAAACTCTGTTTGATAATGAACATACAGATTGGGATAATATTGTCATCTTGCTGAGCAAAGTTGACGAATTGAAAAAAATCGAGTGTTTTCCTTTGCTTCAAGGACTTGTGAATGTCATCGAAGAAAGAAAGCGGTCACTCAAAGAAATAGCAGATAGTTTACGCAATGCCCATAACAATGGGTGTGCAGCATTTGATTGGATCAAACAACAGTTCTCTAAAAGTTCTGATTTGCAATCCTTAACCATAGCTGCCCTTTCAGAGAAAATGAGTGGTTGTTTGAATAATCTTGCCAACCTTGACAAATGGATCGATTACCAGGAGGCAAAGGATAAATGTACTGAGGTCGGTCTTGAAGATTTCATCTCAAAATTTGAAAGCGCGTACCTTGGAGAAAACATTGAAAAAACGTTCTTAAAAGGGTTCTATCATATGTGGCTTGGAGCAGTCTGCGACAAGTCTGCTTCAGTGCGCCGTTTCAGAAGAAATACACAAGATGAAAAGATTAAGAAGTTTATTGAACTGGATGACTTACAATTGCTGGTTGCCCAAATGAGGATTCGAGAAAAACTCATTGAAAATTTGCCGTCCTCACATCGTATGCTCAAAGCTACGGATGAAATAGCAATATTAAATAAGGAACTAAGTAAAAAAAGTAGGATTATGCCCTTGCGAAAGCTATTTAGAATGATACCTAATTTGCTAATGAAGCTAAAGCCTTGTTTGATGATGTCGCCGCTTTCGGTTTCCTACTTTTTGGAAACTGAAGCATATCATTTTGATTTAGTGATTTTCGATGAAGCGTCGCAGATTTTTCCAGAGGATGCTATTGGAGCAATTTTCAGAGGTTCACAAGTTATCATCGCCGGCGATAGCAAGCAATTGCCTCCTACAAATTTCTTTTCAGCCACTACAAATAATTTTGACGGTGATTACGATATAAGCGATGAAGAAGATTACAGTGAAGTAGTATCGGATTCTATTTTAGAAGAGGCTACATCTGTATTGCCTAACAGAACACTGCTGTGGCATTACCGCAGCAAGCATGAAAATCTAATTGCTTTTTCCAATAGAGAAATATACAAAAACGAGCTTATTACCTTTCCAAACAGCATTACGAAAGTTCCTGATATGGGTGTTGAGTACATATATGTGGAAAACGGATGCTATGAGGGTGGCGGCAAAAACTGCAATATCAGAGAAGCGCAAAAATGTATAATATTAGTCCTTGAACATATTCAAAAGCACCCCGACCGTTCTCTTGGAATTATTGCTTTTAGCGAAAAACAACAAAACGCTATTGAAAATGCAATTATTGATTTCAGAGAGAGAATGCCACAATACGAATGGTTTTTTGATGAATCTAAAGATGAACCTTTTTTCGTCAAAAATCTTGAAAATGTTCAGGGAGATGAGCGAGATACTATAATCTTCAGCATTTGCTATGCAAAAGATAAAAACGGGAAAATGTATATGCGATTTGGGCCACTTGGACATATGGGCGGTGAGCGGCGCTTAAATGTTGCCATTACCAGAGCCAAATGCAATGTGAAGTTGGTTGGATCTATTCTTCCATCAGACATTGATCTTAGTAGAACAAACTCCGAGGGTGTTCGCATGCTCCGCTCCTACATTGAATTTGCAATAAAAGGCTCAAGTGTATTAAAATCGGCAGAAAGAGAAGAAGTATTTGAAACCGTTGACGAGTTCTGTAACATTGTTGCCAAATTTTTAGAGAACAATGGATATAAAGTTCAAAAGCAAGTAGGATGTTCAGATTATAAAATTGATATAGCAATTGAGAACCCAAATGTTGACGGCGAATTCATTGCAGGTATAGAATGTGACGGTATATCGTATGTTCACGCGAAAACTGCTCGTGACAGAGACCATTTACGAAGATCGGTACTTGAAAATATGGGTTGGAATCTGTATCGTGTGTGGTCCACGGAATGGAATCGCAATTCGAAAGCAGAAGGTGAAGCTTTAATTAGTTTTATCCAATCTATTATCGATAAAAACGGAACTGCCACCCACACATTTAAGCAAAGTAATGAGAATGATATGGATGTTTCCATTGACACAATCGCAACTGAAACTGCTAAACCTATCGAGAAAACATCCACTCGAAATCCGTATGGCTTTGTTTATTACAAGGAAGCTAATTGGTGGGACACGGATCATTCCGGTTCAAACGATAATTTGACTCGAATCAGCGAGAATATTCTTTATATCGTCAGTGTGGAGCAACCTATACATATGGAATTGCTGTACAAGCGCTTAGGGCCCTCTTTTACGACTGGCAAAGCAACGGAGGGTGTTAGACAGACAATTGATGAAGCTATTTCTAAAAAATTGAACGGTCGTGTTGTTATCGATAAGAACAATTTCGTTAGATTGCTTCCCTTGTCCCCCATTACTGTACGCATCCCCGAAGAGTATGATACACCACGTCCAATGGAGTTTATAAGCACCGAGGAAGTGGCGTCAGCAATGATTAAGATTATCAGTAGCTCCTTTGGTATTACGAAAGAAGATTTAGCGTCCGAATGTGCACGTGTATTTGGATTTGAGCGTAAAGGACCAAAAATCAAGATAAAAACTGATGCAGCTATCAAGTGGTTGGTGGATAGCAAACAAATCCGTATTATTGATGGAAAAGCACAGTTAATAGGAGATTGAATATGAGTAACAGAACAGAAATTAACCCTAATATCAATGCAACTGTAATTAATTCAGAGATTGGTAAGGCAACTGCAATCAACCCCAATCTTGCTACATCTTCGGCCAAATTAGCAGCAGGAACATTCCTTGCAGGAAAATACGAAATTGTTGAACCTTTAAGTGTTTCTACGGGCGAAGCAGATCTTTATGTGTGTAAACACGATGGCAAGGAATATGTAGCAAAAGTATATCGTCGCCAAAGAGCAGTAAAGCCTGAAGTAATTACTGTCTTAAAGTCAATCCGTTCTCCCTATGTAGCTTCTCTTTTTGATACGGGTGTTTATAATGATTTACCTTTTGAAATTCTGCCATATTACAAGAATGGTAGCCTGCAAGGTAGACAGTTCAGTATGGAAGAATTGAAAACAACTATTATTCCTTGTATCAATGAAGCTCTCAAGGTTCTTCATCAGAACGACATCATTCATAAGGACTTGAAGCCTTCTAACATTATGCTGTTAGATGATAATAAGAGTGTTGCCATTATTGACTTTGGTATCAGTTCTGTTGTTGAACAAGGAAATACAGTATTAGTCACCAAAACAGGTATGACGCCTGAATACTCTGCCCCTGAAACATTTAGAAATCTGTTTTTGGAAGAATCAGATTATTATTCTCTTGGCATTACTCTTTATGAACTCTATTGTGGATATACTCCTTATAAAAATATGAATGCGGAGGAGATTGCGCAGTTTACTGCTGTACAACGCATACCGTTCCCAAAAGATATGCCTCAGGAACTTCAAGACTTGATTTCTGCCGTTACATATTTTGATATTACAAACCGTAACAAGAAGAATAATCCTAATAGAAGATGGACTTATACAGAAGTTAACAATTGGTGCAAAGGTAAAAAACAAGTTATTCCCGGTGAAGGCACTGGTTTCGGTGCAGAAAAAGCTATTCCTCCATACACCTTTTTGGGACAGGCATATAAAGATATTCCATCATTAATTACTGCACTTGCAAGTAATTGGAACGATGGTAAGAAGCAGCTTTATCGTGGTTTGCTATCTGCTTTCTTTAAGAACTTCAATCCAGAAATTGCAGGCTATTGTATGGATGCTGAAGAAGAAGCAACTCGTACTGCGGGAAAAGATGATATTATTTTTTGGAATCTTCTCTATAAGATTTATCCTGAGCTTAATGGTTTTTATTGGATGGGACAAACCTATGAGTCACTCCCCGCATTAGGTAGAGAAATGCTCGAAAAACTATGGCGAAACGATAAGTCCAATTACTCATATTGGGATAGCATTTTGGAAAACAAACTTCTCACCAATTATCTTTCTAAGGTTAAATCTAAAAATGATAAATTGGTCGCGGCTTCTTCAGCACTTGAAACCGCGCATAATGTCGGCAACAGAAGTAAGCGTGATACTATGATGAATTACTACACGATGGCTTATCTGCTTTCCGGACAAAAGCTTTTGTCGGTCGGTGAAAAACATTTGAAAAATGTTTCTGAATTGACCGTATATATGAAAGGATTGCTTGATTCTTCTTACGAGGAGTTTGAAGATTTTTGCCATTCTTTGATTGATTATGATGACACTTTGGATGTTCAACTTGAGGCTTGGTTAATTGCTCTTGGAAAAAGAAACGAAATTGCTAAGTGGAAACAATCACTAAACGAATAAATAGCATGGGGTGAATAATATTATGGGAGAAAAACTTGGTATACTTTTTGGTATATTTATAATTGGATTCATTGTTGTCGGAGGTCCAGTAGTATTTTTATTATTGACCATTACTACAATGCCGTGGTATCTAATTATACTATACTTTATTTGGGTTGCAGGATGCCTCGCAACTATTGCATTTTCCAAAGAGGACACGGATAATTGGAAAAGAATAATGATTCCCTCAGTTATAATTACACTGTTTTATGCTATTATATATATGGCAATCGGCTCATCTGTTGAAACGTCAACGTTTTTTGAGGAAGATGAAATACTGGGGGTTTTCATTATTCCGTTTATGAGTCTGCCAGCTTTTTATTTTATCGGGAAATATATGAATAAAGAAGCAAAAAAACGGCGCGAGGTCAAGCAAAAGGAATATTTAGCAACTATTGATAATGAAATCTTTCAAAAATCCAAACAAATAAGCGAATTGTGGTATAATATCAGATCAAAGATCAAAATAGTCAGATTTATTAAATTGATTGGTGCTTGCGGTGAAGATGTATCAGATTTCATGAATAATAACGAGATTAACAATACAGAAAATACAGAATTGGCCATAAAAAAATTAAATGAAGAAGTAGAATTCTTGCGTGAGCAAAAGAAAAAGCGAGGTTAAGATATATATGTCCGGACCTAAAACATCGAGATACATATTAACATATGAACAAAAAAGAATATTAGCAGAGCAAAGAGCGATAGAACGCAGAAAATCTGTTGCTTCAGAGAGCATTAGAAGAAACAACAAAAGATTATTACAGATTGGCAGTATGTTTACTTCTGCGAAAAATGTTTCGGGCGAGTTGCTGAATCGGTGTGGAAACGACGGTGGATTTGCTGCTAAGTTATTAGAATTGGAAACCGTAATTGCTCCGGTTGCGCCCATCATTGCAAGAACAGATAATAATGATGTCAATTCTCTTGAAAGCACATCTAAAGAAGTAGCGGCAAGTCTTGCTAAGGCAGAAAAGGTGATGGCTGAATTATCAGCAATTTCTGCGAAAAACGAGATGGAATTGCACGCCTCATTAAGTGCAGATATAGACAAAGGATTTAGTACGTCTTTTGCTGACATAGAAACTGTTTCTCAAACTTCAATAAGTGATAGCCTATCCAAGATTAAGGCTCAACTAATTGAGATGAAAAATACGCAAAATCTTCCGTCAGAATTGGTTAACGAACTTAATGTAACACTCTCAAAAATTGACACTATTGATGATGAAACTTTTTTGAAGAACTATTCTTCGCTTACAGTAGTACCATTGCTCAAACGTTGCAAACAGTATTTGAGTGAATATGAAACTTGCCACGAAGAATTTGAAAAACTCTACGCAGAATATATCGCTCTTTGTGATTTGTATTCCTATGTGGCTCAAGATTATCCGTGCTGTAACACTTCAATCGAAATTCTAAAATCTGAGATCAAGAGAATTAAAGAAGTTGTTGATGCTGATGACGAGCAGGCATATATTAGCGATTGCTTAGATGAAGTAATGGAAGAAATGGGCTATGCGGTAATAGGTAGTCGTGAAGTTACCAAGAAAAACGGAAAACATTTCCGCAATGAACTTTATACTTATGGAGAAGGTACAGCCGTAAATGTAACCTATTCTTCCGATGGGAAAATTGCAATGGAGCTTGGTGGTATTGATTCAACTGATAGACTTCCTAACGACCACGAAACCTCGGTTTTGTGTGAGTCTATGGAACAGTTTTGCGATGACTTTAAGGAAATCGAAAAGCGTTTACTTGCAAAAGGTGTTGTGCTTGCAGATCGAATTTCCTTACTGCCACCGAGTGCTGAGTATGCACAGATAATAAACACAGCCGACTATCAAATGACAGAAAAAACAGAAACGTTACAAACAAAGAAGCAGCACAGAGCAGCAACAAAGCGAAAAGCTTTGAGGAAGGAGTAATAAATGGAAAAGTATAAAATTTGCCCTTCTTGTAAGACAAAAAACCCTCCAGCTCTGTTTGAGTGTATGAATTGCGAAGCAGATCTTACCGGAGTCAAAATTACTGATGAAGAAACTGAAAAGATGATTGCAGAAAATGCTGTTGCACAAGCTGAAGCCACTCCAAAGAAGATGGTTAGAATATGTGAGTGTGGCACAAAAAATGCTCCTAATGCTCGTAAGTGTAGCTCTTGTAATGAGGATATATCTGACATTATACCTACGCCCGATACCGAGGATGAAAAATCAGAAGCTATTTCCTTTGTGCTAAGTAGCCTTGACGGTCAATTTGCATATAAGGTTACTGCTGATGATATGACAATCGGTAGAGAGAATACTATGAGCGAGTATCTATCAGTAAAGAGTTATGTTAGTAGATCACATGCCAGAGTTACAAAAGTGAATGATGAATTGTTCATCGAAAACCTGAGCAACACCAATTTTACCTATGTAAATAATAAAAAGATAACAGAAAAGACTCAACTCCAAGATGGCGATGAAATTGGACTTGGTGGAACAAATCTGAACGGTAAGTGTCAAGAACAGGCAGCTTATTTCTTGGTGAGGATCGGACAATGTATGTAGCAAGAGTTTTATATCCTGTTGAAGTTCTCGGGCCCGGAAAAAGAGTTGGGATTTGGTTCTGTGGTTGTCCTCGCCGATGCAAGGGTTGTAGCAATCCTGAACTTTGGGAGTTTCAAGAAAGGTATAAGACTACTCCTGAAACAATATTTGAAATGGTTAAATTCGTTTCAAAAGAGCATACAGTTGATGGCTTTACAATAACCGGCGGAGACCCTTTCTATCAAGCAAATGACCTTATGAAATTGCTTGAATTGCTCAAGGAAATCTCCGATGATATAATAGTTTATACGGGGTATAACCGTGAGGAAATTAAACCTGACGATCTTAAAAATATAAGCGTGCTGATAGATGGTGAATATATTGAGGAATTGAATGATAATTCGCTTATGAAAGGTTCGTCAAATCAAGAAGTTTACATATTGGATGATACAAAATCGGATAAGTATAGAACCTATTTCAATACAGAAAACAACAAAGTTCAAAATTTTTTCACTTCGGACGGTGTTGTTTCAGTTGGAATACATAGACCTGATTTCTGAAAGGAGAAAAAAGTATGGCTGATTACATATCAAAATGGCATAAGGAACTTGGCATTTTCTCGAAGATAAAGCCGTTGATTATTTTAGAAGGAAATGTTTTAGATTCATATCAATATCCCGAAGAGG
The DNA here is from genome assembly GCA_934464615.1 of uncultured Eubacteriales bacterium. Lineage (GTDB taxonomy): Bacteria > Bacillota > Clostridia > Oscillospirales > Acutalibacteraceae > SIG565. The sequence continues at coordinate 49,744 of CAKSKA010000002.1, read as the reverse complement.
GAAGTACGCCTAAAGGCAGTATTTTGAGATTACCTGAATATCTGCATTATTATTTCAAGGATATGGGATACCAAAATATCGTTTTCTACGATAGCTTAAGGGGGTTCTATAATACTTGCGAAGAAGGTTATCTTGAAAATTTTGCAAAACTTGCAGAGGTATCTGCAAATCACGGTTTTATTAAAGCAGACTTTAAGGGTGGAAGTAAAAATGACGGTGCTTCAAATATCGTCAGAAAGACACTTTCTCAAAATAAGGAAGCAAGTGTTATTGTAATGGATTTTGCTTCCCGTTACATCACCTCGCCTGACAATATGGAACAAAGCGAAGTAGATAGCTTTACGGTGCTTTTGCAGGCTTCTCTTGATGCAAAGGATGTAAAAACAGAAAGCAACGGCATTTTGAAAAATCTGCTCGTTTTGATCACCAACAAATCAAACGACATTCCCGCTTGGTTCTATTTGCAGAATCCCAACGTGAAGATGATTACGCTCTCAGCTCCTTCCAAAGAGGAACGAGAAGCCTTGGTAAAGAGTCCTAATTTTCCAAGCTTCTTTGCAGGCGAAGTTTATATGGAAGATAGTGCTTACTACAACGACCACTCGGACGAGCTTGAGAAGATCCAAGATAAGTTTGTTGCACTTACTGAAGGATTTAGTTTTACAGAAATTAACGGTTTGCGTAGACTGTGTAAGAATGAAAAAATCCGTATGAAAGATCTGTGTGATGTAATAGATCTCTATAAGTATGGTATTAGAGAGAATCCTTGGAAAAGCCTTGATCTTGAAGAAATTAGAAATGCAAAGACAGATTTTGAGAATCGTGTTAAAGGTCAGGACTATGCTATCACAAAAACTCTCGATGTGATTAAACGTGCAATTACCGGAATGTCGGGATTACAAGGTTCTTCACATACAAGACCCAAAGGAGTTCTGTTCTTTGCAGGACCTACGGGTACGGGTAAAACAGAAACAGCTAAAACACTTGCTGAAATTTTATTTGGCGATGAGAGCTGCTGCAAGCGTTTCGATATGAGTGAATACGGTCAAAGTCACAGCGACCAAAAATTACTTGGAGCGCCTCCCGGATACGTTGGATACGAAGCGGGTGGTCAGTTAACCAACGCAGTAAAGAACAATCCGTTCTCCATTCTGTTGTTCGATGAAATTGAAAAGGCTCATCCATCAATTTTAGATAAGTTCTTGCAGATTCTTGAAGATGGTCGAATGACCGATGGACAAGGTAACACGGTTTATTTCTCAGAAACGATTATCATCTTTACAAGCAACCTTGGTATTTTCACAATGAATGAAAACGGTCAACGTGAAGCCAATGTAACAAGTGATATGCCGTATCAGGAAATGTCTGTGAGAGTGAGAGAAGCTATTGAAGATTATTTCAAGTTACAACTTGGACGTCCGGAAATTCTCAACAGAATTGGTGAAAACATCGTTGTGTTTGATTACATCCGACCTGAAGTAGCTAAACTAATCTTGAATTCTCAGGTGCAAAAGATCGTAAAGAATATGTCTGTTGAGAGGCATATTACATTAACTATTTCTGATAGTGCTATGGAAGCTCTTACTGAGCAGGCATTGAATAATCTTCAAAACGGCGGTCGTGGTATCGGTAACGTTGTGGAAAATCTTTTAATCAATCCTTTGTCGAGATACTTGTTTGATAATGAAATTTTCGATAACGCAAGTGTAACTATTGATAAAATTGATACTGCTGCAACACCACCATCGTTAGAATGTACGAAGGGTTAAATTATGAATGTTATAGCAGTAACCCAAAAAGGGTTAAATAAAACAGAAAATGAAGATAGAATAATAGTTGGGAAGACGATTGTTGCAGACGGTACACTCTTTTCGGAAATTGAAAACGGCATTATAGCAGTTGCGGATGGCGTTGGCGGCCATAATGCAGGAGCAATAGCATCCCATTTTGTGTCAAATAAATTGTGTCATTTGAAAGAGATTAGTGTTGAAGTGTTGCGGGCAATTAACGATGAGTTGATTGCAATTTCTGAAACCACCGAAGGGCAAAAAGGAATGGCAACAACATTGTCAGGAATTTGTTGTACTGAAGGCAGGCCGCAGTTGTTTAGTATTGGCAACACTCGTGTTTATCTGCTTCAAAGCAGAAAATATTTAAAACAACTGACAACGGATGATACAACTTTGAACTATCTTCTTGCGACAGGTCAATTAACTCCGGAGGATGCCGATTCATTTGAACGGAAAAATGAGATTACAGCTTGTTTCGGTGGTGGCTCTCAAGATTTGTTCAAAGTTAAGGTCGCTCATATTGAGCCTTTGGCAGCTCCGGTAATGATAACGTCTGACGGGATACACGATTATTTGACTGTTGACCAAATGGAAGATATTATCGAAGAACACGGACTAAACGAAGCTACTTGTATTGAAATGATCAAGTTAGCAAGAAACAATGGATCACTTGATGATGCAAGTATTATTTTAGGGGGTATTTAAGTGGGACTTCGATTCAGAAAAAGTATATCAATTATACCCGGTGTAAAACTAAACTTTGGTACAACGGGAATGTCTGTTAGTACGGGCGTTCCTGGATTTAGAAAAACATTCCATACGAGTGGTAGAGTGACAACCAGTGTTGGTATTCCTGGCACGGGGTTGTATTATGTAGACACCAAAAACACAAGAACACAAAACAACAGAAGAAATACTCAAACCCGTCAGGAAAGACCAACATATTATTCTGAACCTACATATAACAATACTTATCAGGACTATACTCCTGAAAGCTCGGTTGCGGAACAAAACAACTTTACATCTTCAACTCCTTCAAATTATGAATTAAGCACACCGATTGACTTTGATACGGTAGAGCAACTTGATACAAATTCGCTCAAATCAATCCATAAAACAAGTGATGATTCTATTGATTGGACGGAAGTGTTAGTTTCACCCGTTGCTCCTGATGAAACCTATAATCAGCAAATGTGGTCTTATTATCATAGTGTTTCCTCTAAAATACTTGCGGGAGATATTGATACCTATCTACAGTTAATATACGAAGTGAACCCTCTTGATGATTTGCTGATGTACGGTAGCAACTATGAATTTGGTACAGACGATGCAAAGAAGATTGAAGTTGAGTTCAACGTTAATGTAAATGCTTTAGCAGAAGCAAAACGTTCAATGAGTACTTCAGAGTATAATCTTTTGCTGCAAGATTATGTGTGCAGTGTTTGCATCCGTATTGCAAGAGATATGTTTGCTCTTTTACCAATAAGAAATACTATCGTTCACGCGGTGTTGGATGGAAAAACAATTCTATCTGTTGATTTTGATAGGCAGAGTCTATCAAAAGTTAAGTTTGGTTATATTGATCCGTCAGACACCTTGCAGCAATTCAAACACAATATGCATTTTACAGAAACTAACGGTTTTTCACCCGTTAGTAATCTTGAGTAAAAGGAGGAATAGCGATGGGTTTTAGATACAGAAAAAGTATTAACTTAGGCGGAGGATTTAGAATTAATCTGAGCAAATCAGGCATTGGTTATAGTTGGGGTGTTAAAGGTTATCGTGTTACCAAAACTGCAAAAGGTACAACACGACGAACTGCATCCATCCCCGGCACGGGAATTTCCTACATTCACGAAACCGGCAAAAATAACAGAGGTGGTTCGGGACGTGGTAGCGCTCCTACTCAACAGCAACCCGTCCAGTCTATTGATAATAACCATTATGACACACAGAATATCGTTAATAATGTGGCGACTGCGATGGTTTCCGAAGGATTAGAAGATATGCTCGCTTCTGCAAGAAGAACTATTAAACTAAATAAATTGTCAACTATTGGTTTGTGGGTAACCGGAATTTTGGGATTTGGTTTACCTGTCATGTTCCTTTTCACCGCAGCTTTTTTGGCACTGAAAATTTATGTTAAGACAAAAGGCACTATTGATTTGGACTATTATATTGATGAAGATCAGCAATCTATTGTTGACGAGCGGATGAGGCCAATGATTAAGATTACCGAGTGCGCAAAAGTGTGGAGAATAATGCAAACAAGTAAGGTGATTGATCGAAAGTATGCTTCCGGTGCAAGTAATACAGTCAATAGAACCTCCTGCAAAGCTACAACAAAAGCTCCTTTCCCGTTTAAGGCAAACCTTCAGGTGGCTTCATTCAAAGCAGGAAAAGAAACTTTATTGTTCTTACCTGACAAACTCTTTATTATGCAAGGAAGTAAGATCGGTGCATTAAATTATTCAGATATTACTTCAAATGTGCATACTACTCGCTTTATTGAAAGCGAGGGTATTCCGAGAGATGCTCAGGTTGTTGGTCAAACTTGGAAGTATGTAAATAAATCAGGTGGACCGGATAGACGTTTCAAAGACAACAGACAATTGCCAGTTTGCTTGTATGGGGAAACTGAACTGCGCTCAAACTCTGGATTAAATACAGTCATTATGTTCTCAAATCCAAACATCAATAATTAGATAAAAAATATTCTAAGGTGATGAAATGAATAATTGCATCAAATTCACTCTCGAACAGTTAACCGAGCTCCAAACATTTTTTCAGCAAAATGATTTTACAGCTAATATGACGCTTGATCGCGAATACGATTTTGACGGTGAGCAATCTGAGATTTTTGTTCGTGCCAAAAAGATTTTCGGGGAATATTGGCTTGGAAATTTGCGTCCGCTCGGTGTAAACCGAAAGATGAAAAACTTTTCAAAGGACTATCCGGTAAACTATTTGGAGAACGCCGACGCGGACTATTTTTCCGAAGAGATTTCAAAAATCTATACAAACCCCGAAATGCTGAACGAGTACATAGACCGATTTTTTGAAATGTATGAAGAACCGATTATGCTGGGACTTGATTGTTATGCAAAATCCATCGGCAAAGAGGTTGACGGTCTTACGGATGACGAAATACACAATGTTGTGGAAAAGGTCGCCGGAGTGATTGACGAGACGCTGATTGAAACGGTTATGCAAGGTCAACAGGTTTCGGAGATTTTCGGCATTTCGAAAAAGCTTCCGCAGCACGAAGATTTTTCGGAGCAGTTAAACCAAGACAAAATTAACTTCTACAACAAGTGGACCCATTGCAAAACCAAGCTCGGTGCGCCGCTCTTTTTCAGCGAGTTGTCGGAGGGTGAGACTACAAACATTGAGGGGGTAAAAAACTTTTTCGCAAATAATCCTGATGAAGAACAGCGGTATATTTTCTTGCGTGATGAGTTTGCAAAAACCTTAAACAGCACCGATAAAGAAATATATTATCTTTCGGAAAAAGGACTTACTCAAAAAGAAATTGCCGATCGACTTGGATACAAAACCCACAGTGCGGTCAGCAAGCGGATGAAAATAATGAATAAGGATTTTAAAAAATTCATAGGTTTTGAGAACTGAATAAGTAAAAATCTACGGCGGTGTTCCCCAAAAAAGGAGCACCGCCGTTTTTTATATCCGAAAATATTTTTTTAAAAGCCTAAAAAATTTTTTCAAAACTCAGGAACATTTTTCGTTTTTCGCTTTGTACTGTATATGGATAGAAAGAAAAATATTTTAACCGGGAGGAAATCAAATTGAACGAAACCAGACAAAGCACAGAAAAAAGATTTTCGGAAGCCGCTTCCGAAAACAAAAAGAAACGCGGAAGACCTACCGTTTACAAGCGTGACCACATGGAAGGCATAGGCAGAGATTTAGAAATATTTGACGGGCGCACGCACAGAACTCATGTCAACCAATACTACCGTGCCGCTGTATTCGGAATTTTAGAGGAACACAAAGAAATACCCTATCTTGAAGAAATTTTTAAGATAGGTCAGGGCTTATGTATTCAAAAGGATGAAATTATAGAGCAGCTCGGACGAATGTATGCACAGGATGGATATAGCGAAGAAACCATCGTGGAGGCGGCAATGCTGGCAGCAAGATTTTATCACAACGGCAACACCGTGAAAGAAATAGCGGCATATTTACGACGCGTCAGAAAAGCAAAAAGCTGGGATGGTTAATGTATTTCGAAAGCCGCTTCCGAAAAGGAATAATATCGGATCGGCTGAAAAGTTGGTTTTTATTATACAAAATTTTAGAAAAGAGGTAATGCCCTTGATTGTATTATTTTAATCTGCAGATTAGTGGCACAGGTTTAGCAAGCACTGAATTTGGGTGCACCAAATTCTACTTGCTTGCAAATGGCATTGCATTAGCAAGCATCGCGTTTGGGTGCACACACCGCAAACACACTTGTTAGGGGTTGCTTTCCGCGCCCCTAAAACCCCGAAAAGAGAGGATGGTAATTATCGAAAAAAGAACAGAGAGAATCAAGTTTTGGTTGACAGATAAGGAGTTAAAACAAATCGACCGTAAAGCAGGAAAACTCGGTATGAATCGTTCGGAATATATCCGTTACCTTATTGCAAACTGCAGGCTTGTACACACACCGAGCATTGATTATGAGAGCTATTATAATCGGCTTAAATGTATCAGTGATGAAATAAACCACCACTTAATTGTTCTTAATCAAATCGGAACATTGGATGAGTCGCGGTTTAATTATCTCTGTGAAGACGCAGTCAAAACTGCAAAAGAATTATCCGGCGAGCTGACCGAAAAACTGGACATTGAAATTAAAAAGTCAAAGGAGTTGAACACTTGAGGAATGGAAAACACTATGTACCCGTTCGGATGACAAAATCCGAAAAAGACAAATTTTTAAGGCTCAGTACACTGTGCCGAGCGCCCGAGAAAACTGTTTTGTATTGGCTTGTAAACGGTATGATTGTTAACGAAAAGCCGCCCGAAATCTTTCATAAAATCACGAGGCTGCTTTTAAGACTTCAAACCAATGTTGATCACATTTGGCTTGGTCACAGTAATCTGTCCGAAAAAATTAAGCACAAGTATCACAGGTTTTCAAAAGAGCTGAATGACTGCGATTGCGAAATCACTTTCAAAGGATTATTCGCAGACGCACACTACGGAGAAAACCGCAAGTAACAGCATTGAAAGGCAGTAATTATGAAACAAACAAACTACACTGCCGTTTCAATCATATTTTTATATACACAATTTTCTACAACAGAAACGGCAGACAAAAAGAAATTAAAATCAGGAGAAAGGAACTTATGAAAGAAACGAAAATGTCTGCCGAAAAGGTAGTAAAAGAACCCAAACCGAAGCTTATGAACATTAAGCTTGAAAAGCTTCATCCCTTTGAGGATCACCCCTACAAGGTGCTTGATGATGAGTCAATGACGGAGCTTGTCGAAAGTATAAAAGAGTACGGATTCCTAAACCGCATTATCGTCCGCCCGCTTGAGGATAAGCCTGATGAATACGAAATCATATCCGGACACCGCAGAGTACACGCCGCCGAGCTTCTTGAGATGAAAGAAGTCCCGGCAGTTGTCCATTTTATTGACCGTGACCAAGCCACGATTTTAATGGTGGATTCAAACTGTCAGCGTGAAAACCTATCCCTTATGGAAAAGGCGCGGTCTTACAGAATGAAAGCGGACGCCCTTTCTCATCAGGGACGTACTTGTGGACAGACTGGCCACAAGTCGCGAGATAATGTTTCGGATGCCGACAGCGGAAGAACCGTGCAGCGCCTAATCCGTTTAACCTATCTCATGCCCGAACTTCAAGAGTTTGTAGATAACGGCAAAATGAAAATGCTCCCCGCTTACGAATTGTCCTTCCTAAATGAAGAAGCACAAAGAGATGTCATTGACCGTATCGACGAAACGGAAAGCTTTCCGTCACACGCACAAGCCCGCCGTATGCGCGCCGCTTTTGAAGAAGGCAAGCTTGACTATGATACCGTAACCAAAATTATGGCAGAGGTTAAACCCAATCAGGTGGAAAAGCTGAAAATCCCGATGAACGATATTCGCAAATATGTGCCGCCCTCTATGACACCGGCTGAAATGTTGGAATACCTGCTTAAGCTTGTCAAAAAAGAATATGACCGTCAGCACAGCCGCGACGCGAGATAAGGGGGTGGCAAAGAATATGAAAAATCGCACATTTGCTAAAGAAAAAACGGAGAGTAGAATAATTAGTGAGCAATATCCTGACAGATGCTTTGCCGCCCTGAAATATATCGAGCAGCTTTGCAAGGACGGACTTATCAGCAAAGCGGCTTTTAAAAGCATATTAAAAGACTATGCGGATATTGTGGATGTTTCAAAATTCATCACTTACGGAAAGGAGAACAGTAATGTTTAACATGGAAACGCGTGACCGCAATGTGGTCATTTATGCCCGTGTTTCAACTGAACACGAGGCGCAAATAAATGCACTGGAAAATCAGCTTGACTGGTACAAACCGATTTTGGAAATGAACAAGCATTGGCATGTGGTGGACTGGTATGTGGACAAGGGTATCACGGGTACCTCCGCTGCAAAACGCCCTCAATTTATGCAGATGATGGAAGATGCCAAGAAAAAGAGATTTGACCTTATCATCACCCGTGAAGTTTCCCGATTTGCCAGAAATACGGTTGATACACTGCAATATACCCGAATGTTAAAGGAGCACAAGGTTGAAGTGCTGTTTATAAATGACGGCATCAGAACATTTGACGGCGACGGTGAGCTTCGACTTTCGCTAATGGCAACTTTGGCACAGGATGAAAGCCGCAAAACCTCTGTTCGCGTAAAAGCCGGTATGCAAACTTCTATGAATAACGGCGTATTTTATGGGACAGGCAATATTCTCGGTTATCGACGAAAGCAAAGTATTGATGAAAACAACAAAAAGAAGGTTGAATTTCTGATTGATCCCGAACAGGCAAAAACGGTTCGGCTGATTTATGATATGTACCTTGACGGATGTGGACTGCAAAAGATTATGTATGAGTTGGAGCACCGCGGTATGCTTACCGCCACCGGCAAAACAAAGTGGCACTGCACGGTAATATCGAATGTTTTGAAAAACACATTTTATTGCGGAATCATCACCTATCATAAGGAATATGTTGACGATTATCTCAAACAAAAGAAAAAGAAAAATTACGGAGAAATTGAATTAACACAGGTAAAGGGCTCTCATGAACCTATTGTCTCTGTGGAAGAATATGAAAGGGTGCAAACAATTATGGAATCAAAAAGACGCACATGTGAAAGTACCCCAAGCGGAAAAAGCGGCACACCGCCGAGAAAGGATTTGTGGACGAAGCTTCTTGTATGCTCTTGCGGTCATCAGTTCTCAAAAAGAGTGTGGACGAGAAAAGGCGGAGTTGTCAATCCCGGATATCTTTGCTATTTCACTACACAGCACGGTTCTGTGCAGACACGAATTAACAAAGGACTTTCTTTGGAAGGCGCTTGCGATACTCCGATGATACCCGAATGGAAGCTCAGAATGCAGGCAAATATCATTTTCAGAGAGTTTCTGCATGACAAAGAAAAAGTTCTTGAACTTTGCAATTCCATATTACAGGAACATGATATTACGCTTGAAGAAGAAAGCCATACAGAAGAAATCCTTGAGCAAAAGCAGGCTGAGCTTGAACGGCAAAACAAAAAGCGTGAAAATCTTATGGATATGCGTGTGGAAGGAGTTCTTTCAAAACAAGAATTTGACGACCGAATGAAGCCGATTGAAAAAGCTATTTCCGATTTGAGCGCCCAAATAAGCGAACTTACGCCGAAGAATGAGCCTGAAATTGAAATTCCAAACTATGAGGAAAAAATTGAGGTGCTACGTTATGCCTTAGAGCAGTATAACAACTGGGACGATAAAGATGTGCCGGACGCAGTCATTGAGGCGTATGTGGAAAAGATTGTTGCCTCAAAAGACGGGTTTGAATGGTATCTTCGATTTGACGGCGATCCGAACGATCCGATAAAGTGCAAGGTTAACGGAAAACGCCGCCAAACGGCAACCTATACGATTGGCGAAAAAGAGTTCCCTACTAACCCAAAGGGAAACACAGGCAGCAATTAAAGAGAACTAATAATAAGAATATCGCACAACTTTTTAAAGTTTGAGATTTTCGGAATCCCCTCATACATTTATGAGGGGATTTTACATAGAATTACTTCAATGTTAAAAGAATATTATAATTTAAAGGGGGATTATTAAATGGAGGAGAACAATACAGAATTGAATAATTCAGAAGAGCAGAATGTCGCGGCAGTTGATGAAAGTCACGAAACCGTTTCGGAAAATAACGTTGCAGAGTATTCAACGGCAGAAACAAGCGGTGCGGGTTTCGTTGAAAACAATCAGGAATATTGTCCGTATTGCAAAAGTCCGCTTTACGGCGGACGGTTTTGTCAAAACTGCGGTGCTTTGGTAAAAACGGAGCCGGCGAAACAGGAATCGTCTAAAAACAAAGCGTTAATTATTATAGGTGTGATATTAATTGTTTTGGTTGTTGCGCTTATCGGATATCTTGCCGCAACAAATATTTTTATTCCTAAACATCATTACGATTTAGGAATTTCGCTAATGGAATCCAAGGATTATGAAGAGGCAATAGACGAATTTACTTTGGCGGGAAACTATAAAAATTCATCCCAAAAAGCAGAGGAGGCAAAGGAACTTAAAGAACAGGCTGCTAAAAAGAAAGCACAAGAAGAACGTATAGAGAAATTTAAAACAGCGTATAGATACTGTTCATCATCAGGAACAACTTTGGCATCAGACGGAAAAAGCATTACGGTTGATTCTAAAAATCAGTATGACAGCAAGTCGCTGACGGATATCCTAATGATTATAGGCACCCTTGATTTACCGGATTCCCTTTTTGATGAAATGACTTCAACCAATTCGCTGATGGGCAGACTGACCGAAACATACGATAATATTCAGGTGAGTTGGTCATACCATCCCGATAAAGGTCTTGATGTTGTTTTTAAACTTGTTGGTTAAATTTCAAGCTAAATCCGTTTAAAATACAGTTATGAAACGACACCCTCTGCCAATTTTGGCAGAGGGTGTTTGCGTGTTGCGGAAAATACGATATTGTGCTACAATTAATTGAAAACAAATTTGCAGGAGAAAAATCTATGGCATCAAGCAAAGAATATCTACAGTTTGTATTAGAACAGTTGTCCGATCTGGACGAAATTACTTACCGATATATGATGGGCGAGTACATTATATATTATCGCGGTAAAATTGCGGGCGGCATTTACGATAACAGGTTGCTGGTGAAGCCGACAAAATCGGCAGTTGCCTTTATGCCGACGGCAATTTATGAATTGCCGTACCGTGAAGGAAAAGAAATGCTGTTGGTTGAGGACGTTGATAACAAAGATTTTTTGACAGGACTTTTTAAGACGATGTACGATGAATTGCCGTTGCCTAAAGCCAAAAAGGGAGTAAAGCATTATGAGTAAATATAAACCTTTATGGGAATATGTCAGCGGCAGAGCAGAAAAGTACTTAAAGTTGACGTTCGGTGAAATACGGGATATATCGGGAATACCGATAGACCATTCTTTTTTAAAATATAAAAGTGAACTGACTGAGTACGGATACCGTGTTGATAAAATATCAATGAAAGATCAAACGGTTGAATTTGTCAAGTCGGAACAAAGGTAATAAATTACTGTGTTTCATAACATCTGTCAAACTAAGTACGGATACGATACGTCCGAAGGTTTTTCCGTGCCATTATGGTATTGCGTCTGGTGAAGGAAAAGGCATAATACGGCGGTGTGACCGTATAAAGATGCATAAATGCGGACATAATCTTTGGAATTATGCCCGCATTTTTCAGTAAAAAATTAATAAACAACAGCGTCGTCGGCTGTAAATCCGCCGAGGGAATTTTCTTTTACCTGTATACAGATAAAGGTAAGTTCCTCGTTATCCGCTGCCGAGAATTGCCGTTTTGCCGCAGGTGCAATTTTTATCCAATCGCCCGCACACAAAGCAATTTTTTCGCCGTCAATCAATACATTGCCTTTGCCGGAAATAATGCCGTAAATTTCCTCATTATTTTTGTGTGAATGAACAAACGGAACGCCGGCTCCTGCGGGCAGGCGGTTAACGCTTATTTCTGCTCCGGTAAGCCCCAGAACTTCGTGCAGTTCTTTTCTTCCTTCGTTTCCCACGTTTGTTTTTGTGTAGTTTTTCATAACTGATGCCTCCTTGGGATTTTGCAAAGTTTCTTTGCATGACTAAAGGTTAACACGGTACACATTCAAAAACAAGTACGCACTTTTTTATAACTGTACACTTTTTTAATAATGTGTGTTATAATGTATCAAGAGGTGCAGAAAAATGAAAACAAAAGAAGAATTACCGATATGCCCCGTAGCAACGGCAGTGTCCTTAATAGGCGGAAAATGGAAACTGTTGATTTTGCGGAACTTAAAAGCACGCCCATGGAGATTTAATGAACTGCAAAGGGATTTGGACGGAATATCACAAAAAGTTTTAACCGACAGTTTAAGACAAATGATTGATGATGGCCTTGCTTACAGGCACGACTACGGTGAAATGCCGCCCAAAGTCGAATACGGATTGACCGATCTCGGATACAAGATGCTGCCGATAATAGATGCGCTTGCCGATTTCGGAAATTATTATAAGTCGGTACTGAAATAGACATTGTATGCAGTGCGTAAAATTACGTTAATGTATATTGACTTTTTAAAAGAGAATGTTATAATATGTTTCAGAGAATTGTAATTAACAGTGTTTTACACTAAGGGTGAGCACCTACCGAAAGTCAGGCTATATGCCTGACTTTTTTATTTTTAGGAGGTATTTTTATGTCAATGATTTGGCCTATTGCTTTGGTTGTGTTTTCAAATATAATTTATCAGATTTGCGCAAAAAGCGTACCTAAAGGGATGGACGCAATGGCATCTATGACAATAACTTATCTTGTAGGTGCTGTCTGTTCTGCAATAATGTTCTTTGTTATAAACAAAAACGGAAATTTACTGCAGGAATACGCCAAACTTAATTGGGCCCCGTTTATTCTGGGTGTTTCTGTCGTAGGATTAGAGGTTGGTTTTATTTATGCATATAAAAACGGCTGGAGCGTAAGCACCGCTTCTATTGTACAAAGTGCCTTTCTTGCGGTTGCTTTGCTGCTTGTGGGTTTTTTGCTGTACCGTGAAGCAATAAGTATAAACAAAATTGTAGGTGTGGGATTTTGCCTTGTCGGACTTGTATTTTTGAACAGATAAACTACAAATTTCGGGCAATCGGTAATAGGTAACGGAAGAGTATGTATTGCTTTAAAAAATATCACATACAAAATCAAAAAACTTATAAACACGTGTGTGCTTTCTATTGACTTTTTAAAAGAGAGTGATATAATATGTTTTGGAGATTGGAGATGTAAAGTACCTTGTTGCTTTGCGTCTTTTTTTCTTTTCGGGAGGTGAGCTAATGGATAAATCGGTTACAGATGTACTTGAACGTTCGCCGATTATTGCGGCAACCGACCGTAACGGTTGGCAAGCGGCGGTTTTGTCCGATGCCGAGGTTTTGTTCCATTTGGGAGCCGATATTATGACGGTAGGCGAGGATATAAAGACGGCAAAAGCAAAAGAAAAAACCGTTTTTATTCATATTGATTTGGCTGACGGCATAGGTAAAGACAGGGGCGGTATCAACTGGCTTAAAAACCTTGGCGCAGACGGAATTATTACAACCCGAACACAACTTGTAAGGGCGGCAAAGGATATTGGACTTATCTCCGTTCAGCGTTTCTTTGTTCTTGATTCAAAAGGTATGCATTCCATTGCCGAAACTATAGAGAACACGCGGCCGGATTTAATAGAAATAATGCCGGGCGTAATACCAAAGGCGTTAAAGCTGTTTTCAAAGCAAAAAATTCCGGTTATAGCCGGCGGACTGGTTGAAACAAAGCAGGAAGTAACAACGGCTCTGTCAAGCGGAGCCATTGCCGTTTCCACCGGTAAAAAGAAATTGTGGAACGAAATTTAATATTTATATCTGCGGAGTGTAAGAGTGCGGAAAAACAAACGGTTGTTATCGGCAACCGGATGTTTTTTCGCTTTTATTTTTGGAGGAATTTTTATGCAGCAAATGTTACTGAGTACGGTTCTAAGAGCGCTTGCCGCCGTAATAATAGGCGGACTTATAGGAAGCGAACGCGCACGGCACGGCAGGGCGGCAGGTATGCGGACGCACATACTGGTGTGTCTTGGTTCTTGTATGACGAGTATGACAAGTATGTACGTAGCAAATATGTTGGGCAATTCCGGCGATGTTTTCAGAATACCGGCACAAGTGGTTTCGGGAATAGGATTTTTGGGCGCCGGAATGATAATACTTAAAAACAATAATATGATAACCGGACTTACAACAGCCGCAGGCGTATGGACCACGGCTACTATCGGCGTTGCGCTGGGCTACGGCTATTATACGGGCGCGATAGCGGTAACGGTACTGTTTTTATCAACCATAATACTTTTTGCCAGATTTGAACGCAAAAGAAAATCGGCAGAGGTAATATACATAGAAATCGACAATGCATACAAGGTAAACGAGGTATTAAAGCAGCTTGAGGAAACAATACCCGAAAGTTTTACTTACCAGATTTTCGCGCCTAAGAGCAGCAACACGGGCAATGTGGGACTTAATGTTGTAATTGACAAGCGGATAGATATGGATATCTGTGCACTGACGGCGATTGAAAATATAGTTTTTGCGGTGGAGGAATAAAAATGTTTGATGTTGCAATTATAGGCGCCGGCGTTGTGGGTGCCATGACGGCAAGAGAACTTATGAGGTACAACTTATCGGTTTGCTTGCTTGAAAAAGAAAACGACGTTGCAATGGGAGCGAGCAAAGCAAACAGCGGAATAATTCACGGCGGATTCGATCCGATTCCGCAAACGCTTAAAGCCGAGCTTAACGCAAAAGGTGTGCCGCTTTTGTACAAGGCGGCGCAGGAGCTTAATGTGCCGTATAAAAATAACGGTTCTATGGTTTTGGCATTCGGCAGGGAGCAGGAGCCGATTATAGACGAACTTTTTGAACGCGGAATTAAAAACGGCATTGAGGGTATGCGTATACTGTCGGGTGATGAGGCAAGGAAAATCGAACCCAACTTATCGGGCGAAGTTACAAAAGCGCTGCTTGCAAGCAGCGCCGGAATAATCTGTCCGTATGTACTTACTATTGCGGCAACAGGCAACGCGATGGATAACGGAGCGGAACTTCGCACAAATTACGAAGTAACTTCTGTTGTAAAAGCGGACGGCAGTTTCAGAATATGCTCCGCGGACGGCAGACAAATAATGTCCCGTTACGTTGTAAACTGTGCCGGCGGTTTTGCGGATAAAATAGCCGAAATGGCAGGGGACAAGTTTTTTGAAATAACAGCGCGCGCAGGTGAATATATGCTGCTTGATAAAAGCGAGGGACAAACCGTATCGCATACGGTGTTTCATGCACCGACCGCCGACGGCAAGGGCGTTTTGGTAACACCTACGGCGGACGGCAATTTGCTTTTGGGACCTACCGCGTCTGTGGTGGAAACACCCGACAGCACCGAAACCACGCAAAACGGACTTAAAAAAGTTGCGGAACTTGCAAAAAAGAGCGTACCGAGCGTAAATACACGCGCGGTTATAACTTCATTTTCTGGAGTGCGCGCAAGTGAGAAAAACGGCGACTTTATAATAAAAGAATCCGACAGGGTAAAGGGACTTATTCATGCTGCTGCGATAGATTCCCCCGGTCTTTCGGCTTCTGTTGCAATTGCCGAATATATAGTAAATCTTTTAAAGCAAAGCGGACTTGAAATGACGGAAAATACGGCGTTTAACGGTACAAGGGCAGATACGCATGCTTTCGGCAAAATGAGCGATGAAGAAAAAGACGCATTTATAAAGGCAAATCCCGCATACGGCAGAATTATATGTCGTTGCGAAACGGTAAGCGAGGGCGAAATATTAGACGCGCTCCGCCGCAACCCCAAAGCTGTGGATATTGACGGCGTAAAGCGCCGTACACGCTCGGGTATGGGAAGATGTCAGGGCGGATTTTGTATGCCCTATGTAATGCGGCTTATAGAAAAGGAAACGGGAAAATCAATGACCGAAATCACCAAAAAAGGCGGAAAATCCAATACGGTGACAGGCAGACTGTGAGGGAGAATAATGATAAATCACGATATAGCGGTAATAGGCGGCGGCCCTGCCGGAATGGCAGCGGCGGCAGCGGCGTATGACAGCGGCGTAAAGGACGTTTGCATTTTAGAACGCGAGGAAACTTTGGGCGGAATTTTAAAGCAATGCATACATAACGGTTTTGGCTTGCACAAATTGGGCAGAGAACTTACAGGTCCCGAATATGCCGACGTTTACGCGCAAAAGGTTGCGGAGCGCGGAATAAAGGTGTATTGCGAAACGATGGTGACGGATATATCTGCCGACAGAACAATAACCGCGCAAAGCAGCGCAGGTTTGCTTAAAATTAAGGCAAAGGCAATAATTCTGGCAATGGGCTGCCGAGAGAGGAGCCGAGGCGCACTTAACACCCCCGGAACACGCCCTGCCGGAGTTTACAGCGCAGGTACGGCGCAAAAACTTATGAACTGCGAGGGTTATGCCGTAGGGAAAAAAGTTGTTATACTGGGCTCGGGCGACATAGGTCTTATTATGGCACGGCGTATGTCACTTGAGGGCGCAAAGGTAGAGGCGGTTTGCGAATTAATGCCGTATTCCGGCGGACTCAAAAGGAACATTGTTCAGTGCCTTGAAGATTTCGGTATTCCGCTTTATTTATCAACAACCGTGGCGGAAATTCACGGCAAGGACAGAGTAGAGGGTGTAACGGTTGCACAGGTAGATGAAAAGCGTAATATAATTGAGAAAACAAAACGGTATATACCGTGCGATACACTGCTTTTGTCGGTAGGGCTTATTCCCGAAAACGAACTTACAAGAAAAGCCGGTATAACTATGGATAATGTGACAAGCGGCGCCAAAGTAGACCAAAACAGGCAAACCGAAACGTCGGGTATTTTTGCCTGCGGAAATGTTTTGCAGGTGCATGACTTGGTTGACTATGTATCGGACGAAGCGGAAATTGCCGGCACGGGTGCGGCAGAGTATGTATTAAATGCAGCCCAGACCGTCAGCGGCGTAAAGGTAACCGCAGGCAACGGTGTGCGCTATGTGGTGCCGCAGCGGATAAAAGCCGGTGAAAACAAAGATGTGGCGCTGTTTTTGCGTGTAACGCAGCCTTTC
The DNA here is from genome assembly GCA_934464615.1 of uncultured Eubacteriales bacterium. Lineage (GTDB taxonomy): Bacteria > Bacillota > Clostridia > Oscillospirales > Acutalibacteraceae > SIG565. Next base: position 32,525 of record CAKSKA010000002.1, on the reverse strand, counting down.
GGCAAGGTAAAATATACCGTAAGGTCCGGCGATGAAATACTTAAAACCGTTGTACGCCTTAAGGCAGCCCCCGGAGAAATGGAAAAAATAGTACTTAAACCCGAAAATACGGCAAAAGCCGATACTGAAATAACCGTCAGTCTGGAGGAAGTAAAATGACAAAAGATATGACATGTATAATCTGTCCGCGCGGTTGTGCGCTTAAAGTAAGCATTGACGGCGGCAGCATAACCGTTACGGGAAACAGCTGCCCTAAAGGCGAACAGTATGCAAAAGATGAATGTACAAATCCGACGCGCACCGTAACCTCGTCTGTCCGTGTTGAAAACCGCGAGGATACAATGGTAAGCGTTAAAACGGAAAATCCCATACCGAAGGATAAGATTTTTGAAGTAATGAAACTTATCCGCGCAAAAAGTGTTTGCGCGCCGGTGCGTATAGGTGATATAATAATCGGTGATGTTTTCGGAACAAACGTTATTGCAACTAAAAATATAAAATAAAAGGGTGACAGAAATGGAAATAGTTATAATCGGTTCGGGTATGATGGGATCCGCAATGGCGGTCCCCGCACTTGATAACGGACATTCGGTAGTGCTGGTCGGAACTCCGCTTGACACCGAAATAATAGACGGACTTAAGGAAAACAATTACCACAAAACGCTTAAAAGGGAGCTGAAGGGAGATATTTCTTTTAAGCAGTTTGCGGAAATACAGGGTAATATTCCGGAGTGTGATATTCTTATTTGCGGTGTTTCAAGTTTCGGTGTAGAGTGGTTTGCACAAAATGTTATACCGTATTTAAAAAGCGGTCAGAAAGTGCTTGCCATTACAAAAGGACTGCACGAAAACGCTGACGGCTCGCTGTCGCCTTTCCCCGTTTGGTTTTCTTCTTTAAGGCAGGATGTATCCTTTAATGCGGTTGGCGGTCCGTGCATAAGTTTTGAACTTGCCGACAGAATACACACCGAGGTTGCTTTTTGCGGCAAAGATAAGGAAATATTAAACGAATTGCGGGGCGCTTTGGGTACAGATTATTATCACATTTCGGTAACTGATGATATAAACGGTATTGAAACAGCGGTGGCGCTTAAAAACGCATATGCAATGGCTGTAAGTCTTGCAATAGGCGTTTATACAAAAAACGACGCTTCGCGTCCGGAAAAATATAACGCGCAGGCAGGCCTGTTTTACGAGGCGGCACGGGAAATGAATTCTATAATCAAATTGCTCGGCGGAAAGGAAAACGCCCTTATGTTCGGCGTCGGCGACCTTTATGTTACGGTTTTCGGCGGCAGAACAAGACGGCTCGGCGTAATACTCGGCAGCGGCACGGAATTTACAACCGCACGCGAGATGCTGGCAGGTGTGACGCTTGAATCGGTCGCGATTATAGAATTGCTGGGCAGATACTTCGGAAACAGGATTTCGGATTATCCGCTTATGCAGCACATACATGACCGCATAACAAAAAATACCGTACCGGATATTCCGTGGGGAAACTTTGCCTGCGATTATTTTGAAAACAAATAATAAAGGGGACCGTAAAACACAAGTTTTACGGTCCCTGAATTTTTTGCTTTAACGCTTTATTTATCGGTACGGTTTGCGGTTCGTGTCCTGTCACACTAATTTAGCGGTGGCTTCCAACAGAACTTCGGCAACGGTATCAAATCCGACGGAAAAACCGCCCTTAAAATATTCCGCAACCACATCTACATATGCGCCGGAGAGGAAAAAGACCTGTACTTCCCATTTTTTGCTGTCTGTTTTAAACGGCGCAAATGTAATGCTCTCGGTTATTTTTTTGGCTATAATTTTTTTCAGCTTTTCCGTAAATAATCGGGGAGATGAAGCGCACATTACAAGGCGGTAGTTTTCTTCGTTTTCCTTTAAAAATGATATGATTCCGCGTGTGTAATGCTCAAAGTCGGCATTTTCGGGCGTAACCGATTTACCGAATTCGGTAAGCGCCGCGGACAACTGTTCTGTAAGTTCGTCCTCAAATTCCTGTGCAACGGCGTAAATATCCGGATAATGATAATAAAAGGTGGTTTTGGAAATATCGGCACGTTTTGCCAATTCCGTTACCGTAATTTTTTCAATATCCTTTTTTTCGGCCAGCATTTCGGTAAATGCCTGCCGTATCCATTTTTTTGTCCTTTGTGCGTTTCGGTATGTTTTCATAAGTTAAATCCTTACTTTTTTAATGTTTTAGTTCAATTTCTTACTGTTGATAAAAATGTGTACTTTACCTTTTTAACTTTTTCCATTATACTAAAGTCTGTAAAAGTTTGCAACAAATGCAAAACCGGAAAGCGAATAAAGGAGGGCTTTTTATGGGAAAAAATAACCGCGCCAAAAGCCGTGTTGTGTCTGCGGTTGTTATTTTACTGTTTTGCGCGGCAGCAGTGCTGTCGGTAATATTTATGGGCAAAGTGTCAATAAATTACAACCTTGCCGATTATCTCGGCAGCGGCACACAAACAAAAACAGCGCTTGACATTATAGACGCGCAGTTCGGTATGACGGGTAATATTCAGGTTATGGCTAAAAATGTTTCCGCCGATACCGCAGATGAAATACGCGATACAATAGAAACCGTGCCTAATGTACTTAACGTAAATTTTGACAAGTACGACGAAACATATTATAAAGACGGCAATGCACTGTTTATTGTAATTATAGACGGTGACGATTATTCGGAAAACGCAAAACAGGTTGCGGCCGATTTAAATGGCTTGCTGTCGGAATATGATGTTGAGTACGGCGGCACAACGGTGGAAAAACAGGCGCTGCAGGATGCCATTACAAGCGAAATGGTGTATATACTTGCCGTGTCCCTTTGCCTTGTTGTAGCAATATTGCTTATTACGTCCGAATCATGGCTTGAGCCGTTGGTGCTTCTGGCGGCATCGGGAATTGCCATACTTTTAAACCGCGGAACAAACATTTTCTTCGGCGAAATATCGTATATAACAAATTCAATTGCGGCAATACTGCAGTTGGCGCTGTCTATAGATTACAGTATAGTCTTGCTGCATACTTACCGCCGGCAAAAAGAAAAGACGGATGACATAAGCGCCGCGATGACGGCGGCAATAAAATCCGTTATAAAACCGGTCTCGGCAAGCGCGCTTACAACAATAGCAGGTTTGCTTGCGCTTTTGTTTATGTCGTTCCGTATAGGTTTTGATATAGGCATTGTGCTGATGAAGGGCATTGTTATTTCGGCGATTACATCGCTTACGCTTTTGCCCGCCCTTGTACTGCTGCTTGATAAACTTATGAGGAAAACAAAAAAGAAGCCGTTTGTGCCTAAGGGAAAAGCGTTTTGCGGCATAGCGTTTAAAGCGGGTAAAATTATTGTTCCCACAGCGCTTGTTATTGTAATTGTCTGCGGCGCTCTGCAAACGGGCAACTCATTCCTTTTTACAGATACAAAATCCGGAAACCGCGCAATCTCGGATGTTTTCGGAAACAACAATTCGGTTGTTGTTGTGTATAAAAATATCGATAATAATTTTGAAAACGAGCAAAAACTTGCCGATGAGCTTTATGCCTACCGCACATCCGACGGCAAGCAGGTGCTTACAAACTATACGGCATATACAAACACCGTAAGGGAGCCGTATGACGCGGCAACGGCAGTGCAAAAACTTGAACTCAGCGAAAGCGACACGGAAATGCTGTTTACAATGTATAATTTGTATCACTCCCCCGAAACACTGCAAATGTCCTTTGCGGACTTTATAAATTTTGCCGATACGCTCCTTGATACCGATGAGGACGTTAAGGAATTTGTAGACGCAGATACCGTTAAAACACTTAAAACACTAAAGGTTGCAGCCGATGTTACCGCAGGCAGCCAAACAGCGCAGGAATTGCACGATAAACTTACAACGGGCGTAATGTCGGGTACGGATATTGATATTTTTTCTGTAAAGCAGATTTACGGTATGTACTTTTATGACAGCGTTGCACAGAAAAACGTCAATTTTACCGAAATGCTGGATTACTTTATTACCGCATCGGAAAACAAAAATACCGCAAAAATGTTCAGTAAAGAAGCGGTAACTCAACTTAAAACATTGTCCGCAGGGATTGTACAGTTCAAATCCCAAATGGAAACGCCCATGGATAAAGCGGCACTTAAGGGTTGGCTTTATCAAAACAGCGGCGTTGCTTTGTCGGACGCACAGCTTAATGCGGTTTATAACGGATATTTTGCCGCCGCAGGTAAGCCGGTCGACACCACGGTACCGTTTTTGCCTATGATGAAGTTTTTGGCATCAAGCGGACAAATAACAAATGCCGAAACCGTGGCTGAAATACAAAAATACGATACGCTTTACAATGCCGTTAATGCGGAATACGGATATAAGCAGTTTTTACCTGTACTCAGCACGGTGGCATCGGGACTTTCCGGTCAAACGCCGCAAATTTCCGTAACGGATGAGTCTGTGCAGCAAATATATATTATGTATTTTTACAGTACGGGCGCTATGCCGAACGGCAAAATAAGCGGTAAAACTTTTGCGGAATATGTAGAAGCAGCGGATAAATCCAATACTGCCGTACACGCGTTCCTTACGGACGAAAACCGCAACAAACTTGCGGATATGCTTACGGTTAATAAGTATTTTACCGACAACGCAAAACTTACTTACGAAAACGCATACGATAAACTGTCGGCATTGCAAAATGAAATTAAGAGCAATATGGCGTCGGCGGCAATGGATAAGGATAAAATTTCAGGTGTATATATAAAGTATGCGTCGTATGTTACCGGCGCGCTGACTTCGCCTATGCAGGCGTGCGATCTGCTTGACTTTGTTAATGCAAACATGGATTCCAACACGCTTTTAAAGCAAAAAATGACCGATAAAAACCGACAAAAAGTGGCCGACGCCAATAAGGATATAAAAAAGGCGGAGGATCTGTTTTCGTCGGAAGATTATTCCCGTATGCTGCTGTCGGTAAATCTGCTCAACGAAAGCGAAGATACTACGCAGTTTGTTGATTATCTGACAAACAAAGTAAAGGATATATTCGGCGGTGACGCTTATATTACGGGCGAAATAGTTTCCACTTACGATCTTGAAAAATCTTTCGACCACGACAATACGTTTATAACCGTGTTTACGCTTATATCAATATTTGTAATAGTAATGGTGATTTTCAGGTCGCTGTCCCTGCCGGTAATTTTGGTTGCGGTTATTCAGGGCGCAATATTTATTGCCATGAGCACACAGCTTTTGGGCAACGGAATATTCTTTATGAGTTATATTGTTTCCACCTGTATTTTAATGGGTGCCACAATAGATTACGGCATTTTAATGTCAAGCAACTATGTTGCTTACAGGGACGATTTTGATAAACGGCAGGCACTTATTATGTCGGTTGAAGCCGCTATGCCCACCGTGTTTACTTCCGGACTTATACTTACCGTGTGCGGATTTGTAATTCACTTTATATCAAGTCAAAATTCAATTTCCACTGTAGGGCTGCTTATAGGCATAGGCACGGTATGCTCCGTTGTAATGATTACGGTCGTACTGCCGGCAGTGCTTTATTTGCTTGATAAATTTGTACTTAAGCTGTCGCTTAAAAATTTAAAAGGTAAGTAAAAAATATACCGCGGACGCCGGCCGGCGTCTGCGGTATTGCTTTATACGGCTTTATCAAACTGGCTGTTGTACAGCTCGGCATAAAATCCTTTACGTTCCATCAATTCCTCATGGGTTCCGCTTTCAATTACATCGCCGTCACGCATAACAAGTATAAGGTCGGCATTTTTAATTGTAGAAAGACGGTGCGCAATGACAAAACTTGTGCGGCCTTTTGTAAGCTCATCCATAGCGTGTTGAATTAAAAGTTCGGTACGGGTATCCACCGATGATGTCGCTTCGTCAAGGATAAGCATGGGCGCGTTTTGCAGCATGGCACGCGCGATTGTAAGCAGTTGCTTTTGACCTGCCGAAATATTTGCGCTCTCGTGAATAACCGTGTCAAATCCCTGCGGCATGGCGTGTATAAATTTATCAAGACCGCAGGCACGGCACACATTTTCCAACTGCTGCACAGTAATACCTTCCATATTGTATACAAGATTTTCCCGTATTGTTCCCTCAAACAGCCATGTGTCCTGCAAAACCATGCCGAATAATCGGTGTACGTCGGCTCTGCTCATTTCCGTAGTGGGAACGCCGTCTATTTTTATGCTGCCGCTGTTTATCTCAAAAAACCGCATAAGCAAATTAACAATTGTTGTTTTTCCGGCTCCGGTAGGCCCTACTATTGCAACCTTTTGTCCGGGCTGTACATCGGCGGAAAAATCTTTGATAATTATTTTATCGGGATTATCCGGATAGCTGAACCGTACATGGCTGAAGCTTATGGCACCGCGTACGTTCGTATACGGTATTGATTTATCGCTGTCGTCGGGCAGTTCTTCGCTTTCAAGGAAATCGAAAATTCTGTGCGCGGAAGCGGATGCGGTCTGCATATTCGTCATACCCTGCGCTATTTGTGTAAGCGGCGCCGTAAAGAGCCGTACATACAAAATAAACGAAACAATTACGCCGAACTCTATTGTACCGTTTATTGCAAGAACAGAGCCGAAAACACAGACGGCAACATATGCCGTATTTCCTATAATGTTCATAATCGGCTGCATCATACCGGAAAGGAATTGCGATTTCCAGTTGGCATAATAAACCGCAAGATTCAATATGTCGAATTTGGCGCCTGCTTTATTGCCGGCACGGCTTATGCGCACAACTTCGTGTCCCGAATACATTTCCTCAACATATCCGTTAAGTTCGCCCAGACTTTTTTGCCTTGCGGAGAAAAAACGTTGCGATTTTGACATTATAAGTACTGTAAGCAGCATACCTACAAGCGTTACGCCTACCGACACAACAGCAAGCCGCCACTGAGTCAAAAACATCATAATAAGGCAGCCTACAAACTGTGTTGCGGCGCTTATAATTGTGGGCAAACTGTTTGTAAGTCCTTGTTGCAGGGTGGATACATCGTTTGTAATACGGCTGAGTATATCCCCCTGAGAAGTGGTGTTAAAATATTTTTGCGGCACACGGTTTATTTTGGCGGAAAGTTCGCCGCGCATACGGTAGGACATTTTAAGCGTAACAACCGCCATAATGTAGTGTTGTATAAATCCGAACACTGCGCTTAACAAATATATTACCGCAAGAAAAATACCTGTTTTTGCAATGGCGGCAAGGTCAATGCCTCCGGTCAGACCGTCCGACATAAGGGTGGCTATCTGTCCTATTTTGTCGGGACCTATAATTGTCATAACCGCGCTTAAAGCCGCAAGAATTAAAGCTGTAACGATAAATCCTATGGAGGAACGCATATATTCCGTAATTCTCGGTACGGCGGAACTTATACCGTTTTTGTTTTTGTTTGATTTCATTTTACTTACCTCTGTGCAGTTTGATTATTATCATTTGCCTAACTGTGATGCTGCAATCTCTTTATATACCTTGCACGATTTTAAAAGTCGGTCATGCGTACCCATTCCCACAATTTCTCCGCGGTCAAGCACAATTATTTTATCCGCATGGCGAATTGTGCTTATGCGTTGTGCAACAATAATTTTTGTAACGTCGCCTAAGTGCAGTTTTAAATCTTCACGCAGTTTTGCGTCCGTTTTATAATCCAAAGCGGAAAAGGAATCGTCAAATATTAAAATTTCCGGTTTTCGCGCTAAAGCACGGGCAATGGAAAGTCGCTGTTTTTGTCCGCCGGATATATTCCTGCCGAGCTGCGCAATGCCGTATTCCATGCCGCCGGGAAGTTTGTCGGCAAATTCCTTTGCCTGCGAAATTTCCATGGCAAAGTCAAGGTCGGCATCGTCAGCCGCAGCGGCGCTTTCTCCGAAAAATACATTATCCCGTATTGTACCCGAGAAAAGAACGGCTTTTTGCGTAACGTAGCCGAGTTTGTCGTACAGCGCGTCAAACGTATAATCCTTTACGTTTACGCCGTCCACCAACACTTCGCCGGCTGTCGCGTCGTAAAATCGGGGGATAAGGCTTACAAGCGTTGTTTTTCCGCTGCCGGTTGCGCCTATGACGGCCAGCGTTTCGCCTTTGTTTATTTTAAAACTTATATCGGTAAGTTCATCTGCCGATGCCTGCGGATAACGGAACGACACATTACGGAATTCCACCGTACCCGTTTCGCTGCCGTTTTGCACGGTGCCTTCGGTTATTGAGGCTTTGCGCTGTAAAACTTCGTTAATACGCTCTGCCGATACCTGCGCCTGCGGCAAGAGCATAAAAATCATTGCCAGCATCATAAATGACATAACAATATAGGTTGCATATGTGCTGAAAACCAAAACCTCGCTGAACATGGTAAGACGTGCCGGCATATCGGCTGCGGCAATGTTGTTTACCAGCGCAGCCCCTACCCAGTATATTGCAAGCGCAAGACCGTTCATTCCAAGCGTCATTGAGGGCTGCACCAAAGCAAACAGCTTTTGGTTTTTCATTTGCAGGTCCATCATATCCTTGCTCGGAACATCAAATTTGTCATTTTGGAATTGCTCGGCATTAAAGGCGTGTACAACATTAATACCGGTAAGATTTTCCCTTGCGGTGCGGTTGATTTTATCGGTCATTTTTTGTACCAAGCGAAATCTGGGTATGCAGGAACTCATTATTAATATTACGGTTACAAACAGCACAACAACAAATACCGCCGTTACTGCCGACAGTTCCCAACTCTTGCCCAAAATTTTAACGATAGCCCAAACCGCCATTATCGGCGCTTTGATCATCATTTGCAACCCCATTGCAATAATCATTTGAATTTGAGTAATATCATTGGTTGTCCTTGTAATAAGGCTGGGGACGGAAAAATCCTGCATTTCCTCGCTGCCCATATCCATTACATGATGAAACAGCCTTTCCCTGACGGTAAAACTGAATCCCGAGGCGGTTTTTGCCGCCAGAAAGCCGCAGCCGACGGAAAGTGCGGCACCGGCTGCGGTACAACTAAGCATTTTTAAGCCCACGTTAAAAATGCTTGCCGTTGTTCCCGATGTTTTAATAAGCACGGTAAGCTCCGTCATAAAATCCGGCAGACGAAGGTCAAAATAAACCTGCGCCACAACAAGCACAATGCAAAGCAGCGCCATAAGTTTTTCCTTTTTGCGCATATTATTTAAAAGTTTAAACATTACACAGGCTCCTTTCTTCAGGTAAAATTCCGCCTTTGCGGATTTTTTCGGTATTTTCGCTTAACACCGCAAGGCAGTTGCGGAATGTTTTAATATCTTCCTCGCTGAGTCCCACGAGCAATTCTCGTGCAAAGCACTTTTGCAATGCGTGCCCCGTTTTTACAATATCGGCAGCGTAGGCTGTGCAGGCAAGGTGAGTCTTACGGCGGTCGTCGGGTACGTTTTGGCGTACAAGCAATCCCTCGCTCACAAGCCGTTCAATATGGACCGAAACAATTCCGGATTTAAGTCCGCGGCATTTACAAATATCTTTCGCGGTCGAACTTTCGGGATTGTTGGCGATAAACATTAAAATATCAACGGCTAAAGGCGGAAGCCCTGTTTCCTTACAAAGCGGCTGCAATACCGTGTGGTAAGCCTCAATAAATCTGTTTGCGCTGCAAAACAGCTTTGAGGCGGTAAAATTAAATTCTTCCATAAAAATCCCCGTTCCGTAAATAATCTAATATTAGAATTTCTATTATTATACAGTTGCTTTTGCGGATTGTCAACTTATTTATTGAAATACGGCAAATCCGGTAGTATAATTATTTATTGACAGGAGGGCTTTTATGCCGGATTTTGTTTTACCCACAGAGGAAAACGGCGGCGTATTTGAAAACAGGCTCTATGATTCGGACGAAAATGTTTTTGTAAAGCGTTATTGGATCGTGCTGTAACGGCATGGGGGAATATACGGAAAAGTACAGTATGTAAGCAAAGGGATAATGGAAAATGATAGGACTCGGCACAATTATCAATACAGCCGGCATTGCAGCGGGCGGTATGGCAGGACTTTTGTTCGGTAAACTGTTTAAAGACGAAGCGCGCGACGCAATAGGCAAAACGTGCGGTATAAGCGTTATGTTTATTGCCATAGCAGGCGCTATGGAAGGTATGTCAGTGTGACAGGACTCAAACCTGCCACGGTTTCGCTCGCCGCCTTTTAAATTGCGGCTTTGCGTTTATTTTTGCAAGGCGTCAGCCTTGCTGCAAATTTCTCGCTTCGCCGAATATAAAATTCGACGGCAGAAACTTTTAACCTATCGAAACTAAAAATTTTGTTATAAGACGAAGCCGATAAAACGCAGGAATACTGCCGTATTTCAAGTTTTGAGGCAATGTATTATGCAAAATTTTGTTTCGTAGGCGTGACAGGTTCGTGTCCTGTCACACTAAGCATACAGGACGGAAAAATATTAAGCGGCAGATCAATGTTGGTAGTCCTTTGCATTGCGCTGGGCAGTGTAACGGGTGAACTTATAGGTATAGAAAAAGGATTTGCGCGTTTCGGAGAATGGCTTAAAATAAAAACCGGCAACAGCCGCGACGGCGGATTTGTAAACGCCTTTGTAACGGCGTCCCTTACTGTGTCTGTCGGTGCAATGGCTATTGTGGGCGCAATACGGGACGGCTTGTCGGGAGATTTTTCGGTGCTGGCGGTAAAATCCGTTTTAGACCTTATTATAATTGCGGTAATGGCTTCTTCCATGGGTAAAGGCGCTGTGTTTTCCGCAATTCCAGTAGCTGTTTTTGAGGGATGTATGACCTTGCTTGCGCGGCTTGTTTCCCCCGTTATGACGCAGACCGCGGTTTCATATTTATCGCTTATAGGCTCTGTTTTGATTTTTTGCGTTGGTATAAATTTGGTATGGGGCAAAAAAATCAGCGTTGCAAATATGTTACCGGCTGTGTTGTTTGCGGTTGGCGCGGCATATTTACCGTGGCAATTTTAAAGTGTTGAAAAAATCGGTTATATATTGTAAAATAACAGTAACTGTATTGTAAGGGTGATAAAAATGCTTTTGGCTGTAGATATAGGCAACACAAATATAACTTTGGGACTTTTTGATGATGAAATATTGCTTTTTACCGCACGGCTTGCAACCGATAAAAACTGTACGGCGGACGAATACGCAATACATATTAAAGATGTATTGGAAATTCACGGAAGCGACTATAAATGTATAGAGGACGCAATTATATGCTCGGTGGTGCCGGCGGCTTCAAAATCCGTTTCGGCGGCAATATCCACACTCTGTAATATAATCCCCTTGGAATTGGGGCCCGGCGTTAAAACCGGAATAAACATTAAAATAGATAATCCTGCGCAATTGGGTGCGGACCTTGCGGCAGGCGCGGCAGGCGCATTGGCCGAATACACTATGCCCTGCATAATTATAGATATGGGTACGGCAACCACCCTGTCGGTTCTTGACGAAAACGGAACATTTATAGGCGGCGCAATAGCCGCAGGCGTAAATCTTACGCTGCAGGCACTTACAGCCAATACATCCGCCCTGCCGGATGTAAGCATAGAATCTCCGCGCAAACCCATAGGTACAAACACCGCGGACTGTATGCGCTCAGGTTTAGTGCTGGGTACGGCGGCAATGCTTGACGGACTTATAGACCGTTTTGAAAATCAACTCGGTCAAACCGCAACGGTTATTGCTACGGGCGGACTGTCGAAAGAAATAATAGAGCATTGTTCGCGCAATATAATATATAACGAAAACCTTTTGCTTGAAGGGCTTCGTTTAATATATGAAAAAAACAATTAATAAAGGAGTAGTTTTATGAAAAAGAAAGGCGTAATCATAGGCGTTATTGTTCTTGTAATAGTTATTATAGCCGGCGCGTTTATAGGCGGTTATAACGGTCTTGTTGAAAAGCAGACCGCAGTGGAACAAAAATACTCGGACATTCAGGTTCAGCTTCAGCGCAGGGCAGACCTTATACCAAACTTTGTAAACACCGTAAAGGGATATACCGATTACGAACAGGAAACATTGACCGCCGTTACTCAGGCGCGTTCCGCAGTTAATAATGCTACGGACGCAAAAGCGTTGAGCGATGCGAACGACCAACTTGATAAATCCATTTCCGTTTGGGTAAATGCCGTTACCGAGGCTTATCCCGATTTGAAAGCAAACACGCAGTATGTAGCTTTGCAGGACGAACTTGCCGGCACCGAAAACCGTGTTGCCGTTGCAAGAAAAGATTATAACGACGCAGCCACAACGTACAATAAATCCGTTCGCAGTTTCCCGACAAGCATCCTTGCCGGTATGTTCGGATTTGAAAAAAGCGAGCTTTTCTCGGCTTCATCCTCCGCACAGGAAGCTCCGACCGTTTCCTTTTAATAAAGAAAAATGAAAAAAATTATATCGGTATTTTTATGCTTGGCGGCGTGCTTTTGCGTATGCGTTGCAGCTGCGGCAAAAAGCGCTTTGCCCGAGCCTACAAGCGAATTTTTTGTAAATGACTTTGCGGGGATTTTAACCGACGCCCAAAAACAGGAAATAATGCAAAAGGGCGAAAAGCTGTACAATGCCTGCGACGCACAGGCGGTTGTGGTTACCGTAAAAAATCTTGACGGACAGGACATAGAAACCTATTCGCTTAATCTTGCGCGCAAATGGGGCATAGGCGATAAGGATAAAAACAACGGCGTATTGCTTATACTCTCAAGCGAAGACCGACAGGTACGCATAGAGGTGGGAACCGGACTTGAGGGCGCACTGCCCGACAGTAAAACAGGCAGAATTATAGACACTTACGGTATGGATTACTTTAAGGCCGATAAATTCGGCGACGGACTTTTAAGCGTGTATGATTCCATAGTTAATGAAGTCTATATTGAATACGGTATGTCGCCGGATGAGGATTATCAGCCTGTATCGGACGAGGACGACGTGCCATTTGTTGTTGTACTTCCCATATTGGTCGTAGCAATAATAATTATAATGCTTATGCTTAGGCGAAACAAAAACTATTACGGCGGATTTTTCGGCGGTCCGGGCAACTTTACGGGCGGCGGCTTTACGGGCGGCTCGCACGGCGGATTCTCGGGCGGCGGTGGTTTTTCCGGCGGAGGCGGCGGATTTTCCGGCGGCGGAAGTTCAAGAGGATTTTAGAATAGTGTGGCAGGGCTCGACTAGGCAAGCGATAATAAATCCGAACTTGCCTAAACGTAAAAATTGACGAATTTTTCTTGACAATGTGAAAAAGCAGTATTATGCTTATATATGAAATTTTAAGATAGGAGATAATGTGTATGTTTAAAAGCGAATATTTAAACAAAGTTTACGACACCGTATGCCGTCGCAACGCTTGCGAGCCGGAATTTTTACAGGCTGTTAAAGAAGTGCTTGAATCTTTGGAGCCGGTAGTTGCCGCAAACAAAAAGATTGAAGAAAACGGCGTGCTTGAGCGCCTTGTAGAGCCGGAAAGAATGATATTCTTCCGTGTTTCCTGGGTTGACGACAACGGCAAAGTACAGGTAAACCGCGGTTACAGGGTACAGTTTAATTCCGCTATAGGACCGTACAAGGGCGGTTTGCGTTTGCATCCTTCCGTAAACGCTTCGGTTATTAAATTCCTCGGATTTGAGCAGGTATTTAAAAACAGTCTTACAGGTCTGCCGATAGGCGGCGGTAAGGGCGGCAGCGATTTCGATCCTAAGGGTAAATCCGATATGGAAATTATGCGATTCTGCCAGAGCTTTATGACCGAGCTTTCAAAGCATATCGGTGCCGATACGGATGTACCGGCAGGCGATATAGGCGTAGGCGGCAGGGAAATAGGCTACCTTTACGGACAGTATAAGAGACTCCGCAATGAGTTCACGGGCGTACTTACCGGTAAGGGACTTTCCTACGGCGGCTCGCTTGCCCGTACGGAAGCTACCGGTTACGGACTTTGCTACTATACAAAGGAAATGCTTAAATGCATGAAAAACGATTCCTTTGAAGGCAAGACCGTTGTTGTTTCAGGCTCGGGCAATGTTGCGATATATGCTTGCCAAAAGGCGCAGACACTCGGCGGCAAGGTTGTTGCAATGTCCGATTCCAACGGATATGTTTACGATAAAAACGGCATAAATCTTGATGTTGTACGCCAGATAAAAGAAGTTGAACGCGGAAGAATTAAGGAATATGTAAACCGTGTTGACGGCGCAGAATATCACGAGGGCTGTAAAGATATTTGGACAATTAAGTGCGATATCGCTCTGCCTTGCGCAACGCAGAACGAGCTTGACGGTAAGGCTGCCGAAGCGCTTATTAAAAACGGCGTTATGGCTGTTGCAGAGGGCGCAAATATGCCGTCCACTCCCGAAGCTATCGAGGCTTTCCAGAAAGCAGGAGTGCTTTTCGGACCGGCAAAGGCTGCAAATGCCGGCGGCGTTGCCACAAGCGCGCTCGAGATGAGCCAGAACTCCATGCGTTACAGCTGGACATTTGACGAAGTTGACGCAAAACTTCACGATATTATGGTTAACATTTTCCATAACAGCTATAATGCGGCAGAAAAATACGGCCTTAAGGGCAACCTTGTTGCAGGTGCCAATATTGCCGGATTTGAAAAGGTTTGCGACGCTATGCTGGCACAGGGAATAGCTTATTAATTATATGTTTTGTACACCCGTTTTTCCGGTTTCGGTTAAACGGGTGTTTTTTTACTTTTAAAAAGATAATACAGTGCTATTTTGCGTAAATATTATTTCTTTACAAAAGGTATAACGATGATACAATAAAGGCAAAGGAGGCGTGGGTATGAAAATAGGAACTTGCGTTTATATTGATGATGATAACCCGCTTGAGTCAAAATTTGCGGCTTTGCGGAAAAACGGTTTTGACAACTGTCAGATTATTTCCTGGAAACAGGAAAAACAGACCGACGATATGGCGGCGCAAATAAACGGACTTGCGGAAAAGTACGGGGTTACCGTTTCGGCATTTTGGTGCGGATATGAGGGGGAATGTAAATGGAATTTTTACGAAGGCCCTAAAACAATAGGCCTTGTTCCGCCGCAACTGCGGGAAAAAAGAGTGGGAAATTTGTGCCATGGCTCAGATTTCGCCGTAAAGCTGAATGTAAAAAATGTTGTAACACATATGGGATTTATTCCCGAAGATCCCAACGATCCGCTTTTCAGCGGACTGTGCGACGCCGTAAAACGCGTGGCGCTGCACTGCAAACAAAACGGACAGAATTTGCTGTTTGAAACGGGACAGGAAACCCCCACGGCAATGCTGCGTTGTTTTGAAACGGTAGGGGAAGACAACCTCGGCGTAAATCTTGACACCGCAAATCTTATACTTTACGGAAAAGCAAATCCTGCGGACGCGCTTGATGTCTTCGGAAAATACGTTAAAAATTTGCACGCCAAGGACGGAATGTACCCCACAGACGGCCATTCGCTCGGCAAGGAAGTACCCGTCGGCGACGGCAAGGTGGATTTTGTACAGGTGTTTAAAAAACTTCGCGATTACGGTTACGACGGGTTTGTTACGATAGAGCGCGAAATCGGCGGCGAACAGCAAATGACCGATATATTAAATGCAAAAAAATATTTAAGTAAAATAATTTCCGAAATTTACGGGGAGGAATAATTATGTTAAAGGTTTGTCTTGTAGGCGTCGGCGGTATAAGCGCGGCGCACATCAATGCGTGGAAAGGTATGAAGGATGCCGACCTTACCGCAATTTGCGAC
The DNA here is from genome assembly GCA_934464615.1 of uncultured Eubacteriales bacterium. Lineage (GTDB taxonomy): Bacteria > Bacillota > Clostridia > Oscillospirales > Acutalibacteraceae > SIG565. The sequence goes on along the minus strand of CAKSKA010000002.1, from coordinate 16,770 downwards.
ATACGTACCGAAAGGCTGGAACTGCATCCCGAATTTAAGCATTACACCGATTGCAAGGAAATGCTGGATAACGAAAAATCGGACATACTTGACATATGCCTGCCTACATATTTGCATGCAGAATATTCTCTGCTTGCTTTAAACAAGGGTATTAATGTAATATGCGAAAAGCCTGTGTCGCTGGATCCAGAAGATATTGAAAAAGTATATTCCGCCGCAAAGGCAAACGGCGTAAAGTATATGATAGCGCAGGTATTGCGTTTTTGGGATGAATACAGTTTTGTAAAGGAAGTTTTCGACAGCAAAAAATACGGCGAATTGCTTTCGGGTACAATGACGCGCCTCGGACAAAAGCCGGTTTGGAGCTGGGACGGCTGGATGTTTGACGAAAAACGCAGCGGTCTTGTTCCGTTTGATTTGCATATACATGACCTTGACTTTTTGGTTTACGCTTTCGGTGCCCCGACAGACAGTACCGTGTTCCGCAGCAAACGTGTGGAACAGGATTATATAAATGCGATTTACAAGTATGATAATTTCAGCATTAATACCGAAGCCGCATGGTATAACGCTCCGGTGCCGTTCGGTGCGACTTTCCGTTTCCAATTCGAAAAAGCGGTTTTGATTAACGAAAAACATACCCTGACCGTTTATGAATCGGACGGTAAAATATTTACCCCGTTTGCCGCAGGCAGTGCGGATAACGGCGACATTGCGTTGCCGCAAACCGACGCATACGCAAACGAAATACGCTATTTTGCCGACGCTGTTAAAAATAATAAGCCTATAGACCGCGTAACGCCGGAAAGCCTTGCGACAGTGCTTAAACTGTTAAAGAAAATTTAAATTTTATTATGTAAAAAACGCCCCGTAGTTTTAAACTACGGGGCGTTTTTAAATTCAGTCTTTAAAAGCCTCTATTATCATTAAAACGGCTTCCTTTTGTTTAGTGTGACAGGACTCAAACCTGTCACGCCTACGAAACAAAATTTTGCATAATACATTGCCTCAAAACTTGAAATACGGCAGTATTCCTGCGTTTTATCGGCTTCGTCTTATAACAAAATTTTTAGTTTCGATAGGTTAAAAGTTTCTGCCGTCGAATTTTATATTCGGCGAAGCGAGAAATTTGCAGCAAGGCTGACGCCTTGCAAAAATAAACGCAAAGCCGCAATCTAAAAGGCGGCGAGCGAAACCGCGGCAGGTTTGAGTCCTGTCACACTAAATGTTAAATCGATCCATCTGTTAAATAAATTTTTAAGTTCAGGTGTCAACTCTACAGTTTCACCGTCTGTAAAAAACTCCGATAACGATATGTTAAATCCGTCGCAAATTGTTTGCAGTGTGGTAAAGGACGGACAGTTGTTGCGTCTGAAAATGTTTGCAAGCGTGGATTCCGACAGACCGCACTGCTTTGCGAGTTTGTATTCGGACCATCCGCGCTCTTTAAGCAATTTATTTAACCTTTCATGTATATAGTCCATATTTAAAAATCCTTTATTAATTTGTAATTATTTTACCGCTTTTTACAGAGGTAATATACACAAAGATTGTAATATTATTACCGTTATGTTAAACTGTAATTAGAATTTTGATAAAGGTGATTATATGCGTATACATGGAAATTTTACAGTTAGTTTTTTCGGTCATAGACAGATAAACGGTTTTAACGATGTTGAGCACAAGCTTGAGGATATTGTGGAAAATTGTATTTGTGAAAATAATTTTGTGACTTTCCTTGTAGGAAGGAACGGAGAATTTGATAATTTAGTTTCACAAACGATACATAAGTTTAAAAAAGAACACGATGACGAAAGGATATCTCACGAACTTGTATTGCCGTATTATACAGCTGAATATATAAACAATTCAGTAACTTTTGAGGAATATTATGATGATATATACGTATATGATGAAAAGTATTTTAAATCGGCTTTTGATTTTCGTAACAAAAGAATGATTGACGAATCTGACTTGGCAGTATTTTATATTGAACATAATTACGGCGGGGCATATCAAGCGTATAAGTATGCAAGAAGTAAAAATAAAAAATGTATTAATATATTTAATGATAAGTTTGCATAATATGCAGTCATATGCAATAATTTTATTAAAATATTGCATAATTTTGCAGAAAATGCTTGACAAAGCAGGAAACAGTGCATATAATTGCATTATAAAATAAAGCAAAGTAAAGAAAGGGTAATTGCTATGCAGAAAAAAGAATACAAAAAAATAGTCCTTGCTTATTCCGGCGGACTTGATACATCAATTATTATTCCGTGGCTTAAGGAGAACTATAACAATCCCGAAATTATAGCCGTTTCGGGAAACGTAGGTCAAAAAAGCGAACTTGAAGGACTTGAGGAAAAGGCTATTAAAACGGGCGCGTCCAAAATTTATATAGAGGATTTGACAAAAGAATTTTTGGACGATTATGTATTTCCCTGTGTTCAGGCGGGGGCACTGTATGAAGATTATATGTTGGGTACCGCGTTTGCGCGTCCGCCCATTGCAAAGCGCATTGCGGAAATTGCCGTAAAGGAGGGCGCAGACGCTATTTGTCACGGCTGCACCGGTAAAGGCAACGATCAGGTGAGGTTTGAACTTGCGATAAAAGCATTTTTGCCCGATATGCCCATAATCGCCCCGTGGAGAGAGTGGGATATAAAATCAAGGGATGAAGAAATAGATTATGCCGAAGCGCACAAAATTCCGCTTAAAATAAGCAGGGAAACAAACTATTCCAAGGATAAGAATATTTGGCACTTATCGCACGAAGGTCTTGACCTTGAGGATCCGGCAAACGAACCGCAGTATAATAAAGAAGGATTTTTGGAGATGGGCGTATCGCCCGAGCAGGCGCCGGATAAGCCGACATATGTTAAGATCCATTTTGAGCAGGGTATTCCCACTGCCGTAAACGGCGAGGAAATGGATTCGGTAGGCGTGGTAACACTGCTTAATAAACTCGGCGGCGAAAACGGCATAGGTTTGCTTGATATTGTCGAAAACCGTCTTGTAGGTATGAAATGCCGCGGCGTTTACGAAACCCCCGGCGGCGCAATACTTTACAAGGCACATAATGTGCTTGAAAGCATTTGCCTTGATAAAGAAACCGCACATTACAAAGCGCTTGTGGCGCAAAAACTCGGCGAACTTGTTTATAACGCGCAGTGGTTTACACCCCTTACCGAAGCAATTTTGTCCTTTGTAAAAACCACACAAAAAACAGTTACGGGCGATGTGACGCTTAAACTTTACAAAGGCAATATGATAAACGCAGGCGTTACCTCGCCGTATTCGCTTTACGATCCGGAAATTGCCACATTTGACGAGGACGATGTGTATAATCAGGCGGATGCCGGCGGATTTATAGACCTTTACGGACTGCCGACAAAGGTATACGCCAAAATGAAAGTTAAAAATAATATAAAGTAGGTTTTAAAATGGGTAAAATGTGGGCCGGCAGGACATCCGGCGTTACGGATAAATCGGCGGACGAGTTTAACTCAAGCATAAAAATCGACAGCAGAATGTATAAGCAGGATATAGAGGGCAGTATGGCGCACGCAGCCATGCTGTCCGACTGCGGTATTATAGACAAAAAAGACGCCGATGCAATAATCGACGGTCTTTCCGGCATACTTGCCGATATTGAATCGGGTGCGCTTTTAATAGACGAAAACGCCGAGGATATACATATGTTTGCAGAGCAGGAACTTACCGCGCGCATAGGCGACGCAGGCAAGAAACTGCATACCGCACGCAGTCGGAACGATCAGGTCGCGCTTGACACAAGGCTTTATTTAAGGGATGAAGTCGACGAGATATCCGCACTGCTTAAAAAGTTTGTAAAAACCGTTACACAAAAGGCGGAGCAATACAAGCAAACCATAATGCCGGGATATACCCATTTGCAGCGCGCCCAACCGATAACATTCGGACATCAGCTTATGGCGTACAGTATGATGCTGCTGCGTGATATTGACAGGCTGCAAGACTGCCGCAAACGCATAAACGTGTGTCCTATAGGCTGTTGTGCACTTGCCGGTACAACATACAATACCGACCGTGATGCCGAAGCGGCGGCGCTTGGGTTTGATTCGATTGCACTTAACAGTATAGACGGCGTATCCGACAGGGATTTCTGCGTGGAATTGCTCGGTTGTATCTCACTTATTATGATGCACCTGTCCCGCTTTGCCGAGGAAACGGTGCTGTGGTCAAGTCTTGAATTTTCGTTTATAGAGTTGTCCGACGCATTTACCACAGGTTCCTCAATAATGCCGCAAAAGAAAAATCCCGATATGGCGGAGTTGGTGCGCGGGAAAACGGGACGAGTATACGGCGACCTTATAGCCATGCTTACCACGCTTAAAGCATTGCCGCTTGCATACAACAAGGATATGCAGGAGGATAAGGAAAGCGTATTTGACGCCGTGGATACGGTGAAAAAGTGCATAAATATTTTTGACGGTATGATAAGCACAATGAAAGCAAAACCCGAAAATATGCTGCGCGCCGCAAAAAAAGGATTTATAAATGCAACCGATTTAGCGGATTATCTTGTAAAAAAAGGTATGCCGTTCCGTACTGCGTATAAAATTTCGGGTACGGCTGTGGCAAAATGCATAGAGCAGGACACCGACCTTGAGAGCATACCGCTTGAGGAATACAAAAAAATGAGCGACCTTTTTGATAAGGACGTGTATTCGGCAATAGATTTATCTGCGTGTGTTGAAAAGCGCATAAGCAAAGGCGGAACAAGCGTGCAATCGGTAGAAGCGCAAATAAAATATGTAAAAGATCGTATGGCGGACTGACTGCTTTTATACAGAGTGTTTGTATGCCGCCGTTGTGGGAGTATTTATGAAAATTAAAGCTTTAAAAGCGGCGTTTCCGCATACATTGCCCATTATGGCAGGTTTTTTGTTTTTAGGTGCCGCCTACGGCATATATATGAATTCCGCGGGGTTTTCCTTTGTTTATCCCATGATAATGAGCTGCCTGATTTTCGGTGGCTCGCTTGAATTTGTGGCGGTTGAAATGCTGTTAAGCCCGTTTGCGCCGCTGCAGGTTTTTGTAATGACGCTTTTAATTCAGGCACGGCATTTGTTTTACGGAATTTCAATGCTTGATAAATTTAAAGGTATGGGCGCTAAAAAGTTCTACCTTATTTTCGGTATGTGCGACGAAACATTTTCCGTAAATTATACCGCAAAAATTCCCGACGGTGTGGACAAGGGTTGGTTTATGTTTTTTGTAACGCTGCTTAACCAGATTTATTGGGTTGTCGGTGCGACTTTCGGCGGACTTGCCGGTTCGCTTATTAAGTTTGATACTTCGGGCATAAGCTTTGTAATGACCGCTATGTTTACCGTAATATTTACCGAGCAGTGGATTAAAGAAAAAAATCATACCGTATCCGTAATAGGCGTTGCGGTGTCGGCGGTCTGTATGCTGGTTTTCGGGGCGGATTCGTTTATGCTGCCGTCAATGGCGGCAATAGTAGTTTTGCTGCTGTGTCTTAAAAATAAGGCTGTAAGGTGGGAAAATAGATGATGACGATACCACAGCAAATAATAACGATAGGCCTTTGCATAGCCGGAACCATGGCAACCCGCTTTCTTCCGTTTATTGTATTTAATGAAAACAGAAAGACGCCTGAAATTATACAGTATATGGGTAAATGGCTGCCCACGGCGGTATTCGGTATGCTGGTGATATATTGTGTAAGGAATGTAAATTTTTTAACCGGCAGCCACGGCTTGCCGGAATTTATATCCATAGCATTGACAGCCGCAGTACATATACTTAAGCGCAATATGATGCTTTCAATAACGGCAGGAACGGTATGTTATATGCTTTTACTGCACTTTGTTTTTTAAATGCATAAAACCCCCACCGTGTTACACGGTGGGGGTTTGCTTTTAATTTACCTTTTGTAATTTTTGTTGTAAAAATCTTTGCCTATAAAGCCGACCTGCTTAAAGTCATCCATATTGTGACGTATAATATAGTCCACATACGATGTCATAATTTTAGCGAAAGCCAGATAACCTGCCGGCGACATATGACCGCCGAGCCAGAATTCCTTCCTGCACTGTTCGTCGCGCATCGGTGCGTATTCATACAAATCAATTACATATGTATTATCAAAAAGCGATGCAATTTTTTTAACAAGTATACTTTGCAATTCGCAAAAACGTTTAATCTCGTCCGTATCGTCGATCTTAGGCCTTGTAACCAAAAAGAATTTTGCGTGCGGCTGTATTTCCTTGTAACGCTGTATAATAGCCGCGTAGTTGCCAACAAACGTATCGCGGTTGTTGCGGTAATCGTTTAAATCAATATCGTCTATGTCTCCCGGAGTTATATCCGGACGCCACGTGGATAAATCGTTTACACCAAGCGCTATTATGTAAGCCTGTGCGGCTTTGTCTTTATCCCAATAGCCTTTTTCCTGTGCAAAGGAGTCCATATATGTTCTCGCCGTCATACCGCCGGCAGAAAAATTGTATACCGTGCAGCCTGCCATGCGGGCAAAGTACTGTCCCCATGAATATTCGAACATATCATGGTAGCCTTTTTCGTCTTTTTCGTTTAAAGATTCAAATTCTCCCGAGGACAAACTGTCGCCGACACAGGCAATCGTGCGGAAAATTCCGCAAAATCCACCGTCCGTAACTAAATTTTCAAGCGGTTTTTCATCCGGATTATGAGTTATAAGCTGTTCTATTGTCATAATAATTCCTCCTAATGCATATTGCAACAACATTATAATAATATACTCTTAATAAGTCAATACCGTTTTAGGCTTACGATAAAAATTGACAAACAAGGACAAAATGGATATAATAGGTACATATCCCTGACTTGTGGGTTATAATAATGATAAAGTAGTGATGCTTTTATTATGCAAAAAAATAAAAAAATTGTGTATCGCGCCGTAAAAAGGCTTTTTGATATAATTTTTGCAATTATAGGTTGCGTGCTTTTAATTCCGCTTACGGTTATAGTAAAAATATGTTATGTGTTAAGCGGAGATTTTAAAAGTGTATTTTACCGTCAGGACCGTGTGGGGCTGCATGGCAAGAAAATAAGGATTTTTAAATTTCGCTCAATGGTTAAGAATGCCGATGATGTATTAAAGGAATTACTTAAAGATCCGCAGCGCAAAAGGGAATGGGAACTTAACCAAAAGCTTGATGATGATCCGCGCATAACAAAAGTAGGTAAAATTTTGCGTAAATGCTCGCTTGATGAAGTACCGCAGTTTATAAACGTGCTTATAGGCGATATGTCGTTGGTAGGTCCGCGCCCCCTTGTTGAAGGCGAACTTGAAGCACACGGCGGCGATCCCGAAATTTACAGAAGTGTACGTCCGGGAATTACAGGCTGGTGGGCGGCTAACGGCAGAAGTGCGCTGTCTTACAAGGACAGGCTGTCGCTTGAAATGTATTACGCGCAAAATTGCAGTATACTGTTGGATATTAAATGCATATTTAAAACAATATCCGCCGTTCTTTTTAAAAGAGGCGCAAAGTAGAAAGGCTGTATATATTGGATATTAAAGTTATTGTAGCCGCACATAAAAACTACCGTATGCCGCAGGACAAATGCTATTTGCCGGTACAGGTCGGCGCACAGGGTAAGGCGGATATAGGCTATACACCGGACAACACAGGGGATAATATATCGGAAAAAAATCCCTACTTTTGCGAACTTACCGGTCTTTATTGGGCGTGGAAAAATTTAGATGCCGAGTATATAGGTCTTGCACATTACCGCAGGCATTTTAAGGGAAAAAACGGCGGCAGGGATCCGTTTGATAAAATTTTAAACGGCAAACAAATGGGAAAAATGCTTGAAAAAAGCGACGTTATACTCCCTGTAAAACGTAAATATTATATAGAAACGCTGTATTCTCATTACGAGCATACAATGTTTGTAAAACCGCTTGATACCGCAGGCGAAATTATTAAAGAAAAATATCCGCAGTATTACGCTCAGTTTGAAAATCTTAAAAAGCGCACAAGCGCGCATATGTTTAATATGTATATTATGAAAAAGGATATATCGGACAAGTATTGCGAATGGCTGTTTGATATTTTGTTTGAACTGGAAAAACGTATGCAGAGCGAAAATTACGACGCTTTCCACGCGCGTTTCTACGGCAGAGTAAGCGAGCTGCTGCTTGACGTATATCTTATGACAAACGGTATAGAGTATATCGAGTGTCCGCTTGTATTTACCGAAAAAATCAATTGGTTTAAAAAGGGCGGCGGATTTTTAAAAGCAAAATTTTTAGGCAAAAAGTACGATAAGAGTTTTTAAATATTAAAAGCGACGGGAATTTCCTGCCGCTTTTGATTTTATTCGGCGTTAATTTTTATACAATTTTTTATGGTCCTGTGTTTTAAATTCATTAATTATAACTATTGAAAAATTAAGGACAAAGTGGTATTATGTATGAATAAATTAAGTGCCGTAATGTCGGCGCACGGATTTATAAAGGAGAAAGAGAATGCTTTACTTTACGGTCGGCCTTGCAATCGGCATTTTTCAGTTTTTTTGTCTTAAAAAAATGCTTACTATAATAACCGCCGCCGCAAATATAAAGGCGGCTCTGCCGTATCTGGTTTTAAAACTTGCGGTTTACGGTGCGGCAATTGCGCTTTTCCTTACGCTGTTTCGCAGCAATATCCTATGGGCAGGTATAGGTCTTGCCGCGGGAATGGTTGCTATGGCGGCAGTGTTTATAATAAGAGAGTTTTTTCTCAAAGGAGATGAGAAAAAGTGAATACAAAATCTGTAATAATGATGGGAATTTCGGCTGTTTTGTTTGTCGTAGGTCTTGTAGGCAGACTGTCTGTAAAAATGCCGGATGCGGCGCAGCAAACGGACGCGGCGGTACTTAAGAAAATAAAAAAGAAGAGAAGACTGTTTCTTTTTATTGCAATATTTGCCGTGTGGATGTTTTTAGGCGTTACAATAACGGCACTGTCCGGTATGAAAAACAGTATGGAAGTACAGTTTGATATGTTCAGTCCGCGTACCGAGGTTTTCGGCGGTAATTTAAAACTGTTCGGCAAAACATTTACCGTTGCAAACACCACGCTGCTTGCTTATAAAATCACCGCGATAATAACCGTTTTGGCGGTTGTTTTCAGGCTTTTTGTTTTCCCGCGGTTTAAGGATAAGCCCAAGGGATTCCAAAATATTATCGAACTTGCGGTTGAGGCGATGGATAATTTTACAAAGACAAATGTCTGCGATTATTCTTCGCAGCTGTCGCCTTATATGTTTTCTTTGGCGCTGTTTATGTTGGGCTGTGCCGCGAGCGAGCTTTTCGGACTTCGCGCGCCGACTTCCGACATAGTTATGACGCTTGCAATGGGACTTATAACATTTTTCCTTATAAACTTCTACGGTATAAAGAAAAAGGGTATAGGCGGCAGACTGGGGGCGCTTACAAAACCGACGCCCATTATATTTCCGATGAAGGTGTTAAGCGACGTCGCCGTTCCTATTTCGCTTGCGTGCCGACTTTTCGGTAATATGCTCGGCGGTATGATAGTTATGGATTTGCTTAAAGGTGCGCTCGGCGGATATGCGTCCGGTATACCGGCAGTAGCAGGTCTTTACTTTAACCTTTTCCACCCGATAATACAAATTTATATATTTATAATCTTATCGCTTACATTTATTAATGAAGCTATGGAGTAAAAACAGGAGGTAATTATTATGGCAGCACTTGGTGCAGGTATTGCAATGTTAACAGCTTTGGGAGCAGGTATAGGCATGGGATTTGCAACGGCAAAGGCCGTTGAGTCGGTTGCGCGTCAGCCTGAGGCTTCGGGAAAAATCAACTCAATACTGCTTCTCGGATGCGCTTTGGCGGAGTCCACCGCTATTTACGCTTTCGTTGTTGCGCTTATTTTGGCAGTTAAAGCATAGGGGGAATTACGGTGACTAATATAGATTTTTCATCTGTTCCGTATGACCTTGTTCTTAATATAATTAATATAATTGTTCTCTTTTTAATCGTTAAACTTCTTGTATATAAGCCGGTTAAAAAGTTTTTAGCGGCGCGTCAGGAACGCATTGATAAGGCGTTTGCGGACGCCGCTACCGAAAAACAGGCGGCTGATGAAAGCCGGCAAAAATACGAAAAACTGCTTGAAGAAAGCAAACAGACAGCGGCAGAAGAATTGCTTGCCGCACAGAATGAGGCACACGCAAAAGCCGAAAAAATTGTTGACGACGCAAAGAAACAATCCGCGCAAATTATTGAACAGGCAACGGCGAAAACACAGGCAGACCGCAAAAAAGCCATTGAGGACGCAAAAAGCGACGTGGCTGAACTTGCCGTTACTATTGCCGGAAAAGTTCTTGCCCGTAATGTAAACGACGCCGATAATATGGCGGCGGTTGAAGAATTTTTAAAACAATAATCATTTCGGAGATAATCTTAAATGGAAAAAACAGTTATAATAACAGCCGGAAATATGAGTGCGAATACCTATAAAGCACTCTGCGACGGCGTATCGGAGCGTTTCGGCAACCGTGAGATCGAGCATAAAACCGACGATTCCCTTATAGGAGGATTTATGGTTATTGCCGACGGCAAGGTTTACGATTACAGTATTTCTTCAAAACTTGCACGGTTTAAAAACGCATTGGTGTAATGCCTTTTGTGTTGTATTGAAGCAGAGGTGATTATATGTCCGATTTTAAAATAGAAGAAATAAGCGCATTTCTTAAAAAAAGAATGAGCGAGATAAACCTAACCCCGCAAATATACAGCGTGGGTACGGTTACTTATGTAAGCGACGGCGTAGTGCATATCGAAGGCCTGTCGCACTGCCTTTATAACGAACTTTTGGAGTTTGAAGGCGGAGTTTACGGAATGGCAATAGAGCTGGGGCTTGAAAGCGTAGGCGCGGTTTTGCTTGACCGTGCGGACAGGGTAAATATAGGCAGTACGGTAAAAGGTACCGGCAGGGTTGCCGAAATACCCGTCGGTCCGCAGCTGCTCGGCAGAGTGATAGATCCGGTGGGACGTCCGTTGGACGGTAAAGAACTGGAAACCAAGGATTATTTGCCTGTAGAGCGTCCGGCGCCTACAATTATGGACAGGACTCCCGTAAAAACGCCGCTTTATACCGGAATAACGGCTATTGACAGTATGGTGCCCATAGGCCGCGGACAGCGTGAGCTTATAATCGGCGACCGCCAGACAGGTAAAACGTCAATAGCGCTCGACGCGGTGCTTAATCAAAAAAATACGGGCGTCGTTTGTATTTATTGCGCTATAGGTCAAAAAGCGTCAAGCGTGGCGCAGGTTATACACACGCTTGAGAAAAACGACGCTTTAAAATACAGCGTTGTTGTTGCGGCAACGGCATCCGACAGTCCGGCAATGCAGTATTTGGCTCCTTATGCCGCCTGCGCCGTCGCGGAGGGCTTTGCACGCTCGGGCGGACACGCTTTGGTTATTTACGACGACCTTTCGAAGCATGCCGTTGCATACCGTGCAATGTCGCTTTTGCTGCATAGACCGCCGGGACGCGAGGCGTATCCGGGCGATGTATTTTACCTTCATTCAAGATTACTTGAGCGCGCCGCGGCTTTAAGCGAACAAAAAGGCGGCGGAACAATCACCGCCCTGCCTATTGTTGAAACTACGGGCGGAAATATCTCGGCATATATTCCGACTAACGTAATATCAATAACCGACGGACAAATATATCTTGAAAGCGATTTGTTCCACAGCGGCGTACGGCCTGCGGTAAATACGGGACTTTCGGTATCGCGTGTAGGCAGAAGCGCACAGGAAGAGGCTATGAAAAAAGTTGCCGGAACATTGCGTATAACCCTTTCGCAGTACAGGGAAATGATGGTGTTTGCGCGTTTCGGCTCGGACGTGGATGCCGCAACGCAAAAAGCGCTTGACAACGGCAGAATTTTAACCGAATTGTTTAAACAGCAAAACAGCAATCCTTATAAACTGTCGCAAATGGTAACGCTGTTGGCTGCGTTTTACAGCGACGCTTTTTCAGGCATTGCGCCGGACAGGGTAAAGGACGCGCAGGCACAGTTTATGCATTATATTGAAAGCGCGGCGCCGGATATGCTGGCAAATATTGACAGTACCGGAAAAATGAGCGATGAAACCTACGGCGCTTTACGGGATATTATAGGCAAGTGGGAGTATTCGAATAATGAAGGACGTTAATTCGATAAAACACAATATTTCCGCCATAAACGAAACACGGCAGATAACAAATGCAATGTACCTGCTTTCCACATCGCGAGCAAAACGTGCAATGACGCATATTGATTATAACAAAGAGTATATGAAACGTCTGCGTGCGGCAATGCGCGATGTTTTTGCCGGACTTACCGGACAGGAACATGTTTATACCCACCCAAACGGCTGCAAAAAAAAGGCATATTTGCTTGTAACTTCCGATAAGGGACTTTGCGGCGCTTACAATACCGCGGTTGTTAATTATTACCTTAAAAACATGACAATCGATGAAAAATCGTATATCGCGGTAATAGGCGCACAGGCATACGATATGCTTAAATTCCGCGGTATTACACCGGAACTGCAATGGATCGGTCCGTCGCACGAGCCGAGTATTCATTATGCGCGCAATATTGCGGAGCATTTTATGCAGATGTATGATAACGGCTATATAGGCTCGGTTGAGATAGTTTATACACGGTTTGATTCGCAGGCAGTGCAAACGGTTGAGAGTATTCCGCTTTTGCCGGTGCTGCGGTCGCGATATGTAGGTGATAATGACACCGTTACCGAAACCAATTACGAGCCGGACAGACACACCGTGCTTGATACACTGATACCGGAATGTATAACCGGTGTTATTTATGAGTGTTTAAGTCAGGCAAATGCCTGCGAGCACATTGCGCGTATGACAGCAATGCAAAGCGCTACAGACAATGCCGACGAACTGATTGCAAAGTTAAATCTTGAATACAACTGTGCAAGACAGCTTTCAATAACCAACGAAATTACCGAAATTGCCGCTGCAACAAGCGTTTCGGAAGAAAATTAAGTTCCAATACGGAGGCAGATTATGAATTCAACCGTTAACGGACAAATAATAAGAATTTCCGGACCTGTAATTGACGTGCGTTTTAACACGGGCGAAGAACCGCCGATAAACGCGCTTATAAGGGATAAGGATAACAACTATCATATGGAAGTGTTCGGTCAGATAGAATCGGGCGTTGTGCGCTGCGTTGCGCTTGAGGCTACCGACGGACTTTATTGCGGACTGCCGGTATTTTCCGACGGTACGGGTATACGCGTGCCTGTAGGCGACGCGGTTATAGGCAGGGCGATGGATGTACTCGGCCGTCCTATTGACGAAAAGGGCGAGATAAAAGCAAACGAATACTGGGATATTCACAGAGCCGCACCGCCGCTTGAAGTACAAAAACCGGCAACCGAGATACTTGAAACCGGCATTAAGGTTATAGACCTGCTTGTTCCGTACGCAAAGGGCGGTAAAATAGGACTTTTCGGAGGCGCAGGTGTAGGTAAAACCGTGCTTATTATGGAACTTATCCACAATGTAGCCACAAACCACGGCGGATATTCCGTGTTTACCGGTGTCGGCGAGCGCTCAAGAGAAGGTAACGAACTTATAAGCGATATGACCGACAGCGGTGTTATAAACAAAACGATACTGGCTTTCGGACAGATGAACGAGCCTTCGGGCAGCCGTATGCGTATAGCATTGTCGGGGCTTACCATGGCGGAATACTTAAGGGACGAAAAAAATCAGGACGTGTTGCTGTTTGTGGATAACATTTACCGTTATGTACAGGCGGGCAACGAGGTCAGCGCGATGCTCGGCAGATTGCCGAGTGCGGTAGGTTACCAGCCTACTTTGGCGCAGGAACTCGGCGAACTGCAGGAACGCATAGCCTCAACCGATAAGGGTTCCATAACCTCGGTACAGGCGGTTTATGTTCCGGCGGACGACCTTACAGATCCGGCTCCCGCAACAATATTTACACATTTGGACGCAACTACGGTTTTATCCCGTGATATTGCGGCACAGGGTATTTATCCGGCGGTGGATCCGCTGGCGTCGGCAAGCCGATTGCTTGAAAAGGAATTTGTAGGCGAGACGCATTATAACGTGGCGCGTAAGGTACAGGAATACTTACAGCGATATAACGATTTAAAGGATATTATAGCAATACTCGGTATGGATGAACTTTCAAGCGAAGATAAGCTGGCGGTACACAGGGCGAGAAAATTGCAGAAATTTATGTCGCAGCCGCTGCACGTTGCAAAGGCATTTACAGGTGAAGACGGTCAGTTTGTAACACTTGAGCAAACGGTTGAAAGTTTCCGTCAGATAGTCGACGGCGAGGTTGACGATTTACCGGAGGCGGCATTCTTTAATGTCGGTGATATTGAACAGGTAAAACAAAAGGCAAAAACGCTTGAAGATAAGTAGGTGGAAATATGGCAAAAACCTTTGATCTTGAAGTGATGGCGCCCGATAAAAAACTGTTTTCGGGCAAAGCGGATTCGGTTACCGTTACGGGTACGGACGGTATTTTTACCGTATTGGCAGACCATATGCCTATGATTTCGGGACTCGGCATCGGTGCTATGACCGTAAAACACGACGGTAATACCGATGTTGCGTATCATTCCGGCGGATTTATAGAAATAAAGAACAATTCAGTTATAATTTTTACCGAGGCGTGCGAGTGGGCAGGCGATATAGATGCCATGCGCGCGGAAACGGCACGTCAGAAAGCGCTTGAAAAACTGTCCCATAAACAAAGTAATATGGAACATAAGCATTTGGAAATTTCAATGCTGCGTGCAATTACAAGGCTTGACATAGCAAAAAACAGAAATATAAACATTAAATAGGTGCACTATGGAAGTCCTGAAAATATGGGACGGTGAAATACCGTTTTACGATAAAAACATTAACAATGCGGAAAATGACAACCTAAACAAAATCGAATTTTACCGTTGCTGCGGAGAGTCCGACACCACCGTTGTGATTTTTCCGGGCGGCGCGTATTATCTGCGCTCAAGCGACCACGAGGGCAGGCAAATTGCACAGTATTACAATAAAAACGGCATAAATGCCGCTGTGGTGGAATACCGTGTTTCGCCGTATACATATCCGGTGCCGCTGCTTGACGCACAACGCGCAATTAAGGTGCTGCGCCGCAATGCCGATAAACTCGGTATTAAAAATAATAAAATTATAACCTGCGGATTTTCCGCCGGCGGTCATTTGTGTTCCATGATGGCTACAAAGCCGGATATTTGCAATATTTACGGGGACGAAACCGATAAAATGAGTGCCCGCCCCGACGGTGCGATATTGTGCTATCCGGTGATAAGCACAGACGAAAAAATTGCCAATACCGACTCGGTGCGTCATTTGTTGGGAGATAAGTATACCGAACTTAAAGGTGAGTTTTCAAGCGATGAAAATGTAACGGAATCCACCTGCCCGTGCTTTATATGGCACACGGCGGATGACGGCTGCGTAAATGTGCAAAATTCCTTGCGGTTTGCACAGGCACTGATTAGGAATAAGGTGAAGTGCGAACTGCATATATACCCGACAGGTCCGCACGGTGTAGGACCGGCTGCACAGTATCCGCATTTGCAGTCGTGGCTCGGACTGTCTGTAAAATGGATTAAAGAGTGTTTTTAAATGTGTGAAAATAGGCTTTAAAAATGCTTGACAAAAAATGATTGTTATGATATAGTATTTAAGGTTTGAAATTTCAAGCCTTAATACGCTGGTGTAGCTCAGTTGGTAGAGCAGCTGATTTGTAATCAGCAGGTCGGGGGTTCAAGTCCGTCCACCAGCTCCAAGTTAAGACATCGCTTTAAACGGCGGTGTCTAAATTTTTGTTTTGCGGACTTGAAGTAGGAGGGCGGGCGCAATCTTCCGGTGGACGATTGCGCCCGCCCGAATGACCGAGCGCCGCAGCGCGAGAGTCAAGTCCGTCCCCGGCTCCATTGGGAAATCTGTCCTAACTTTTAAAGTTAGGACTTAAATATATAAGTATCAATTTCTAAAAGAAGTTGGTACTTTTTTAGTGTTTAAGTTTAGAAAGGATAGATTTTATGATTAGTATTACTACTAAAGAATTAGAAATTGAAAATGCACAAATTTGCAGAAGAAAATGGATATGAATTAGATATAACTAATACGAGATTCCATCACGAAATATATTTAAGTGATCCAAGAAAATGTGATGTTTGCAAATTAAAGACAGTAATAAGACATCCAATTAAAAAGATTAAATAGCAATTCAAATTACAATTTAATAATTTAAAAAATTTCATTAAAAAGTATTGACTCTCCCCTTAGAGTAGGTTGTATAAATAATTTGAGGAGGCAAGATATGTATAAAATAGGAGATTTTTCTAAAATGTCTAAAACCACCATAAAGGCATTAAGATATTATGAAAAAGAAGGATTATTAAAACCTGCTTTTATAGACCAAGATACGAGTTATAGGTATTATGAAAGTAGTCAGTTAGTTGATATTTCAAAGATAATATCCTTAAGGCAAATAGGTTTATCAATTAAAAACATTAAAAAAGTTTTAGGTGGACAAGATATGTCGTTAATTCTTAATAAAAGAAAAAATGAAATTGAGAAAAATATTGCTAATTTTAATATTGAGCTTTCTAAAATAAATTATTTATTGGAGGAAAACAATATGAAA
>CAKSKA010000001.1 GCA_934464615.1 uncultured Eubacteriales bacterium | reverse complement strand
AATACTGCAAAGGTCTGTGGTTGGAGCCTTTCAAAAACCGTCTATCCGGTAGGATGATTCAACCAATCCACAGCACCATTTACAGTGTAGCACATTGTCCTTGGAGAGGGACACTAAAAACTACTACTTTATTATACGAGGATGATACTATGCCGCCGAAGCCTAAATTTGAGAGGGAGGAAATAATCGAAGTATCTCTCAATATAGTTCGCGAATCCGGAGCCGAAGGTCTTACTGCGCGAAATATAGGCAAAAGGCTCGGCAGTTCCGCACGGCCTATTTTTACGGTATTTGCAAATATGGAGGAATTGAAATCCGAAGTTTTTAATGCCGCTATGAAATTGTACAACTCGTACATAGAAGTGCCGGCAGGAAATCTGCCTATGTTTAAAAAAGCAGGAATGCAAATGATTATTTTCAGCCGTAACGAGCCGCGGCTTTTCAGGTTCCTGTTTATGAGCCAAAACAAAGGTGCTGTTTGTTTTGACGATGTTTTCGCATGGCTTGGTAAAACAGCCGAGTACTGCATAGATATACTGTGTAACGGTTACGGATTTGATCCGCAAACCGCACACGCGTTATTTGAATCGGTATGGATATACACCTACGGCGTATCCTGTCTGTGCGCTACGGGTATGTGTCAATTTACAGACGAACAGATAAGCAAAATGTTGTCGTCACAGTTTATGGCAAGTCTTAATTATATTAAAAGCGGAAAGGCGGAAGAAAAATGAAAAAATTAAGCGGTATTTTGTGGGGAACGGTTTTTGTTGTATTGGGTGTTTTGCTGGTGCTTAACGCATTGCAGATAATATCGTTTACCCTGTTTTTTAAAGGCTGGTGGACTTTATTTATAATTGTTCCGTGCGCAATCGGTCTTGTTACCGATAAAGACAAAACAGGCAGTATTATAGGCATTTGTCTGGGTGTATTTTTACTTTTGTGCAGTCGGGATATACTTGAATACGATATGCTTTGGAAGATGCTTTTGCCTATTGTTGTAATAATTATAGGTCTGCGTATGATTTTCGGCAACATTTTCGGCCACAGGCATAACGATGCATACAAAGCTGTAACAAACGGCAGTGCGGATATACGGCACGGAACCGCCGCATTTGCCGGAATAGATATAACTCCTGACGGCGAAGTATTTGAGGGTGCCGAGCTTAACGCCGTATTCGGCGGAGTAAAATGCGACATACGCCGTGCAATAATAGAAAAAGACTGCGTTATTAAAGCGTCTGCCGTCTTCGGCGGAATTGACATTCTTGTACCGGACACCATTAACATTCAAATAAGTTCCAATTCCCTGTTCGGCGGCGTTTCGGACGAAAGAAAATTTACCGCGAATATTCCCGATGCCCCTACCCTTTACATAAACGCTTCGTGTATGTTCGGCGGAATTGACGTAAAATAACAACTTCGATACGGAGGAAATATAATGCTTAAAATTGAACATCTTACAAAAACTTACGGCGATAAAAAAGCGATTGACGATTTAAGTTTACACATCAAAGCCGGAGAAGTTTACGGCTTTATAGGTCACAACGGTGCCGGAAAAACAACTACGCTTAAATCGGTTGCAGGCATATTGCAGTTCGACAAAGGCGAAATATACATAGCGGGAAAATCCATTAAAGAATATCCGCTGGAGTGTAAAAAAACCATTGCCTACATACCCGACAACCCCGATTTGTATGACTATATGACCGGCATAAAGTATTTAAATTTTATTGCGGATATTTTCGGCATTGATTCTTCTTTGCGTGCCGAGCGCATACGCAAATATGCCGACGCGTTTGAAATTACCGGCGATTTGGCACAGCCCATTGCGGCGTATTCGCACGGTATGAAACAAAAGCTGGCGCTTATTTCCGCGTGGATGCACGATCCCAAATTAATAATTATGGACGAACCGTTTGTCGGCCTTGATCCGAAAGCGGCGCATTTGCTTAAAGGTATGATGCGTGATGTATGCAACGACGGCGGTGCGATTTTCTTTTCCACCCATGTACTTGAAGTTGCCGAAAAACTGTGCGACAAGGTTGCTATTATTAAGGAGGGAAAATTAATACGCTCCGGAACAATGGAAGAGGTAAAGGGCGACGACTCCCTTGAACAAGTATTTCTCGAACTGGAGGGAGAGCAATGCTGAAAACCCTTTTAAAAAAGCAAATATCCGAAATCTTCCGCAGTTATACTTACGACGCGAAGAAAAACCGTGCCCGTACAAAAGGCGCAACTGTGGGATACACGGTTTTGTTCGTTTTCCTTATGGTTGTTGTAGTAGGAGGTATGTCGGCTTTTCTCTCGGTAGTATTATGTCCTGCTATGGTGGCGGCGGATATGGGTTGGCTTTATTTTACAATAATGGGGCTGGCCGCCGTATTTTTGGGTACCTTCGGCAGTGTGTTCAATACATATTCAGGTCTTTACCTTGCTAAAGATAACGACTTGTTGCTTTGTATGCCCATTCCCGTTAATACAATTATGACCGCCCGTTTATTAGGCGTTTATTTAATGGGACTTATGTATTCGGGAGTAGTGATTATACCTGCCGTAATTGTATACTGGATAATGGCACCGCTTACCGTTCTATCGGTAATAGGCGGCATTGTTCTGGTGGCTCTTATTTCCCTGTTTGTACTTACCCTTTCCTGTATTTTGGGGTATGCCGTTGCAAAAATCAGTCTTAAACTTAAAAACAAAAGTTTTATAACGGTGTTTATAGCACTGCTGTTTTTTGCGGTATATTATTTTGCCTATTTCAAGGCGCAGCAAATGATTGCCGACCTCTTGGCAAATCTTGCCGTTTACGGAGATAAAATTAAAGGCAGCGCATATCCGCTTTATATATTCGGCAAGGTCGGCACAGGCAATACAGCAGCAATTTTAAGCGTATCGGCAGTAATAATTTTACTGTTTTTGGCAGTATGGAAAACAATCTCTCACAGTTTCCTTAAAATAGCTACCGCTTCCGGCAACACTTCAAAAAAGAAATACCGCGAAACGCGTGTAAAGCAGAAAAGCATCGACAGCGCACTGCTCGGCAAAGAGTTTGCACGATTTACATCAAGCCCGAATTATATGCTTAACTGCGGAATGGGTGTACTGCTTTTAATTATCTGCGCAATATTCGTTTTGATTAAAGGCCGCACATTTTTACCCGTATTTGATATGATTTTCGATCAACGTGCCGGTTGTGCCGAAATTATAGTATGTACAATGCTGTGCTTACTCGCTTCAATGAACGATATGGCAGCGCCTTCCGTTTCGCTTGAAGGTAAAAGTTTATGGTTGGCGCAGTCCCTGCCTATAAATCCCTATCAGGTTATAAAGGCTAAAATCTCTGTTCAGCTTATTTTAACGGCAGTCCCTGCGGTACTGCTTGCCGTCTGCCTTGCGTTTACCGGTGTGTTTACCGCGGCAGAGATATTACTGATACTTGCAGCCGGAATATCGTGCATCTTGCTTTCAGCCCTGTTTGGAATGTTTTTGGGACTTAAAATGCCTAACCTTACATGGACAAACGAAATAACGCCGATAAAACAAAGCGCCTGTGTAGGTCTGGCCCTGCTGTTCGGATTTATGTATCCGACAGTATTTTGCGTACTGTATTTGGCGATAGGTTATAAAATCGGCTTTGTACTTTACATTATTTTGCTGTCGGTATTATCGCTTATTCTCAGTGCGATACTTTACAGATGGATTAAAATTAAAGGCAGCGCAATATTTAAAGCGCTGTAAAGGTTAAATTTAAAAGACCGCTTCGGTATGATACCGAAACGGTCTTTTTTAATAACATAATGTTAATACATAGAAATTTCAACAATTTTGAATTGCGCGTTTTTTAATTTTCCTGCCATATCGGACGTTACCAACACAAAAGCCTCTAAATTTTGTTCCTGACCTGCATTCAGATCATTGACATATACCGTGTCGTCATCAATCCGCGCGCCCGAAGCATTAACCGCTTCTATCTTAACCGAAAATGATTTTCTCTCATTACTCTTGTTTTTAACCTTTACCGGTAATTTATATTCATCAATAAAATCGCCCTTTATTATCTGAAAAGCGCCTACAACCACATCAGCGTCGTTTTTAAGTATGTCCTCCGTATTTTCGCCGGTAATATTGTCCATATTGTATGAGAACTCGCTTGTTGCATCATTTACAGTATCGCTTATTGCCTTTACAGTAGTCATTTGCATAACAATTGTAATAACAATTGCCGCTATCGCCAAAATCATACCGGCTGCCGCAATTCCTATGCTGCTTTTTTTGCAAAGACTTATAATGGCAAAAATCAGCGCCAATACTCCCAAAATAAATGCAACATTATTTATTATGGGTATAAAAGCGAGTACCGCACCTATAATTCCCAACACCAACGCCGCTGTTGCAAATCCTGATTTTTGTTTTACCTTTTCGTTTTCCATAATATTCCTCCTTAATATATCCCAAATCGGGATATATTAAATATACCATAGTGGGATAATAATGTCAAGGGGTGACATTATGCGTTTAAAGGAAATAAGGAAATCAAAAGGTATTTCCCAATTAAAACTTGCTATGGATTTAAACACCAACCAGAACACCATAAGCAGATATGAAACCGGCGAGCGCGAACCCGGTATTACGGAACTTATAAATATTGCCGACTACTTTAACGTATCTGTAGATTATTTGCTTGAACGAACGAATAATCCTAATATAAACAAATAAGCCGCATCTCTTAAGAGGTGCGGTTTATTAATTGTAATTTTATTTTTCAACCGGAAAGTTTTTGTTAATATATTTTGCAGCATCGGTAAAATAGTTGTTGTCAATGCGTTCAAACATACCGTTGTCCACAAGGGCTGCCATATCCGTATCAATCGGAATACGCGCAAGCAAATCCACGCCGAGTTCGTCGGCAACGGTTTCGGTTTTACCCGTACCGAAAATATGGAATTCCTTTCCGCAGTCCGGACACTTAACATAGCTCATATTCTCAACTATGCCTATAACGGGTATATCCATCATTTTTGCCATATTATATGCCTTTGTAACTATAAGGGATACCAGATCCTGCGGTGAAGTTACAATAACAATTCCGTCAAGCGGTATGCTTTGGAATACCGTAAGCGGAACATCTCCCGTTCCGGGCGGACAGTCAATAAACAAATAGTCTGTATCGCCCCAGTTTACTTCGCTGTAAAACTGTTTTACGGCTCCTGCAATTACGGGACCGCGCCATACAACAGGCGACGACGCATCGGGCAATAACAGATTTACCGACATTACCTTTATACCCGTTGCGGTTGTTGCGGGTATAATGCCGGTATCGTCCTGCATAACTCTTGTGTTTACACCGAACATTTTCGGAATTGACGGACCTGTAATATCGGCGTCAAGTATTCCCACATTGTATCCGGCTTTGTTCATCATAACGGCAAGACCGGCAGTAACCAAGGACTTGCCTACGCCGCCTTTACCGCTTACAACACCTATAATCCTTTTAATACGGCTGTGTTCGTTGGGTTTTTCAATAAAACTTTCGGGTGTGCTTTCCGCATTATGCGAAGGGCAGGAATTGCAGTTCCCGTCACACGAAGTTTCATTGCATTTTCTTTCTTCTTCCATTTTAAAAATCCTCCGTTTTTAAAATTCTGTTACTATTTGCTTTATTGAATCTTTAGGAGAGTAGTACCAACTGTCCATATGCTCTCCTGTATAAAAATATTTTATAGGAGTGATGTACTCGCTGTCAAACGTATCTATAATTATAAGTTTTACCTTCATTTTTTCCGGTATTATGCTTTTTATGTAAATACTTGCGGGACTGCCCACATATACGTCATTTCGCGGCTCTGCAAGACCTGCAAGGTTAGGCGTAATTTCCACAAAAATACCGTAATCCTCAATAGACCTTATAATACCCGTTACGGTTTGGCCTGCGTTAAGCAACTGTGCGTTTTCGCTCCAAGTGCCAAGCAGTTCCTTGTGGGTGAGCATAATTTTGCCGTCCGGCATTATTTGTTTTACCACAACCTTTATGTCCATACCCACTTTAAAGCGATCCCTCGGATGTGAAATTCGGGAAACCGAAATGGAATCTATAGGCAGCAGCGCTATAATTCCGCAGCCTATATCGCAAAACGCACCGAAACTTTCAAGATGTGTAACGCGGGCGTTTATAACATCCCCCGGTATAAGACGGGTTAAAAATTCCCTGCGGCAAATTTCCTGTGCTTTCCTGCGCGATAACATAGCGTACATTTTACCTGTAGCATCGGTTTGCACTTTATCTACAACAAAGCATACCGCCTTGCCTACCCTTGAAATAAGGGCAATATCCCTTATTTGTCCTTCCGCAATGCCCAGCGCGCCCTCCTGACGCGGAATTATACCGCGCATACAGCCGAGGTCAACTATAAGATTGTGGTCGGAATCGCATATAAACGCCGTAGATTCGGCAATTTCATGCGTTGCGGCAAGTTGTGCAATATCAGTCGGCGTATTAAGCCGTTTGCGATTTTGTGCGGTATCGCATATAAAACCTTCGGGATAAAATTCTTTTGTCATTAAAAAGCCCTTCTTTCATTTTATCTTTCCTGAAAAAGTATATGAAAAAAAGGACTTTTTAATGAATTTATTTTTTATGTGTTACAAACTGCAGCAGCTGTCACAATGTCCGTCGTCGTCATGAATTTCTCCGACGTAAGGTGTAGGATCAACGCCCTGACGCTTATAATAATCCGCCAAAGCAGCCTTAATAGCCTGTTCAGCCAATACCGAACAATGTATTTTATGTGTCGGAAGTCCGCCCAAAGCCTCAACAACCGCTTTGTTTGAAAGTTCCAGCGCTTTTTCAATCGGCTGTCCCTTTATCATTTCGGTTGCAATCGAACTTGTTGCAATAGCCGACGCGCAGCCGTAAGTTTTAAACTTAACGTCTTTAATAATGCCGTTTTCTATTTTTAAATACATACGCATTATATCGCCGCACTTGGCATTACCGACTTCACCTATACCGTTGGCGTCCGGAATTTCGCCGACGTTTCTCGGATGTTCAAAATGGTCCATTACCTGTTGTGTATACATAAACAATTACTTCCTTTCTGCTTTTTCTTCGGCTTTAATCCTATCCCACAACGGTGACATAGAACGCAGTCTTTCAATTATAGGAGGAATTACCTCACAAATATATTTTGCATCTTCAATAGTATTGCCGTCGCTGAAAGTAAGACGTAGCGAGCCGTGTGCTACTTCATGCGGCAAACCTATCGCAAGCAATACGTGGCTCGGATCGAGGGAGCCGGAAGTACAGGCCGAGCCGCTTGAAGCGCATATTCCCTTTGCGTCAAGCATAAGCAGCAGCGATTCGCCCTCAACGCCCTCAAAGCACATACTTACATTTCCCGGCAGTCTGTGGGTTCTGTCGCCGTTTACACGGGAGCGTTCTATTTTACTGCAATTATCCATAATATAATTGCTTATTTCCCTGCAAACCTCGGCGCGTTTATCCATATTTTTTACAGCCAACGTAATAGCCTCGCCTATTCCCACAATGCCTACGGTATTTTCCGTACCTGCACGTCTGCCGCTTTCCTGTGCGCCGCCGTCAATAAGATTCGGGAAGTATATTCCCTTTTTTATATACAGTGCGCCTATTCCTTTAGGTCCGTGGAATTTGTGTCCCGACATCGAAAGCATATCAATATTTTCTTTTACAACATCAATCGGCACATTGCCCACTGCCTGTACGGCGTCGGTATGGAAAACAATACCGTGCTCGTGACATATCTTTCCTATCTCGGCTATAGGCTGAACAGTACCTATCTCGTTATTGGCATACATAATGCTTACAAGTCCTGTTTTATCGGTTATTGCCGCTTCAAGTTCTTCGGGACGGACAAGTCCGTCGCTGTGAACGTCAAGCAATGTAACCTCAATGCCTTCCTTTTTAAGCGCATCCAGAGTATGCAGTATGGCGTGATGCTCAAACTTGCTTGATATTATGTGGTTTTTACCTTTTTTAAGCATTGTCTTTGCATAGCCTTTAAGCGCCCAATTATCCGACTCGCTTCCGCCGCCGGTAAAGAATATTTCGCGGGCGGTGGCGCCTATGGCATCCGCCACCTGCTGCCTTGCCTTTTCAACCGCCATTTTTGCCCTGCCGCCGAATTCATACAGGCTTGAGGCATTTCCGTATTCGGTTGTAAGGTAGGGCATCATCTTTTCAAGCACCTGTGGTGCAATGCCCGTTGTTGCCGAATTATCCGCATAAATAAACCTTTTCATTTATACTACCTCTTTTATAACTTTTTCTTGCGAATATATTGTATACCAAAACAGTATACATTTCAATAGAAAAAGAAAACTTTTTACAAATTTTTGTAGAAATTTACCGCCAAAGCATCGCAGCGCTCATTTTCGGGATGGCCTGCGTGTCCCTTTACCCACTCAAAACTCACTTCGTGCATATCAAGTAAATCCAGCAGTTCTTCCCATAAATCAATATTTTGCGCCGGTTTTTTATCGGCCTTTTTCCATCCGTTTTTCTGCCATGACCGCACCCAGCCTTTATTAACCGAATCGCACAAATATTTAGAATCGCTTACAAGCCTTACAATGCAAGGCTCCTTAAGAGCTTTTAAACCGTATATTGCAGCCGAAAGTTCCATGCGGTTGTTTGTGGTTTCCTTTTCGCCGCCGCACAGTTCCTTTTCCCGTCCGTTATACCTAAGCACTGCTCCCCATCCGCCCGGTCCGGGATTTCCGGAACACGCGCCGTCGGTAAACAGTTCAACACATTTTTTCATACCGTTTCTCCGTATTTTAATATTTGCGGTAACAACCGATTACCTTACCGAGTATTGACGGCTCTTTGGGATATATCGGTTCAAAATCTTCGTTTTCGGGCATAAATACAACCGTGCCGTCCTTTTCGTGCATAAGGCGCTTAACTGTCGCTTCATCGCCGTCCATACCTATAACTATGTCGCCGTCACGCACATATGCGTTTTTATCCGCAATAACAATATCGTCCGGCATAATACCTATATTTTTCATACTGTAGCCTATTACGCGCAAACCGAACAAGCCCTCGGCACTGTCTGTGGGATATGGTATGTAATCCACAATTTCCTCAACCGCCAAAATAGGTTGTCCTGCGGTTACACGGCCTATTACCGGCACCTGTGCCGAATCCGACGCCCCTTCGATTTTTATTGCGCGGGAAAATCCCGCACCCCTTGAAATATATCCGTCATTTTCAAGTTTACTTAATATCGCATGCACCGTAGAGGTTGATTTAATCCCCGTGGCGTTGCATATTTCCCTTACTGTCGGCGGTATACCGCCGGATATTTTTTCAACAAGAAAGTTATATACCTTATTTTGTTTATCATTAAGCGTCGGTCTTGACATACTTATCCTCCGAACAAATATTCTTTTTTAAGTATATCACTTTTGTGCATTTTTTTCAATACCCGATTTATCTTTTGTAATAAATTCGGAAATTCCCAACGCTATAAGAAAAAGCGCCGAAATTTTGCAAAGCATGCCGCGCTCTATTATATGCGTAATAAGAAGTCCCAAAAACGAACCCGCAACGCCGAAAACGGCAATGGGAACAACCTTTTTAAACTGTATTCTTTTCTTTTTTGCGTATATTATAACCGACAATACGCCTATGGGAATAAAAAACATAAGATTTATTCCCTGTGCCGTCAGCTGCTCGGTAGAAAGGAATACGGTTAAATATATAAGCAGCACCGTGCCGCCGCCGAGTCCCATTGACGCTATTATGCCCGATAAAAGCCCTGCTGTAAGGGCATGCCAACTCATTTGCACAGCAGGCGTATGCCTGCCCATATCATAAATGCCGCAAATATTTTTTTAAGATATTTAGACGGAATTTTAGACAGCAAAAACGTACCGATAACCGCGCCTAAAAACCCTGTCGGCAAATACGGCAGCGCATCGGATATTTTTACGTTGCCGTCTATTAAATAAAGTACCGCGCTTATTACCGATATAGGTAAAATAATGCTTATTGCGTTTGCCTGTGCGTCCTTTTGCGAAAAACCCAACTTCCGCAATATCGGCACGGCAATCATTCCTCCGCCCGAGCCGAGCATTGAATTTACCGTGCCTATAACAAGTCCGCCGCCGTACTTTTTTAAATTTTCCTTTTTAAAAATTTTCAAGTATAATCACCTAAAATAGTATTCGCAAAAAAGTATTTATAATGCAAAAAAATCCCGTCATTGCAAATTTTAAAGTATGCAACGACGGGTTAAATTATTTAAGGATCTGCTCAAGGTCGGTAATTTTATTTATAATGTATGTCGGTTTTATATCGGCGGTCTTTCTGTCCGGATTGTACCAACAAGTATCAATGCCGGCGTTTATACCGCCCATAATATCCGATGACAGACTATCGCCTATTATAAGCACCTTAGACTTGTCTTTTTCTTCTATAATGCCGAAAACATAGTCAAAAAATGCTTTTTCGGGTTTAGGAACGCCGACTTTTTCGGAAATGAAAATATGCTTTACAATATCCCGAATTCCGCTGTCGGTAAGGCGGCTGTTTTGTATGCACTCTTTACCGTTTGTAACAATACATATATCGTACTTTTCGGCAAGGCGTCGGCACATTTCCACCGCACCTTCAACGGCAAAATGATATTTGCCCAAATTTTCCTCATAACACTCGGCGGTTTTATCGGCGTCCGCCGTTATACCGAGTTTTTCAAAAGTTTTTTTAAACCTGCCGACATATATTTCGTTTTTAGGTATTTTGCCTTGCTGATATGCAAGCCAAAATTCATCATTTACAGCGCTGTAAACCGCTAAACGCTCATTTGAAAATTCTATGCCGTTAAGTGTAAAAGCGTCTTTTAAAGCCGCCGCTTCGGATGCGGAAAAGTCAAGCAGTGTATTATCTGTATCAAAAAGCAGTGTGGTATATTTCATTACAGTTTTGCCGCCAACTCTTTAATATACGCCTTAAGTTCATCTTTGGTTTCGGGATGTGTAAGGCCTACGTCTATATTTGCCTTAAGCATACCGAACTTATTGCCCATATCATGACGCTCGCCGCTGAAAACAACGCCGGTCATACCGTCACGGCGTGCTACGGTTTTCATAGCGTCGGTAAGCTGAAGTTCATTGCCGACACCGAGCGGCGTCTTTTCAAGAATGTCAAAAATATCGCTGTTAAGCACGCATCTGCCGAGTATTGAGTAATTTGAAAATTTGTTGTAGATACTCGGTTTTTCTATCATATCCGATACATTAAAAATTTTATCCTCAACCTGTTCAACTTTAAGCGAGCAATATTTTACAACCTGTTCATCAGGCACTTCCTTAATTCCCACTACGCTTTTGCCGTATTTTTCATAGGCATCGCAGAGTTCGCCTATAGCGGGGATTTCGCCTATAATTACATCGTCGCCGTAAAGTACCGCAAAGGGTTCATCGCCTACAAATTCCTTGGCGCGAAGAACCGCATCGCCGAGTCCTTTTGTTTCTTTCTGCCTTATAAAATAAATATTGGCAAGATTTGTAACCGATGTAACTTCATCATACGCCTGCTTTTTGTTCCTTGCTTTAAGCATTGCCTCAAGCTCTACGGAATGGTCAAAATGATCTTCAATGGCTGATTTTCCGCGGTTTGTAATTATCAGTATATCGGTAATTCCGGCCTTAACGGCTTCCTCAACAATATACTGTATTGCCGGTTTATCTACTATCGGCAACATTTCCTTAGGTATTGCTTTTGAAGCAGGTAAAACTCTCGTACCAAGTCCCGCCGCCGGAATTATAGCCTTTTTAATTTTCATAATACTTCCTCCATATTACTTTACTAAATACATTATAAACGGTATAAATCCCGTAATACTGTTTATTACAAAAAGAAATACAACGCCCAAAACTGCCATTGCACCGGACGTACCGCCCGAAACATACGGGCTTTTTTGGGTGCGTCCCGATTTATACGCATTTATTTTGCCTGCCGCGTGATTTTTGTAAATATTCATAGAAAAAGCACCGAGCAGTACTGTTGTCGCAAATCTTGTAATATCGTTTACCGCGCTTGCTATCATTACACCGCGCAACGCTGTAATATTCTGCATTATGTCATAAAGTTCGTTCATATAGCGTTGGCTTTGTGTGCTTAATGTTCCGTCTGACGCCGCATTGTAAATTGCCTTGAACTCATCAAACAAAAGAAAATACGCATCCTTATTAAGCAATGCCGTTGCTGCGCCCAAAACCGCGCCGATGCCTAAAAGCGCAAACGCCCATTTGTACATTTTGCGGTAAAAAAACCATATTGCCGCGCCCAAAGGTCCGAACAAAAGACCGAGTATTGCAACCGGCCAACACCACGATACCTTTGACTGTGCAATTTGCATACGGGAAAGTTTTTTTAATACAGTGTATGAGTTTGCTCCGGCAAACTCAGCCATTTCGTTGTATTTTATGCCGTCAAAATCGTTTGTCGGCTCGGGCGGCGGATTTTGCACATATGCCGGCGAAAATGCTTTGCCGCAATTTTTGCAATATGCGTAACTGTCGTCGTTTTCGGTACCGCACCTGCTGCAGAATTTGCTCATTACAATCCCTCCGTAATTAAACTAACTTATAAAAAACATTGCTATAATGCTGGGGATATATGTTACTGCCAAAATGCCGGCTAAAAACATAACAATGTTAATTCCGCCGTATTTTCGGATATAGTCTGTTCTCTCAAGATCGCTGCTGCCCATCTGCCCCGCACGGGATATTATGTGCTTTTTATAAAAATAATCGCCGAAAAGCGCCGATACTATCCTTATTGCAATGTTTAAAAATCCCGACAAAGCAGCCAAAACAACAGGCACTCTTTCCATAGTCGCCATATTTTGCATAACATATGCCATTTGGTCGTTCATATTGTCAACCGCCGCCGCCGACAGTACTTCAAGCATCGGGAACGCCAATATCTGCGCCGCAACCATAAGTGTTACGACAATCGCGCCTATTGCGTACATTTTACGCATTAAAAACCATCCGTGCGGAAAAAAGAACGCCAACCAGTTCCAAGAAACTTTCTTGCCGTCGGACAGACTGCGAAAACGCGGAACGTATCTTTGCGGATTAACGCCTACAAATTCCGCCGCGGTCTGCGCGGTTACGCCGCCGCCTATATCTGTGTTTTTATCAACACCGCCCAGAGCGTCAAACATAACAAAACCGCCGACGTTGTTCCTCGGTCTGCCGCAATACGGGCATATCGGCGTGTCCTCTTCAAGTCTGCGCAGGCAGTTCGGACAAATTATTTCCTGTTTTTCGTTTTGCGAATTATCCGCAGCCGCATTTTTCATTTTTTCGCGTTCTTTAACGCGGTCATACTGATTTTCAGTGCCGTGGTACTGTTCAAGTCCGCAATGTCCCAACTGCTTATAACATTCCCTGTGATGCGGCGCACCGCATACGGGACAGTAAACCACATCATCGTCGTCAAACAAATATGCATGACAAACTACGCACTTTTCGCCTTCAGCTCTTGCTTTCATATTTAAGCCCTTCCTGTATTCCGCCGAAAATTACCGACCAATAATATTTGCCGTAATCGTGGAACCTTCCTTTTTCTATCATAAATTTAAGCGCATCCGAGGTTACCGCCTTTACACGCGCCACCTCGCTCCTTTGTAATTTAAGCTGTTCGGGTTTTTCGTCTGTTTTAATCGCCCAAACATCAACAAAAGAATTGCGCCTTTTAAGTCTTTTTATAAATTTAAGCGTACTTCGGTCGGAGTCAATACCGAGTTCTTCCTTAAGTTCTCTCGAAGCCGCCGTGAAAGAATCCTCCCCCGCTATTGCCGCGCCGCCTGTTGCCGCCCATTCCCCCGGCATAAGCCGTTTTGTGCGGGAACGCTGCTGTATTATATATTTACCGTCATTTGTAAGTACCCATATATGTACCACCAAATGATACTCGCCGTTACGAAGTATCGTCCTTCCGCGAACCGCCGTTTTCCCCACAGGTTCACCGGCGGAATTTAAAATATCCCACTTTTCCATCGGTTATCTCCTGCGGACTACTTCGCCCTGTTTTTTGTAAATGCTGTTTGCCTCAACAAATCCGCGAACCATCGACAGCGGATATATATTTGTGTGCGTGCCTACCACCGTGCCCGGATTAAGCACGCTGCCGCAGCCGACCTCAACAAAATCTCCAAGCATTGCGCCGAATTTTTTAAGACCTGTTTCAATCTTCTCACCTTTATAATTTACTGTAACCGGCGTTTTATCCTGCTTTACGTTGGAAGTTACCGCGCCCGCACCCATATGCGAACGGTATCCGAGAACCGAATCCCCCACATAGTTATAATGCGGAACCTGTACGTTATCAAACAGTATTACGTTTTTAATTTCGGTGGAATTGCCCACAACGCAGTTTTTACCGATAACAGCCTTACCGCGTATAAACGCGCAATGGCGTATTTCGGCATTCTCATCAATAATGCACGGCCCTTTAATATATGCCGTAGGCGCTATCACAGCACTTTTTGCCACCCAAATGTCTTCTCCGCGTTTTTCGTATTTTTCCTGCGGCAGTGTCTTTCCAAGCTGCAAAATAAAATCGCTTATCAAAGGCAATACTTCCCAAGGATATTCGCAATCGGCAAAAACATCTGCCGCCAGTGTTTTTTCAAGATCATACATGGATCCGATTTTCATCTCATCCATACTTTCCCCTCCGAATATTCACTTTAATCAATTTAATTATACCTTTTTTTGCCTGCCAATACAACAAAAATTTTTGTAAACTTACTATTGATATTATTTGAAAACTATATTATAATATTTGTAATAAGTTTTTCGTGTAATCCGGCGTGCGAATGGGCGGGTCCTGTGCGACGGGAAACTACGAACCATGTCAGGCGGGGAACCGAGCAGCATTAAGTAGTTATTCCCGTGCGCCGCAGTAAATCGGTTCATTCGTGCGCCGGATTACACGGCTTTAAGAGGTGAAATATTTTGTCGTATAAAGCGCTTTACCGCAAATACCGTCCCAAAACTTTTTCGGATGTTGTAGGACAAGAGCATATTACCGAAACCCTTAAGCAAGAATTGGCGTCAGGCAAAATATTCCACGCTTATTTGTTTACCGGTACGCGCGGTACGGGCAAAACAAGCTGTGCAAAAATACTTGCAAAAGCCGTAAACTGTCTTAATTTACAGCAGGGCGATCCGTGCTGTGAATGTGATTCGTGTAAAGCGATTGACGGCGGCGAAGTAATGGATATTGTCGAGATCGACGCTGCATCCAACAACAGTGTTGACAATATAAGGGAGCTGCGCGAACAGGTCAACTTCACCCCTGCCGCAGCAAAATACAGGGTTTATATTATTGACGAAGTGCATATGCTTACCATAAGCGCTTTCAACGCGTTGTTAAAAACATTGGAAGAACCGCCCGCGCACGTTATTTTTATACTTGCCACTACAGAAGTGCACAAACTTCCCTCTACAATACTCTCACGCTGCCAAAGGTTTGATTTTAAGCGTATTGACGCCGATAAAATATGCAGCCGTATTAAATACATAGCCGATAAAGAAGGCTTTACAATAACCGACGCTGCCGCACAAATGATAGCCGCAGCAGCCGACGGCGGAATGAGGGACGCGCTTTCTACGCTTGATTTATGTGTAGGAGCCGACCGCAATATTGACGAACAAACCGTAGCAAAGGTATGCGGTATGGCAGGCAACGAATATTTGCTTAAAACCGCGGATTTTATACTCGGCGGCGACATTGACGGCGCACTGATGTTGACGGACGAAATATATGCCGATTCCGTGGATATGTTAAGATTTGTAAACGAGCTTATAACTCATTACCGTAATCTTATGATAATTAAAACCGTAAGATCACAGAAGAAGCCCATAATATGCTCCCCTGCCCATCTTAAAGCGTGCGAAGAGCAAGCCGCAAAATACGATATTAAGGATATAATGTCAATATTGCGGATTTTACAGGACGCTCTGCCGCGGTTACAAACAGGCAACCGCCGTACCGAAGTTGAACTTATGCTTGTAAACTTATGCTCACCGCAGCTGCGCGAGGACGCGTATTCGCTGGAAAAACGCATTTCTCAGCTTGAAAAAGCGCTGTCCGACGGAAATACAGCCGTAAATTCGGATACTTCATCGGTACAATCGGCAAAACCCGTAATACCGAAGGAGAACCGCAGCACAACGGCAGCCGACGCCCCCGTACCGAATGAGGATTACGAAGATATACCGCCGATTGAAGACGAGTATGCACCGGAGCCGGAGGATGCGCCGCCGACAAATTCACACAGTACGCAAAACAGTATGCCTGCGTTGCGGAAAAAGGAAGGTGCCGCACCCGTCGGTACAAGTAAGTTAGATTCGCAGCCCGTACAGAGCGCACCGATTGATACTGCTTTGTGGAAGAGCGTTTTAAGCGATCTCGCAAAAAGCGCACCGCTGTTATCGGGCATATTAAATAATTCAAAAGCATATATTGACGGCGATTACCTGCTTGTAGACAGCGAGAACAAGCAGTTTGCCGATTTAATGAACGGCTCTAACGGGCTGTATCGCGATAAATTAAGAAAATCGGTTGAAACGGTAATAGGAAAATCCTATAAATTAGGTCCGTACCGTAAAAAGAAAACAGAAAGCCATGATCCGCTTGACGCTTTGCGCGAAAAGCTGAAGGCTTTGGAAATACCCGAATCATAAAAATAAGGAGTTTTATATTATGAAATGCAGGATACCTAATTCCGGCGGCGCCGGAAATATGAACGCCATGCTTAAGCAGGCGCAAAAAATGCAGGAAGACATGGCGGTGTTACAGGAAGATCTTGAAAACCGCGAATATTCTGCCGCTGCCGGCGGTGGTATGGTTAACGTCACCGTGGACGGCAAGCATATGATAAAATCCATAAAAATCAATCCCGAAGCAGTAGATCCGGATGATGTGGAAATGCTTGAGGACCTTATTACCGCAGCCGTTAACGAAGCTGTTTCTACCGCAAGCAAAACCGCAGAAACCGAAATGGGCGCAATAACCGGCGGATTAAATCTTCCGAATATGTTTTAAGGAAAACAGACATGGCATATAACATAGCGTCTTTGAACAAACTTATATCTCAGTTTGAAAGGCTGCCGGGTATCGGCAAAAAAACCGCACAGCGATTATCTTTTTTTGTACTGTCACAGCCACCTGAGTATGCGGAAAATTTTGCCGACGCTCTGACGCAGGCAAGGACAAAAATACATTACTGTGCCTGCTGCCAGTCTTTAACCGATTTGAACGTCTGCGATATTTGCAGCGATCCTTCGCGCGACAAACATACGGTATGTGTGGTTGAAGATCCGAAAGACATACTTGCCTTTGAGCGCACACGGGAATACCACGGGCTTTACCATGTACTGCACGGTTGTATTTCTCCGCTTGATAACATAGGTCCGGAACAGCTTAAAATTAAAGAACTTATGGCGCGCCTTGCGGACGGCAGCATAACCGAAGTTATAATGGCGACAAACCCAACGGTTGAGGGCGAGGCTACCGCAAGTTATATTTCCCGACTTATAAAGCCTATGGGCATTAAAATTACCCGTCTTGCTTACGGCATACCCGTAGGCGGCGACCTTGAATATGCAGACGAAATTACGCTTTCCCGTGCGCTTGACGGCAGAAACGAAATATAAAGGTGATATTATGACCAAAGAAAAAATCGACCGTATAAATGCCCTTGCAAAAAAGCAGAAAGAGCAAGGTCTTACCGAGGAAGAAAAAGCGGAGCAGTACAAACTGCGCCGTGAATATATAGAGGCTTACAAGCAAAGCCTTGTTTCTCAACTTGAAAATACATATATAGTACGCCCCGACGGAACAAAAACAAAGGTTGAGAAAAAAAGCTGAATATTCAGGCAAACAAAATCGCAACCCTCTTACTTTTTGTAAGAGGGTTGTTTTACTTTTCAACAACATAAGGAGATATTTCACACGCTTCATGCACGGTTTCCTGTGCTATATTGACTATTTTTTTGTTTTGCTTCTCGGCGTATCTTAACGTCTGTGCAGTGCCGCCGTTTTGTCCGTCATACCACGTTATTATAATGTCGCTGTTATCTACCATATATTCATTCCGCGCCCTGTAACAACCACGCGAATAAACGTCAGATATGTACACAATTTTATCTGCTTTTTTAAGCAAAGCACGGTAACGCTCCTGCCATTCTTTTTTAAATGTATCTTCCTGTCTTTTAAAAGGCACAACCGCAATAAGCTCCACTCTGGCACTGTTTACTATTGCACGCTTTAAAGTTGCAACGGTTTCCCCTGCAATCAAATCGAAACCGCTTGCCATGCCGCAATAAAATTTATAACAACCCATTTCCGGCAAGGAAAAAACAGCATCGCAAAGTTTATTTTCAAGCGTTGTGTAATCTATGTTATCCTGTGTAAGAGAAAACGAAAATTTATGCGGACGATACCCCGTAAAACAGCATGCCTTTATTTCATTATTCATTCAGCATCTTCCTTTTTGCAAGCGCGCCATTTTACAGGCGACATACCGTACTTACCCTTAAAACACCTTGCAAAGAAACTTGCGTCGGTATAGCCGCATTTTTCGGCAATTCGGTTTACGGTTTCTTCATTTTCACGCAGCATTACAGCGGCATTTTCAAGCCTTATATTCCTTAAATAATGTGAAAACGTAAGACCTGTTTCCCTTTTAAATTTACGGCAAAAATAGGATTTATCATAACCGAATTTTTCGGCTGTGTCTGCAATGCTCAGGTCATTGTTGTAATTAAATTCAATATAATCCAAAACTTCCATAAAGGTTTTATCATGGCCTTGTGCTGTATTACCCGGCTGTGTTCCGTATTCAAACAGTTTTGATAAAATCCTTAAAACAAGGCTTTCCACCAACAACTGTGTTCCTGCGCCGTTTTTGTGGGCTTCCTCAATCAATTCATCCACATTATTAAGCAATTCCCGCGAATGTGAGATATTTTTAAAACGTATATTTTTCAGCAAAAGTTGTTTAATATGCGTTTCACCGTAATATATGTTGGAAATAAAAGGCGATACCTCAAACATAACAACCGCATATTTAACACCGTTTTGCCCTGCTATGCCCATATGCGTTTCCTTACAGTTAATGATTATTATGTCATCTTCATCGGCATGCACGGGAACACCCGAACAAAATACCGTAATACTGCCTGAAATAATACGCAAAAGTTCTATGCGGTCATGCCAATGCAAAGCAAAACACACACCCGGCTCTTTTTTCTTAACCATGCATATTTTAACGGGAAATTTATTAAAATCCGCAATTTTTGTTTCTTTTACAGCAACTTCCATTACATCACCTTAATGTGACGAGTCCTGCCACGGTTTCACTCGCCGCCTTTCAGATTGCGGCTTTGTGTTTATTTTTGCAAGGCTTAAGCAATTAAAAACATACAACCGCTTTCTTGCATATAGTTTAACACACTTTAACAAAACATTCAAGTTACAGCAAAACACCCTGCCGCAATATTGCGGCAGGGTGTTAAGATTTATAAATTAATTACTTTTCTTCCGCAGCGTAAAGGTCAACCAATTTTTCAAGATGCTTTCTTGCAGCCTTGGAATTGTCTACAGCTTTGTTGAACAAAACTTCTGCGCGCTCGGGGAAGGAACGTGTAAGCGAAGAATAACGCGCTTCGCCGAGGATGAACTCTTTATAATCCGCGGTAGCGGGTTTGCAGTCTATGGTAAGCGGATTCTTGCCTTCAGCCTTCAAAGCAGGGTTGAAGCGGAATATATTCCAGTAACCGCAGTCAACAGCCTTCTTCATTTCCTTCTGGCAGTTAACCATACCGCCCTTGATAGAGTGCATCTCGCACGGTGCGTAACCGATTATAAGTGACGGACCGTTGTATGCTTCAGCCTCTTTAATTGCCTTGAGTGTCTGGTTCTGGTCTGCACCCATTGCAATTTGTGCTACATAGATATATCCGTAGGACATTGCAATTTCAGCCAAAGACTTTTTAGCAATTGCCTTACCGGCAGCAGCAAACTGTGCAACCTGACCTATCTGCGAGGCCTTTGAAGCCTGACCACCGGTATTTGAGTAAACTTCTGTATCGAATACAAATACGTTTACATCGTTACCCGAAGCCAATACATGATCGACACCGCCGAAGCCGATATCGTAAGCCCAACCGTCGCCGCCGAAAATCCAAATTGATTTTTTGTTAAGATAATCGCGGTTAGCGTAAATATCACTGCAAAGTTCGCACTTGCCGTTAACCTTTTCAAGTTCTGCAACCAAGGCGTCCGTTGCGGGAGTATTCTTTGCACCGTCGTTTACGGTATCAAGATAAGCCTGTGCGGCTGCCTTAAGTTCTGCAGATGCCTTATCGGAAGCAGCAACTTCGCGTACTTCACCTATAAGACGGTCGCGAATAGCCTTCTGTCCGAGGTACATACCGAGACCGTGCTCGGCATTATCTTCAAACAGGGAGTTTGCCCACGCCGGACCGTGTCCCTTTGCATTAACGGTATACGGTGATGTAGCAGCCGGACCGCCCCAAATTGAAGAACAGCCTGTAGCGTTTGAAATGTACATTCTGTCACCGAAAAGCTGTGTTACAAGGCGTGCATAAGAAGTTTCCGCGCAGCCTGCGCAAGAGCCGGAGAACTCAAGCAGCGGTTTCTTGAACTGCGAAGTAATTACGTTTGCGTCTGTAGCAACGTCCGCTTTTTCGCTTACGTTTGCTACGCAGTAATCAAATACATCCTGCTGCGCTTCCTGAGATTCGCGTGAAACCATGGTAAGTGACGAAGTCGGACAAACACCTATACATACGCCGCAGCCCATACAATCCATGGGAGATACGGTAAGCGCATATGAATAGCCCTTATTTGCAACAGTCTTTTCTTTAACCGCATACTTTGTATTTGCCGGAGCAGCTTTCTTTTCGTCATCATTTAAAGCAAACGGACGAATTGTAGCATGCGGACATACAAACGCACACTTGTTACAGCCTACGCATGTTTCATTGTTCCATTCGGGTACCATAACGGCAACTCCGCGCTTTTCATAAGCGGCAGCGCCCTGTTCAAACGTACCGTCAACATGGTCCATAAATGCAGATACCGGAAGGCTGTCGCCGTCCATTTTGGAAACGGGCTTCATAATTGTATCTACCATCTTAACGAGTTTTGCAGGACCGTTTTCGGTAACCTGTGCCGGTTTATCTTCTGCGGTTGCCCAATCGGCCGGAACATCTATTTTAACATAAGCGGAAGCGCCGGCGTCGATAGCCTTCTCGTTCATTTCAACTATTTCTTTGCCCTTCTTCATAAACTTCTGGGCTTTTTCTTTCATATAACCGATAGCTTCTGCCTCGGGGAGAACTTTTGCAAGCGAGAAGAACGCGGACTGCAAAACAGTGTTTGTACGCTTGCCGAGTCCGATTTCCGCAGCAATATCAATAGCATTTACAGTGTAAAGCTGAATATTGTTTTTAGCAATGTAACGCTTTGCTTCTGCCGGCATATGCTCGTTAAGTTCTTCCGGTGTCCACTGACAGTTGATAAGGAATACGCCGTTGGGTTTAACGTCATTTACCATCTTATAGCCCTTTATAACATAAGAGGGGTTATGGCAGGCTACAAAGTCGGCCTTATTTATGTAGTAAGGACTCTTAATGGGCTTATCACCGAAACGAAGGTGAGATACCGTGATACCGCCGGTCTTCTTAGAGTCATACTGGAAGTAAGCCTGAACATACTTATCGGTATGGTCGCCTATAATCTTAATGGAGTCTTTGTTTGCACCAACCGTACCGTCGCCGCCGAGTCCCCAGAATTTACATTCAATTGTACCCTGTGCCGCGGTGTTGGGAGCCTCTTCTTCCTCAAGCGAAAGATTGGTAACATCATCCACAATGCCGAGTGTAAACTGATGTTTCGGAGCATCTTTGGCAAGTTCCTTATAAACCGCAAATACGCTTGCGGGAGGAGTATCCTTAGAGCCGAGTCCGTAACGTCCGCCGATAACTGTATCTACATGTCTGCCCTGTGAAGCCAAAGCGGCAACAACATCAAGATAAAGCGGTTCGCCGAGGGAGCCGGGTTCCTTTGTACGATCAAGTACGGCAATTTTCTTAACGGTCTGCGGAATAGCATCAACAAGATGTTTTGCAGAGAAAGGACGGTAAAGGCGTACTTTTACAAGACCTACTTTTTCGCCCTTTGCGGTAAGATAATCAATAACTTCTTCCGCAACATCGCAGATAGAGCCCATTGCAACTATAACGCGTTCCGCATCGGGTGCGCCGTAGTAGTTAAACAACTTATAATCGGTACCGAGTTTATCGTTAACCTTGTCCATATATTCTTCAACAATGCCGGGTACTGCATCGTAATATTTGTTGCAGGCCTCTCTGTGCTGGAAGAATATATCGCCGTTTTCATGAGATCCGCGCATAACCGGATGCTCGGGGTTGAGTGCGTTTTTACGGAAAGCTTCAACAGCGTCCATATCGCACATTTCTTTAAGATCGGCATAATCCCAAATCTGTATTTTCTGTATTTCGTGTGAAGTGCGGAAACCGTCAAAGAAGTTGATGAACGGAACGCGTCCCTTAATTGCAGCTAAGTGGGCAACTGCCGAAAGGTCCATAACTTCCTGCGGATTTGTTTCAGCCAACATTGCAAAACCTGTCTGACGGCATGCATAAACGTCGGAATGGTCGCCGAAAATATTAAGTGCATGGCTTGCTACGCAACGTGCGGATACGTGGAATACACACGGAAGCAGTTCGCCTGCAATCTTATACATATTAGGAATCATAAGCAAAAGGCCTTGAGATGCGGTAAAGGTTGTTGTAAGCGCACCTGCTGCCAAAGAACCGTGTACGGTACCTGCAGCGCCTGCTTCGGACTGCATTTCCACTACGTTTACGGTAGTGCCGAAGATATTTTTAAGTCCCTGTGCAGACCACTGGTCAACATAATCGGCCATGGGACTGGACGGTGTGATGGGATAAATACCGGCTACTTCGGTGAAGGCATACGCTACATGAGCAGCGGCATTGTTACCGTCCATGGTTTTAAACTTTCTTGCCATTGGAAATCCTCCTTGTTATATATGTCAGAAACTTTGTTTCCATACATTATATATAATACAACTAAAGCGCCGATAAGTAAATAGTAAATTTTGAAAAACGCAAAATTTAGCATAAAAAAGTAATAATTGTGCAAATGCTTGACATTTGCCTTAAAAAAACTTATTATGGAGTAAATATATTATTAAGAAACGGAGTTTTTTTAATGGACGGCGATCCCGGGAATTTAATATGGAAATTTGTTTTGCTTTTTGCGCTTATACTGGTTAATGCGTTTTTTACCATGAGCGAGGTTGCCATAATCACGCTTAACGATGCAAAACTGCAATCGGCGGCAGAAGACGGCGACAAACGCGCAAAAAAAGTTTTACGCATTACTCAAAATCCTACGGGATTTTTATCTGCCGTGCAGATATGCGTAAATCTTGCCCAGCTCTTTACGGCTTCGGCGGCTTCGGTTTATTTAAGGCAGCCGCTTTGCGTAAAACTTGCAAATCTGTTTAACGCAAATGCCGATGCTGCATGGGTAGGCGTTGTATCAACCGTTATAATTACCCTGATTATTTCATTTTTCTGTATTGTTTTCGGCACACTTGTACCCAAGCGCATTGCAATGCAGCGGTGCGAAAAAATAGCGTACCGCGTATCTTCCGCAGTGCTGTTTTTCAAAGTGATCTTAAAGCCGTTTTCGGCAATACTTAACTTTACAACAAACATATTTGTAAGGATTCTCGGTTTTGATCCGAACGCGGATGAAGAGGAAGTTACCGAGGAAGAAATAAGGATGCTTGTAGATGCCGGTGAAGAAAAAGGCGTAATCGAGGAAAGTCAAAAAGAAATGATCAACAACATTTTCGAGTTTGACGACATAGTAGCCGGCGACGTTATGACGCACCGCACCGATATTGAAGCAGTTGAAATTAAAGATAATTTCAGCGATGTACTGCAAACCGCAATTACCGCAGGGTATTCCCGATTGCCCGTATATGAGGATGATCTTGACAATATTAAGGGCGTGGTTTATGTAAAGGATCTGCTTAAATACGTCGGTAAAACATTGCCTAAAAGCCTTAAAATTCCGGATATAATGCGTAAACCGTTTTTCTTTCCGGAAACCAAAAGGTGCGGAGATTTATTTAGCGAAATGACCGAGAAGCACCTGCAGCTTGTATTTGTGTGCGACGAATACGGCGGAATTGCCGGTATAGTTACAATGGAAGATTTGCTTGAGTCTATCGTCGGCAATATGCAGGACGAATACGATAACGAAAAGGAAGATATAGAAAAAATAAACGATACCACGTTTAACCTTGACGGCACTACCGATATAGAGGAAGTGGAGGATATTCTCGATGTAAAATTCCCTGAAGGGGAATATGACACCATCGGCGGACTTATTATGAACGAACTCGGCAGAATTCCGGGAGAAGACGAACATCCGACCGTAGACATATGCGGATATTCATTCACCGTAAACCTTGTTGACGATCGCAGAATAGAACAGCTTACCGCAGTTAAATTGCCCGAAAACACACAAACAGACGGTAAAGAGGACAAAGACGAAGCAGAATAACATTTTTAAAGGCAGGTTTTAAACCTGCCTTTTTTCGAAATTTTTTCGGTATTTTGCTCCTTGAACTGCGGCGGCACAAATGTTATTATAACTAAAACATCCTTTTATTAACGGAGATGAAGGCAATGATAAAAGCTACTTTTGATTTAACGCGCGATGTAGGTAAAATAAAACCTTTACACGGTGTAGGACAACCCCCTATGACCGGTATAGAAAATACCATGTTCCATTATTTAAAGGAGGCCGGTATTCCCTATTCGCGTCTGCACGATGCGGGCGGAATGTTCGGCGGCGGTGTATATGTTGATATACCTAATATTTTCAGAGATCCCGACGCCGACGAATACGATGAAGCGTCCTATGACTTTGCTTTCACCGATATACTTGTAAAAGGACTTTACGATAATGGAGTGGAAGCATTTTACAGGCTTGGCGTTACCATTGAAAATTACTATTTTATACGCCGCTATACAACGCATGTGCCTGCGGATATGAAGAAGTGGGCGGTTATATGCGAACATATTATAAAACACTATAACTGCGGTTGGGCAAACGGGTTTAATTTCAATATTAAGTACTGGGAAATTTGGAACGAACCCGATAACTGTCACACGCAAAATGCAATGTGGGACGGCACTATGGAAGACTATTTCCATTTGTATGATGCAGCGTCAAACCATTTAAAAAAGTGCTTTCCCGATATAAAAATAGGCGGTTTTGCGTCCTGCGGATTTTATCTTATTGACGAAGATCCCGATAATCCGAGTCAGAACTACGATTGGCACAAGTATTATATGGATTTTATTGACGGTTTCTTTGCCTACATAACGGATCCCGCACATAAATGCCCTATCGATTTCTTTTCATGGCATTCCTATGCGGATCCCGCAACCACTGAAAATTGGACATATTTTTGTCAAAAAAAGCTTGAGAAATACGGCCTTGGCGGCGTTGAGCAGATAGTGAACGAGTGGAATCCGAGTATTAACTGCCGCGGCACTTCAAGGGCAGCAGCGGAGGCTGCCGATATGCTCCTGCGTTTTCAGCGTTCTCCCGTTGCGGCAGCAATGTATTATGACGCA
The DNA here is from genome assembly GCA_934464615.1 of uncultured Eubacteriales bacterium. Classification (GTDB taxonomy): domain Bacteria; phylum Bacillota; class Clostridia; order Oscillospirales; family Acutalibacteraceae; genus SIG565. Next base: position 199,726 of record CAKSKA010000001.1, on the reverse strand, counting down.
CGGTGCGACATTTCAGCCTACAGCGGCATGTTTAATCCCGAAACCGGACGACCTTACCCTGCTTATTACTCTTTTGTGGCATTTAATTATTTATACCGCGCGCGCGATGAAAAATATGCCGCAACAGACAGCGACAAAATTAATATTTGCGCCGCCGGAAATTACGCGGTAATTGTAAATCCTACTGATGACGAAACCGAAATAGAATTAAATGTTATAGGGGCGGATGTCGGCAAGGCGGAAATACAGGCAATAGAACGGGATGTGCCTGCGCTTATATGGAAACCGAACACGGGCAAAATACTCAAAGCGGAACCTTATTCCGTATTGCTTATTAAATTTTAAACAATACAGCTCGGCAACAGGTTGCAAAAGCATATGCTTTTGCAACCTGTTTTTTGCGGCAAAATTATTCTGCGCACTGTCGGATGCGGCACTTGTTTACAATTTATTTAATATTTGGTTATTTACAATTAAAATATAAACTTTATTATAATAATCGAAGAGATTGTGGCAGATCTCTTTAAAACGAATGATGATTTCTTCCTAAAAGGCTAACTGACCGCCTCGGATATGTTTCCGAAAGCGTCAGACCACAGGCAAGGTGCCGCAGTAACGCTGCAGACCGCGACACATTATATATATTTTTTTCATTTTCATTTTCTCCTTATTTCCCATTAGTGTGGCAGCAAAAAAACAGGTATCCGAAAGGATACCTGTTTTGTTTAATCCGAACAACCGTTATAACCCGATTACTTCCGTTTTATTTCAATTTGTTTTCCTTGTACTTGTTAAGTATGGAAAAACTCTTCCTGCCCTCTTGCTTATTAAGCCTTGTAACCGACATTGCGCCGTATATAATAAACACGGCGGCAACTGCCATAAGTATTAAGCCTATAACATTAAAACTTACCGACAGCGCAGTTACCTTTTCGGCAAGGGCTGAATATTCATCCGCGGAATTTACGGCAGTTTTCATGCCCGACGGCAAAGCCCGTACTATAAAGCCGGATATTATTACGGCGCCGCCTATCCAAAAGCAATATAAATAACGGTCCTTCCACATAAAAAACAATGCCGTTAAAAGTCCGACAGCAATTATAACAAGCAACACCGCTGCCGCAACATTTATGCTTTTTGTAACCGCTGCGGCGCAAACCGTAACGCACAGTACCGTAAAGGCGCACAAACAAACCGCCGACGCCGTAATCTTTAAAACCGTCTTAAGCGTTTTCATTATTCGTTATATCCGTTGGGGTTGTTTTTCTGCCAGTTCCACGAATCCCTGCACATTTCGTCTATACCGAGTTTCGCTTCCCAACCGAGTACTTTTTTGGCTTTTGAAGCATCGGCATATACTTCATCCGGATCGCCGGGACGGCGCGGATCTATAACGTAAGGAATCTCAACTCCCGATGCTTTTTCAAAAGCGCTGCGAAGTTGCAATACGCTGGTGCCTTTACCTGTACCGAGGTTGAACTCATCACACTTGTTATTTTCAAGCACCCAATCCACTGCCTTAACGTGTCCTGCGGCAAGGTCGCAGACATGGATGTAATCTCTGACGCCGGTGCCGTCAACGGTATTGTAATCATTACCGAAAACATGAAGTTTTTCACGTCTGCCTACGGCAACCTGTGCTATATACGGCATAAGGTTGTTGGGTATACCTTTCGGATCCTCACCTATCATGCCGCTTTCGTGTGCGCCGATAGGATTGAAATAACGAAGTATCGCAACGGACCAACTGTTGTCTGCGACATAAACGTCACGCAAAATTTCCTCAATAAACAGTTTGGTTCTGCCGTAAGGATTTATGGCGCTTATGGGCATACCCTCTTTAAGCGGCATTTCCTTTGAGAGTCCGTAAACAGTGGCAGAAGAGGAGAAAACAAACTTTTTAACATTGTATTTGCGCATAGTTTCCAAAAGAACTATTGTGTTAATAAGGTTGTTATCGTAATATTCAATCGGCTTTTCAACCGATTCGCCTACCGCTTTGAGTCCGGCAAAATGAATTACCGCCTCAATTTTATTCTCCTTAAAAATGCTTTCAAGCGCTTCTCTGTCGCGTACATCAGCCTCATAAAACTTTATGGGCTTGCCTGCTATTTTTTCCGCACGGGAAAGCGCCTCGCGGTTGCTGTTGTCCAAATTATCCACAACAACAACGTCATAGCCCGCTTTAATCATTTCAATACATGTATGAGAGCCTATGTATCCGGCTCCTCCGGTTACCAAAATCGCCATAACCAACACATCCTTAATATAATTTCTATATTATTATAATACAAACACGTAAAAATGTACACATCTTTTTTTAAAATTTTTTACTCAATATTTGGTGTTTTTTTATTGATTTGCCTTTTGTTTGTTCTAATTGTGGTATATGGATAATTTTTAATGCAATACGGCGGTTTACAATAACGATTTTTTTTGCTATAATTACTAAAACACTTTGTGCGTCGGGCTCCGGCCCGCCGCGCCAAACGGAAAGGCGGCGAGACATTATGGAATATTATATAAATCCCGATACGTTCGGCAAGGTTTTTACATTACCCGCCGAAATTGCGGACAAGCACTTAAAACTTGCAAGCGAAACCCAGCTTAAAGTAATACTTTACATATTCCGTAATATGTCCTGCGTGCCGAATATTCACGATATATCCGCTTTTCTTAATATATCGGACGGTGAAGCCGAGGACGCCGTGCTTTACTGGTGCAGCACGGGTATACTGTTAGCCGTAGGAAATACCGACACCGCACAGACGGTACAACCGGTTAAGAAACCAAAAACCGCAAAGCCTGCGGTAAAAGCAATGCCCACACGCGAGGACATAGGCATAGCCGCCGCCCGTAACGATAATTTTAAGCGGCTTATAAACGAAGCCCAGATAAAACTCGGCCGACTGCTTAAAATTAATGAGTCCGCAACGCTTTTGTGGCTTCTTGAAGATCAGGGCATGGATGTGTCGGTAATACTTATGCTTATGGAATACGCGATAAGCGAGAACCGCTGCAATATGGGATTTATAGAAAAAACGGCAATAAGTTGGATAAACGACGGCGTGGTTACAATTCTCGACGCGGAAAACCGCATAAAAAGTATGTACGCACAAAAAACCGCATGGAAAGCGGTGGAGCGTGCTTTCGGGTTTGAGGACAGGCAGCCCAGCGATAAGGAACTTGAGTATGCACGCCTTTGGATAAACGAATGGGAAATGCCGTCCGAACTGCTTAAACTGGCGTATGACAAATGCGTCGACGCAAAATCGAAATTTGTTATGGGCTATACCGCAAAAATTCTTGAAAAGTGGCATAACAGCGGCTATAAGACCGTAAACGACGTAAATACGGGAGAGAAAAAGAGCGTAAAGGCAAAGACACCGAAAAACGATTTTTCGACTTACGATATAGACCTTGTGGAAAAAATAATAAGCAAAGGCTACGGGGAGAATTAAAATGGATTACACTTCCGACTATATAAGCGAGGCATTAAAACAACTTGCCGAAAAACGACAAAAAAGAAATGCCGAATACAACGCAAAATTAAAAGAAGTTTATAAGGATATACCACAGTTGGACGATATTGATTTACAGCTTGCAAAGCTCGGCAGTACCGCCGCGTTAAAGGCGCTGTCGGGTGACGCGCAGAGTGTAAAGAAAGCCGCCGAAGACTCAAAACTGCTGCAGGAGCAAAAAACAGAAATCCTTAAAAATGCCGGCGTTAAAAAAAATAGTGCCGACTGCGAAAAATGTAACGACACGGGATATGTAAACGGCAAACTTTGCGACTGTGTAAAACAGTTGGCAATAACACTTAACCGTGAAAAACTGGAAGCGGATATGCCGATAGGCAGTTGTACATTTGCCGATTTTAATTTGGATTTTTATCCCGAAACGCCTGATGCAAACGGGGTTGTACCGCGAAAAGTTATGTCGGGCGTGCTTAATATGGCAAAAAATTACTGCAATACTTTTTCCCGTGAATCCGATAATATTTTGTTTATGGGCGGTGTGGGACTCGGCAAAACGCATTTATCCATTGCTTTGGTAAACGAAATTATCAAAAAGGGATATTCCGTAATTTACCGCAGCGCACAAAATATGTTTAACGATGCGGAACACGAATACTTTTCACGCACCGGCACAACTGCCGTAATGGACGCGCTGCTCGGTTGCGATTTGCTTGTAATTGATGACCTCGGCACCGAATTTTCTTCCTCGTTTACACAATCGGTTTTTTATAATATAGTTAACACCCGTTTGCTTAAAAAATTGCCTACTGTTATAAACACTAACCTTTCGTTTAAGGAAATAGAAGAAAAATACACGCCCCGTATATCTTCGCGTTTTATAGGAAATTATAAAATGATAAAATTTTTCGGCACGGATATACGCATGCAAAAAATGCTCGGCAATATGTAATATTTTTCAAAAATTTACTTTTATATAAAAGTTCCCCTGCGGATAAAATATCTGCAGGGGTGATTTTTTTGCAGGAATTATTAAAAGAAAATAAAGAATTCAGAGATTACTTTTATTCGCTGCCTAAATTTGTGCAGGAAAGCCTTGCACAAAGCGATTTTGCCAACCGCAGCGAAGAAGAACTCAGGGATATTGCCGAAAATTTGATGAAATAAAAAAGCGGTTTTCTTATGAAAACCGCTTTGCCGTTCTACCTTGCGTGGTACAGTTTTTTGGTTTCGTGTACCGGCTCGCTTGTTACGTTAAAGCCGAGTTTACGCAGTACATGCTCGTCCGCACCGGAAAGTATAACGGTGGAATGAAGTTCAAGTCCCTTTAATTTCGGCAGTTGCTCAAGCGCCAACTGTGCAGTCGGATCCGTTGCCGCACAAATCGACAGCGCAATAAGCACTTCGTCGGTATGTAATCTCGGATTATGATTTCCCATATATCCCGTTTTAAGCCGCTGCACAGGCTCTATTATAACGGGTGAAATAAGATTTATGGAATCGGGTATGCCCGCAAGTATTTTAAGTGTATTAAGCAATGCCGAAGAGCAGGAACCGAGCAATGAAGATGTTTTGCCGGTCACTATTCTGCCGTCTTCAAGTTCTATTGCCACCGCCGGTTTACCCGTAAGCGCCGCTTTTGCAAGCGCAGGTTTAACAACGGCTCTGTCATCCGCCGTAACGCCTGCCTGCTGCATTAAAAGTTCGATTTTTCTGACCTGAGAAACATCAGCCGTACCGAGTTTTACGTCAACACAGGTTTTATAATATCTGCGTATAATTTCCTGCTTTGCCGCCTCTTTTACCGCTTCGTCGTCGAATATGGCATAACCCGCCATATTAACGCCCATATCTGTAGGACTTTTATACGGCGATTCGCCGAGAATTTTCTCCATCATTGCATTAAGCACGGGGAAAATTTCTATATCTCTGTTGTAATTTACGGTTGTTTTTCCGTATGCTTCAAGATGGAACGGATCTATCATATTAAGGTCGTTTAAATCCGCAGTTGCCGCTTCGTAAGCAAGATTTACCGGATGTTTAAGCGGTAAATTCCATATCGGGAATGTCTCGAATTTTGCGTATCCGGCTTTAATTCCCCTTTTATGCTCGTGATAAAGCTGTGACAGACAGGTAGCCATTTTGCCGCTTCCCGGTCCCGGTGCGGTTACAACCACAAGCGATCTTTGCGTTTCTATATAATCGTTTTTACCGAAACCCTCGTCGCTTACTATAAGCGGAATATCCGCCGGATAATTTTCTATGGGATAATGACGGTAACTTTTAACTCCGAGCGCTTTAAGGCGTTTTTCAAAATTAATCGCCGCAGGTTGATTGTTAAAGCAGGTTATAACAACGCTGCCGACAAAAAGTCCTATTTCCCTGAACACGTCAATAAGACGAAGAACGTCCTGATCGTAACTTATGTCCAAATCTCCGCGCTTTTTATTGCTTTCAATGGCGTCCGCATTTATTACTATAACAATTTCCGCCTGATCCTTAAGCGTTAAAAGCATCTTCACCTTGCTGTCGGGGGCAAATCCCGGCAAAACGCGCGAAGCGTGGTAATCGTCGAACAACTTTCCGCCGAACTCAATATACAATTTATCGCCGAACATCTTACGGCGTTCGCGTATATTGCTTGACTGCAGTTCAATATATTTTCCGTTATCAAATCCTATTTTAGTCATACTCCCAAACCTTTCCCGAATAACAAGTCAAATCTATTATAGTATTTCAGCCGCCGTGTTTCAAGTATAATTTTAACACTTGCCGAAATGCCTTATATATGTTAAAATAATATGGAATAGATTTTTACACTTACATAAGGAGATCCTTTTATGGAAAACGAAACCAAAAAAAGAGTTTTAAGTTGTATACAGCCAAGCGGTATGCTGACTTTGGGCAATTATATAGGCGCGCTTAAAAACTGGGTTAAAATGCAGGATGAATTTGAATGTATTTATGCAGTTGCCGACCTTCACGCAATAACCGTCCGTCAGGAGCCGGCTAAATTCAGACAGCAGATATATTCCACGGCGGCGCTGTTGTTGGCGCTGGGAATAGATCACGAAAAATCCGTAACGTTTATACAGTCGCACGTTGCCGCGCACTCGCAGCTTTCCTGGGTGCTTTCGTGTTACACGCAGTTCGGCGAACTTTCCCGTATGACTCAATTTAAAGAAAAATCGGCAAAACGTCCCGACAACGTAAATGCGGGACTGTTTACATATCCCGTGCTTATGGCGGCGGACATTTTGCTGTACAAGCCGGATTTTGTACCGGTAGGTGCGGACCAAAAACAACATCTTGAAATTGCGCGTGACATAGCCTCGCGATTTAACGGTATATACGGGGATGTTTTCAAACTGCCCGACGCTTACATTCCAAAAGTGGGTGCGCGCGTTATGTCGCTGCAGGATCCGACAAAGAAAATGTCAAAATCCGACGAAAACGTTAATGCGTGGGTGGCTATACTTGACGACCGCGACACAATTATAAGGAAATTCAAGCGTGCCGTAACCGACAGTTTCGCGGAAGTTAAAATCGGCGAAAACAAAGCCGGAATAAACAATCTTATAGGCATTTATTCCTCTGTTACCGGCAAGACCGATAAGGAAATAGAAAAGGAATTCGAGGGCAAGGGTTACGGCGATTTTAAACTTGCCGTAGGCGAAACCGTTGCAGATGAATTAGCGCCTATACAAAAACGCTACAGCGAGATAATCGGAGATAAGGCACAGCTTGAAGCCATATATAAACAAGGTGATGAAAAAGCCGAATATATGGCGCGCCGCACACTGTCCAAAGTAATGAAAAAGGTCGGCTTTGTGCTATGAGTTTTTTGTTTGCGGGGAATGATCGCGTTAAAACGTCCGTACAGCTTTTAATAAAGGAAAAAAGAATTCCGCACGCAATAATAATAAGCGGCGATGCAGGTACGGGCAAACGCACGCTTGCAAGGTATATAGCCGGTGCCGCGGTATGTCAGGGCGATACCCCGCCGTGCGGCGTCTGCAAATCCTGCAAGTTGTTTGCAAGCGGCAATCATCCCGACGTATTTACAGTCGCTCCGGCAGACAACAAAAAGAATATTACGGTTGCACAAATACGCGAAGTTCGCGAGAAGGCATTTATAAAATCCCATATGGGAAGTAAAAAAGTGTTTATTATAAATCAAGCCGAACTTATGAACGAGCAATCGCAAAACGCCCTGCTTAAAATACTTGAAGAACCGCCACGGGACGTTTGTTTTATACTTACGGCGCAAAATCCCACGGCTTTGCTTGATACGGTAGTGTCGCGCTGCGTGGTTTTTCCCCTGACTGCGCCCGACTTTGCGCAGGCGGAGGAATATCTGTCGGAAACGACCGAATATTCACTCGAAAACATTCGCCTTGCGGTAAGCGAATGTGAAGGAAATATCGGCAAATGCCTTGACTTTTTAAGCGGCAACAGCGAAAACCTGAGAGCGCAGGCAGTAAGTTTCGCCGCACTTCTATCCGAAAACGCGGATGTTTATACAATGCTTAAGTTCCTCTGCCCGTTTGAGAAAAACCGCACGGAATGTGAAGCGTTTATAAAACAACTGCGCGAGGTTATTGCGGAAAAAATTATAGATTCCAGAGAAAATACTTACATTTGCAAACAGTTTATGCATTATTTAAAAATTTTGGACGGCGTACTGCCGTCGCTTAACACAAATATAAATCTTTCATTGTTTTTAAGCACTGTTGTAAGCGCTTTCAAAAGCAATTTTTAATAGGAGGTATTTATGACACAAGTCGTTGCAGTTAAATTTAAACAGGACGGCAGGATTTACTATTTTGATCCTGACGGTCTTGATATAAAAACAGGAGATCACGTTATAGTTGAAACGGCGCGCGGAACCGAATGCGGAATTGTAGGCCAAGGCAACCATACAGTACCGGACAACAAAATAGTTTCTCCGCTTAAAAAGGTTATTCGTATAGCGACGCAAAAGGACCTTGAAAAAGTACAGGCAAACCGTAAAAAAGAGCAGGAAGCCTTTAAAATATGCGAAGAAATGATTAAAAATCATAAGTTGGATATGTGCCTTACGCATGTTGAATACTCCTTTGACGCGACAAAAATAATATTCTTCTTTACGTCTGACGGCAGGGTGGATTTCAGAGAACTTGTAAAGGATCTCGCGGCGCGTTTTCATACCAGAATAGAACTGCGGCAAATAGGCGTGCGCGATGAGGCAAAAATGCTCGGCGGTATAGGCATATGCGGACAGCCGTTTTGCTGCTCACGTTATTTAAAAGATTTTCAACCCGTTTCCATTAAAATGGCAAAGGAACAGGGATTATCCCTTAACCCCACTAAAATATCGGGATGCTGCGGAAGGCTTATGTGCTGCTTAAAGCACGAGCAGGACGCGTATGAATATCTTATGAAAATCACACCCGGAATAAATTCGACCGTAAAAGCAAGACAAGGCACCGGAACGGTAACCGACGTTAACCTTATAACCGGTTATCTTTATGTAAAGTTCGACACAGACGAACTGCCCGTAAAACTGCACCGCAGCGAAGTTGAACTTATATCGGGCGCAAAAAAGGGACGCGCAAAGCAGCAACCCAAAACCGTGGCAGATAATACCTGAAAAATAATATAAATAATTCTTGCATTTTTCACACTTTGTTGTTACAATATGAGTAAGATATTTGATATGGAGGTGTATTTAAATGGCTCACAAGATTTCCGACGAATGCATAAGCTGCGGCGCATGCGCTGCAAACTGCCCTGTAGAAGCTATTAAAGAAGGCGCCGAGCATTATGAGATCGATGCTGATACCTGCATTGATTGCGGTGCCTGTGCCGAAGGTTGCCCTGTAGGTGCAATTTCCGAAGACTAATACATAAACAGGATTTAAATTTATACATTTAAAATTAAAATCATCGGGGGATTTATTTCTCCGATGATTTTTTTGTATATTACACAAATTTGTCCCGGTAACAATTCAGTCAAAACGCTCGCAATGCCTAAAAGGGACATAATACTTGTTGAATAGTTCATAAATTTATGATATAATTCTACAGTATAAAATAATTATGTATGAGGGTAAATTATATGGACGAACTTACACGCATAATTGCAAATAACATTACACAATTAAGGGTTGCCAATAAAATTACGCAGCTTGAGTTGGCGCAAAAACTTAATTATTCCGATAAGCTCGTATCAAAATGGGAACGGGCTGATGCCGCACCAAACGCACAGACGCTTAAAGCGTTAAGTGAAATATTCGGCGTAAGCGTAGACTACCTGTTTACCGACCACAAAGGCAGTGTACCCAAAGCACCCACACCCGAAAGGAAGTTGGGAAAACGCATAATAATCGCCGTAAGCATTATAGGCATTTACCTTCTGGCATTGCTTATTTTTGTTATTTTTTGGATACTCGGCAGTGTTGTACCTGCGATTTTTGTATACGCACTTCCCGCCGCGCTTATAACGTATCTTGTTTTAAATTCCGTATGGAACGGTGGCAGATTTAACCACATTATTATCGCTTTACTGGTGGCAAGCATTGCGCTTACCGTATATATAGCACTGTTAAAATTTAATTGCTGGCAGATTTTTTTGTTGCTTATACCGGCTGAAATTATTGTGTTTTTAACGCACTGGATTAAGCGCAAATAAATGCAAAATAACACCAAAAACGACAAAGTAGAGTCGAAAAATCGGACTCTACCGAAACGGGTATGCGCGGTAGAATTGCAAAAAAACAGTGTAGGTTGAAACATCGACCGAAATACATTAACATATTTGGGTAATATAAAAATAAACGCGGCAGACCGCATGGCGCAGCAACTGCTGTGCTGCACCGCCGCAAAAGGAGTTTTTACCATGCACAAATATGTACTTTCATGTTGTTCCACCGCAGATATGCCTAAATCCTTTTTTGAGGAGAACGACATACCCTTTGAATGCTTTCACTTTAACCTTGACGGGAAAGATTACGCGGACGATTTAGGACAAAGTATGAGCTTTGAAGAGTTCTATAAAAGAATGGATAACGGTGCCGCGCCTACAACTTCACAAATTAATGTTGAACAGTATTATTCATTTTTTGAGTCCTTTCTTAAGGAAGGCAAAGACGTTATCCATGTAAGTTTATCATCGGGCATATCCGGCTCGTATAATTCCGCGTGCATTGCGCGGGACGACTTGATGATTAAATATCCCGACAGAAAACTTTACATTGTAGACAGCCTTGCGGCTTCAAGCGGATACGGATTGCTTGTAAGTATGCTTGCCGATAAAAGAAATGCCGGCGCCGATATTGATGAACTGCGCGAATATGCCGAAAGCATTAAATTACGCATACACCATTGGTTCTTCTCTACGGACCTTACAAGTTATTACCGCGGCGGCAGAATTTCCAAAACATCGCATATTTTCGGTACCATGCTCAATATCTGCCCGTTGCTTAATGTTGATAATAAAGGCCGACTTATACCGCGGGCAAAATACCGCGGCAAGCGCCGTGTTATAAACGAAATTGTAAAACGCATGGAGGAACACGCCGAAAACGGCACGAATTACTCGGGAAAGTGTTTTATGTGCAATTCCGCCTGTCTTGAAGACGCACAGAGTGTAGCCGAACTTGTTGAAGCAAAATTCAAAAATTTAAAAGGCAAGGTGCTTATAAACAGCATCGGCACCGTAATAGGCAGCCACACAGGTTCCGGCACGGTAGCGCTTTTCTTTGTGGGTGATGAACGCACAGAATAAATTATGAGGAATGTTAATGGGTAAACGGGAAAATAAATCAAAAACCATATATTATACCGACGAACTGACCGATGATTTTGCGGGGGTTGAACGCAAAACGGTAAATATTGACGCCGATTTTAAATTTATAAGGAACGGCGTTTTATGGCGCACTGTTGCCTTTGCGGCATACCGTATTTTAATGACGCCCGTGGCTTACCTTTACTGCAAACTGTTCTTAGGTCTTAAAAAGGTTAACAATACCCGTGTGCCTATTAAAAAATGCGGCGGATGTTTTTTATACTCTAACCATACTTTACTGACCGGCGACGCCTTTTTACCGACGGTAATGATGTTCCCGAAAAAAGTTTACCCCATTGTAAACCCCGAAAACATTTCAACTGTCGGCACAAAGAATTTTCTTTTAATGTGCGGCGCAATACCCATACCGCAATCCCCCTCTGCATTTAAAGGCTTTTTGGGCGCGGTTGATGAAAGAGTCAGGCAGGGACACTGCGTATCTGTATATCCGGAAGCGCACATTTGGCGTTATTATACCGGAATCCGTCCGTTTGAAAATAAATCTTTTCGATTTCCCGTAAAGTCCGACGCTCCGGTTTATGTTTCAACCACTACGTTTCACAAACGCAGATTTTTAAAAAGTCCGAGGATTACCGTATACCTTGAAGGGCCGTTATATCCCGATACTTCTCTGCCGCCGAAAGAGGCGCAAAAAAAACTGCGTGATGAAGTTTATGAGATTATGTGCCGCAATTCGCAAAACTCAACTTACGCCTTTTACAAATACATCAGAAAGGAACAGAGCGAATAATGATTTCGATTATGTATGCCGGAAATTCCGGTATGTTTGACGGAATTTTAATATCCGCGTTATCAACCGTCAGGTACACTGACGCGCAAATACATGTTTTTTTGCTGACGATGGACCTTACAGACAAAGACGCAATGTTTACCCCCATAAACGAATCGCAGCGTAAATTTATTGAGGGAATTTATAAAAGTGCAAATGCAAGGAGCATTGTGGAAATAATTGACGTAGGCGACCTTTACAGGTCGACAATGCTTAATTCGCCGAATTCAAAAACAGGATATACGCCGTATTCCTTTTTAAGACTGTTTGCGGACAGACTGCCGCAGCTGCCCGACAAAGTGCTGTATCTTGATGCGGATACCGTTATTAACGGAGATATTGAGCCGCTGTTTAATACCGATATTGACGGTTTTGAATATGCCGCGGTACTTGACCATTACGGCAAGTGGTTTATGGGATACCATTATATAAACTCAGGCGTTATGTTGCTTAATCTGCCCGAGATAAGAAAAACCGGTCTGTTCAGGCAGTCACTTGCCCTTTGCGGTGCAAAAAGGCTGTTTTTGCCGGACCAGACCGCCCTGCACAGACTTACAAAAGCAAAATATATTTTACCGACAAAGTATAACGAGCAAAAGCGTTTTAACAAGCCGGACACTGTTATTCAACACTTTACAAAAACAATTATATGGCTCCCCTACTTCCATACGCGGACTATAAAACCGTGGCAGCCTGACCTTGTAAGTAAAGTTTTAACCGACAGGTATGACGATTTGTTAAGTGAATATAAAATTAAGAAAGAAGAATTTGAGGAAAACTGATGAATAATACCGTAAACATTTTTTATTCCAGCGACGACTGCTACGTACCGTGTATGACAGTTTCCATAATATCGCTGATTAACAACAGCAGTAATGACCGGAATTACAATATATTTATTTTAAACGACGGAATAAACAGTGAAAACAAAGCCATAATAAGTTCCCTTGCAACGAAAAATGTTAAAATTGAGTTTGTTGACGTATCGCAGCAGCTTTCTACAATCGCCGGCGAACTTAACTTAAGGGATTATTACAGCATCTCAATATATTCCCGTATATTTATTCCCGAAATGTTTAAATCGTTTGACCGTGCGATATACCTTGACGCCGATACCGTAGTTCTTGCCGATATAGGCAACTTGTACGATACCGATCTTAAAGGCAACCTTATAGCAGGCGTATCCGACGCCGTAATAGCAAGCGAGCCTGTCTTCAGGGATTATGCGACATACGGCGTGGGAATTGAGTATAAGCGTTATTTTAATTCGGGTATGATGCTTATGGATCTTGAAGGGCTTCGTAAGTTCGGATTGCAGGCAAAGTTTATAAACCTTATAAACACATATAATTTTGCAACCGTTTGTCCCGATCAGGATTATCTGAATGTTATTTTAAAGGACAGAGTGCTGTATCTTGACAGCGGCTGGAATAAAATGTCGGTGGATACTTCACCATGCGAAAAATTAAACATTATACATTTTAATATGTTCTTTAAACCGTGGTATTATAAAGATGTACCTTACAGCGAACACTTTTGGCACTATGCGGGCAAATCCGTATTTTATGATAAACTGAAGGCTACGCAGGAAGATTTCGGCAATGACGAAATCAACCGTGATAATGTTGCGGGCGAAAACCTTAAAGCTGCGGTTAAAGATATAATAAACGCTCCGGACAATTTCAGAAAAACACTTTTTAAATAAAGGAATGTGGATATGGAGAGCACAACACAACTGCCGCCGGACAGAATTGCGGTAATTGAAAAAATAGGAGAATACGAGCGCCTCGGCGGAGAGTATTTTTTTTGCGACGTGGAAAACGATCCCCCGAGCAAAACACTCTTACCGGAAGATGTCGATTATCTTCACCGTTCTTTAAAATTTAAAGTCAACGGTTTTTTAAGCCGCATTGTCGAAAGTTTTTGCAAGGTTTATTTTAAATCCGAATTTTCAATTACGGTTGAAGGCAAGGAAAATCTGAAAGACATTGACGGCGGCGCAATATTTACAAGCAATCATTTTGCACCTACAGAAAACCTCGCGGTTAAAATTGCCGCGCAAAACGCAAAAGGCAGGCACAGGATGTACAAAATAGTGCGCGAAGGCAATTATTTTATGCCCGGTATTATAGGTTGGCTGCTTAAATACTGCGATACGCTGCCGCTTTCGTCCGCCCCGTCGACTATGAAACTGCTTGACAGAGCAATAGGAAAAATCCTTAAAAACGACGATTTTATTTTGTTTTATCCCGAACAGGCTATGTGGTGGAATTATCAAAAACCGCGTCCGCACAGGATAGGCGCATATCATTATGCGGTTAAATACGATGTGCCGGTTGTTCCCTGCTTTGTAACTCTGCACCGCAAGGACGAAAGCAAGGATATGTTGCCCGATAATATACGCTACACCGTACATGTTATGCCGCCTATATATCCGCCGAAGGACTTAAAGCCCAAAAAAGCCGCCGAAGAAATGATGTTGCGGAATATGGCTGCGTGCAAACAAACTTACGAAACGGTTTACGGCAAAAAACTTAAATACGGCGAATAGAATGACAGGTTGTAAAAACTTACGTTTTTGCAGCCTATTATTTTACTTGAAAAATATTTAAGATGTGTTAAAATATAAGTATATTAATTTAAGGGGATATCATTTATGGAAAAAACAGTTTTAGTAGAAATTTCCGCAAGACATGTACACGTTACCGAGCAAGACCTTGAAACACTGTTCGGCAAAGGTTATAAACTTACTCCCAAAAAAAATCTTTCACAGCCCGGTCAGTTTGCGTGTGAAGAACGCGTTACGGTTGTAGGTCCCAAAAAGGAAATTGCAGGCGTATCAATACTCGGTCCGTGCAGAAAAGAAACACAGGTTGAACTTTCCCTTACAGACGCAAGAAGCATCGGCGTTAAAGCACCGATACGCGAATCCGGCGATATAGAAGGCAGCGCAGGCTGCAAATTGGTAGGTCCGTGCGGCGAGGTTGAACTGACACAAGGTGTTATTGCCGCTAAAAGACATATACATATGACTGTTGCCGATGCCGAAAAATACGGCATAAAGGATAAGCAGATTGTTTCTGTTAAAATCCCCACGCAAGGCAGGGCGCTTGTATTTGACGATGTTGTGGCAAGAGTAAGCGATTCTTACGCCTTGGCCATGCATGTTGATACGGATGAAGCAAATGCCGCCGCAATTCCCGGCAGCTGCACAGGTATTATCCTTGACTGATCCGCTAAGCATTTACATCCATATCCCGTTTTGCGAAAGAAAATGCAATTACTGTGCTTTTTATTCACGCACGGGCGACAGCGATATACAGGACGCATACACTGCGGCTGTTATAAATCAAATAAAACTTTGGGGCGGGCGTACTTCCCGCCCCGTTTGCACTGTGTATTTCGGCGGCGGCACACCGAGTGTATTGGGCAGCAAACGCCTTACCGCAATTTTAAATGCGGTGCGAAACAGTTTTAATGTAAACGCCGATGCCGAGATAACGGTTGAAGCTAATCCTGCGGACAACCTTGCGCCCTTTTTTAAAATGCTGAAAAAGGCGGGGTTCAACAGGGTTTCTCTCGGCGTTCAAAGTGCAAATGACGACGAACTTAGGCTGCTTGGCAGACGGCACAACACACAGGACGTTGTAAAATGTATAAGAGATGCAAAAAATGCGGGATTTGACAATATATCGCTTGATTTAATGATAGGCCTGCCTTATTCCGGCACCGAAAAACTTAAAAAAAGTTTGGACTTTGTTTTTAAAAGCCGCGTGCAGCATATATCCGTATATATATTAAAATGTGAGGAAGGCACGCCGCTTTACAATTCCGACTGCCGTTCGGCAATACCTGATGACGACGCTGTTGCAGACCAGTATTTATATGTATGCGACACCGCCGAAAAACACGGATATAAGCATTACGAAATATCCAACTTTGCTTTAAACGGATTTGAAAGCCGCCATAACAGCCGTTACTGGCTTTGTAAAGAGTATTTGGGTTTCGGCCCGTCGGCACACTCTTTTTTTAACGGCAAGCGTTTCTATTATACGGCGGATATTCATAAATACATAGCAGATCCCACACCCGTACCCGACGGTTACGGCGGAGATTTGGAAGAATATGTAATGTTGGGATTACGGCTTAGAAGCGGTATAAGCAGCACCTATGCGAAGCATAAATATTCCGCACCGCTGCCTGAGTCGATGTTTGACAAAGCACGGATTTTGGAGAAAAACAGGCTTTGCGTCACCGACGGCGACCGCATTTTCCTTACGGATAAAGGAATGTTGGTATCCAACAGTATTATTACTCAATTTTTACAGGAGATATAACAATGCAAACTTATAAACTGCATCTTATACGCCATGGCATTACTCAAGGCAATTTGGACGGAAAATATATCGGTGTAACCGATCTGCCGCTTTGCGCGCAGGGTGTTTCGCAAATACAAAATCTTAAAAATCATATAGATTACCCGACTGTTTCAAAAGTATACTCAAGTCCTCTGCTACGTTGCAGACAAACGGCTAAAATATTGTATCCCGATAACGAAGTTTTTGTTGTACCCGATTTGTGCGAGTACAATTTCGGCACTTTCGAGGGCAAAACCGCCGATGAACTTGAGGCATTGCCGGAATACACGGAATGGACTTCCGGCAAAATTACAGCGCCGCCTCAGGGTGAAGATAATACGGAATTTACAAAACGAATTTGCCTTGCCGTTAACCAAATTGTACGCGATATGATGAACTGCGGAATATTTGAAAGCGCCGTAATAATGCACGGCGGTACAATAATGTCATTTTTGGCTGCAACCGCGTTGCCAAGGCGCAAAATTGTAGAATGGACTGCCGAGCCCGGACGCGGATACAGTGTTTTGGTAACTCCTTCGCTTTATCAGCGCAGCGGAATAGTAGAAGTTTTTGAGCAGATTTAACAAAATTGAAGTCAAAAAATGCCTTTAAGAAAATAAATTCATAAAAAATTCAAAATTTATACCATATTTTTTAAAAAAATATGGTATTTTTTGCATTATCGTGCTATAATTAAATATCATTTAAAAAACGGAGGGGTTAAAATGAAAAAAGTATTTTCTGTCCTTTTATGCGTTGCATTGCTTTTAACATGCTTTGCAGGCTGTAAAGGTAAAGAAACACAAAACGTTATCCGCATAGGAATATTCGAACCTGCTTCAGGTCCTAACGGTGCCGGCGGCAAGCAGGAGGCATTAGGTGTTAAATATGCTAATTCCGTTCAACCCACTATTGAAATTGACGGCGTTACTTATACCATCGAATTGGTTGAAGTTGACAACCAGTCTGCCGAAGACAAAGCCGTAACAGCGGCTACGGATCTTGTATCCAAAAAAGTTTCGGTTGTTCTCGGCTCATACGGTTCAAGCGTTTCAATCGCAGCAGGACCTATATTTGAAGAAGCAGGAATACCCGCAATAGGCATTACCTGCACAAACGCACAGGTAACCGCGGGAAACAAACAGTATTTCCGTATTTGCTTCCTTGATCCTTTCCAGGGTTCTGTACTTGCAAAGTATGCTTACGATAACGGAATTCGCACTGTTTATACTTTGGCGGAACTCGGCAATGCTTATGACCTCGGCCTTTCAAGCAGCTTTAAAACAGCGTTTGAGGCTCTCGGCGGTACGGTTGTTGCCGATAACTTCCCCACAAACCAGCAGGATTTTACTTCCTTTATAACAAATGCTAAAAATGCAAATGCAGGCGCAATCTTCGCTCCTACATCAATTCAGTATGCACAGCTTATTGTTGAAGCTGCCGCAACGCAGAATGTTAACATTCCGCTTTATGCAGGAGATACATGGGACAACAACAAAGTTCTTGAAGCTGCAACCGGCAAGAATGTTTCCATTGACATAACAACCTTCTATCAGGAAGGCGGTAACCCGCAGTTCGATGAAGGCATTAAAAAATGGATCAATGCCGATCCTAAAAGACTTACAGATAACGGCGGCAACGATATGATAGCTGCTGTATCAGCAATGGGTTACGACGCTTACTTTACTGCACTTGAGGCTATAAAGGCCGCTAAATCCAGCGATCCGGCTAAAATTACCGAAGCGCTTTGGGGCGTTCAGTACAAAGGCGTTACAGGCGATATTAAGTTTGATACAACAAACGGCGACGCAGTTCGCACAGTTGCGTATATCAAGGCAGCCGATACACAGACCGGTCTTTGGAAGTTTGTTAAAGAGCAGGGTGTAAACTAATTCCCGTTTATTTCAGCATGGCCGGATGCATTGCATCCGGTCTTTGCTGTTTATTTAAGCCGGTATAAAACAGCAAAGACCGGAAAGAATTTGGAGGAAAATTAAATGGACTATCTTCTGGCAGGTATATCTGTCGGCGGTCAATATGCGCTTATAGCCATAGGTTACACCATGGTATACGGCATATTAAGACTTATAAACTTCGCACACGGCGATGTTTTTATGGTGGCAGGACTTGTAATGGTATACGCGTCTGCCTCGCTGCCGCTGTACATATCTATACCGTTAGTATTAATTTTAACTGTAATATTAGGCTTTGCGATTGAACGTGTAGCCTACAAACCGCTGCGTCAGGCACCGCGTATGTCGGTAATGATTTCGGCAATCGGTGTATCATATATGTTACAAAACGTAGCGCTTTATGTTACGGGCGGACTCGCACAGGTGTATCCGTCAATACCGTTTTTATCAAAAACCGTAACAATATTCGGTGCAACTACAAAATGGGTAACGGTAATTACGCCTATACTTACCCTTTTGCTTGTAGTTCTGCTTATGTTGCTTATTAAGTTCACAAAAATAGGACTTGCCATGCGTGCGGTTTCAAAAGATTTTGAAACTTCGCAATTAATGGGTATAAAAATCAACCGTGTTATAAGCGCAACATTTATAATTGGCTCTTTCCTTGCGGCTGTAGGCTCTATACTTTATTTCAGCAATTACCCGTCCGTTACGCCTACATCCGGTGCTATGCCTGGACTTAAGTCCTTTGTTGCCGCTGTTTTCGGCGGTATCGGCTCTATGCCCGGTGCTGTTATAGGCGCATTTATAATAGGTATATGCGAAAACCTTATACGCTCAGCCAGCATCGGCAGCGTAAGTCTTACTCCGTTCTCCGACGCATTCACTTTTGCCCTTCTTATATTTATATTGTGCATCAAGCCTTCCGGCTTGTTCGGTGAAAAAGTCACCGAAAAGGTTTAAGGAGGTAAGGCTTTATGAAATTACTTGCAAAAAATCCGAAAAAAGTAAACAAAATTGCCAATCTTATTCTTTTTGTTCTGTTGCTTGCGGCTTTGGTAATTATAGACGCCACATCCACATCGGTCGATATGATAGTAAAAGTACTGGAAAAGGGCTGCGTTTATGCAATAGTTGTCGTTTCCATGAACTTACTTAACGGCTTTACCGGACTTTTTTCACTCGGTCAGGCAGGATTTATGCTTATAGGCGCGTACACATATTCCATATTTTCCATAAGTGACGAAGCGAGAGAGGCCGTATTCAGCTTTTCGGGCAAACCGCTTGTCAACACACAGTTGCCTATAATTATTGCCATTTTGCTTGCGGGCATTGTTGCCGTAATATTTGCATTCCTTATAGGTCTGCCGGTTTTAAAACTTAAAAGCGACTATCTTGCCATTGCAACGCTCGGTTTTGCCGAAATAATGCGTACAATCATACAGTGGGATAAATTAGGTCGGCTTACAAACGGCTCCTTCCCTATAAGCAAATTAAACTCGTTTAAAAGCATACTTAAAGGTACGGTTTTTGATAAGATATCCCTCATAACTCCGTTTTTAATCACCGCGATTATATGCATAGGCATAATAGCCTTACTTATTAATTCTACCTACGGCCGTGCTTTTAAAGCAATAAGGGACGACGAAATTGCAGCCGAAGCAATGGGAATAAATTTGGCAAAGCACAAAATGATAAGTTTCCTTATAAGTTCCTTCTTTGCCGGCATAGGCGGTGCTATGTATGCAATGTATGTAGGTTCCACCAATGCGGCGCCCTTTACATCCGCACTTACATACGAAATTTTGCTGATAGTGGTTATCGGCGGCATAGGTTCAATAACCGGTTCCGTACTTGCCAGCTTCCTGTATATTGCATCGCAGGAGTGGTGGCTGCGCGGACTTGACAGCGGAGAATTCTTAGGTATGACTTCTCCCCTTTTCCGCAACGGTTTCCGTCTTGTTGTCTTTTCCTTTATCATTATGATTTTTGTGTTGTTCTTCCGCAAAGGTATTATGGGCGACCGCGAATTCAGCAGTGTAAGGATATACAACAATATTGAAAACCTCTGCAAAAAAATAGGCGGTATATTTAAGAAATCGAAACGGGAGGTGCAGGAATAATGGATAATGTACTCCGTTTAGAGAATGTTACAATGCAATTCGGCGGTGTTATTGCCGTAAATAATCTTTCCATGGAAGTTAACGAAGGCGAAATAGTTGCCTTAATAGGTCCTAACGGTGCAGGCAAAACTACTGCTTTCAATGCTATTACCGGTGTTTACGAGCCGACCAACGGTGCTATATATTTTAACAACAAATTGATTATTGAAAATAAACCGCGCGGCAAAATGAAAAAACTGTATGCAGGCGAAAATATGGGAAAATACAAGCGTTCCATTTCCAAAACGCCTGATAAACTTACCGCGCTCGGTATGGCGCGTACCTTCCAAAATATTCGGCTTTTCAAATCAATGACGGTATTTGAAAACGTGCTTACTGCCAAGCATTTACGCAGGACATCAAATTTATTCACCGCAACCTTTCATTTAAACTTTAAGGAAGAAGCGCGTATGCGCAAGGAAACGCTTGAACTGCTTGAACTTGTAGGTCTTAGCGATGTTAAAGATGAATTGGCAACAAGTCTGCCTTACGGCAAACAGCGCAAACTGGAAATTGCGCGTGCCCTTGCAACCGATCCTACGCTTTTATTGCTTGATGAACCTGCGGCAGGAATGAATCCGCAGGAAACCGAGGAATTGACGCAGTTTATACACGATATACGCAATAAATTCTCCTTAACAATACTGCTTATTGAACATCATATGAATTTGGTTATGGATATTTCCGACAGAATTTATGTTATAGATTTCGGCAAAGAAATTGCAGAAGGCGTGCCGGCGGATATACAATCCAACAAAAAAGTAATTGATGCATATCTGGGGGTGGCTGATGATGAGTAATTTGCTTGAAATTAAAAATCTTTCGGTCCATTTCGGCGGCATTAAGGCGGTAGACGGAATATCACTTAATGTTGAGGAAGGCAAAATTATCACGCTTGTTGGATCTAACGGTGCCGGTAAATCAACAATTCTGCGCAGCATTGCAGGCATTGTAAAACCCGGTAGCGGCGAAATAATATATAACGGCAAAAATATTACAGGCACATCTCCGGACAAAATAGTTATGGATGGCATAACGCTTGTTCCGGAAGGCCGCAGGGTTTTCCCTAATCTTACCGTGCTTGAAAACATTAAAATAGGCGCATACCGCAGAAAAGACGATATTAAACCGGATATTGAATATGTATACAGCCTTTTCCCGCGCCTTAAAGAGCGTCACTGGCAGTTAGCCGGTACATTATCCGGCGGCGAGCAACAAATGCTTGCCGTTGCTCGTGCTTTGTTATCACGCCCAAAAATAGTAATGATGGATGAGCCGTCACTCGGTCTTGCGCCTTTAGTTGTAAAAGACATATTTGCAATTATAAGAAAAATCAATGACGACGGAATCACCGTACTGCTTAACGAACAAAACGCTAATATGGCGCTTAAAATTGCCGACTACGGCTATGTTATTGAAACCGGCAAGATTGCCCTTTCCGGCACCGGCGCCGAATTACTTGCAAATGAAGCCGTCAGAGAAGCATATTTAGGAAAAAGCAAATAATAAAAATAGAACCTGCGTACAACTGTAGTACGCAGGTCTTATTTTTTTTGATACTCAAAAAATTTAGTCCCCGCATCATAAGGCTGCATTAAACAGACTTGCAATGTGAGGACTAAAACAATTTACCGAGAAATTAAACTAACTCAATAATAGCCATTTCTGCAGCATCGCCGCGGCGCGGACCGGTTTTGGTAATACGGCAATAACCGCCGTTTACATCCTTATACTTGGGAGCGATCTCGTTGAAAAGTTTTGCAACAACATCTTCCTTAGTAACGAATGCCAAAGCCTGACGCTTATTATGCAGACTATTATCTTTAGCGAGTGTAATGTATTTCTCTGCCATAGAACGAACTTCCTTAGCACGTGTAACTGTGGTTTCAATCTTACCGTTTTCAAACAAATAAGTAACCATAGCTCTGAGCATTGCAGTTCTGTGGTCGCTGGTTCTTCCAAGCTTTCTTGTACCTGGCATTATACTCACTCCTTATAGTGAAAATTTTGACCTTATTCGTCGTCTTTTTTAAGTGTAAAGCCGAATGAATCGAGCTTTGCAATAACCTCTTCCAAAGACTTGCGGCCTAAGTTTCTAACCTTCATCATATCTTCTTCAGACTTATTGATAAGGTCCTCTACTGTATTGATGCCTGCGCGTTTTAAGCAATTGAAGCTACGAACAGAGAGATCAAGTTCCTCAATAGTCATATCCAGAACTTTTTCCTTTGAATTGCTTCCCTTTTCAGCCATAAAGCTCTCGCCGTCATTAGCTGTGTCAGCAAGGTCAAGGAAAAGCTCAAAATGCTCAATAAGGATTTTTGCAGACATGGAAACGGCTTCGTTAGCCATAATAGAACCGTCTGTCCAAACCTCTAATGTAAGGGCATTTTTATTGATTTCGCTGCCCTGACGGGTATCTTCAACAGTAAAATTGCACTTTAAAACAGGCGTGAAAATAGAGTCTACCGGAATTACGCCGATAACAGTCTGTTCCGGTTTATTTTGAACAGCAGGAACATATCCGCGACCTGAGCCTAAAGTAAGCTCCATATTGAGCACACCGTCGGCATCGAGAGTTGCAATATGCAAATCCGGATTCAAAATTTCTACTTCGCTGTCTGCTTTAATATCTGCAGCAGTTACTTCGCATGGACCTTCAGCTTCAATATAAACAGTTTTAGCGCTGTCACCGTGAAGCTTTGCGATAAGTCCCTTAATATTCAGGACTATTTCGGTTACATCTTCCTTGACGCCTTTAACGGTAGAAAATTCATGAACAACACCGTCAATTTTAATAGTGGTTACCGCAACACCGGGAAGTGTTGAGAGCAACACCCTGCGCATACTGTTGCCGAGTGTTATTGCATAACCGCGTTCAAGATGTGTCATTCTGAACTTACCGTATTTACCGTCTTCGGATAAATCCAGCGTTTCAATTCTGGGCTTTTCAATCTCTAACATTTAAAGCTCCATTTCTCCGCACTTAAATTTAAATCTTGAATATTGGTGCGGGAAATATTCAAGTATAAGAATTTTATTACTTAGAATAGAATTCTACGATAAGCTGCTCGTCAACAGGAGCGTCGATTTGTGTACGCTCGGGCAGGCTTACAACTTTTGCAGTAAGGTTTTCGCGGTCTACGTCGATCCATTCCGGAACCGGTTTAGAACCGTTAGCCTCAACAACGGCTTTCATTTTTTCACTGCTCTTGCTCTTATCGCAAACAGAAACTACATCGCCTGCTTTAAGAAGGTAAGAAGCAATGTCAACACGCTTGCCGTTAACTTCGTAATGACCGTGACCTACAAGCTGTCTTGCTTCTGCTCTTGAAGAAGCAAAACCTACTCTGTAAACTACATTGTCAAGACGGCTTTCGAGTATCTGTAACAAGTTGTCACCTGTTATACCCTGCTTGCGCTCTGCCAATTCAAAATAGTGGTAGAACTGAGCCTCTTGAACACCGTAAAATCTTCTTGCTTTCTGCTTAGCGCGAAGCTGCAAACCGTATTCAGAAGATTTTTTACGGCCTTGTCCATGCTGACCGGGCGCATAAGCGCGGATGCCAACAGAACATTTATCGGAATAGCAACGCTCGCCCTTTAAGAACAATTTCTGTCCTTCGCGGCGGCATAATCTGCAAACTGCTCCGGTATATCTTGCCATTGAATTACACCTCCAAAATTTCGGTTATACGCGTCTTCTCTTGGGAGGACGACAACCGTTGTGCGGAATCGGAGTTACGTCTTTAATCATTGTAACTTCAAGACCGGCTGACTGTAAAGCGCGAATGGCAGCCTCACGACCGGCACCCGGACCTTTAACAAATACTTCAACTGATTTAAGTCCGTGTTCCATTGCAGCCTTTGCAGCTGTTTCTGCAGCACTTTGTGCAGCAAACGGAGTGGATTTACGTGAGCCGCGGAATCCGAGCTCGCCGGCAGATGCCCATGAAAGAGCGTTGCCGTTTGTATCAGTAATAGTGATTATAGTATTGTTGAAGGTAGACTGGATATGGGCAGCGCCACGCTCAATATTTTTCTTTTCACGACGTCTGCGTGTTGCAGTAGTCTTTGTAGCCATATTATCTTCCTCCTACTTATTTCTTCTTGTTAGCTATAGTCTTCTTAGGACCTTTGCGAGTGCGCGCGTTTGTTTTGGAACGCTGACCTCTTACAGGCAGGTTCTTACGGTGACGCAGTCCGCGATAGCTTCCGATTTCAATAAGTCTCTTGATATCAAATGCGATTGTACGACGGAGATCGCCTTCAACCTGAAGGTTGTGATCTATATACTCACGCAGTTTTGATATTTCGTCCTCTGTTAAGTCCTTGCAACGTGTATCGGGATTGATACCGGTAGCTTTAAGAACTTCTCTTGATGTAGTAAGACCTATACCATAGATGTAAGTGAGTCCGATTTCAACTCGCTTCTCATTAGGAAGGTCAACACCGGTAATACGGGCCATTTATCAATGCACCTCCATTGTAATTTGCGTCTTAACCCTGACGCTGTTTGTGCTTGGGATTTTCACAGATAACCATTACTTTTCCCTTGCGTTTAATGATCTTGCATTTTTCGCAAATCTTTTTTACAGAAGGTCTGACTTTCATTTGGATTTACCTCCTAAATTTTTTCTGTTATTTAGAACGCCATGTAATACGTCCTTTAGACAGATCGTACGGGGACATTTCAACCGTTACCTTATCTCCCGGCAGAATTCTTATAAAATTCATACGCAGTTTGCCGGAAATATGGGCAAGGATTATATGTCCTCCTTGAATTTCAACCTTGAACATTGCGTTGGGCATTGCTTCAACAACCGTACCCTCAAGTTCAATCATATCCTCTTTTGACATTACTCTTCCTCCTTATACGAACCAAAGCATTTAAAAATTGCTTTTCTAATCTTTTTATCGGTTAACATATCATCTTCGTTTACCGTAAAATCGGTAAATCTTAAATGTTTTGGATTTTTAGACTTTAAATTATCAAGACGGTGCAACTTCCCGTCACAAACCAAAAGCCTGCCATCCTTGTTTCCTACTACAACCGAATAAATGCCTTTGTCATGTCCGCAAAGCGAACACACTATTTTTCCGCTGTACATTTCGCTACCTCAAGGTCTGGTCATAATAACCGGACCGTCTGCGGTAATAGCAATTGTATGCTCAAAATGTGCTGACAAAGATCCGTCTTTAGTAAGAACTGTCCAACCGTCCGGTAAAACTTTAACATCAGGACGTCCGGCATTAACCATCGGTTCTATTGCTATTGTCATTCCGGGTAAAAGGCGGATTCCCCTACCGGGTGTGCCAAAATTAGGGACCTCAGGGGCTTCGTGAAGCTGAGTGCCCACTCCGTGTCCGACAAAATCGCGAACAACGGAAAATCCGCGGGATTCTACATACTTTTGTACGGCTGCACCTATATCACCGATTCTGCCGCCGGCACGAGCCATTTTAATACCTTCGTAAAGGCTTTCTCTGGTCGTGTCAATCAGCCGCTTTGCTTCAGGTGAAATATCACCGGCCGCAAAAGTGGCGGCATTATCGCCATGATAACCGTGTATCTTAGCGCCGAGATCAACGCTTACGATATCGCCGGACTTAATAATTTTGCTATGAGAAGGTATGCCGTGAATAACCGCGTTGTTTATTGAAATACAGGCGGTGGCAGGATAACCTTCGTAATTTTTAAAGTTAGGCTCTGCGCCCTGACTTAAAATGTACTTTTCAGCCATCCTGTCAAGCTCGGCCGTAGAAACGCCCGGCTCGATCGCCTGACCAATAACCTGTAATGCTCCTGCCGATATTCTGCATGCTTCACGCATTAATTCTAACTCTCGGCCGGTTTTAAGCACTATCATAATTAAAACTCCAATGCGGCAAGAACAAGAGCAGTTGTATCTTTAACTTCTTCCTGTCCTTCCACTATACGCAATTTACCTGCTTTTTTATAGTAGTCCTTTAAAGGTTCTGTCTGTTCGTGATAAACCTTTAAGCGTTCTGCTATAGTATCAATACTATCATCCTTACGCTGAACAAGATGTTCGCCGCAAGCATCGCAAATACCGTCCGCAGCAGGTTTTTTAAATTCGATGTGGTAACTTGATCCGCAAGCCGGACAAACACGGCGTCCGGACAGACGCTGCATTATCTTCTCATCCGGTACTTCTATCGACAGCGCACAGTCGATACCGATGTTCATGCTGTCAAGAGCCTTTGCCTGCGGAATGGTACGCGGAAATCCGTCCAATATAAAGCCGTTTTTGCAATCATCTTTAGCCAAACGGTCATTTATAATGCCGATTACCACTTCATCCGGTACAAGTTCGCCTGCATCTATATAAGACTTTGCCTTAAGTCCCATTTCCGTACCGTTTTTAATTGCCTCGCGCAATATATTACCGGTGGATATTGTGGGAATGTTATATTTGTTGCAGATAATTTCTGCCTGTGTGCCTTTTCCTGCACCCGGAGCACCTAAAAGAATAAGTTTCATTTTCGTAACTCCTTAACTAATCAAGAAAGCCCTTGTAATGACGCATCATCATCTGGGATTCAAGATTTTGAACGGTATCTAACGCAACACCTACAAGAATCAGTATGGAAGTTCCGCCCAAAGAAATGTTTATCTTTGCCAGATTACTTACGATTATCGGAAGTATGGCAATGACAGACAGGAAGAACGCGCCCATTAAAGTAATTCTTGAAAGAATCTTCGAGATAAAGTCGGATGTCGGCTTGCCGGGACGAATACCCGGTATAGAACCGCCGTTTTTACGCAAATTGTTTGCCATTTCCACAGGATTAAACTGAATTGTTGTGTAGAAATAAGCAAATGCAATTATCAGGAAGAAATAGATTACAGCGTAGAAAATACCCTGTACACTAAACGGTCTTAAAACCTTATACCAAAAACTATCTGTATGATTTGTACCCATAAATGAAAGTATCATTGTGGGCAGCATAAGGATAGATGAGGCAAAGATTATAGGCATAACACCTGACATATTAACCTTAATCGGAATATGAGTGTTTTGACCGCCGTACATTTTATTACCGACTACGCGCTTTGCGTACTGCACCGGAATTCTGCGTTCGGCATTTGTCATCCAAACGATAAATCCGACAACGGCAAGGAAAGCAATAACTATAACTATAGGAATTATCTTATTGATATTCCAGTAAGCTACTAATGCCCTGAATGCCTGCGGACCGCGGGAAATAATACCTGCAAAAAGCAGAATGGAAATTCCATTTCCTATTCCCTTAACGTCTATCTGTTCGCCAAGCCACATAACAAGTGCAGAACCTGCTGTAAGACAAAGAATTATAACAAATGCCGCAAATACAACAGCACCTGTAGAGGATACCGTAAGATATCCGCTGCCCTTTAAATAGAAGAAGTATGCCGTACCCTGAATAAGTCCCAAAATAATTGTGGTATAACGGGTAATCTGTGCAAGCTTTTTCTGTCCTTCTTCGCCTTCCTGAGCCAAACGCTCAAGTGCGGGAATAGCAACAGCCAACAACTGAATGATAATTGATGAGTTGATGTACGGTGTTACCGACATTGCGAATATAGCACCGTATTCAAGTCCGCCGCCGGTTAATATAGACAGATAGCTGAAGAACTCATTTGCACTTTGTGACATTTCGTTACGAAGCAGCTGAACGTCTACAAACGGAACCGGTATAACGGATCCCACGCGGAAAATAATTATTATGAAAAAGGTAAAAAGAATCTTTTTGCGGAGGTCTGCAACTCTCCATGCATTCTTTATAGTTTCAATCATTATTCAGTCACCTCAGCCTTTCCGCCGGCATTAGTGATCTTTTCCTGCGCGGATTTAGAATAAGCAGATACCTTAACATCAAGTTTCTTTGAAACATTACCGTTTCCGAGAATTTTAACATTAGCATCAGCATTCTTAATAATACCCTTTGCTTTCAAAGCAGCAGCGTCAACTACAGCGCCGTCATCGAACACGTCGAGAGCAGCAACATTAACAGCAACTATCTCCTTAGCAAAAATGTTATTGAAGCCACGCTTAGGAATACGTCTTTGAAGAGGCATCTGACCACCTTCAAATCCGGGACGCATACCGTGTCCGGCACGAGCCTTTTGTCCTTTGTGACCTTTTCCGGCGGTTTTACCGTTGCCGGAGCCATGTCCTCTGCCTATACGCTTTGCCTCTTTTACAGAGCCTTCAGCGGGGGTAAGTTCATGCAGTTTCATTTTTCGCACCTCCTTGCTTTAGTAGCACTGCCTTCAGGCAGTTGATTTATTGAAGCATTCTTACGCTTCAGTTACCTCTACGAGGTGGATAACCTTATTGATTTTGCCCTTGGTCTGAGCATTGTCGGGTTGGATTACTTCGTCACCGATTTTCTTAAGGCCGAGTGCCTTAACAGTGGCTATTTGATCCTGTTTGCAACCGATTACGCTTTTAACCAATTTGATTTTAAGGCCGGCAGCCTTTTTTGTTCTTGGCATAGTGCTGCTCCTCCTTAACCAACAATTTCTTTAACGGACTTACCGCGAACAGCTGCTACTTCATCGGCATTGCGAAGAGTAGAGAGACCTGCGATAGTTGCGCGTACAACATTGCACGGATTTTTAGAGCGCAATGTTTTAGTACGAATGTCCGAAATACCTACAGTTTCAAGTACGGCACGAACCGGACCGCCGGCAATAACACCGGTACCGGGGGCAGCCGGTTTCATAAGAACGCGGCCTGCGCCGAACTCGCCCATAACTTCATGCGGAATTGTAGTACCTTTAAGCGAAACCTTAATAAGATTTTTCTTGGCATCTTCAATACCCTTACGTATAGCTTCCGGTACTTCGCCGGCTTTGCCGAGACCGAAGCCTACAACGCCTTCGCCGTTTCCTACAACAACCAAAGCGGCGAATTTCATAATACGTCCGCCCTTAACGGTTTTAGATACGCGGTTAATAGCAACAACGCGCTCTTTTAAAGACTTAGGATCGTCTAATGTTGATATGTCAAATTTTGTAGCCAAAAGTATTCCTCCTTCTTTTTAGAACTTGAGGCCGCCCTCGCGGGCTCCTTCGGCAAGCTCCTTGACACGACCGTGATAAATGTATCCGCCGCGGTCGAAAACAACCTCGGTAATCTTTTTATCAGCAGCGCGTTTAGCAATTAACTGTCCAACCTTGCGGGCCTCTTCCTTGTTGCCCTTAGCTTCGCCGAAATCCTTTTCGACAGAAGAAGCGCTAACAAGTGTTACTCCCTTAACATCATCTATAAGCTGGGCGTAAATGTTGCTGTTGGAGCGAAAAACATTAAGTCTAGGACATTCAGCAGTACCGCTGATTTTACCGCGTACACGGGTATGTCTGCGGATACGAGCCTTGTTTGAATCAGGCTTATTAACCATTTTAATACACTCCTTCTATTATTTCTTTGCGCCCTTGGCAGCTTTACCTTCTTTGCGGCGTACATGTTCATCAGCGTACTTAATACCTTTGCCCTTATACGGCTCCGGCGGACGCTTTGAACGTACATCGGCTGCAAATTGGCCTACCTTCTGTTTATCGGGACCTGAAATTACAATCTTGTTCGGATTGGGAACTTCAATAGTAATTCCGTCTATTTCTGATACTGTTACCTGATGTGAGAAACCGAGGTTCATAACAAGGTCTTTACCCTGTTTAGCTACACGGTAACCTACACCGTTTACATCTAATTCCTTGGTGAAACCTTTGGTTACACCTTCTACCATATTTGCAACAAGAGTTCTTGTAAGACCGTGAAGTGAACGATGTTCTTTATCGTCGGTAGGTCTTGTAACGATTATCTCGTTGCCCTCAACCTTAACAGAAATTTCTTTGTTAAAGGTTTCGGTAAGCTGAGCCTTAGGTCCTTTAACGGTAACAACGTTACCGTCAACCTTAACCTCAACAC
This sequence comes from uncultured Eubacteriales bacterium, assembly GCA_934464615.1. Classification (GTDB taxonomy): domain Bacteria; phylum Bacillota; class Clostridia; order Oscillospirales; family Acutalibacteraceae; genus SIG565. Next base: position 169,261 of record CAKSKA010000001.1, on the reverse strand, counting down.
CGGCAGGAATTTCGATAGGTTTCTTTCCTATTCTTGACATTCCTCAGCACCTCCTTACCAAACAAAAGCGAGAACTTCGCCGCCGACATTCTCAGCGCGAGCCTGCTTGTCTGTGATTATACCCTTAGAGGTGGAAAGAATTGCGACACCGAGTCCCTTCATAACCTTCGGCATATCTTCTACGTTAGTGTAAATGCGAAGACCGGGTTTTGAAACTCTGCGAATTCCGGAAATAGCCTGTGTTTTGTTCGGGCCGTATTTCAAAGTAATGTGAATTACGCCCTGCTTTCCGTCTTCAACGAACTGAAAGCCATTAATATATCCTTCATCAAGTAAAATCTGGGCAATAGCCTTTTTTACGTTAGATGCAGGGATATCAACCGAATCATGTTTTGCCGAGGATGCATTACGAATACGAGTAAGCATGTCAGCGATTGTATCGGTGATTTGCATGTCGTCAACCTCCTTATAGCTGTTATGCTTACCAGCTTGCCTTCTTTACGCCCGGAATTTCTCCCTTATAAGCAAGCTCTCTGAAACAGATACGGCAAATGCCGTATTTGCGAAGATAAGCATGCGGGCGGCCGCAGATCTTGCATCTGCTGTATTCTCTTGTTGAAAACTTAGCGGGTTTGGCCTGCTTAACTTTCATAGATGTTTTAGCCATAGTTCTTTCTCCTTACTTACTTCGCAAACGGAGCGCCCATGAGAGTGAGTAACTCACGTGCTTCTTCGTCGTTAGCCGCAGTTGTAACAAATATAATGTCCATACCGCGAACCTTATCAATCTTATCGTACTCAATTTCGGGGAATATCAACTGTTCTTTAACGCCCATGGCATAGTTGCCGCGGCCGTCGAAAGCATTGGGATTGATACCTCTGAAGTCACGAACTCTCGGCAGAGCAATGTTGAAAAGTTTGTAAACAAACTCGTACATCTTTTCGCCTCTGAGTGTAACTTTTGCACCGATAGGCATACCCTCACGCAGCTTAAAGTTAGCAACTGACTTTTTAGCTTTGCAGGGAATTGCTTTTTGTCCGGTGATAAGTGCCAAATCATTCATGATAGCGTCTATCATTTTGGAATTGTCTTTGGCTTCACCGCAGCCTACATTGATAACAACCTTTTCGAGCTTAGGAATTTCCATGACGCTCTTGTAATTGAACTTGTTCATCAATGCAGGAGCGATATTCTGTTTGTAATCGTCCTTAAGCTTTGACATAATGTCATGTCCTCCTTACTCTTAAAAGGTTTCGCCGCACTTTTTGCACATGCGGTCTTTTTTGCCGTCTGCATAAATCTTATGAGCTATGCGGGTGGCTTTTCCACACTTAGGGCATACGACCTGTACCTTGCTGGCGTAGATCGGGCTCTCAGTTTCAATAATACCTGAAGGATCACCGGCTTTTTTGGGTTTAACGTGTTTTTTAACAACGTTGATACCCTCAACTATAACCTTACCCTCTTCAGGGCTTACTTCAAGTACCTTACCTGTCTTACCGCGGTATTTGCCGTTACCGGTAAGCAGCTTTACAGTGTCGCCTGTTTTAACGTGAAGTTTATTCATCTGTAATTACCTCCCCATTAAAGCACTTCGGGAGCGAGTGAAAGAATTTTTGTATAATCCTTATCACGAAGCTCACGGGCTACTGGTCCGAAAATACGGGTTCCGCGCGGGTTCTTGTCATCACGAATAAGAACTGCTGCGTTTTCGTCAAATCTGATATATGTGCCGTCATTGCGACGAAGGCCTTTTGCAGAACGAACTACGACTGCCTTAACTACATCGCCCTTCTTAACAGTGCCGCCGGGCGCTGCCTTTTTAACGGAAGCAACGATAACATCGCCAATGTTGGCGTACCTCCTTTTGGAGCCTCCAAGAACACGGATGCACATAATTTCTTTAGCACCTGTGTTGTCGGCAACCTTGAGGTAACTCTGTTGTTGTATCACAGTGTTTTCCTCCTTAACTACTTAGCCTTTTCAACTATTTCAACTACACGCCATCTTTTATCCTTGGATAACGGACGTGTTTCCATAATAAGAACTCTGTCGCCTATATTGCACTCATTTTTCTCATCATGGGCTTTGAATTTAATAGTGTTTTTAATAATCTTCTTATAAAGCGGATGCTTAACGTTGTCCTCAATAGCAACTACAACGGTTTTATCCATTTTATTGCTTACAACTTTGCCCACTCTTTCTTTACGAAGGTTTCTTTCGCTCATTTAGCTGTACCTCCCACTCTTAAGCATTAGCGCTGTCTTTAAGCTCTAACTCACGGATAACTGTTTTTACCCGTGCGATGTCTTTTTTAACAGCGTTTATACGCGTAGGGTTATCGAGCTGGTTAATGGCAAGTTGAAAACGGAGATTAAAGAGTTCTTCCTTAAGCTTTGCCAACTTATCATTAAGTTCAGGTAAAGTTAATTCTCTGACTTCTTTTGCGTTCATTACTGCTCACCACCCATTTCCTGCTTAGTAACAAACTTACACTTTATAGGAAGTTTGTTTGCTGCGAGACGCATAGCTTCTCTAGCTAATTCCTCGCTTACGCCGCCGATTTCGAACATTACTCTGCCCGGTTTAACAACGGCTACCCAATACTCCGGAGAACCTTTACCGGAACCCATTCGGGTTTCAGCCGGTTTTTCGGTTATCGGCTTATCCGGGAATATTTTAATCCAAACCTGACCGCCACGTTTAATGTAACGAGTCATGGCAATACGGGCTGCCTCTATCTGGTTAGAGGTGATCCACGCCGGCTCTAAAGCCTGAAGGCCGTAATCTCCGTGAGATACGGTAGTACCGCGTGTAGCAGCACCGGTCAAACGTCCGCGCTGAACTCTGCGGTATTTAACACGCTTTGGTAATAACATTAGCGGGCTCCCCCTTCCTTACGATTGTTTCTTGAATCATGAAGAACTTCGCCCTTATAAATCCAAACCTTAACACCGATACGTCCGTAGGTTGTTGCAGCTTCTGCAAAACCGTAGTCGATATCCGCGCGAAGAGTCTGAAGCGGGATTGTACCTTCGTGATACTGCTCGCTTCTTGCAATTTCTGCACCGCCGAGACGACCTGATACCAAAATCTTGATACCCTTTGCACCGGACTTCATAGCACGGCTGATAGCCATCTTCATAGCACGACGGAAAGAAACACGCTTTTCAAGCTGATCTGCAACGCTTTCTGCTACGAGAACAGCGTTACCGTCTACATTTTTAACCTCAACGATATTGATATTTACAGGCTTACCGAGTTTCTTTTCACAGATAACGCGGAGCTTCTCAATTTCAGAACCGTTACGGCCGATTACGATACCGGGCTTTGCACAGTGAATATGGAGTCTTACCTTTGAAGCGGTACGCTCTATTTCAATTTTTGCTACGCCGGCAGCATAAAGTGTCTTTTTCAAATACTTACGGAGGTTATAGTCCTCAACCAAAGTATCTCCGAAGACATTGTCATTGGCGAACCAACGGGAATCCCAGTCTTTAATTACGCCTACACGGAAACCGTGCGGATTAACTTTCTGGCCCATAATTTAACCTCCTTTATCAGTCTTCACGTTCTTTAAGAACGATAGTCATATGGCTTGTTCTCTTCAATATGCGGTGTGCGCGGCCGTGATCCTTCGGGCGAATACGCTTTAATGTAGGACCGGGGCAAACAAAGCACTCTGCAACATAGAGCTTTGAAACATCCATATGGTGATTGAAATCGGCATTAGCCATTGCTGAAGCCAACAGCTTCTCTAAATACTCACAAGCGGACTTAGGAGTAAATTTGAGAATAGCCATAGCTTTGTCAGCATCCTGGTTACGAATAAGATCCATAACTATTTTCACCTTACGGGGTGAAATACGAGCATATTTTAAAGTAGCTCTTGCTTCCATTGTTTACTCTCCTTCCGCTTATTTTGTTGTCTTTGCACCGGCGTGTCCCTTAAATGTTCTTGTGGGAGCAAATTCGCCGAGCTTGTGACCTACCATATCCTCAGTTACATATACCGGAACATGTTTGCGTCCGTCGTGAACAGCAATCGTGTGTCCAACGAAATCAGGGAATATGGTTGAAGAACGTGACCAGGTCTTGAGAACTCGCTTCTCGCCGGCTTCGTTCATCTCTTGAATCCTTTTAAGCAAAACAGGTTGCACGAAAGGACCTTTTTTAATGCTTCTACCCATAATTATTCTCCTTCCGTAGACTACTTAGAACGACGCTTAACAATATACTTGTTTGAACGCTTCTTCTTATCTCTTGTCTTATAGCCGAGAGCCGGTTTACCCCAAGGGGTTACAGGGCCGGGACGGCCGACAGGTGACTTACCTTCACCACCGCCGTGCGGGTGGTCATTCGGGTTCATTACAGAACCGCGGACTGTAGGACGCCAACCCATATGACGTTTGCGGCCTGCTTTACCGTAATTTACATTGCTGTGTTCGGGGTTGCTTACCTGGCCTACCGTAGCCATGCAGTTTGCCGGAACATTACGGAGCTCGCCTGACGGCAAACGCAAAAGTGCCATGCCGTTTTCCTTAGCCATAAGCTGAGCCATGTTACCTGCGGAACGTGCAAGCTGCGCGCCCTTGCCGGGGTAAAGCTCAATATTATGAAGGAATGTACCTACAGGAATGTTTATAAGCGGAAGTGCGTTACCGGGTTTAATGTCGGCATCGGGACCGCTTACTACGGTGTCGCCTACTTTAAGTCCTATAGGAGCTATAATGTAGCGCTTTTCACCGTCGGTATACTGTACAAGTGCAATAAATGCAGAACGGTTAGGATCGTACTCAAGTGTGAGAACGGTGGCTTCAACGCCGAAGCGCTCCCTCTTGAAATCTATAATTCTGTATTTTTTGCGGTTTCCGCCGCCTCTGTGGCGAACGGTTATGCGTCCGTAACTGTTACGGCCCGCATTTTTCTTAATAGCTGTAAGCAAACTTCTCTCGGGTGCTACTTTTGACAGTTCGGAATAATCCATTGTTGTCATACCGCGGCGTCCCGGAGTAGTAGGCTTGTAATGCTTTATTGCCATGTTTTTCACTCTCCTAAATTGGCTTAGCGAAGTCTTGCGACTTCATACATCACCGGAAATTAAATAAATTAATTTCACCGTTTGGGACAAATTACATTAAACCGTTAAAGAATTCAATCGGCTTAGAATTTGCTTTAAGTGTTACTATTGCTTTTTTCCAAGCGGAAGTATAGCCTTCGTAACGTCCCATTCTGCGGGCTTTACCGCGAACCGAAATTGTATTTACCTTTGCAACTTCAACTTTAAAAAGTTGCTCAACTGCATTTGCAATTTCAATTTTGTTTGCATCGGTTGCAACTTTAAAGGTGTACTTTTTATCGGCAATTCCTGTCATGCTTTTTTCGGTTATAACCGGAGCTATAATGATATCCTGTGCGGCTTTCATTATGCATACACCTCCTCTAATTTAGCAACTGCACCCTTAACAACCACAAGTGTATCGGCATTAATAATGTCGTAAGTGTTAATGGTGTTTACCTGCGCGGATTTAACTCCCGCAATATTTGCTATGCTGCGAACAGCAAAAGCATTATTATCGGCTAATACGATGAGAGTTTTCTTCTGCGCACCGATGGCTTTAAGGCAATCGGCAACAACTTTTGTTTTGTAAGCGTCAACAGTAAGTTCATCAAGAACGATGAGAGAATTGTTAACAACTTTATCGGAAAGAGCAGACTTTAATGCAAGTCTTGCAACTTTCTTATTGAGAGAGTAAGAATAATCTCTCGGCTTCGGTGCATGAACGATACCGCCGTGACGCCACTGCGGAGCTCTTGTAGAACCCTGACGTGCATGGCCTGTACCTTTCTGGCGCCACGGTTTTTTACCGCCGCCCGATACTTCGGTACGGGTTAAAGTGGACTGAGTGCCCTGGCGCTGATTTGCAAGATAATTTACAACGGCCATATGCATAACCACTGCATTCGGCTCAATACCGAAAATGGCGTCGCTTAAAGTGATTTCGCCGACATTTTTACCGGCCATATCAACTACTGCTACATTAGGCATTTAAAACACTCCTTCCCTTATGCTTTGACACTGTCAAAAAGAACAACTATTCCGCCTTTGGGACCGGGAACCGCACCCTTAACGGCAATAATGTTATTTTCAGAGTCAACCTTTACTACGCTCAGGTTCTGAACCGTTACGCGTTCATTACCCAAGTGACCTGCCATTTTTTTGCCTTTGAATACACGTGACGGGCTTGAGCAAGCGCCGAGCGAACCGCCGTGACGGGCAACAGGGCCTGTACCGTGTGATTCCTTAAGACGATGGAAATTCCAGCGCTTAATAGTGCCGGCATAGCCTTTACCTTTGGAAGTTCCGCGAACATCAACGAAATCGCCCTCGGCGAATATGTCAGCCTTAAGTATGTCGCCGACATTCAAACCGGTAGTGTCTTCAAGACGAAGTTCACGAAGAACTTTTTTGGGAGCTACATCGCCCTTTGCAAAATGTCCCTTCATAGGACCGTTTACTTTAGAAGCTTTGAGATCGCCGTAGCCTATCTGTACTGCTTCGTAGCCGTCGTTTTCAACCGTCTTTTTCTGAGCAACAACGCAAGGTCCTGCCTCAATTACGGTTACGGGAACAACGTTACCGTTAGCATCGAAAAGCTGAGTCATACCGAGCTTTTTACCTACGATACCTTTTTTCATTTTTTATCCTCCTTTGGTTATTGGTCGGAAATACCGACTTGACCACGCAGCGCTTATTAAAGCTTTATTTCAAGCTCAACGCCTGCGGGAAGCTCAAGACTTGTCAGAGCCTCAACAGTTTTGTTGGAAGGTCTGAGAATGTCGATAAGCCTTTTGTGAGTTCTTGTTTCGAACTGCTCACGGCTGTCCTTATATTTATGAACAGCGCGCAGAATTGTTACGACCTCTTTTTCGGTCGGAAGCGGTACGGGACCGGAAACGCGGGCACCTGTACGCTTTGCGGTTTCAACGATCTTTTCTGCAGACTGATCTACAAGAGCATGATCGTAACCTTTGATTCTTATACGAATCTTTTCCTTTACTGCCATGTTATTGTCGCCTCCTTGTTGGGTTGGCGGGCAAAACTTACACCGTTTCGTGCGTTTCGTGTTCGCACATTATAAAACCGGATGTACTGGGGTTACAGTAAAATCCGGGTACGGCTTTGCAGCCGTGTGCTGTACGGTTCGCAAGTACCGTAAGCTCTTGGTTGATAAGTTTCTATCGCCCGGTTTAAAATCGGACATACTCCGTGGAAATTCCCTGACTCGAGGTCAGCCACCTCCCACATCATCGCATATCTGTACGCAGTAACGTACTGATAGATAATATCATAAAACCGCAAAAAAAGCAAGTGTTTTTTCACTATTTTTTATTTTTTTTTAAAAAATTAATTTCTTATTGAAATAGTCGTTTATATATGGTAAAATCACACTGTATAATGGTTATGTTAGGCGATATTTTTGTTTATTATGCTTTTCCTATTTTATCTATAAATTATATTTATATATTAAAGTACATTATATAAAGGGACAACTGATATGAAAAAAACTAATCTCGGCATTTTGATACTTCTTTGCCTGTGTATATTGTTTTGCGGCTGCGATAAGGGCAGCGGCAATGACGGTGATGTCGGCAATAATGTGTTTGCAAAACCTCAAAATCTTATGACAGAGGAAGAATACCACACACAACTGCAGCATTTACTTGATACGGAAAACTTTACTACGCTTGACGGAAACGCGCTTGGAAAGATTGACGAGCTTGGTGACAAATTTAATGAAATGATAATTTACAGCGGCGGAGAAATTACCGAATGTACCGGTACAAAGTATTATATATCCAACAACGGTAACGACGATAATGACGGCAAATCGCCTGAAACGGCTTGGGCAACGCTGAAAAAAATCAACAATTACCGTTTTAATGACGGCGACCTTGTTTTGTTTGAACGCGGCGGTTTTTGGCGCGGCACAATATTTGCCCAAAGCGGTATCTCCTACAGCGCTTACGGCACGGGATTTAAGCCGAAATTCTACTGTTCAATAGAAGGTAAAAGCGCCGGATGGACGCAGACGGACGACGAGAATATTTGGGTATACAACGAAAAACTGAGTGCAAGCGATATAGGCTGTATCGTATTTAATGCAGGCGCCCAAGGCGAAGCGTATGCCGAAAAAATGGAAAACCGCGAAAAACTAAAAAAAGATTTACAGTTTACATTTATGGGCGGAAAATCCACCGGCAGACCGATAGATTTTAAAATTTATATGTACAGTACCGAAGGCAACCCTGCTGAAAGATTTGATACCATTGAATTTTCCGTTGACAACCACCAGTTATCCGTTGCAAACGGCGCACATGATATTGCTTTTAACAATCTCGATCTCTATTTCGGAATTGACGGATTTTGGGGCACTTCGCTTAAAAACATAAGTATGAGTTACTGCTGTTCCTCCTGGGTTGGTGGTCATTATGACGCAAATAATGTAAGATACGGCGGCGGCAGCGGTGCATGGCGGGATTGTGACGGCATAAGTTTTAAATATTGCCGATTTTATCAGCAGTTTGACACTTCGGTTACGGCGCAGTATCGTACGGATCTGGACGAAGCTTCCGCTATTTTTAAGGATTTCAGCGTAAGCCATTGTATATTTGAATATTGCGATACCGTACTTGAGTGTTTTAACCAACAACCCAAAAAATCGGATAACTGCTATAAAAACCTGTATTTCGGTTATAATTTCTGCCGAAACGGCGGATACGGTTTCGGTACAAAACCGCAGCAAAGTGCATACATAAAGGCCGATGTGGGAGAGAACTGTTTTTATGACAGTTGTATGGAATACAATTTGTTTGACAGACCTGTTTTAAGCACAATAAAAATAAACGGCTATACAAAAGCGTCCGGTAAAACCGAACTGAGTTTTGAGCATATGCCGCAGCTTAAAAATAATATATATATTCAAAAAGCGGATAAACGCTTTGCCATAATAAACAAGACCGATTATAAATACAATAAGCAAACATATTTTGATATTGAAAAAACCGGTATTGAACATGGCTCCGTTTATTTGTTTTGCGAATAGTATAATTGCACAAAATGTGCTGTTTATAAAAATCCCTATGCGGAAAAGAAAGGTTAGGTAAAAAATGAAAAAATTTTTAAAACTGACAGCAATGGCGATTTGCCTTTGCATGTTACTTTGTGCCTGCAACGGCAGCAAAGGCGGTACAGGCGACAGCAAATTTGTCGTTCCTAAAAATCTTATGACTACGGAAGAATATCATGCAGAACTGCAAAAGCTGCTTGATACGCAAAACTTCTCCACACTTGATGAAGAGGGACTTAAAAAAATTGACGAACTCGGTAACAGACTTGAAGAAATGATAGTATATAACACCGAGGACATTACCGAATGTACCGGTACAAAATACTATGTATCAAATAAAGGTAACGACGATAATGACGGCAAAACTCCCGAAACTGCGTGGGCTACACTTAAAAAAGTAAACAATACACGACTTGAGGAAGGTGACCTTGTTTTGTTTGAGCGCGGCGGTTTTTGGCGCGGCTACATATCTGCGCAAAGCGGCGTTTCCTACAGTGCATACGGCACAGGATTTAAGCCTAAATTCTACTGTTCTTCAGACGGCAAAAGCGGCGAATGGACGCAGACAGAAGACGAAAACATTTGGGTTTACAGCGAAAAAATGAGCACAGCGGATGTATGCAGTCTTGTTTTCAATGTTGACGAGGAAACCGAAACATACGCCGACAAAGTATCCGGACGTGAAAAACTGAAAAAGGATATGCAGTTTACATATATGTACGGAAAAGCTACCGACAGACCGATAGACTTTAAAATTTATATGTACAGCACCGAGGGAAATCCGGCGGAAAGATTCAACACAATAGAAATATCTTTGGCCGGTGAACAGGTAAGCATTCCCGACGGCGGACACGACATAACCCTCAACAACCTCAATATGTACTTCGGTATGAACGGCTATTGGGCAACATCGCCTAAAAATATAATAATGTCTTACTGCATATCAAACTGGGCAGGCGGCGCATATGACGGAAATCTTGTCAGACTCGGCGGCGGCAGCGGCTCTTGGCGCGACAGTGACAATCTTGTATTCGACCACTGCTATTTTAAGCAACAGTTTGACTCAGGCGTTACTCCGCAATACAACTCTCAGGAGGAAACCGCAGCCGTATTTAAAGACTTTATAACAAAGGACTGCCTGTTTGACAGCTGCGAATACACGCTTGAATATTTCAACACACAAAAGAACCATCTTGATAACAGATACGAAAATCTCTACTTCGGTTACAATTTCTGCAGGAACGGCGGTTACGGCTTCGGCGATAAGCCGTCGCAAAGCGCTTATATTAAATCTTGGGGACATGAAAACACCTGCTACGACAGCACAATAGAATACAATGTATTTGACCGTGCAGTTTCTACTACTATTGAAATAATAGGATATGAGCAGGCGGAATCCGGAAATACAAAGAGTTATGAGCGTATTCCGAAACTGAATAACAACATCTATATACAGAAAAAGAACAAAAAATTTGCGAACATAAACGGAACCAACTATAAATACAATGAAAAAACATACGAGGAACTTGAAAAACTCGGTGTTGAAACGGGTGCGGTTTATTTCTTCTGCGAATAATTAAACCGCATATAGAAGAGGAAAAAAATATGAAAATAACCGTAAAATTATCGGCATTGTTTATTGCTGTTTGCATGTGCTTAACGCTTTGCGCCTGCAACGGCAGCAAAAGCAGTACGGGTGACGGCAAGTTTGTTATCCCCGAAAACCTTATGACTACGGAGGAATATCATTCCGAACTGCAAAAGCTGCTTGATACGCAGAATTTCTCTACCCTTGACGAAACCGGACTTAAAAAGATCGACGAAATCGGAAACAGGCTTGAAGAAATGATAAAATACAATACCGATGACATTACCGAATGTACCGGTACAAAATACTATGTATCAAATAACGGCAACGACAGTAATGACGGTAAATCGGAAAGCACTGCCTGGGCTACGCTTGATAAAATTAACAGTACAAAATTAAACGAAGGCGACCTTGTTCTGTTTGAACGCGGCGGATTTTGGAGAGGCAGTATATCCGCGCAAAGCGGCGTTTCTTACAGCGCATACGGAACGGGATTCAAGCCTAAGTTCTACTGCTCCATAGACGGCAAAGAGGGAGAGTGGACACAGACAGACGACGAAAATATTTGGGTGTACAGCGAAAAATTAAGCGCGCAGGATATATGCAGTGTTGTATTTAATGTAGGCACCGAAAACGAAGATTATGCTGATAAGGTATCCGGCCGCAGCAAGCTTAAAAAGGACAAACAATTTACATATATGTTCGGCAAAGCTACCGACAGACCGGTGGACTTTAAAGTTTATATGTACAGCACCGAAGGCAACCCTGCAGAAAGATTTGATACCATTGAATTTTCTGTAGGAAACGAGCAATTACGTCTTGCAGCGGGTTCACACGACATAACTTTTAATAATCTTGACCTGTATTTCGGTACCGACCACTTCTTCAGCACAGGATATACAAACATTACAATGAGTTATTGTCAGTCCTCGTGGGTTGGCGGAAACTATGACAGCAATAACACAAGACTCGGCGGAGGCGGAGGCGCTTGGAGGGATTGCGACACAATTACCTACGACCACTGCTATTTTAAGCAACAGTTTGATGCCGGCATTTCTCCGCAATATAACGGCAGTGATGATGTTGACGCAATATTTAAAAACTTTAAAGTAGCAGACTGCTTGTTCGAGGCTTGCGAGTACACTTTTGAATATTTTAACACCCAGAAAAACAGCTTGAAAAACAGCTTTGAGAATTTTTACTTTGGTTATAACTTCTGCAGAAAAGGCGGTTACGGTTTCGGTGATAAGACCTCGGCAAGCTCTTATGTAAAATCCTGGGGACACGAAAACAGCTGCTATGACTGCAAAATAGAGTACAATGTATTCGACCGTGCAGCCTCCAATACGCTTGAAATAATAGGTTATGAGCAGTCTGAATCCGGCAATACAAAGAGTTATGAGCGTATTCCGAAACTGAACAACAATATATACATTCAGAAAAAAGATAAAAAGTTCGCGAATATAAACGGTATAACCTATAAATATAACGAAAAGACATACGAGGAACTTGAAAGACTCGGAGTTGAGACCGGTGCCGTTTATATGTTCTGCGAATAACCTTGTTTTCACGGAGGAATTTATGACTGAAAAAGAATACAGAGAGCGTCTGCTTGAACTTTGTAAAACAGAAAACTTTTCAACTGCAACAGATGTGTTTTATGATAAATTAAACAGCCTTAGGGACGACTTGCGCAAAATGATAACTGAAAACCGCGATGACGCGTCAAGCTTGGACGGTACAAACTATTACGTTTCAGAATCCCAAGGAAATGACGACGCAGACGGCTTATCCCCCGACACCGCATGGAAAACGCTTAAAAGAGCGTGCGAGCATAAATACAACAGTGGTGATGCACTGTTGCTGCGCCGCGGAGATAAATGGTATGAGAATATGACGGCGCAAAGCGGAGTTACATACTCGGCATACGGCAGCGGTGCAAAACCGAAAGTTTACGCTGCCCATAACGGCAAAGAAAATGCATGGTTAAAGACCGAAACCGACGGCATTTGGCTTTACGACTGCAAATTAGCCGATAAGGACATAGGTGTTATTGTATTTAACAACGGCGAGAAGTACGCACAAAAGAAGTACACTTTAAAGCATATAACCGATAATCTGGATTTTGTTTATATATTCCCTTGTGATGATGCGGCGGACGGCAGGTTGTACCTCAGATGCGACGAGGGAAACCCGAATGAAGTGTTTGACAATATAGATATCAGTTTTATAACCAAAACTCAGGCAAGCATTATAAAAATGCCGGGCGGTGCGCATGACATTACAATAAAAAATCTGGAACTTAACTACGCACATGATATTTTCTTTGTCGCCGGCAGCAAAAATATTTTTGTCAGTTATTGCATTTGCGGTTGGACCGGCGGCGCATATATCAGCAAAGATAATCCGCTGCGTTTCGGCGGCGGCGCGGGATGCTGGCATTCCTGTAATAATATGGTTTTTGACCACTGTTATATCTATCAACAGTTTGATTCCGGCGTTACCCCGCAATACCATTACCGTGAAGCCGACGCCAGCATTTTTAAAGATTTTATAACGACTGACTGCCTTTTTGAAAAATGCGAATACACGCTTGAATATTTCCAGACGCAAACAAACCGCGACGACGATTTATTTGAAAATATGTATTTCGGTTATAATTTGTGCTTTAACGGCGGCTGCGGATTCGGTGATAAGACAAACGGCTCCGCATATTTAAAAGCCTGGCAAAACCATAAAAATCACAGTAAAAACTGCGTTATTGAAAATAATGTGTTTTTCGAGGCTGCCGAACATTCAATTTCGATTTGTGCCAGAAACAATGACCGCAGTTTTTCATACAGTCAACTTCCGCTTATAAAGCAAAATTTATTTGTAGAGCCAAAAGGCAAGCCTTTTGCAACCGTAAATGAAATAGACTATGCCTTTGACGAAACTACCTATGCCGATTTTGAAGAATTAAAATTTGCAGAGGATAACCGATTTATTTACAGCAAATAGGAATTAAGGAGAATTCATTATGGATGAAAAGCAATATCGCCTTGCTATAGAAGAACTTGCAAAAACACCTGATTTTACTACGGCAGACGAAGAATTTTACAATAAACTTGATAAACTTACCGAGGATGCAAAAGATATGATTCGCGCAAATACAGATGATTTACGCAGCGAGTCGGGAACAAATTACTATGTATCAAATGACGGTGACGACAGTGCCGACGGTACTTCCCCCGAAACAGCGTGGAAAACCCTCGGCAAAGCCAATTCCCACACATTTACTGCAGGCGATGCACTTTTACTGCGCAGAGGCGATACATGGTATGAAAATATAGTTGCGCAAAACGGCGTTTCATATTCCGCTTACGGCACAGGCGCAAAACCGCAGGTATTTTGGGCGCATAACGGTAAGCTGGGCACTTGGGAAAAGACCGACACAGAAGGAATTTGGTGCTACAGTAAAGTGCTGGATAACGATTTTGACATAGGCGTTATAGTCTTTAACGACGGCGAATGTTATGCAGAAAAGAAATTAAGTGTTAAAGACCTTAAAAACGATCTTGACTTTGTATTTGCAGGTGAAGTTTCAAGCGAGGAACCGTTTGACAATAAACTGTATTTACGCTGCGAAAAGGGCAACCCGAACGATATATTCAATCAAATAGATATAAGCCGCCGCAGTAAAAGCAACGCAAGTATTATAACAATAGGCGGTAATGCGCACGATATTGCCATTAAAAACCTTGAGCTGCGCTACGGACAGGACTTTTTCTTTACCGCAAACAGTAAAAACATTTCTATGAGTTATTGCGTTTGCGGTTGGACCGGCGGTATGCTTATAAGCAAAAAAGAACAAATACGCTACGGCGGCGGCGGCGGCGGATGGCTTTCCTGTGATAAAATGACATTTGACCACTGCTATATCTACCAGCAATTTGACTCGGGCGTTACACCGCAATACCACTGGAAAGATGAAACAGCCGGCATTTTTAAAGACTTTAAAACAACTGATTGTGTATTTGAAAATTGTGAATATACCCTTGAATATTTCCATACACAAAAGCCCGTAAGATTTAACGGCTACGACAACATGGTATTTAATTATAACATTTGCCGTAAGGGCGGATATGGTTTCGGTGACAAGACAACACAAAGCAGGTATGTTAAATCCTGGGGACACGAAAACACCTGTAAAAAGTGCGAAATTGCCCACAATATATTTGACCGTGCAGCCGATATGTCTATTGAAATAATAGGACATGATTTCGGCGATTGCGGTTTTGAAGTAGATTACGGAAGTATCCCCAAACTTTCTCACAATGTTTATATTGAACCGAGCAATAAAAACTTTGCAAACATTAATCATATTATATACAAATTCAATAAGGCTGCAAAAATTACACTTGAAAGACTTGACGCCGACATTGATTCCGTGTATATATTCAGCGAATAACGCTGTTTCCCCCCTCCCGTGCAGTTACACGGGAGGTTTTTTTATATATATTTCATTTTTACATCCGATTAATACATAAAACAAGTTTAATTTGTACAAATAAATAAGTTATTTTTTGCTATATTTATTTATTTTTATATGTTATAATTATCCTATAAAGATGTAAGGAGCGCTTATATGAAAAAAATTAAAAATTTATCTGCACTCATTTTATGTATTTGCCTGATTTTTACCGCATCAGCCTGTAAAAAAACAAAAGGCGGCGGAGACGGAGACAAGTACGTTAAGCCTAAAAACATAATGACAACCGAGGAGTATCAGGCAGAACTTAAGGATTTGCTTAAAACCGCAAATTTTTCAACTGCCGATGATGCGTTTAACAAAAAGGTCGACGATCTTACCGACCGTCTTAAAGAACAGATAAAATACAATGAGGAATCCGTTTCCTTTACCGGTACCGCTTACTATGTATCTAACGACGGTGATGACAATAACGACGGTAAATCGGAAAAAACGGCATGGAAAACTCTTGAAAAAGTAAACAGTATGAATACTTATAATGAAGGCGATGCCGTCCTTTTCCGTCGCGGAGATACATTCCGCGGTTCGCTGTCTGCAAGGAACGGAATGACTTATTCCGCCTACGGCGAGGGTTATAAACCGAGAATAGTAGCCTCAACAAACGGCCCTGACAACGGCACTTGGGAAAAGACCGATACAGAAAACGTATGGAAGTACAGCAAAAGATTCTCCCAACAGGATATGGGACATATTTTATTTACCGACAAAGACGGCAACGAAATCTGCGGTGACAAAAAAGTAAAACCTTCAAAATTAAGTAAGAATTTTGATTTTGTATACTGCGGTCCTACCGTTGAAGAGGGCAAAATTGATATGTGCGCTTACGTTTATTACGACGGTGGAAATCCCGGAGAGGTCTTTGCAGATATTGAATTACCGCTTGATACACAGGTAATAACATCGGGTAAAAAACTGCATGATGTAACAATAAACAACCTTGAATTATTGCACGGCCGCGGACCTTTCTGGCCGACAGACAGTCAAAATATACTTATGTCCTACTGCATAATAGGTTGGTGCGGCGGATTTGCCGACACCAAAGGCGGCGTAAGATACGGCGGCGGAAGCGGTGCATGGCACGGCTGCGATAACTTTGTTTACGATCACTGCTATTTTTATGAGCAGTTTGACTCCGGTGTTTCTCCCCAGTATGACGGAGAGGAAGAAGCACCGTCTGTATTTAAAGATTTTAAAACCACCAACTGCTTGTTTGAAGGCTGCGAATATACCCTTGAGTACTTTAATTCCCAAAAAAATACACTTGAAAACCGTTTTGAAGGTATGTATTTTGCATACAATCTGTGCCGCAAAGGCGGTTACGGTTTCGGCACAAAGACTTCAATGAGCGCATACGTAAAATCATGGGGACACGAAAACACCTGTATTGACTGCCAAATAGAATATAACCTGTTTGATCGTGCCGCAGCCTTAACACTCGAAGTTATATCGTACGAGCAGTCGGCTTCGGGCAATACTTTAAGTTACGAAAAAATGCCGAAAATCAACAACAATATTTATATACAGAAAAAAGACAAAAAATTCGCAAATATTAATAATGTCATGTATAAGTTTAACGAGAATGAAATCAACAAACTTATAAAAACCGGTGCAGATACCGACTCTGTATATATTTACAGCGAATAAACGTCAAAATTAAATAATCCCGTAATTTAAATTACGGGATTATTGCGTTTTTTAACTTAAAAATGAATTATTTTTTGATATAATTGTCGGAAATTTTATGATATATTAATTATATCGACAACATCATTTGAGAGGAGTTTTTTTATGGATAGCAAACTTTCTAACAGTACCGCTTATATTCCCTACTGTCCTCCGAAACATATTATGACAACGGATGAATACAGCAAAAAAATTGATATGCTGGCAAATGACGCCGACGGTTTTGCAACAGCGGAATATATAAACAATATAGACAGGCTTGGTGATGATCTTCGGGATATGATATTGTACAATAATGATTCCCTGCCTTGTAAAAACACAGCATATTACGTAAACGTAGACGGCGATGACAATAATGACGGCAAAACTCCGCAGACGGCTTGGGCAAGTCTTGAAAAGGTAAACTCTTATAAATACTGCGACGGGGATACCGTGTATCTTCGCCGTAATGATGTCTTTTACGGGGTTTTAAAGGCGGCAAGCGGTGTAAGTTACTCCGCCTACGGCGAGGGCAGGAAACCGCAGATACGTGCATGTTATGACGGAAAGACTTACGCAGCCTGGGTTATGACAAATATAAAAAACGTGTGGTGTTTAAGTATTCCGCTGCCGGATACGGATATTCCGGAAATAGTATTTAACTACGGCAGTACATACGGCAATAAAAAGTATTATTTTAAAGACCTTAAAAAGAATACGGATTTTATGATAAACACCGAATTTGCAAGTGAGCCGGACAAAGACGGCAAGTTGTATATGTATTGTGATGAGGGAAATCCGACGGAGGTATACAGCGAAATTTGTATAAATATGAACTCAAGGCCTGCCGATACCAATCCTACAAATTATGCACACGATATAAGTATTAACAATATTGAATTTGTTTACGGCAGAGGAGCATTTTGGGCAAATTTCAGCCGCAACATTACAGTAAGTTACTGCGTTTTCGGTTGGGGCGGCGGTAACTGTACACGCCCGGGCGAACATCTCAGAATGGGAGGAGGCGGCGGTTGCTGGCATTCCTGCGATAATTTTGTCTGGGACCATTGCTATATTTATCAGCAATTCGATTCCGGCGTTTCTCCGCAATATCACTGGCATGAAGAAAAGCCATCCGTTTTCCGCGATTTTATAACAAGATATTGCCTGTTTGAAACTTGCGAATACACCTTTGAATTTTTTAATACACAACCAAACGTAACGGATAACGGATTTGTGAATACTTATTTCGGTTACAATTTTTGCAGACTGGGCGGATACGGACACGGCAACAAGACGGTTGATTCCGCATACATTAAATCATGGCAAAACCACGAAAACTATTCTGAAAATTTTGTAATAGAAAAAAATGTGTTTGACCGCCCCGCAGCAAGAACTTTGGATATATGTGCAAAAGCCGGCAACGGCAAATCCGCTTATATGCAGCTGCCGAAATTTAAAAACAACATTTACATTGAAAAGTATAAAAAACAGTTTGCAAATGTAAACGGCATATACTATGCCTTTGATGAAAAAAGCAAATCCGATTTTGCGGAATTAGGCTTTGAAACTGCGGCGGTATATAAATATTTAAAATAATTTTACAAAATTAAAAGGCGTTGAGATTTTCTTCTCAACGCCTTTTTGCATTAATCAATTAATAAGCCTTGCCCCAATAAAGCATATGCTTTGCGGGTTTACCGCAGTAAACGCATTTATCGGAAATTTGTTTTTGGTTAAACGGTATACAGCGTGAAGTAACACCGGCAACCTCTTTAAGTTTGTCCTCGCATTCGCGCTCGCCGCACCACATAGCGCGGATAAATCCCGGCTTTTCGTCAGCCGTTTTAATCATTTCGTCAAGGTCGTGTGCGTCGTATGTCATAGCCTCGCGCCTTGCCAACGCCTTCTCGTAAAGTCCGTCATGTACTGCCTGCAGCAGTTCCGGAATTTTTGTTTCAAGCTCATCAAGGCTTATAACGGCCTTTTCCCCGTTATCCCTGCGGACAAGCACGCAGGAATTATTTTCAATATCCCTCGGGCCTATCTCAAGGCGAAGCGGAACACCCTTCATCTCATACTCTGCAAATTTCCAGCCCGGTGTCTGCTCGGATTCATCAATTTTAGCACGGCAAACCTTAAGTGCGCGCTCGTAAACTTCACGCGCTTTCTCCGTAACGCCGGCTTTATGCGACGCAATGGGTACTACAACCAACTGCACAGGAGCTACTGCCGGCGGCAAAACAAGACCGTTGTCGTCGCCGTGCGTCATAATTACAGCACCGATAAGGCGTGTTGTTGAACCCCATGAAGTTTGATAAGGAGTTGACAACTTATTGTTTCTGTCTGTAAACTGTATGCCGAACGCTTTTGCAAAACCGTCGCCGAAATAATGCGAGGTCCCGCTTTGAAGCGCTTTTCCGTCATGCATCAATGCTTCTATTGTATATGTATCTTCGGCTCCCGCAAAGCGCTCTTTTTCGGTCTTTACGCCCTTAACTACCGGCATTGCAAGGTACTTCTCGCAAAACTCGGCGTAAACATCAAGCATTCTTACCGTTTCGGCCTTTGCCTCCTCGGCGGTTTCGTGTATTGTATGCCCCTCCTGCCACAAAAACTCCCTTGAGCGCAGGAAAGGACGTGTGGTTTTTTCCCAGCGTACAACGCTGCACCACTGATTGTAAAGTTTCGGCAGATCCCTGTAAGAATGAACTACATTTTTATAGTGGTCGCAAAACAGTGTTTCGGAAGTAGGACGAACACAAAGTCTTTCTTCCAATTTTTCATTGCCGCCGTAAGTCACCCACGCAACTTCCGGTGCAAATCCCTCTACATGATCCTTTTCCTTTTCAAGCAAGCTTTCGGGAATAAACATAGGCATATAAACATTTTCGTGTCCGGTAGCCTTAAACATACCGTCCATAATGCGCTGTATATTTTCCCATATTGCATAGCCGTAAGGGCGGATTATCATACAACCTTTAACGGATGAATAATCCATAAGTTCCGCTTTAGATACAACGTCTGTGTACCATTTTGCGAAATCTTCATCCATTGAAGTAATTTCTTTTACCATTTTTTCTTTTGACATATTTATCACCACTGAAACATTATACTTTAATAATGATTTATTTGCAACTATAAATTAAGTGCGTTATCTTCCGCCAGTAACATTGTAACCGCTATTGCCGCTGCTGCTTCCACCGCAGGCAAGGCGCGCGGTACAATGCAGGGATCGTGCCTGCCCTCAATTTGCAGTGTTACATTCTCGTGTGTTTGCAGATTTACGGTATTTTGCACCGCAAATACCGACGGTGTGGGTTTCAGCGCCGCTTTTATAATAATAGGCATACCCGTCGTCATTCCGCCGCAAATTCCGCCGCAGTTGTTGGTTGCCGTTACAACCCTGTCGCCGTCAAAATAATACGGATCGTTAGCCTCGGTTCCGCAAAGGAACGCAAAGTCGAATCCCGCGCCGAAGGACACTGCCTTTACCGCCGGCACCCCAAACACTGCCGCCGATATAACATTTTCAACACCGCCGAACATATGGTTACCTATGCCCACAGGCATACCTGTTACGGCAATTTCCACGCAACCGCCTATACTGTCGCCGCGCTGTTTTGCGGAAAGTATTAAATGCTCCATTTCTTCTTTCGCGCTGTCGTCCTGTACGGCAAAATATTTGTCGCTTAAATTATTTAATGTTTCGGCATCAACCTTAACGGGATCAAACGGAGCATCAAATGCATCGCCTATATTAAATACGTGTCCGCCGACGGTAATACCCTTCTCGCGCAGCAGTAATCTGCAAATACTGCCGAGGGCGACCAAAACCGCCGTCATCCTGCCCGAAAAATGTCCGCTGCCACGCATATCCGCGGTACCGTTATACTTAACATAAGCCGGATAATCGGCGTGTGACGGCCGCGGAGTGTATTTTAAATTATCGTAGTCGCCCGATTTTGTATTGGTGTTGCGGATTACTATTTCAATTTTTTCGCCCGTTGTTTTACCTTCCTTAACACCTGCGGTAAATTCCACACGGTCCGGCTCCTTTCGGGAAGTCGCCGTGGGATCGGTGCCGGGGGCACGGCGTGCCATTTGCCTTGCTATATAATCTTCATCTATTTTAATATTTGCCGGCAAACCTTCAATACTGCCGGAAATACACTCGGTATGACTGCCGCCGGATACGCTGATTTTAACTTTATTCCCGAAAAACGAGGTCATATATTTACACTTCCCTTAAAAAAACTGTTGACAAATCGGAGTTTTGTAATTATTCTATATATAGTTTACTGTGCAAGTCTTGAACAATATATGGAAAGTTTTGCACTTAAATTATTTAGGAGGAAAATTTATTATGGTTTTTGAACGTATAAAAGAAATACTTGCGGATCAGCTTGATGCTTCGACTGATAAAATGACAATGGAATCGGACATAGCCGCGGATCTCGGCGCTGACAGCCTTGATGTTGTTGAGTTGCTTATGTCCATTGAAGATGAATTTGATGTTGAAATTCCCGACGAGGAAATCGAACATATCAAAACAATCGGTGACCTTGTAAAATACATTGAAGCAAACAAACAGTAATCTGCTTTTGCCCCTCCCTTACGGGAGGGCTTTTTTTAGTTTGTATCCTCCGTGCTTATTTTGCCTATCCTTATCCTTGTTGCGGTATTAAGTATAAGTACAAAAACCACAGCCGCAGCTATTGCCGCCGCAAAAGAGACAGGACTTATACTTCTGCTGAACATTACATCGCTCATATCCGCAGCCGACATTACCGCCGTATTTAAAATTACACCGGCAATAAGTCCTATAATAAGGCCGAGCGCCGCAATAATTGCATTTTCGCGGTAAACATAAGCCGCTGCGCCGGATTTGCCGCAACCGAGTATCTGCAGCCTTGCAAACTCGGCAGTGCGCTCACAAATATTTATATCCGCTGCCGAATAAAGCACTGCCACACACAAAACACCTGCGGTTATTATAAGCATTATTATAACTTTTGTAAGTCTTTCGGCAGTTCCCTTAAAAATGCCGAATGTATCCGCAGTATAATTTACCGTGCCGACGTCGCCCGTACCCATAAGTTCGGTTGCCTGTTGTGCGGTATCTTCAATACTGCTGCTGTTTTTAATAAGCAATGCAGGTGTAAATTTACCGTCGGCAAAACTGTCGGAATATATATCGGAGCCCACCACGGCAAAATTGCCTATATAGTTTTTCACTATTGCAGTTACCGTAAGCTCGGTTTGCTTGCCGCCTATAATAAACGTAAGTCCGTCGCCTTTTTTTACCTTGTTTTGCTTTGCAAAATTACGGCTTATTATTACATCGCTGCTGCCGAGTTCGTTTTTGCCTATGGCAGAATCCAGTTTTATAAACTGTGTGAATTTGTCGGTCTGCGTCGGTGCATATACCGTAATTTCCACTGTTTTATCGTTTACAAGCGTCTTTACCTGTGCGGTATGAACATATGTGTAATCGCTTACCTTTTCCCCGTTTTCCAAATACTGCATAATTTCGGGTTTGGATGTATAATCGGCAACACGCAGCTGCACCGAAACGTCATAAGGCTGCAAATTGTGCTGTTTATTTTCAAGCGAACTTACCGAATTTAAAATTCCGAATGATGCAAAAATAAGGGCGGTAAACCCTGCAATGCTTAAAAGCGATACAAATGCCCTGCCTTTATAAAGCGATACATTCCTAACGGCAGTTTTCCACTGTATGTTCAGTCTTTTACAAATAAAACCTTTTTCCGCCGGTACTTTTTTGCCTTTTACATACTGCTTTTGCTGTATAAGGCTTGCCGGCGTTTGCTTAATAAGGTCTTTAAGCTTTAATACGGATACCGCAAGCACAAGCAAAACCGTTAAAACAATACTGCCCAAAACAACATACGGCACAAAGCGTATTTTTATGGGCGGAAAATCAAATACAACGCTGTATGTGCGGTACATAATTTGCGGCAATACCGTTATACCCAATATACAACCGACTACGCTTCCGGCAAGGGTTGCCGAAAGCACAAAAGCGCAGTTATGTACAAATACGGTTTTACGGTTAAGTCCTTGTGCCAGCATAAGCCCCATGCGTTTTTGCTGTTGTGTAAATGTATGCGTAACGGTACTTAACACCGCCGCTATTGCAACACTGTAAAAAAGCAGCGGGAACAAAAATGCCATAGCCTTTATTTTATTAATATTTGCAACAAAACTCTTATAGCTTACGTTATCGTCCCTTGTATATACATACCATGCCTGCGTGTAGTCATCGCTGCCGTCACTCGTTACCTGTTCAAGATTTCTTTCGGCACTGTTCATCCGCTGCTCATAAGTTTTTTCAAGCGCCGTATATTCCGCTTTATAGGTAACCAAAGAATTACGTTTGTTATCAAGTTCTTTTTCTTTTTGGTTTAATGCTTCCTGCGCGCTGTTGTATGCGGCAAGCGCCTTTTCATACTCGCTGTCTTGCGCGGGAGCCGACGGTGCGGAAGACGAAGAAGATGACGAGCCCGTCTCGCCGGCGGCGCTTGCGGTACCGGACGTTACACGTCCCGAAGCGTTTGCGGACACTTTATCGAGTTCTTGCTTTTTTTGTTGCAGGTCGGCCTTGGCCGCCTCAATTTCGGTTTCAAGTTCCGGTATTCTTTTTTCGGCAGCGGCTATTGCGTCTTTTAAAGATTTAAGTTTGCCTTCGGATTCGCTTTTAATATACTCGTACTGCCTTTGCGCTTTATCAATGTCGCTTTGATACTGACCTGACATATCATTGCTGAAATCGCTTGAGCGCTGTTCGCCTATAAGGGAAAGTTGTGTTTTTGCTTCCTGCACGGCAGACGCATATTTTTTACCGAAAGAAGAAAGCGAGAGTGTCGTATTGAGTTTTAACAATATTTCGTTATACATTGCATCGGGTACAAAAATGTTTTCGCTTACATAAATTGCCATCTCGGTTTTAGAGCTGCCTACGGGCGCATTTTCCTTTATTCCCGATGTAAATTCCGGATCGCTTACAAAACCCGTTACGGTAAACACGGTGGTTGTGCAGTTATCCGTATTTGTGGTTAAATATATTCTGTCGCCTATTTTAACATCGGATTTAAGCGCTGCCGAGCGTACCATAAGGCAGGTATTGTTTGTAACGGGATAACTGCCTTCAATAAGCTGCGGAGTATCTATTATACCGGCATCATTTGCCTGAAGCGTATCCATATTAACGCTTCTTACATACGTTGTATAACTGCCGGCTTCGTTTATACCGGCAAGGCAGTAAAACGAATATACCGCCTGTGCTTTTTTTACATAATCCAGATCCTCGGTTGCTTTTAAATCCTGTTTTGTAAAGCCTTTGTCCGAATTTATTTTAATATCGTGAAAATTTGAATTAATATAATAGTCGTCTGCCGTTTTTTCCATATCCGGCACACCGGACCAGAATCCCGACAGAAACGCAACGCCTATAAGTGTGGTTAAGGCTATGGATGCAAATCTGCCGATATTCCCGACAATTTCCTTTTTTAACAACTTAAAAATCATATTTTCACCACTCTATTTCTTCAAGCTTTGCCGGTTTCGGATTTACTTCGTTTGCCGTAATACAGCCGTCGCTGATCGTTATAACACGGTCAGCCGCCGCACAAAGCGCTTTATTATCCGTAGCAATTATTACGGTTTTGCCTGTAAGTCTGCAGGTTTCTCTTAAAAGATTTAAAACCTCGGCGGCATCGCTTTGCTTAAGTTTTCCAAGCGGTTCGTCACACAGTATTATTTGCGGATTTTTAGCAACCGCCCCTGCTATTGCCGCCTTTTGCTGTTCGCACAAGGTAAGTTTTGCGGCAGTACAGTCCGCTTTGTCCTCAAGTCCTACGGAACGCAAAACCAATCGGTTATCAAGCACCTGATTTTTGCTGTCGCAAAACAGCGTTATATTATCGTTTACGGTTAAATAATCCAAAAGATTGCCGTCTTTAAAAATAAAACTGATATTTTTGCGCCTGTAATCCGCCAAACGTGACTCGGAATATTCGTTTATATCATTTTCCTCTATGCAAACCGTGCCGCTGTCGCAGGTGTCAATTCCGCCGATAATGTTAAGCAATGTTGTTTTACCCGAGCCTGTCGGTCCGTAAATCACGGTGAATTCTCCGATTCCTATATTTATATCGGCATCCCGTACGGCGTAAATTGTTTTTCCGCCGTCAACGTAGGTTTTGGTAACGTCTTTTAAGCAAATATAATCGGTCTGTTCCTCATCCCCCGTAAACAGTACGGCACCGAGGGGCTCAAGACTGACATTATCATCCGTTATTCCGTCAAGTGCATGCAGATTTGTATTATCCGCAAAAATACGAATACTTATTTCGTTTTCGCCTTTGCGTAAATATTTTCCCACGTTCGTTTTAAACGGCGGTGCCCATATATCCGCTGTATCAACACCGTTTACACATACACAGGCACACAAAGCGTTAAACTTTTTAAATCTAAGCAGTGCGGCGCTGTCAGGTTCTCCTTCCAACGTGAAACGCTGAGTCAGCAGCATATCGGAACCGAAAAACCAAAATCCGTTCTCGGTCAGCCGTTCTATATTTACGGCGGCAGGCAACGCGGTAATTACAAATTCATTTTTTGTGCGTACCGCAAACTTTTCATTCCTTACGGGAGCAGTCGACACAACCGCAAACTTTCCTGAAATAAACAGGCAGGAAATTGCCGTTTCTTCCGTTTTCAAGCGCTGCACCAAACTTTCGGAACGGATAAGGATACTGTTTACGCCTTCTTTAACAAATTCTCTTATATCAGTCGGTTCCCCTGCCGTTTTTACGGGTATGTCGTTTATAAATACGGAATACGGCGCCTGATTTTCAAAATAAAGCAGCATATCCCCTATTTTTTCGCAGTCGCGTATTTCAAAATCAAATTTTAAGTCCGTAATATTTTTGCGGGACGCGCGTTGCATATTTTTAAGAGCATTTTTTATGCACGTAGGTGCAGACCATTTGCCGTTGGTTTTACGCACACTGCATTTGTTTATAACAAAAGTGTTGTCGCCGCTGTCGGTCAAATCAAAGTACGGTGATAAATTCAAATACTCCGGCTGTTTAGGCTTTTGCAGCGGTATATCGCCTATGCGGAAAACCGCATGGGAGTTTTCAAAATTTTTAAGGTCGATAACCTGTTTTCCTGCAACTTTGCCTATTTTATTGCTTAAATTTACCGGTAAAAGTTCACGGTTAACGGTGTCAACCGCCGCAATATTTTCAAACGAAGCAAAACTTACGCTGCCGCTGTCCCCGTTTATATTTGCCGCGAAGGACAGTTTGCTGCCGTCGGGCAGTTTACAGCAATAAACGTCTATGCAGTTATCATCAAACAACGGGGTTCTCTCCGCCCTTAACTGTGATATTTCTTTTGCGCCTATGCGCTTGATTCTTTGCGATATTTCGTCTATACGGCTGTTTTGTACACCGTCTATAAGTAACGGCTTTTCGCCAATGCAATAAACCCTGCCGCCGTTTTCGGTGTATTTAAGTATAAATCCGGCAGCGGTGGGTGTCAGTGTATCGCACGGCATCAGCACAAGGCAGGTATACTTATTATTTGCGGCGCTTATCAGCGCTCCGCTTATTTTAATTTCCTGGCCGAGACTGCGCTCCGACGCAACGTCATACAGTATATCGGCACGGTTAAGCAAATCAATTCCCTTTTGCGTAACGGTGTTGAATTCCTTAACAGCACCGATATTATTTGCACAAAAGTTGCCCGCCGCGGAAGAATAGGGATAAATCGCCAATACATCGCTTATCCTCTCCCCCGTATCAAGCAAGGCGGCATTATTTTGTATGTACTTTTTCAAAATTTGCACTTTTTTACCGTCTGTGCCTTTTTGCGCCGTACCCTGCGGTATACAGAACTGTCTTATTCCTCCGGCAAGCAGTCTGTCGGCAAACGCCGCCAGTCTTTTAAGCGAGAGCTTTTTTATATCATTGTCGGAAAACACCGCGGCAATTTTCTGCGGTTTGAATGATGTAAAAAATCGTATATATCTGCGTAAAAACGCACCGTCAAGCAACTCTGCGGGACAGTAAAGGAAAAGTTTGTCGTAAATATCGCAAATACCTATAAGTGCGTTGTTCGGCAATACCTGCTCCGCGACAGACAGCGAAAACGCTTTGCTGCCGTAAAGCGATATACCGGAACCGACGCATATATCTTTAAGCGGACGCAAAAAATTATCCGTTACAAGTTCCGCCGTCAAGGCGTAATATCTGTTTCTGAAACGCTTGCAGCCCTTTGCGTCCTCGAAAAGCATAATTAAATTTTCGGTTATATCCTGACCGTATTTTTGCATATAAGTTTTTTTTATAACGCTTGACCAAACAGGTACAGGTGCAAAAAAATCGTTATTTACACAATAAAACTTTGCCGACGGATTTTTAAGCGCCGCCGCTGAAAACGCATACTGCGCGGCTTTTGGGTTTACAAGATTTAAACTGCCCGGCAATATTTCGCTGTACACCGCAAAAGCGCCTACATCCGCATATTTGCATTTGCGTGCCAGACCGTCCTCTACTTTATAAAACCCTATTATACGCGCAGGCAAATCGCAATCCTCTGTAATTCTGATGCACTTTAAAGCGCGTGCGCCGTATTTTGCACCGTCTTTTAATGAATTTAAAAACCGTTTATCAAATACAACGCCCTGCGACAGATTCGGCGCATAAGTAACATAAGAATCGGCGTTTTTCCCAAACAGTTCATCAGCACCGGCAAATATATCATATTGCTTCATTTATGCTCTCCCGCTTTTGTAATAATTATCCATACTATATTATTATATAATATAACCCGATAAAAAACAACAGGAAAAGGGGTGTTTTTGTACCCTTTTCCTGCTTTTTAGCCGTAAATTTATATTTATTTTTCCTGTATATCGGCGCCGTATGCCTTTTTATGTAAATTGCGCTTTTGTATAACCTTCGGTATTACATAAACCGCAAAGTAAAATATAAACGAATACGGCACGGCGACTATTACATCAACTATTGAGTGCTGCTTAATAAATACCGTGGAAATGCTTATAACAGCGGCGGAAATCACGGTTAAAATCCTTATATACGGACGGTTAAGTTTTTTGCAGTTGAACACGGCAAAAGCACCTACAAAGCAACCCACAACGTGCAAACTGGGACACACATTTGTGTTTGTATCCGCCGCATACAGCGATTTAACCCATGCCTGTGCAAAATTTGCGGGGACGTCGATATTAACCCTTAAATCCTGCCCGTTGTGCCAAAAAAGGAAAAGAAACGAAGCCGCAAGGAAGGACGAACCCAAACAAAGCATATATTTTTTAAATTGCGGTATGTCTTTAAACACAAGATAAAGCCCTATTCCCACAAGGTATACATACCACAAGCAATACGGTATAACAAACCACTCGTTAAACGGTATTTTATCGTCAATAGGTAAATACGTTACATAGTAATCGTCTTTAACAACGGCTTCGCATATAAAAAACACGGTAAGGTAAACCGGTACCACCAGCAAATAAAGCAGGTGCTTGTAATTTCCGTCCTCGTTTTTCAAAATTGAAAGATTGAATTTTGCCATATTTTTCCCCTTTATTCAGTACGAAGTGCTATTACGGGATCTTTTTTAGACGCCACTCTTGACGGGAATGTACCCGCAAGGAAAGTAAGCAGCATGCTTATAATTACAAGAATTACGGCGCCCTGCCACGGCAAAACGGCGGTAGCCGAAATTTTTGCAATATTCCTTATAAGCGCATTTATCGGAATTGTCAACAGTAATGTAATTCCTATTCCTATAGCGCCGGCAACAAATCCTATAATCAGCGTTTCGGCGTTAAACACTCTGGACACATCCCGTTTGGAAGCGCCTATTGCGCGCAGAATACCTATTTCCTTTGTACGTTCAAGTACGGAAATGTAGGTTATAATTCCTATCATTATCGAAGATACAACAAGTGAAATCGCGACAAACGCTATAAGTATATAACTTATGGCATTTATTATAGTCGTTATCGAGGACATCATTATTCCGACATAATCGGTATAGGTGATTTTATCGGTTTCACTCACCGTGTCGTTATAACGGCTTATAATATCGGCAATATCGTCCTTAGCGGCAAAATCTTTGGGATAAATGTTTATAACCGACGGGCTGTCAAGTTCCGAAACACCCATTTTGTCAAGATTTTCCTCATAAGTCGACTCTGATGTTTTTACAACCGACGAAGCAAACGCCTCAAGTATTTTTTCGTCACTCATACCCGCCTGCTTCATTTGCTGCATATAGCTTTGCATTTCGGCAGCTTTTTGCGGCGGCAATGTGCTCATATATTCCTGCAGCTGCTCGTAGGTTAAATCGGTCTTCTCGCCGCCCGCAAATTTAAGTCCGGTAAATACGTCCGTATCGCTGTTTTCCTTTTGTTCCTTTACTATTTCGCTGTCGTTTACGGCATTTACAAGTTCTGTCATAAGTGACGATTTATACGCCACCGTGTCTATACTTGCCGTGGCTGTCGCATCCTTATTGGGTTTTAATATTCCCACTATCTTTACGGTAACGGCGTCTTTTATTTTGTTCATCATATAAATTTCATCGTTGCTTTTATCTGTCCAAACGCCGTTTTCCTTTTCATAACAGTCGGTATTAACAAGCAATTTATACTCAAGTCCCAAAATATCATCAAAAGAATATGACGAGGATTTAACTTCGTATTCTTCATTTGCCATAATTGCTTTCATTAATTCCTCAACTTCGGAAAAATCGCGCAGACCGAGAGTGTAAAGGGTATAGTCGCTTACCTGGGAGTTTTTATCAACTATTAAAACCGCTTCGTGTGAATTTTCCGGCAGCTTTCCGGCAATTACATCGTATTGCGAATTTATAAGTTCGTCATTATCAAGCAATTGCGCCCATACGTCCGACTTTGTCATGCTTTTCATAACGCTGTTGTTTTGCTGTGCGGACGATGTCATTCCCAATTTTTCAAACACCCAGCCCGGATTTACCTGCACAATACCGTCGGAAGTATCGGCTTTATAAATATTCATAGGCGTAGAGTACTGATACTGTATATCGGTAACCAAATCCTTAATACCGGTATCTCCGTTTTCTATATACTTTTTAAAATCGGTAAGGTTGTTTTCGGCAGAACCGGAAGAAAACGCCTGCATCATATCCACTATTACATCGTTTGAGTAAATTCTGCCTTCTTCCTGCTGTGCGGTATCCTTATCCTTGCCCATCATGGATTTCATCATGCTTGTAAAATCCACCGCGGATTCTTCGATAGTTACCGGATAACCCGACAGCGTATCCTCCTCTACTTTGGCAATATATGCTTCAAGTCCCGCGGATATTGATAAAATAAGGGCTATACCTATTATTCCTATGCTGCCTGCAAAGGCAGTCATAAAAGTCCTGCCCTTTTTAGTCATAAGGTTATTGAAACTTAATGACAGTGCCGTAAAAAACGACATTGATTTAAGCCTTCCCTTTTTTGATGCTTTTTTGTCTGTTTCGGGTTTCGGCAGCACGCTCTCGTCCGTATACGGATTACTGTCGCTTACAACCTCTCCGTCCAGCACGCGTATTATCCTTGTTGAATATTTTTCCGCAAGTTCGGGATTGTGCGTTACCATTATTACAAGTTTTTCCTTGGATATTTCCTTTAAAATATCCATTACCTGTATACTTGTAGCGGAGTCAAGCGCGCCTGTGGGTTCATCCGCCAGCAATATTTCCGGATCATTAACAAGCGCCCTTGCAATTGCAACGCGCTGCATTTGTCCGCCCGACATTTGATTGGGCTTTTTGTTTATCTGATCCGCAAGCCCTACCTTTGTCAGTGCGTCTATGGCTTTTTGGCGGCGTTCTTTTTTAGATACACCCGAAAGCGTCAGGGCCAACTCAACATTCGAAAGCACCGTTTGGTGCGGAATAAGGTTATAGCTTTGGAAAACAAAACCTACGGAATGGTTGCGGTAAGCGTCCCAATCCCTGTCCTTAAATTCTTTAGTGGATCTGCCGCTTATAATAAGGTCGCCGCTTGTATATTTATCCAGTCCGCCGATAATGTTAAGCAGCGTTGTTTTACCGCAGCCCGACTGACCGAGAATGGATACAAACTCGCTTTTCCTAAAGTCTATACTTACGCCTTTAAGCGCCTGCACCGTTTCGTTGCCCGTAATATAATCCTTTTTAATGTTTTTAAGACTTAACACATTTTCATCTCCGTTTATGTAAATAAGCATTGTAATTATAACCTAAAATTATGAACAAAAAAAGAAATTCGGAAAATTTATTTAAAATATTTTAAAATTATGGTAAAATATATTCTATAATAACTGTAAGGAAGATTTTATGGATAAAAGAGAACGCATTGACTACCTTGTAAAATATCTTAACAAATGTTGTGATGAATATTACAATAAAAATAATCCCTCGCTGTCGGACGCACAGTATGACGCACTTTTTGACGAACTGAGCCGTCTTGAAACGGAAACAGGATACGTCCGCAGCGACTCCCCCACAATGCGTGCAGGGTATGAAGTTTTAAGCGAACTTAAAAAGGTTACGCACGATATACCGCTTTTATCTCTTGCCAAAACAAAAAACGCCGCAGATGTGTATGATATGGCAAAGCAAAGCGACGGATATTTGGCATTGAAACTTGACGGACTTACCGTAAAAATAACCTACGAAAACGGTGTAATCGTTGCCGCCGCAACACGCGGTGACGGCATACAGGGCGAAGATATTACGCACAACGCGCGTGTTTTTGTGAATGTTCCGCAAAAAATAAACTGCAAAGAAAAATTGGAAATAAGCGGAGAAGCATTTATTGATGTAGCCACATTTGAGAAAATTAACAGCGAAATAGAAAATGACGAGGACAAATATTCAACACCGCGTAATTTGGCATCGGGCTCCGTAAGGCAGCTTGATTCCGCTGTGTGCGCCGCACGCGGCGTTTCGTTTATACCTTTTAACGTACTTGTGGGATTTAACGACACAGACAGCAAACTTGAAAAATTAAAGCGGCTTGAAAAACTCGGCTTTACCATGATACCGCACGACACACTTACGGCAGATGACACTGTAGATACAACGCTTGAAAAAATCAACGCCCTTAAAGATTATGCATTAAAAAAGGGATACCCCATAGACGGCATTGTCTTTTCGTTTGACAGCGTTTCGTACGGTGCGGCCCAAGGCAGAACATCACATCATTTTAAGGACGGAATAGCCTTTAAATTCGGCGATCCGCATTTTGATACAGTGCTTAAAAACATTAAATGGAATATTTCAAGGACAGGTCAGTTAACCCCTATAGCCGAATTTGATACGGTTGAAATCGACAACACAAATGTGGAAAGGGCATCGCTGCATAATATAACGTTTATTGAAAATTTAAAACTTAAAACGGGGGATAAAATATCCGTTTCAAAACGGAATATGATTATACCGCATGTTGAGCGCAACATTACGGCAGAACTTGAAAACAGGCGGGACTATACTGCGGATATACCCAAAAAATGTCCTGTGTGCGACAGCGATACCGTAATAAAAATCACAGAAAACGGCGATACGCCCGTGCGTGTGCTTTACTGTACAAATGCCGCCTGTCCCGGCAGGCAAATAAAAAAATACACGCATTTTGTAAGCAAAAATGCGCTTGATATAGACGGATTAAGCGAGGCAACCCTTTACAAATTTATGTCGCGCGGTTGGATAAAAAATTTGTGCGATATATTTTCCCTGCCGCAGCATAAGGAGAAAATAATAAATATGGAGGGCTTTGGCGAAAAGTCCTACGAAAATCTTGAAAAATCGCTTAATTCCGCCGCCCACACTTCGCTTGCACGGCTGTTGGTTGCGCTTAATATAAATCTTTGCGGAAAATCGGCGGCGAGCCTTATAGACTCGGTATTCGGCGGCGATATTGAAAAATTCCGCACAGCAGTATACGGCGATTATGATTTTACGCAGATAGACGGAATAGGTGAGATAATGAACCGCGAAATTCACCTCTGGTTTAAAAATGAAGAAAACCGAGCCGAATTTGAAAACCTGCAAAAATTTATAACCGTTGAAAAAAGCAGCACCGCAAATGCCGACGAAAACGGCTATTTTTACGGCAAAACCGTTGTAATTACCGGTAAATTCAGCAGCAAAACAAGGGACGAACTTACCGAGATAATGAAAAATTTGGGTGCGACGGTCACAGGCTCCGTATCGGGCAAAACCGATATACTGCTTTGCGGCGAGGATGCCGGTAGCAAAAAGGCCAAAGCCGAAAAAGCCGGTGTGGAAATAATAGACGAAACACGCCTTAAAGAATTGATTGAATTATAAAACCGTTTAAGCGGAATTATCTTATTTGTTAAAAAAGAGTTTGAATGATGTTTTCATCATTCAAACTCTTTTAATTTCAATATGTATCCTTTTCGGGTTTTACCGGTCTGTTCATAAGGTCTTTAAGTACCGCCGCCGGTGATTTTCCGTCATACAACACTTTGCAGCATTCGGTAATTATAGGCATTTCAACATTATACTTTTCGCAAAGAAGCCTTGCGGTGTCGGCGGCATAATAGCCTTCCACCGTACCCACCGTTTTAAGCGCCTGCTCTACCGGCATACCGGATCCCACAAGGGTGCCGAACCGATTATTCCGCGAATGTACCGACATACATGTAACTACCAAGTCGCCTATGCCCGTAAGACCTGCAAACGTATGCGGATCGGCTCCCATTTTTTTGCCGAGACGCATCATTTCGGCAAGTCCGCGCGTAATAAGCGCCGCCTTTGTGTTGTCGCCGAGGCCGAGGCCGTTGCAAAATCCCACGCAAACCGCAATTACGTTTTTAAGCGCTCCTCCGAGTTCCGCGCCGATTACATCTGTATCGGTATAAAGGCGCATATTTTCATTGCTGAGTATTTTCTGTACGGTTTGCGCCGCAGCAATGTCCTTGCTTGCCGCCACAATTGAAGTAGGCACGCCGCGCGATACTTCTTCCGCATGCGACGGACCTGTAAGTGCCACTATCGGGCGGCACGGCAGTTCTTCTTCCAACACCTGCGACATTCTGAGCATCGTGCCCTTTTCAAATCCCTTTGCAACGCAGGCCACAACGGAATTACCGCCGACTTCCTTTATTTTTTTTGCCGTTTGCCGCACAGCATACGACGGAACCGCAACTATGGTCAAATCGTCCGTTTTACAGACCGATATATCCGTAGTTATATCTATATTTTGCGGTATAAAAATATCCTTTAAAAGTTTTTCGTTTGTGCGGTTGGTTTTTAACATATCGGCTTCCTGTTCAAACGGTGTCCACATTGCCACCGTATGACCGTTGCCGTAGGCTAAAATTGACAGGGCAATTCCGAATCCGCCGGCGCCCAGCACTGTTATTTTTGCCATAATATCAGTCCTTTTTTATATCAATTTGCTTTTCCTTGCCGTTTGCAAGCCGTTCTATATTATCCTTATGCCGCAAAAACACCAGCAACCCCTGCAAAACCGAAATAACCGTTATAACCCACGGATTAACACCGCTGCCGTAAAAACCCGTAAACGCAGCGATGCCTGTGCCTGCCACAACTATAACGGTTGCCACCAAGGAGCCGAGCGACACCATGCGTCTTACCGCAACCGTAACGGCAAATCCCACAAGTCCGGCAACAATTGCCGGCCAACAGCAAACGGCAAAAATACCAACACTGGTTGCCGCCGCTTTGCCGCCGCGGAACTGAAAGAAAATCGGCCAGCAGTGGCCTATCATACATAAAATTCCGCATATAAACGCGCCGTACGGACCGCAGAATACGGGATGTACCGTGCCGCCGAAATTGTAAAGCACATATTTAAATATTAAAAATCCCAGTGTGCTTGACATAGCACCTTTAAACGCATCAGCAGCAAAAGTGAGTATGCCTGCCTTTTTACCTGCCACCCTTAAAACATTGGTGGCACCGGCATTACCCGAACCGTAATTGCGTACATCCACATTTTTAAATGCGCCGGAAAATATTATTGCAAAGTTAATACTGCCGAAAAGATATGCCGCTACGGCAACAGCGAACGCTATAATATACGGTAACATTATTTATCTCCTCTTTCTCTTATAACAAACCGTACCGGTGTACCTTCAAGTCCGAAAGTAGACCTTATTTGATTTTCAAGATAGCGTTGGTATGAAAAATGGAACAGATCCGCACGGTTGCAAAAGCACACGAATGTCGGCGGACGTGTGGACGCCTGCGTTATATAAAATATTTTAAGGCGTCTGCCCTTATCGGTAGGCGGCTGTACGCGTGCAGTGGCATCGGCAAGCACATCATTTAACATACCCGTGGAAATGCGCATGGAATTTTGTTCGTTTACATATTTAATCAGTTCAAGCAGTCTGTCTATACGCTGGCCTGTTTTGGCGGATATAAAAATAATCGGGGCATATGACATAAAGGAAAAATCCTTCATAAGTTTTTTGCGGTAAGAGTCCATGGTATGACCGTCCTTATCCACAATGTCCCATTTATTTACGGCAATAATACAGGCTTTGCCTTGGTCTAGGGCAAGCCCCGCTACTTTAGAGTCCTGCTCGGTAAATCCTTCTGCACCGTCTATCATAATTACGCAAACATCGCTGCGCTCAACCGCCATTTGCGCGCGCAAAATACTGTATTTTTCAATATTGTCGTCAACACGGCTTTTTCTGCGCAGTCCCGCAGTATCAATAAAATTAAATTTACCGTTTTCGTTTTCCACCATAGTATCTATCGCATCGCGCGTAGTACCTGCAATATCGGACACAATGGACCTTTCTTCCCCTGCAAGGCAGTTGATAAGCGAGGATTTACCTGCATTAGGTTTGCCTATTACCGCAACATTAATTACGGATTCATCGTCATCCTCTTCCGTTTGCGCAGGCAAATGTTCAAACACCGCGTCAAGCAAATCGCCTGTGCCGTGTCCGTGTACTGAGGATACGGCTATGGGATCGCCGAGACCTAAATTGTAAAACTCATAAAAATCAAGCGGCGGCTGACCTACGGTATCGCATTTATTAACACACAAAACTATGGGTTTACCGCTTTTTTGCAGCATCGCGGCAACTTCGCTGTCAGCGGCGGTAACACCGGAGCGTAAATCTGTAACGAAAATTATAACGTCCGCCATATCAACAGCCAATTTTGCCTGATTACGCATGGAAGCGAGTATTATATCGTCGGTTTTCGGCTCTATACCGCCGGTATCTATCAACATAAAACGTCTGCCCGACCATTCGGCATCGCCGTAAATTCTGTCGCGCGTAACGCCGGGGGTATCATCAACAATGGAAAGTCTTTTACCCACAAGTTTATTAAAAAGCGTCGATTTGCCGACATTAGGTCTGCCGACTACCGCAACTACGGGTTTTGCCATATAACCCCCTCCTAACCTTTCAGTCCGCGCGACTGGCGGTCCATATCCTCTACAACTATATCAAAAATTTCGCCGAGTGTAGCGCAGTATTCAAGTACCTGCCACGGCTCGTTGGTATGAAAATGTATTTTTATAAGGTTTTCGTCACCCACTGCCAAAAGGCAATCGCCCTTAAAATTATTTACAAAATATTCGTTTATTGCATCTTCATCTAAATTTTCGCCTTCTATAAGCAACTGTGTATCATATCTGAAATCCATTATTTCCCCTCCTGAATTCCTAAGAATGCATCTATAAGATCCTGCCCGTTATTGTCTACCACGGTAAGTTTAACATTAAGACTTTCCTCAACATTTTCTACCGTTACATCATCCAAAAACATATCGCCGGAATATCTTAACATCGACGACGGTATAAGCAATTCGCTGCCTAAGTCTTTTCCTTTAAGCTGATCTATTATATCACCGCCGGTAACAAGTCCCGATACGGTTATTTTCTCACCGAAAAAATTATTTTTAATCATATAAACCGTAC
The DNA here is from genome assembly GCA_934464615.1 of uncultured Eubacteriales bacterium. GTDB lineage: Bacteria > Bacillota > Clostridia > Oscillospirales > Acutalibacteraceae > SIG565. Next base: position 132,340 of record CAKSKA010000001.1, on the reverse strand, counting down.
AGTCTATGTTCGGCCATTTTTGTTGTATATCGCTTGCAATTTCGCACAAAAGCGGATATGCTGCCTTGCCCGTTGCGACCGATATTTTGCGGTGTTCGGGTGCAGCTTCGGTTTCCGCTATTGCGTTTCTCGCTTCATGCCGTAGCAGCGACCAAAGTCCTACGCCGTTTTCAAGCTGCAAAAAATCTCCGTAAAAATCCGCTTCGGGTATTTCGCGTTGCGCTAAAAGATAGAATTCGTCCGCGGCGTAAACACGGCGTTCTCCGTATTTATCAAGGCACATATTTCCGAATTCTTCCATAATATCCAACACTGCCGACGCAGTTTGCTTATTAAACGACTGCAAATCCGGCAAATTATCCCTGTATTTTGTAAGCCCTACCGGAACGGCTGCTATACAATGCACATTTTCCATTTTTGTAAGGTCGTTAAGGGAACGCCGAAGCTCCTCCCCGTCATTAATATCGGGACACAGCACCAACTGGCAGTTCATTGCAATGCCGGCGCTGTTAAAGCGGTCCATAATTGATAAAACTTTACCGGCAAAACGATTTTTCATCATTTTAACGCGAAGTTCCGGATTGGTGGTATGCACCGATATATTTATGGGGCTTATATGCATTTTTATAATACGTTCTATTTCATGTTCCGTAATATTGGTAAGCGTTATATAATTGCCGAACAAAAACGAAAGGCGCGAATCGTCGTCCTTAAAATAAAGAGTTTGACGCATACCCGGCGGCATTTGGTCTATAAAACAGAACACGCAGTTATTCCTGCAGGAATGCTGCTTGTCCATAAGGTAAGTTTCAAACTCAAGCCCTAACTCATCATACTCTTTTTTCCGTGCGGTTTTTTGGCGTATTTTGCCGTCTGCCGATATAAACTCCAGTTTCAGTTTACTGTCGCTCTGGTAAAACCTGTAGTCCAAGACATCAACGATCTCATTGCCGTTTATGGAAATCAACGTATCGCCGCTTCTGATACCGCACTTATATGCCGGCGAGCCTACATCTACGCTTTTGACAATAACAGACACCTTCCGCACCTCCCGTAAAATAACAAAATAGAGAAGGAATATCTTACTCCTTCCCTACCCATAAAAAATCTGATTAGTCTTCAACTTTTATTACTTCGCGGCCGTCGTAATATCCGCAAGCAGTGCAAAGTCTGTGCGGTCTTTTATAAGCGCCGCAGTGTGAACACTTTACAAGAGTCGGAGCACTCAATTTCCAAAGGTTATTTCTTCTTTTATCTCTTCTTGCTTTAGAGGTTTTTCTCTTCGGTACTGCCATTTCGGTAATCCTCCTTAAAATACTTAATTTTCTAATCTTTCAACAGCTGTGCCAACGGTGCAAGTCGCGGATCTGTTTCCTGTGGGGGACAGATACACTTTTCCCTGTTAAGATTTTTCCCGCAGCCTGAGCAAATGCCCTTGCAATTTTTACTGCAGAGATGCTTCGTCGGGATATGAAGCAATACGTCTGTCCTGCAAAGCTCGTCCAAGTTAAGCTCCATGTCGCTTACAAGCAGGATAGTGTCATTATCCTCATTTTCAAGTTCGGTAGCAAGGATATACTCACTATCCACCGCAATTTCCTCTGTGCATTCCTCGCCGCAGCGGTCACACGGTGCATTGTAAAAAGCAGTACAGTGTATACTTAACAGTACAACACCGGCACGGTTTTCAACCTTTGCCGAAACTTTTACGGGATCGCGCAGCGGATGCAGCGCACCGTAAGAAATATCCGACAAATCAAGGTCATATTCTACCGCAGAGGAATAATTTTCTGTTATAAAAGCCTTTTTTAAATCCAATATCACAGAATTTCCCCTCCAATAGTCACGGTATATATTATATATGTGTCGCCATTTTTTGTCAAGCGTTTTAAATTGAAAATTTAAATTAAATTATAAAAGCAATGCCGTAAAATGCATTGCTTTTAAACGAGTTAATCTGTAAGCCGAGTTCTGTCGTGAACGACTATCTGTCTCGACGTCGGATCGCTCCGACGCTCAAGCCGCTTTTCAAGGCACACCGGACAAGTGTATAGCCTTTGTCAGCGTTGCTCCGGATAGGGTTTACAGGGCTGTTCCGTCTCCGGACAGCCGGTGAGCTCTTACCTCGCCTTTCCACCCTTACCGCTTAATATGCGGCGGTATATCTCTGTTGCACTTTCCCTAATGTCACCATCGGCAGCCGTTAGCTGCTATCCTGTCCTGCGGGGCTCGGACTTTCCTCATGTGTTGCCACACGCAGCCGTTCAATTAACTCATTTTTATTTTATCACAATTTTTTTAATGTGTCAAAGACAAATATTCGGGAATATTATGTAAAGACTTAAAAAAACTACGGAGGTATTTATATGAATCTTGATTTTTTGCCGCGATATTTTCTGGGAGCCAATTCCGCCGAAGGATTTATAAACGAATTTAAAAACAGTTACGATGTACACGACGGCTGGCTTGCATACATAATAAAAGGCGGCCCCGGCACGGGAAAATCATCGCTTATGAAAAAAATCGCCAAAAAGGCCGCAGGTATGGGCGAAAAGTGCATACTATGCCCGTGCAGTTCCGATCCGTTTTCGCTTGACGCGGTAATACTGCCCGACTGCAAAAAAATTATACTTGACGGCACCGCGCCGCATATTGTGGAGCCGAAGTATCCCGCCGTTTGCGAACAGATAATAAATACAGGTGATTTTTGGAATGAAAAAGGCCTTGACGGAAAGAGAGAAAAGCTGCTTGATTTATTTGCGCTGAACAGTGCATATCACAAAAAAGCCGCACAATATATAACCGCTGCCGGTCAAATTGCAAAATACGGTTTTGCAGCACAACTTAGTGCCGCCGATATTGAAAAAACCGTTAAATTTGCCTGTGCCGCCGCAAAAGCCAACTTGCCGCCTACCGATAAAAAAGGACGGGAATGGGTAAGGTTTTTAAGCGGAATCACTCCCGACGGTCTTGTATTTTACGGTGATACAATTACAAAAGAAAGCGACCGCCAAATAATAATATCCGACAAATACGGTGCGGTAAGCAGTGTGTTTATGTCGGTGATTCGCGACATTGCGCTTAAAAACGGATATGAAATTATAACCGTTAAAAACGCTTTGTTGCCGGGCGATATAACGGATCACATAATAATTCCGGAATTATCCCTCGCCTTCTGCACGGAAAACGATTTTATGAGCATTGATTCCCCTGCCAGACGCATACATTCAAGGCGTTTTACGGATATGGCAAAACTAAACCGCAACCGTCAAAAATTAAATTTCAACAAACGCATTGCAAAGGAACTTCTCGGTGCGGCAATTTCATCACTGCAGACCGCAAAAGCACTGCACGACCAAATGGAAAAATACTTTATAGATATAATGGACTTCGATTCGCTTAACGAATACTGTGAAAAAACAGTAGATAAATTTTTCAAATAATAACAATAATAATGTCAGCCGACCGCAAAGTTTTGCAGTCGGCTTATATTTTACATTTAATTAATCGGAATATCTATCCTTGCAGGTATCATCGAATCTGCACTTGCATAAACACTTAAGACGCCGCTTCCGGTACCGAGTTTTACCGCAACAGCTATTACTCCGGCATACATTTTTCTATCCGGACAAGACGGCAAATTATGGTCGGTATTATCGCTTCCCGTACCCACCACAATACCGAGTCCGTTTGTTGTAAAGCTGACAAACGGATCCGCATCCGGAACAAAAAGTCCGTTTTCATCAAGACAGGTGCAATGTATAACCGCAATATCGTTGCCATTTGCCTTAATATCATCCCCATTTTGCAGTTCAAGTTTAAGTTTTACTGCCTTACCGGTGGTTTTAATTGTTTGTACGGCAACATCATTGCCGCCTATTCTACCGATTGCGGTAATTTCACCCGGTTTATAAACAACATTGTAAGAAGCACGGCTGTATTTTTCCATCTTTTGTGTACCCATGCTTTCGCCGTTAACAAAAAGCTCTATTTCCTCACAATTATTGTACACCTGAACTAAAATTTCCTGACCTTCAAAACCGAACATATTCCAATGCGGCAGTATATGCAACATCGGCCTGTCCGTCCAGTGTGAAAGGTTTTGATAAAAAGCATCCTTTTTTATCAAGAACAAATCATATGCCCCCGAAGCAGAGCAAAGTCTCGGCCAGACGGTTTCTCCCCTATGCTCCGTACCTGCCCACTGAAATCCGCCGCAGATAAAATCTCTTTCCATTAAAAATTTCCATGTATTTTCCCTACCCCTGAACCAATTATTTGTATCCCTGTCATAGCCGTAAATTCTGCCGTGTTTATCGTCATTGGGTAAGTACCAACCGCGTGTTGTGCCCGTAGCACAACATTCCGACGCAAAAATGGCTTTATCCGGAAATTTTTCATGCAAAATGTCATAGTCCGGCAAATTGTAGTTAACACCTATAACATCGTTTATACCGTTTATTGTTGCGTTTGCCGGCGTGTGGGAAATTGCTGCCATGACAGGTCTTGTATCGTCAAGCCGTTTTGCAAACGCATACATATCCTCCGCAATGCGTCTGCCTTCATCCGTTGCAAAAAAAGGTTCTTCATTTCCTATGCTCCACATAATAACACAAGGTCTGTTACGATCTCTTTTTATAAGCATTTCAAGTTGTTCAAGTCCCTCTTTTGTAGACTCAAACCATCTGGTTTCGTTCATTACCATAACGCCGTACTTATCGCAGGCATCCATTGTTGCAATAGCATTAGGGTAGTGCGATGTACGCAGTGCATTTGCGCCCATTTCTTTCATAAGCCGCATGCGATAGCGATGAATGTTATCAGGTACGGCTTTGCCGGTTATACCGTAATCCTGATGACAACAAACACCCTTTATTATTTGCTTTTTGCCGTTAAGGAAAAATCCTTTTGACGAAAATTCCACTGTCCTGTATCCATACGGTGTTGTAACTTCATCTTCAATATTGCCGTTCGCATCATAAATTACTGTTTTAACGCTGTACATATTCGGAGCATCAATATCCCAGAGCTGCGGATTTTCAACATTAAAAGGTTGTTTGATATCGACTTTGAATTTACGTTCGACACAAAAACTATCATATTTTTCACAAATAACATTTCCGTTTTTGTCAATAAGTTCGGTTTTAATCCTGCCCGAAAAATCTTCGAATAAATCATTACGTACGGTAGTTGTTACTAATGTTTCCCAATTGCCGTCACCATTATACTTGTTTTTTGCGTAAACGCCGTATAGGTCAACTGCCACCGGATGTGTTTTTATCAGCCAAACGTGTCTGTAAATTCCACCGCCTTCGTACCACCAGCCCTCTTTTTCATCGGTCGAAACATATACCGACACAACATTTTCTCCCCCGAAGCGTGCAATGTTGGTAAAATCTATTTCAAAAGAGGTATATCCACAAAAGTTATGGCACATAAGGCAACCGTTTACATACACGGTTGCATGAGTCGCAACGCCCTCGAAATACAACTTTAAGCGTCTGCTCTCATCAGATTTATCAATATTAAAACGCTTTACATACCACGCATTTTCATATTTAACGTAACCAAGAGCATTATTGTTGTTTTCATTCGGTACACACTCTATCATATAATCATGCGGAAGATCCACATTATCCCATCTGTCAGGGTTAATGCCCTTTGATTTATCGTAAGAATCAGGTGCACTGTCATAATTTACAGATGCCGGTCCGTATTCCTTCCGCTTTGTTTTCGCCTGTGAATACATAATGCCTTTTGCATTCGGTGTGGGATATTCTATATTGCCTTTATGAAATCTCCAGCCCTTATCAAAACAAATTATATCGCGCATGTAAATCTTCCCTCATTTCAACCAATTTTGCCTATATTATATCATTCTAAAAATTAATTTCAACAAAAATGTAGATTTTGTTCAATACTTATAGTATAATATACGCGTTATACTTTTTATATTGGAGGAATAACTGATGTATAGGATACTGCGCAAAAAAGTGCTTAATCCGACAGTGGTTTTAATGGATATAGAAGCCCCTGCAGTTGCAAAAAAGGTTGAGCCCGGTCAGTTTATAATTCTGCGCACCGATAAAAACGGAGAGCGCATACCGCTTACCGTAGCCGATTTTGACCGCAGCAGCGGCAGCGTTACAATAATATTCCAAATTGTAGGCGCAACAACAAAAAAACTGGCCGAGAAAAATGAGGGCGGTTTTATTGAGGATTTCGTAGGACCTCTCGGTCGGCCGACTCACACCGAGGGACTTAAAAAGGTTGCCGTTATAGGCGGCGGCGTAGGCTGTGCAATTGCCTACCCCGTTACAAAAAAACTGCACGAATCCGGCTGTGACGTTACCGCAATAACAGGATTCAGAAACAAGGACCTTGTTATTTTAGAGGATGAGTTTAAAAAAGCATCATCCCGCTATATACTTGTAAGCGACGACGGCACCGCGGGCAAAAAAGGACTTGTTACCGATGCGCTTAAAGAATTGCTTGACAGCGGCGAACAGTTTGACGAAGTTATAACGATAGGTCCGCTGATAATGATGAAATTTGTGTGCAATTTAACACGCGAATACGGCGTTAAAACAGTGGCTTCCATGAATCCGATTATGATAGACGGCACGGGTATGTGCGGCGGATGCCGATTGAGCGTCGGCGGAAAGACCGTGTTTGCCTGTGTTGACGGTCCTGAATTTGACGGACACGAAATTGACTTTGACGAAGCAATGTCAAGAAGCAATATGTATGCAGATTTTGAAAAGCATAAATACGAAGAAACCTGCAATCTTTTTAAGGGGGCGCAAAACAATGGCTGATATGTCGCCTAAAAAGCACGAAATGCCGGTGCAGCCGGCAGATATACGCAATAAAAACTTTGACGAGGTAGCGTTGGGTTACAGCGCACAGGACGCCGTAAGCGAAGCAAAGCGCTGCCTTAACTGCAAAACAAAACCGTGTATTTCCGGATGTCCCGTAAAAATACACATTCCGGAGTTTATTGCCAAAGTTGCCGAAGGCGATTTTGAAGGCGCATATGACGTAATTGCGCTTTCCTCTTCCCTTCCGGCAGTCTGCGGCAGGGTATGCCCGCAGGAAAAACAGTGCGAAGGCAAATGTGTGCGCGGTATAAAGGCGGAAAGCGTAGGCATAGGCAGACTTGAAAGATTTGTTGCCGATTATCACAATTCTACTGTTGATAATGACATTAAAAAGAAATTAACAAGCAACGGTCACAAAGTAGCGGTTGTAGGCTCAGGTCCCTCGGGACTTACCTGTGCGGGCGATCTTGCAAAAATGGGTTACGAAGTAACCGTTTTTGAAGCGCTGCACGTTGCAGGCGGTGTTTTGGTTTACGGTATTCCGGAATTCAGACTGCCGAAATCCATAGTGCAAACCGAAATAGAAGGACTTAAAAAACTCGGTGTTAAAATAGAGACCAACACCGTTATAGGCAGGACTTTCTCGGTCGACGAACTGCTTGATGAATACGGTTTTGAGGCGGTATTTATAGGCTCCGGTGCAGGACTGCCCAAATTTATGAATATACCGGGTGAAAACTACAAAGGCGTTTACTCTGCAAATGAATTTTTAACAAGAATCAATCTTATGAAAGCCTATACCCCCGACAGCGACACACCTGTGCAGCATCCGAAAAAAGTTGCGGTGGTAGGCGGCGGTAACGTTGCCATGGACGCAGCAAGATGTGCAAAACGTCTTGGCGCAGAGGTTTACATAATATACCGCAGAGGTATGGAAGAATTACCCGCAAGGCATGAAGAGGTTGAACATGCCATGGAGGAAGGCATAATCTTCAAAACGCTTACAAATCCGGTGGAAATCTACGGTTACAGGAACGAAAACGACCGCAGGGATCCGAAAAACGGATTTGTTACGGGAATTAAATGTATTGAAATGGAACTCGGCGAGCCGGACGCATCAGGCAGACGCAGACCTATTGTAAAGGAAAACAGTGAATTTGAGATTGATGTTGACTGCGTAATTATGGCGCTGGGTACGTCGCCCAATCCGCTTATAAAATCCACAACACACGATCTTGAAACGCAAAAGTGGGGCGGAATTATTGCGGATGAAGCAACCGGACAGACTTCGAGAGAAGGCATATTTGCCGGCGGCGACGCGGTAACGGGCGCTGCAACGGTTATACTTGCAATGGGTGCCGGAAAGAATGCGGCAGCGGCTATTGACGAGTACATTAAAAATAAAAACAAATAAGTTTTATACATTTAAATAACTGACAGTTCGTAACCATCCTGTCACAAAACAAAACTATGGACTTTAGGAATGTAACCGGGCTGTAAAAAACGAAAGTTTTTTGCAGCCTTTTTAGCATGACAGGACTCGAACCTGTCACGCCTACGAAACAAAATTTTGCATAATACATTGCCTCAAAACTTGAAATATGACGCCTTGCAAAAATAAACGCAAAGCCGCAATCTAAAAGGCGGCGAGCGAAACCGCGGCAGGTTCGAATCCTGTCACGCTAAGGAGAAAAAACTAATGAATGAATTATTGCTTTTACTATCGGTTGTTATAATCTACGGCGGCGTGCTGCTGGCATACCGCCTTTTCGGAAAGTCCGGACTGTTTGCTTTTACGGTAATCGCCACCGTTTTGGCAAATATTGAAGTGCTGCTTTTAATACGCGCTTTCGGTATGGAGCAGACGCTCGGAAATGTTTTGTTTGCAAGCACATATCTTATAACGGATATTTTAAGTGAAAATTACGGAAAAAAAGCAGCAAACAAAGCCGTATACATAGGCATTTTTGCAGCAGTTGCAATGCTCGGCCTTTCGCAATTTTGGTTTTTATATACACCAAGCGAAAACGACTTTGCACGGGAAAGCCTGTCTGTAATATTTTCCACAACACCGCGTCTTGTGGCGGCAAGCATATTGGGATATGCCGTATCGCAGCGTCTTGATGTGTTTTTATACCACAAATGGTGGGATCTTACATCTGAAAAAAGCGGCGACAGACATCGCTTTTTATGGTTCAGAAACAACTTTTCAACACTTATTTCGCAAATAGTAAATACCGTTATATTCAATTTTACGGCATTTTTCGGTGTTTATGATAATAAAACATTGATTTCCATAGTAATTTCAAGTTACGTTATATATATTTTTACAAGCCTGCTTGATACGCCCTTTGTTTATATTGCAAGGATGATGAAGGAGAAAAACATCGTAAAATAGTTTGCATATTTCGTAATATCGTTGTTGACTGCCTCGACGTAAAATATTATCATTGTGTTGTACAAGATAAATACATATATATTTTCCATACCTTGTATAACATATATGTAAATACTTAAGAGGTGTTTTAAATGAGTTACATAGCAGACAAAGTAACCGAAATCGGTGTTGTTCCGGTAATTAAACTGAACAATCCCGAGCGTGACGCTAAGCCGTTGGCAGACGCGTTGTGTGCAGGCGGTGTTCCCGTGGCGGAAGTTACATTCCGTGCGGCAGGCGCGGCAAAAGCAATTGAAATTATGAGCAAGGCACATCCCGAAATGGCTGTAGGTGCCGGAACGGTTCTTACAACAGAACAGATTGACCAAGCAATCAATGCCGGTGCAAAATTTATTGTAACACCGGGACTTGATACGGAACTTGTAAAGTACGCGCAAAGCAGGAATATTGATATTTTCCCCGGCTGCACTACTCCTACGGATTACCACACGGCATATAAACTCGGACTTAAGGTGCTTAAGTTCTTCCCTGCCGAACAATCCGGCGGACTTGCAAAGATCAAAGCCATGAGTGCGCCGTTCCCCATGTTTAAAGTAATGCCCACAGGCGGTATCTCGCTTAAAAATCTTGCGGAATATATATCCTGTCCGGTAATATGTGCCTGCGGCGGCTCTTATATGGTAACAGCCGATTTAATTGATAACGGTAAATTTGATGAAATAACCGCTTTGTGCGAAAAATCGGTAAAAATTGTTAAGGAGTGCAGAAACAATGGCTAAAATAGTTACTTTCGGTGAAATAATGCTCCGTTTGGCACCAAACGGATACTACAGGTTTTTCCAAAACGATCAACTGCAAGCCACATTCGGCGGCGGTGAAGCAAATGTTGCGGTTTCCCTTGCGAATTTCGGCATGGACGCTTCCTTTGTAACAAAGTTGCCGGAACACGCAATAGGTCAGGCGGCTGTAAATTCGTTAAGGTATTTCGGTGTAGATACATCGCACATTACGCGCGGCGGCGACAGGGTTGGTATATATTACCTTGAAAAGGGCGCCTCTCAGCGCGGAAGCGTATGTATTTATGACCGCGCAGGCTCAGCAATACAAAAGGCCGTTCCGGAAGATTTTAATTGGGATGAAATATTTGACGGTGCCGATTGGTTCCACTTTACAGGAATAACCCCCGCGCTCGGCGGTAATATGGTGGAAATATGCAAACAGGCGTGCATTGCCGCTAAAAACCACGGTGTTAAAATTTCCTGTGATTTAAACTACCGCGGTAAATTGTGGACAAGACAGGAAGCAAATGCCGCTATGAGCGAACTTTGCAAATATGTTGATGTTTGTATTTCCAACGAAGAGGACGCCAAAGACGTATTTGGTATTGAGGCGGAAAACACAGATATTTACGGCGGCAAATTAAATAAGGAAGGTTATAAATCCGTTGCCAAACAGTTGGCGGAAAAGTTTAATTTTGAAAAGGTTGCAATTACATTGCGCACGTCTATTTCCGCTTCGGACAATAATTGGGCCGGTATGCTTTACGACGGCAAAGATTACTGCTTCTCAAAAGAATATCACCTGCATATTGTCGACCGTGTAGGCGGCGGCGACAGTTTCGGCGGCGGACTTATTTATGCTCTGCTTTCCGGTAAAAACACTGCCGATGCCATTGAATTTGCGGTTGCGGCATCTGCCCTTAAACATTCGGTAGAGGGTGACTTTAACCGTGTAACCGTAAGCGAAGTTGAAAAACTTGCAAAGGGCGACGGCTCCGGCAGAGTGCAACGCTGAATTAACACAAAAATATAAAAAATACGCCCCAAAAGTGTTATACTTTTGGGGCGTATTTTTTTATTTACGACAAAACAAAAAATTATGCTATGCAACAGATAAAGCAATGCAATCAGTATACAACAGCTTTTTATCTTGTCTGTTATTATTTCTAACAAATTATTTCATAATCAAACGGCCAATCAAACGTCGCTCGCTCAATTTTGTTTCTTTCCAATATTTCATGAAGCTTTGCGATTGTTTCATCGAGTTCGCTTGGTAAAGTGTTCTCACCCTTGATTATTATTTTGTCAGCGTCGCACTCGCTCCATAGCATATCCCAAAAAGCACTCCAATTATGACCATATTCATTGTCGAAATCAAATGCATTTTTAATTCTTTCATGTATGTCGTACAAGCAGCTGCATCCGGTTAAATCCAACTCAATGATTTTCATATTTTTCACCTTTATACAATTTCATAAAATGTTTTGTAGTGGTCATATGTGACAAATATTAAGCCATCATTAGACCATACTACACGCTGTTTGTTTCGCTTTCCTGATTTATAGTTAATGTCTGCCTCATACCAAATCCTACCATTTTTTTGCGGTAAGTGTTTATCGTCATTCCTATAAATTCCACCGGTCATCATCACGGTGGGTACAAAATCGGACAACCATTTTCCTGCTTTCCACCCTTTTTCGTTTGCATATTTTTTTGTAACATAGTAATTTGGCAATTTACCGTCATATTTTAATGTCCAATCCGCCCCTTCGGTGCCATTTACCGTAGCTGTTCCGGCGTCTATCGTTATCATTTTTTCAAGGTAGCGACGGCAGTTACGATGCAAAGGCGTACGAGGTTCTGCTATTTCTTCCATTAGATAAATTTTTCCATGATTTTCGGCACACGGCAAACATCGTCTCATATCCTCAATAGAAAGCCAATGTTTATAATTAATACTTTCTGATAGTTTCGGTGCTAACTTGTCACCGTTTATCGCCGCAACTAATACGGCCGTTTCTAAACTCAATTTGTTTGCCTCTTCCCGTTATATCATAATCTTTTTAACAAGTGCAAAACTTAATCTGCAAGACTTGACACAGACAACTGTTGTTGCTATAATATATTATATGCTACAGATATTTATTTGTCAACTGTTTGTAGCAAAAAATATTGTTACGCTACAAATATATACAGAAAGGGACTATACCCATGCCGACGCAACAAATTTTCGGAAAAAGATTAGAACAATTACTAATTGAAAAAGGCATATCGCAAGGTGCGTTTGCCGATGCTGTTGAATGTTCACGGCAGAGTATCAACTTCTATGTATTGGGAAAACGCAATCCGGATATTATTCTTGCCGGGAAAATGGCAAAGTATCTTGGAGTTTCTTGTGATTACTTAATTGGGAACAGTGATATTCGCGAGGACAAAATTGCCGAAAAGACGGCAAATCAATTAGGACTTAGCGACAACACAACAAAGTATTTTCTGGGGTTACAATTATTAGCACAAGGCAAAGGCAACTTTATGAGAGATGATTGTGAAAAACTTGGGCTTGATTTTGAAAAAGATGTTTTGCCATATAATATGAACAATGCAAAAGAAACTTTGGAAATAGTAAATTCTTTACTGTCGCACGAGCGCTTTGGCATACTGGTGCAGTACATTAAACGATATAAGGATATTATTGCAGGAAAAGATTTTATGGCAATATTACAGAATTTTATGGTTGAATTGGAATCACCGATAACAGGCAAAATATATGGCAGTAAGCAGGAAAACGAGACCTTGATGAAAGAATTTTGTCTGCACATAGTATCCAAATATTTTGACAAAATCGTTAAAGATGTTGTTGAAAAATAATTTTTACTGTTCGTCAGGATAAGTACAGATAAAAATACGCCCCAAAAGTGTTATACTTTTGGGGCGTATTTCATTTTAAAAGCCCTTTATTCTTACGCAATTCCTATTCAACTATAGAAATGCCCGTCATTTCTTTGGGCTGCGGCAAGCCGAGCAGCTTTAATATTGTAGGTGAAATATCGCAGAGTCTGCCGTCGCTGCGCAGTTTGCACTGCCTGCCTATTACGGCAAACGGAACGGGGTTGGTTGTATGCGCCGTAAACGGAGAGCCGTCCGGAGCTACCATGCAGTCTGCATTGCCGTGGTCTGCCGTCAGCAACATAACACCGCCCATTTTAAGTGTGGAATCCTTTACGCGTCCTACGCAGGTATCAACCGTTTCAACAGCCTTTACCGCCGCATCAAACACGCCTGTGTGTCCTACCATATCGCAGTTTGCAAAATTCAATATAACAACATCATACTTGCCGCTTTCAATAGCATCGCAAACCTTATCGCAAACCGGAACGGCGCTCATCTCAGGCTGTAAATCGTAGGTTGCAACTTTCGGAGAATTAACAAGAATTCTATCCTCACCCTTAAATTCAACCTCACGTCCGCCGTTGAAAAAGAAGGTTACATGCGCATACTTTTCTGTTTCGGCAATACGCAGTTGCGTCATATCGTTTTTAGCAAGATACTCGCCCAATGTGTTATCAAGCGATTCCGGTTTAAAGGCAACTTCAACATTCGGCATAGAAGCGTCGTACTGCGTCATACAAACATAGCAAAGGTCAAGTTTGCCTGTTTTTCTTTCAAATCCCGTAAAATCGGGATCTACAAATGTGCGGGTAATTTCCCTTGCTCTGTCGGGACGGAAATTGAAGAATATAACGCTGTCGCCCGATTTAATCCTTTCGGTACCGTTTACTACGGTAGGCAGAACAAACTCGTCGGTTATATGTTTGCCGTCGGCGTCAATCTCTGTATATGATTTCCTTACGGCTGCTGCGGCATCGTCGGTGGTAATACCCTCACCGTATACAAGTGCGGCATACGCCTTGCCTACGCGTTCCCAACGGTTGTCGCGGTCCATACCGTAAAATCTGCCCATAACGGTAGCGATTTTTCCTATGCCGATTTCCTTTAATTCGGCATTTGTTTCATCAATAAAATCCGCTGCGGAAGCCGGCGGAACATCGCGTCCGTCAAGCAAAGCATGGATATAAACTTTTTCAATTCCCTCGCGTTTTGCAAGTTCAACCAAAGCAAACATATGCTCAATATGGCTGTGTACGCCGCCGTTTGAGAGAAGTCCCATAAGGTGCAGCGCACCGCCGGTTTTCTTTACGTTTTCCACTGCCTTTAAAAACGCCTCGTTTTTAAAGAAGTCCCCGTCCTTTATTGATTTTGTAATACGGGTAAGTTCCTGATAAACAACTCTGCCGGCACCGATATTTGTGTGTCCGACTTCGCTGTTACCCATTTGTCCGTCGGGCAGACCTACGTCCATGCCCGAAGCGCCTATCTGGGTTGTAGGCCAATCCTTAAATATTTCGTCAAGATGCGGTGTGTTTGCAGCATAAATCGCATTGCCCTTATGCTCCTTATTTATACCGAATCCGTCCATAATTGTTAAAACAACCGGTTTTTTCATATTTTTCACCCATTCTTATTTTGAAGCGGCTTTAACTATAACGGAAAAATCTTCCGCCTTTAAAGATGCGCCGCCTATAAGTCCGCCGTCAACATTTGTTTTGCCGAGCAGTTCTTCCGCATTCTTAGCATTCATAGAACCGCCGTACTGTACCGTAACGGATTCTGCAGCGTCATTGCCGAAAACTTCCGCAATTGCCGCACGTACATATCCGTTGCCTTCGTCTGCCTGTTCTGCCGTAGCGGTAACGCCTGTGCCTATTGCCCAAACAGGCTCATAAGCTATAATTACGTTTTTAAGCTGCTCGCCCGTAACATTTGTAAGCGCCATTTTTGTCTGGAATTTAAGCAGAGTTTCGGTATAGCCGAGTTCCCTCTGCTCTAATGTTTCGCCTACGCAAATAATTGCCTTAAGTCCGGCGTTAAGCGCAGCCAAAGTACGCAGATTAACGGTCTGGTCGGTCTCGCCGAAGTAAGTTCTTCTTTCGCTGTGACCGATTACAACATATTCAACGCCGCACGCGGTAAGCATTTCGGCGGAAACTTCGCCGGTATATGCTCCCGATGCCTTAAAATGCACATTTTCGGCACCGATTTTAATGTTTGAGCTCTCAGCCGCTTTTGTTGCGGCAGCAATATCAACAAACGGTACGCAAAGTACAACGTCGCAGTCAGCGTCTTTAACAAGGGGTTTCATAGCATTGATAAGCTCTGTTGTCTGTGCCGGTGTGTTGTTCATTTTCCAGTTACCTGCAATAACTGTTTTTCTTTTAGCTTTATTCATATAAATATCTCCTATCCGAAAAGGCTGACGGAAAAATTCGTCAGCCTTTAAATTTACTAATCCTTATCGTTAAGCGCCGCTATACCGGGAAGTTCCTTACCCTCAAGGAATTCAAGCGAAGCGCCGCCACCTGTTGAAATATGAGTCATTTTGTCGGCATAACCGAGGTTTTGTACCGCAGCAGCGGAATCGCCGCCGCCGATGATGGAAATAGCGCCCGATTCAGCAACAGCTTTAGCTACCGCTTCTGTTCCCGCGGCAAAGTTCTTCCATTCGGAAACGCCCATCGGTCCGTTCCATATAACAGTGCCTGCACCCTGAATGGTCTTTGAGAAAAGTTCCTGTGTAACAGGTCCTATGTCAAGTCCCATCCAGCCGTCCGGAATGGAGTCGGAATAAATTCTCATATTTACAGTATTCTCATCATACTCGCGTCCTACTATATTATCTACGGGAAGTACGAAATTAACGCCCTTTGCCCTTGCTTTTGCAATAAGGCTGTTTGCCAAGTCAAGTTTATCTTCTTCGCAAAGCGAAGTACCTGTTGTAGAGCCTTGTGCTCGGAAGAACGTATATGCCATACCGCCGCCTATGATAAGTGTATCAACCTTATCAATAAGGTTTTCTATAACGCCGATTTTATCCGAAACCTTTGCACCGCCGAGTACGGCAACAAAAGGACGCACGGGATTTGCAAGCGCATTACCCATAACGGTTATTTCTTTCTGGATAAGGTAACCGCAAACTGCAGGTAAATAATCTGCAACGCCGGTGGTTGAAGCGTGTGCGCGATGTGCGGTGCCGAATGCGTCGTTTACATATATATCAGCCAGGGAAGCGAGCGCTTTTGCAAACTCGGGATCGTTCTTGGTTTCTCTTGCGTCAAAGCGTACATTCTCAAGCAATACCGCCTTGCCGTCTGTTAAAGCGGCAACCTTAGCTTTTGCGTCGTCGCCTATTATATCGGAAGCAAATGTAACCTTGCCGTCAAGATATTCGTTAAGTTTATCCGCAACGGGTTTTAAAGTAAATTTCTTTGCGTCTTCCGCAGCTGCTTTTTCAAGATACTTTGCGGTTGCGGCAGCTCTCTCGTTTTCGGGCAAAGCTTCTACAGCTTTCTTTTCCTTTTTGGAAAGACCGAAGCCCTCGGTAAAAATGCTGTGCGGCTTACCCATATGCGAGCAAAGGATTACCTTTGCATTATGGTCAAGCAAATACTTAATTGTCGGAAGCGCGCCGATAATGCGTGTTTCGCTTGTGATTTTGCCGTCTTTCATCGGAACATTGAAATCGCAGCGTACAAGAACTTTTTTGCCTGCAACATCAATATCCTCAATAGTTTTTTTGTTGAGTGCGTCCATTGAAAAAACTCCTTTATCCGTTTATTTTCATACATTATTATTTTAACACAATTTTGTAAATTTTCAACACTTTTTTACCATTTATATTCGTGCAGCTGTCCGAAATTCTGCAAAAGCGGATAATCCCACTGCCGCAGCACCTCATAAACCCCTATTGCCACGGAATTTGACAAATTAAGACTTCGCGCATCGCTTATCATGGGTATCCTCACGCACCTGTCTCTGTTTTCAAGCAGCAGTGTTTCGGGCAGGCCTTTCGTTTCCTTTCCGAAAAACAAATAACAGTTATCCGGATAATTTATTTGTGTGTGGGTGTGCAGCGCCTTTGTGGTAAAAAAGTAAAACTCTCCTTTGTTCTTTTTAAAAAAATCGCTTAAATTATCGTAATAAGAAATATCAAGCAAATGCCAGTAGTCAAGTCCCGCACGTTTAAGTTTTTTATCCTCTATTTTAAAGCCCAAAGGTCCTACAAGATGAAGCCGCGCCCCCGTTGCCGCGCAGGTACGCGCAACATTGCCGGTGTTTTGCGGAATTTCCGCTCTACCATTACTATATTTAAACTTGCCATTATTCACATCTCCCGGCAAAGATTATAACCCTTTAAAAATGTACTTGTCAACACAATATTTTGCCTGTATAATATTAGCGAGGTGTTTTGATGAAACAACAGGAAAATATTATGCGTCTGGTTGAAAAATATCAGTACAAAAAATCAATATGCTACCCCAAGACAAACGAGCGCATTTATTGTAATTTAAGAATTTTTTATATAATCTTTTACGCTTATCTTATTGTTTTCGGTATAATATTGGCGCTTGGCATTAAATTTGTAACAAGTTCGCCGACATATTACCTTGTAAATACCGTTGCTTCTCTGGTTTTATATACCGTCGCTTTTGTGCTTATGTTTTTTAAACTGGATTTAATTTCGCTTTTAATAAACATAATTGCCACGGTTTTAAAATTTTCACCGCTTAAAGATTTGCTTATACTGAATTCCGGCGCCGTTGATATAAAACCGGCATTTTACTGGCAGCACCTTTTGCCCGTAGTGCTTTTATTTATTGTAAGCATATGGATGGCCAAAATTTCCGCTACGGAAAAACATCTGATTAAGCGCGACACCAAAAAAGTTATTAACAACCTTTACGAAAGATTCCACACTGACGATATGACCGAAGAGGAGTGGGAAACATTCTTAAAAAACTACAAGGCAGAAGAGAATGATTAAACAGGACTCTAAACTGTTACACAAAACATAAAAAAATCACCGCCGAAGCGGTGATTTTTTTATTGTGCCGGAGTGCCCACAGGTTCGGTTTTTTCTTTTTTTCTGTAAAGCAATTTTAAAACTATAGGCGTTAATACGGATGAAATTATTATAAGCATTATTACCGGCGCAAAAAACCGTTGTTCTATAACGCCTGCCGACATACCCTTTTGGGCGACTATCAACGCCACTTCTCCGCGCGCCATCATACCGGCGCCGATTTTAAGAGAATCCGAAACCGAAAATCCGCACAGCTTTGCCATACCGCCGCAGCCTATAACTTTTGCCGCCATTGCAACCGCAACAAATGCCAGACCGAAAACTATTATACCGGCGTCTATACCCGTTAAATCGGTTTTAATGCCTATTCCTGCAAAAAATATGGGACTGAAAAGCATATAGGAGTTTATATCCACTCTGCGCGCAATATACGCCGCATCGTTTATATTGCAGAGAATTACACCTGCCAAATATGCACCCGTAATATCCGCAATTCCGAAAAAATGCTCCGCCAGATACGCCATTGCAAAGCAAAAAGCAAGGGAAAATATCGGGATACGCCTGCGGTGAGGGGATATTTTATCAAGCCATTTAAACAGATGATAACCTATAAACGCAACAACCGCGCTGAAAACAAGGAATAACAGCGTACGCAGCAATACTGCCCCCGCAGCCGACGCACTGCCTTTAAGTCCCGATACAACCGCCAACACAACAATGCCTATTACATCATCAATTATTGCGGCGCTTAGCACTATTGTTCCCACAGCGCTTTTTAACTTGCCGAGTTCCCTCATAACTTCTACCGTTATGCCGACCGACGTAGCGGTAATGACCGTGCCTATAAACAAACCTTCAAGGAATTTATCGCTGCCGACAGGTGCGAACCCGTAAAAAACGCTGTACAGCAAATATCCTAAAACAAACGGAACAACAACACCGCAGGCGGCTATAAGCAGCGCTTTAAATCCGCTGCGCTTTATTTCCTTTAAATCGGTTTCAAGTCCGGCAACAAACATAAGCATTATAACGCCGAGTTCCGCCATGTACGATAAAAATTCGCTCGGTTTTACAAGCCCCAAAACATTAGGACCTATAAGTAAACCTGCAATAATTTCTCCCACAACCTGCGGCACATTTATTTTGCGCGCCAATATCCCCATCGTTTTAGCGGCAACAATTATTATTGCCAATTCAAAAAATACCGAATAATCCACAAAATCATTTCCCTTTAATTTTTTCCGAAAATTAATTATACTCCCATTATTTATGATTTTCAACTGTATTTTCGACCGGAATTTGCAAATAATATTGTATATATACAAAGCGGAGGATAATTATGAAAAAACGCATTTTTGCAATTTTACTGCTTGCAATATTCCTGTGCGGTGCGGTTATAAACAGTTCGGCACTCTCCCGTTACGGCTCCCGCGGAGAGGAAGTGCGCGCAATACAAGTAAAACTTAACGAATTAGGCTACGATACCGGCGGTACGGACGGAATTTTCGGCAGCAAAACACAAAGCGCCGTAAAAGCCTTTCAAAAAGCAAACAAGCTAACCGCAGACGGCATCGTGGGAGATAAAACACTCGCCGCCCTCGGCTTGACTTCCGGCTCGTCCGGCAATTATTCCGACAGCGATTACCGACTTTTAGCACGTATTATTTCGGCAGAGGCACGCGGAGAAAGTTATGAAGGGCAAGTCGCCGTAGGCGCCGTAATTCTCAACCGTGTGGAACACCCTTCCTTTCCGGATACAATTTCGGGAGTGGTATATCAGCCGGGGGCATTTTCCTGCCTTTATGACGGACAATTTGACAAACCCGTAGCCGATTCGGCTTATTCCGCCGCCAGAGATGCGCTTAACGGAGTTGATCCGAGCGGCGGTGCGATTTATTATTTTAACCCGTCAACCGCAACAAGCAAATGGATATGGAGCCGCCCTGCAATAACAACAATAGGCAATCATATTTTTTGTAAATAATTACAATGCCGTAGAGTCCGTACAAGCGGATTTTACGGCATTTTTATAAAAGTCAGGGAAAGTCAAAAAAATTTTTCAAAAAACACTTGACATTTACGGTTTTGCGAATATAATAATAATTGTTAGCACTCAAAGCGTTAGAGTGCTAAACCCGAAAGAAGTGAAAAATGATGACGCTTTCCAAAAGGCAGCAGCAAATACTTGCCGCTATAGTACGTATGTACATTATATCAGGCGAGCCGGTAGGCTCTAAACTGCTGTGCGAGGTTATGGAGAATGCCCCTTCAAGCGCAACACTCAGGAATGAAATGAGTACGCTTTGCAATTTGGGATTTCTCGATCAGCCGCACACATCGGCAGGCAGAATTCCGACTGCCGCAGGATATAAATTATACGTAGAAACGCTTATGGATAAGGATTTGCTGAGTGACGAGCTTCGCGGATATATAGACAGTTCGCTTACTAA
Source organism: uncultured Eubacteriales bacterium (assembly GCA_934464615.1). GTDB lineage: Bacteria > Bacillota > Clostridia > Oscillospirales > Acutalibacteraceae > SIG565. Next base: position 111,974 of record CAKSKA010000001.1, on the reverse strand, counting down.
GGTTGCGGGAGATCCGGACGCATTGCCCGACACCGCCGGAAAAGTTTTAAGTCAAATAACGGGGTTGCCTTCCATAGCAGCGGATATTTCCCCTGCCGGACCGAGGGTAAAACGGGTTGAACTTTTAAAGCTTTCCGACCGTCTTGCAATGATAATTCTTATAACCTCGGACGGACATTCGAGAAGTCGGCTGTGCCATACGGCAGATGTTTTATCATATGACGTTACACATCAGTTTGATAAACTGGTAAACGAGTTTGTTAAAGGTAAAAACATTTCGCAGCTTAATCCCGCTGCGCTTCAAACGGCGCTTTCCTCTCTGGGAATTCAGGCACTCAGCGTAATGCCGTTGTTTTCAACATTAAGCGTTATGATTTCGGATATGGAAAACTCCGCAGTAAGTATAAGCGGTCAATCGGCTTTATACAATATAAGTTTCCTGTCGGGATATGCGGAAAAAATTATTGCGCTTATGCACAAGAGGGATACATTGTTGTCGCTTTTAGGCAAATCAAGTGCAGATGCCGGCGTGGTTTTCGGCGGTGAAACGTCATACAGTGCGCTTCGCCCCACCGGCATAGTTTTTGCAAAATACCGTGCAGGTAATAATAATGAAGGATGTTTAGGCGTAATAGGTCCTACAAGGATGTCGTACGAGCAAATTTTGCCCAGTATTGAATACACGGCAAAACGTATGAACGAACTGTTGACCGAAACCCTAAGCGGCATGGAGGAATAGATTTGGCAGAAAAAGAAAAACAGTCCGCCGAACAGCAGGCAAACGAGACCGAACAAAAGGTCGAACACAAAGCCGAACACGAGGCGGAAAAAGAAAACACCCAAAAGCATAAAAAGAAAAAGGAAGACGAAACGGCAAAACTTAAGGCAGAACTTGAAAAAGAGCACGATATGCTGCTGCGTACCGCAGCTGAGTTTGACAATTACAAAAAACGTACCGAGCGCGAAAAATTATCAGTGGGCGAATTTGTAAAAGCGGATTTAATCAAGAAACTGTTGCCGATAATTGATAATATCGACCGTGCGGGCGAAGCGGATTTGCAAAATCCGGATTATATAAAGGGTATTGAAATGATAATAAAACAGTTTTCCGCATTAAAGGAAACGCTTGCGATTACCCCCATAGCCGCCGTCGGTGACACATTTGATCCGGCTCTTCACGAAGCGGTAATGCATACCGAAGACGAAAATCTCGGTGAAAACACCGTAGCACAGGTTTTGCAGCAAGGCTACAAAACAGGCGACACGGTTATACGCACCGCAATGGTATCGGTTGCCAATTAGCACGAGAGTGCTTTATATAATAAACAATAACTTTTTGAATATTAAAGGAGTAATTAATTATGGGAAAAATTATAGGTATTGATTTAGGTACTACAAATTCCTGCGTAGCTGTTATGGAAGGCGGCGAAGCAGTTGTTATTGCAAATGCCGAAGGCGGCAGAACTACACCGAGTGTAGTTGCATTTTCAAAAACAGGTGAGCGTATGGTAGGTCAGGTTGCAAAGCGTCAGGCTATTGCAAATCCGGACAGAACAATAAGCTCCATTAAACGTGAAATGGGCACTGATTATACCGTAACTATCGACGGTAAGGCCTATACACCGCAGGAAATATCCGCAATTATTCTGCAAAAACTTAAGGCAGACGCCGAGGCTTACCTCGGAACAACCGTAAGCGAAGCGGTAATTACCGTTCCTGCATACTTTACGGACGCACAACGCCAGGCAACAAAAGATGCCGGTAAAATTGCCGGACTTGAAGTTAAGAGAATTATAAACGAGCCTACAGCCGCAGCCCTTGCTTACGGCATTGATAAGGATAACGACCAAAAGGTTATGGTATACGACCTCGGCGGCGGTACTTTCGATGTTTCAATAATTGAGATGGGCGACGGTGTTCAGGAAGTTTTGGCTACAGCCGGTAACAACCGACTCGGCGGCGATGACTTTGATAAACGCATAATGGATTGGATAGTTGCCGGATTTAAGGCTGAAAACGGTATTGACCTGTCGGGCGATAAAATGGCGATGCAGCGTATTAAAGAAGCAGCCGAAAAAGCCAAAATCGACCTTTCCGGTATGACACAGGCCGATATAAACCTGCCCTTTATTACAGCCGATGCCAACGGTCCGAAACACTTTGAAACCACACTTTCAAGAGCTAAATTTAACGAACTTACCGCAGATTTGGTAGAAGCAACAATGGGACCTGTTCGTCAGGCACTTTCAGATTCGGGGCTCAACAAAGACGATATAAACAAGGTTCTTATGGTCGGCGGTTCTTCAAGAATTCCTGCCGTACAGGAAGCAATTAAAAACTTTATGGGCAAGGAACCGTTTAAGGGCATTAACCCCGATGAATGTGTAGCCATAGGCGCGGCGCTTCAGGGCGGCGTTCTCGGCGGCGACGTTAAGGGACTCTTACTGCTTGATGTTACTCCGTTATCACTCGGTATTGAAACAATGGGCGGCGTTTCCACAAAGGTAATTGACAGAAACACCACCATCCCTGCCAAAAAGAGTCAGATATTCTCTACCGCGGCAGACGGTCAGACTTCTGTTGAAGTACACGTACTGCAAGGCGAGAGAGAATTTGCAAAGGACAACAAGACCTTGGGTGTATTCCACCTCGACGGTATTGCTCCGGCTCCGCGCGGAATTCCTCAGATTGAAGTTACTTTCGATATTGATGCCAACGGTATAGTTCACGTATCAGCAAAAGACCTCGGCACAGGCAAGGAAAACAACATTACAATTACATCCAACACAAATATGTCCAAAGAAGATATTGATAAGGCTGTTAAAGAAGCCGAGCAGTATGCGGCAGAAGACAAAAAGCGCAAGGAAGCAATTGATGTAAGAAACGGCGCGGACCAGATGATTTATCAGACCGAAAAGACAATAAGCGAATTCGGTGATAAAATTACCGCGGAAGAAAAATCCAAGATCGAAGCCGCTAAGGACGACCTTAAAGAAAAACTTAAGGGTGAGGATATAGAGGCAATAAAGGCTTCTCAAGAAGCATTGCAGAAAGAAATTTATGCAGTAAGCGAGAAGATATATAAAGCTGCCGCAGACGCACAGGGTGCCGCACAACAGGGCGCATCCGACGGCGGCACACAGACCGCTGACGGCAACAATGTTTACGATGCCGACTACACAGACGTTGACGACAGCAAAAAATAATTTGATTTAATGCAGGCGGCGGGCAGGACTATTATAACGGCTCTGCCCACCGCCGAAACCCGTTAATTAGGAGAGATTATTTTGGCTGAAGAAAAACGAGATTATTATGAAGTGCTGGGCGTTGATAAAAGCGTCAGCGATGATGAATTAAAAAAAGCGTACCGTAAAGCCGCAAAAAAATATCATCCGGATTTAAATCCGGGAGATGCCGAAGCCGAAAAGAAATTTAAAGAAGTTAACGAGGCGTACGAAGTTTTGTCCGATAAAGAAAAGCGCGCCCGTTACGACCAATTCGGCCATGCAGGCGTCGATCCCAACTTCGGTGCCGGAGGCGCCGGCGGATCGGGATTCGGCGGCGGTTTCGGCGGATTCGGTGATTTCGGCGATTTGGGAGATATATTCGGCAGTATGTTCGGCGGCGGAGCAAGAAGAAATCCGAATGCGCCGCGGCGTGGCAACGATACTGCCGCAAACGTCGTAATTTCTTTTGAAGAGGCCGCAAAGGGCTGTAAAAAAACAATAAAAATAACGCGTATTGAAAACTGCAAGGATTGTGACGGCACAGGCGCCGAAAAGGGTTCTGTTCCGCGTACGTGTCCTGCCTGTCACGGTACGGGCAGCGTATCCTCGGTACAGCGCACACCGTTCGGTTCAATACAAACACAGCGTCCCTGCGAGCAATGCCGCGGTACCGGTAAAATAATTGATAAGCCCTGCCGCACCTGCGCCGGCAAGGGCAAAATACGCCACACGCTTGACCGCGAAATCGAAATACCTGCCGGTATTGACGACGGACAGGTAATAAACCTGCGCGGCGGCGGCGATGCCGGAACAAACGGCGGACCGTCGGGAGATTTGCATATCAATGTAAACGTAAGACCTCATCCGATTTTTGAACGGGAGGGTTACGATGTATTCTGCGAAATTCCGATAACATTTACACAAGCCGCCTTAGGTGCTGAAATTACGGTACCTACGCTTGACGGGAAGGTAAAGTTCACTATACATGAGGGAACGCAGTCCGGTGACGAATTTAAACTGCGCGGCAAAGGCATACAGCGTCTGCGCTACTCCGGCCGCGGAGACCAATATGTTAAGGTGAAAGTGGAAGTACCTAAAAATCTTACAAAAGCGCAAAAAGAAAAATTAAAGGAATTTGACAGCATTACAACCGACAGCAATTATAAAAACAAAAAGAGCTTTGCGGATAAACTTAAAAGCTTTTTTAACGATTAATAAAACCCGTATCTGTAAAACAGATACGGGTTTTATTTCAGTTTAAAATTACTATGCCGAGGTTTAAATAAGCCGCAAACAAAAGCCATGCCAAATACGGCACCATAAGCCAGCCTGCCGCAGTGCTGATTTTAGAAAACTTTACCGTTGTTATAACCGTCAATACTATAAGCAGCAACAGCCAAATAAATGCAAACAAATACATTTTTAAATTAAAGAATATAATTGACCAGAAAAAGTTGACTGCCAACTGCGCCGCATAAAAAAACAATGCGGATACGGAACGATTATCCGACGCGTTTGAATTGTAAACAAGATACGACGCTATACCCATAAGGATGTAAAGTACGGTCCACGCAATAGGAAAAACAACCATAGGCGGCGACAGCGGCGGTTTATTTACCGTTTCAAACGCCTTCATCGCCGAACCCGATATAAGCGCGGACAGTCCGCCCACCGCAAGCGGAATAAGAATACTTAATATAAGTGCACCCTTTTTTATTTTCATAACCACACCCCTATTCGATTTTGCCCCTGCCGTATACTTCCGTTTTTTTGGCAAGTCTTTCGGCTATACTGTCCGTATTTTGCTTTTTCATACGAAATTGCCAGTTATTCCCGAGCGTAGACGGCGTATTAATGCGCGCCTGACTGCCGAGTCCCAGCACATCCTGCATACTTAAAATACATATATCCGCAACGCTTTCCATCGCAAGATCTATCATACGTTCCACAACATCGTCACCGTTTTTAATGCCGGCGTACAAAAACAGTTTTTCCTTTTCGCTCTCGTTCAAATTCTTAAACCATCCGGCGGTGGTGTCGTTATCGTGGGTACCCAAATATACAACACAGTGTCGTGTATAATTATGGGGCAGATATTCGCTGTCCTGCCCTGTGCCGAAGCCGAACTGCAACACCTTCATACCCGCAAATCCGGTTTCTTTCAGCAGATTTCTTACATCATCTGTCAAAAATCCCAAATCTTCCGCTATTATAGGCATATCATTGCCGAAGCACCGTTTCATCTCGTTAAAAAACGTCGTGGACGGACCTTTTTCCCACTTGCCTTTGCGCGCGGTAAGACCGTAAGGTATGCTGTAGTAAGATTCGAATCCTCTGAAATGGTCTATTCTTACAATATCAAACAATGAAAAATTATGACTTAAACGTCTCTTCCACCATTCAAAATTATTTTGCGCCATTTTATCCCAATTGTAAAGCGGATTTCCCCACAGTTGCCCGTCTTTTGAAAATTCATCCGGCGGACATCCCGCAACCGAAACGGGAGTCATATGGGAATCAACCGCAAAAACCTCCGGCTCATTCCATACATCCGCACTGTCGGCTGCGGCATAAATCGGCATATCGCCTATTATTTTTATTCCGGCTGCCGCCGCATAGGCGTGCATAGCCTGCCATTGCACAAAAAATTCGTATTGCAAAAATTTATAAAATTCAATACTTTCGGCACTTTGTACTGACACAGCCGCAACCGCTGCGGAATCGCGTAATTTATACTCAATATCCCAATCTTCAATACCTTTTGAGCCGTGTATCTCTTTTATCGCCATAAACATACTGTAAGGCTCAAGCCAATACGCATTTTCATTGCAAAACGCGGTATAATTTTCGTCCGCCTCAAACAGTCGGAAGGCTTTTTTAAGCGTTTTATACCGTGTTTTATACAGTCTTCCGTAATTTATATTTTCGCCGTCCGCTTCCGAATACCTTTTTTCTTCCTCTAAATCCTTTTTTGTCAGCAACCCTTTATCATAAAGCAGTTCAAGGTCAATAAAATAAGGATTTCCCGCATAGCACGAAAACGTCTGATACGGCGAATCGCCGAATCCCGTATGGCCTACGGGCAATATTTGCCAGTAAGTTTGTTTTGCTTTTTCCAAAAAATCAATAAATTCGTAAGCCGGTTTTCCCATAGTGCCTATCGGATAATCCGATGACAATGAAAATATCGGCATTAAAATACCGTTTGCCCGCATATTTTACCCCTTAACCGCGCCTGATATTACGCCTTTAATAATATGCTTTTGACTTGTAAAGTATACCACTGCTATAGGTATAAGACACAATATTATAAGCGCCATGGTAGCGCCGTAATCAACTTTGCCGTAACTGCCCTGTAAAAATTGTATGTGTATGGGTATTGTCATATATTTTGTACGGTCAAGCACCAAGTACGGAAGCAGATAATCGTTCCATATCCACATAACTTCAAGTATACCTACGGAAATATAGGTCGATTTCATTATGGGCGCGTCAACAAGGAAAAAGGTTTGCAAAGGTGTGCAGCCGTCAATGGTTGCCGCTTCCTCAATTTCCATAGGGATGCTTTTGACAAATCCGCTGAACATAAACACCGCAAGTCCCGCACCGAAACCCAAATAAATAACCGGTATTGTATACGGTGTATTAAGCGAAAGGTTATCCGCAGTTTTTGACAGTGTAAACATAACCATTTGGAACGGCACAACCATAGAAAATATGCAAAAATAGTATACCGCACGGCAAACGGGCGAATTTACCCTGCTTATATACCAAGCTGCCATTGACGTGCAAAGCAATATAAGCGCCGCCGACGCCACCGTAATTACAAAACTGTAAAAAATAGACATATAAAACGGATAATTTCCGTGCGTAATGCCGTTTGTATAGTTTTCAAATCCGACAAAACTGTCCGTATTGGGCAGCGAAAACGGCGTCAGTGCTATTGAATCGCTTGTTTTAAAAGAGTTTACAAGCACAATTACCACGGGCATTATCCAAACGACAGATAACAGCGAAAAAAACAAAGTCAAAAACTTTTTACCGTTATTCCTCGATTTTTCCATTATCGCTGCACCTCTTTTCTGCCTGTAAAATATAGCTGCGTTAAAGCAATTATAACCACAACAATAAAAAATATAACGGCTTTTGCCTGTCCGACGCCCATATTTGTGGTGCTTTCGTAAAAAGATTTGTAAATATTAAGCGCAAGCATTTCGGTTTGATGCGCCGGCTCGCCCGCTGTAAGCGCCAAGTTTTGATCAAACAGTTTAAAGGAATTGGTAAGCGTTAAAAATGTGCATATGGTGACAGAGGGCATAACCGACGGCAAGGTTATATAGCGCAGTATTTGGCTGCCGCCCGCGCCGTCGATTTTCGCCGCCTCAATAAGTTCGCCTGGGACGTTTTGAAGTCCGGCAATATAAATTATCATCATATATCCTATTTGCTGCCAGCAAACAAGTATAACAAGACCTATAAAACCGTAGGTTGCATTAAGCGCAAGTGTTGAACTTAAATATTTTATTATTACGCCGTTTAATATTATCTTCCATATATATCCCAGCACTATGCCGCCTATAAGGTTGGGCATAAAAAATACCGTACGAAAAACCGACGAACCCTTTATACCCTTTGTAAGCGCAAAAGCTATAAGGAAAGCTATGACATTTATAAGGATGACCGACACCAGCGTAAACAGTGCCGTAAACCAAAACGAACGTAAAAACGATGGATCGGTAAATGCCGAGACATAATTGGACACGCCCGTAAAACTGATGTTTGAAAGCGTCCTGAATCTGAAAAAAGAGAGGTAAATACCCTGAAAAAAGGGCCATACAAATCCGATTATAAATGCGGCGACAGTAGGCAGCAAAAAAAGCGGAGAGTATTTTTGCAATGCACGGCGCTGTGCCTTATTGGCAAGCACGGATGCATCATGCTTGTATTTTCGCTGTTCCATAATAATCACCACCGAATAATTTTATCGTTTTGAAGCTTTATACTGCTTATCCCAGCCGTCAACAAATGCTGTTTTAACCGCTTCCCAGTCACCTTTTCCGGCAGAATATGACGCCAGCGCGGAAACAAGGTCCGCACGCCATACATCTACGTTAGGGGTATAATTAAATGCCCACGAAACATTATACTTACCTTCATTTACATAATTATTCATAATGTTTGCAAGAACATTATCAACCGGTTTAGCCGATTTAAACGGAGAAATAAATCCCATATTTTCGGCAAGCGCCGTAGTGCCTTCATCGCTTGTGGCCACCCATGCAAGAAAATCAAGAGTCGCCTTGCGGTCGGCCTCACTTGCCTTTTTGTTTACTGCCCAAAAGTTTTCGGTGCCGCAGCTCAGTCCTTCGGACGCGTCGTCAATTCCGGCATATATCGGAATATATCCTATATTATCGTCGCCTATTGATTTAATATCGCTGTATGCCCAAGTTCCGTTTTGATAAAAAACAGCCTTTTCGGATGTGAATTCAGCCGTCGCCTGATCTCCGGTAACTGCGGTAAGGGAAGATGAATCTACCGTAGAGTTATTGATATACAAATCCCAAATATTTTTATATTTATCAAGATATTTGCCCGTTACGGTTGCCGGCTGCGATGTTATATTATTATCCCTGAATTCATAAAACAGCGGTATATTGGCAAGATGTCCCGAAAAACGCCAACTTGAAGAAGAATCCAGTCCGCTTGAGGTAAATGCTGAAAATCCGAGTTCATTTTTGCGTTTTGTTATATCCTCCGCAACCTTTTTAAGACCGTCAAAACTGCTTATATCATCCATTGTATAACCTGCTTTTTGCAGCAGTTTTTTGTTTACAATTATGCCGTAACCCTCGTAAACATATGCAACGCCGTAAACCTTGCCGTCTTTTTTAAGTGCGAACTCGTCACTTGTAAGTTGTTTGTATATTTCGGTATCCGTAAGGTCAAGGCAATAATCCCCCCATGTTTCCAAAGCAATCTGACCGCTTATCTGAAAGAGCGTGGGCGCTTCGGATTTGTCAATTTCGGCAGTCAGCGTTTGCTCGTACGCACCCTGCGACGCCGTCACAACCTTAACGTCAACACCGGTTTCCGAAGTATATTTCTTTGCAAGCGACTGCCATGCGGCATCCTGCTCGGGTTTAAAATTCAAATAATAAACACTGCCTGTTTTTTCCGTTTTCTTACAGCCTGCAAAAGCAAAAACTACAAGAAAAACCGCTAATAATATTGATAAAGTTTTTTTCATAAAAATCCTCCTTGAATTTTACTTCCATTCTATTTTGTGTAAGCAGACTGCTTTTATACCGAAAACGGCATAAAAAAACACAGCAGCGGAAATCCACTGCTGTGTGAAAAATTTTTTAAGCAATTTTTATTTAAATTACTTAAGTTCAACGCCTGCGCCAACTTCTTCAAGTTTAGCTTTGATGCTTTCAGCTTCATCTTTAGAAGCAGCTTCCTTAAGGGTTTTGGGTGCGCCGTCAACAATAGCCTTAGCCTCAGCAAGTCCAAGACCTGTGATTTCGCGAACAGCCTTAATAACCTTAATCTTTTCAGCGCCTGCAGAAGTAAGTACAACGTCAAACTCTGTCTTTTCTTCTGCTGCTGCACCGCCTGCTGCCGGAGCTGCTACTGCAACTGCTGCTGCTGCGGATACGCCGAATTCCTCTTCTACTGCTTTAACGAGCTCGGAAAGCTCAAGAACGGTAAGAGCTTTAAGCTCTTCAACGATAGCTGTGATTTTCTCAGATGCCATTTTATTTTCCTCCAAAATTATATTTTATTTTAAATTATTCCGCTGCACCGTCTTTATCAACTATAGCTTGTACAGCGCGTGCAAATGCTGCAATCGGAGCCTGGAATGCGCCGACAACCGTTGCGAGAAGTACCTCTCTGGACGGAAGTTTTGCAAGCGATTTAATGGTTTCAAGATCAACTACCTTGCCTTCAAGGTAACCTGTCTTGATTGTAAAGTTTTCGTGACTCTCTGCAAATTTTGAAAGTATACGTGCTGCAGCAACGTGATCTTCCTTTGAAACTGCTATAGCGGTTGTACCCTCAAGAACCTCTTTAATCGGTTCAAGATCCGTACCCTCAACAGCGCGTCCCAAAAGTGTGTTTTTAACTACCTTGTAATCTACGCCTGCTTCACGGAGTTCTTTACGCAATACTGTATCATCAGCAACGGTGATACCCTTGTAATCAACTACTACACCTGCAACAGAATCAGCGATAGATGCCTTTAAATCGGCAACTATTTTTTGTTTTTGTTCCAATACATTAGCGTTAGGCAATTTTTTCACCTCCGATATATTGCAAAATAAAAAAGTGCCTGTTCCAAAGCGGACAGGCACAAAAACGTTTATAATAAAAGCATTTAAGTGTTCATCCTGGGCAGGCAACATAAGTTTTACGCATAAAGCACCTACTGTCTTTGGAAACAACAAAAGTATGATAACACACAAATATTAATTTGTCAATATTTTTTTATTGTTTAACAGTTTTTTCTTCCTTACAAAATAGCATATTAAAACAGCGCCGATATTAAGTACCCAAGATACCGGATAAGAAACGAATATTGTTGTTAAAGAATAATACTTCGGCAAAATTGTGGCTATCCATATTATTCTGAAAACGCATACAAACAAAAGCGTAACTATCATAGGTGTTACGGATTCGCCCATACCGCGCACCGCACCGGTAATTACATCCATTATTCCGCACAGGAAATATGTTGTGGCAATTACCGCCATACGTGTAAGTCCTGCCTGTATATCCGCCGTATTTTGCGTATAAATACCCAAAAGCTGATTACCCGCAAGGTATGCGCCCCAACCTACTATCACTCCCGTGACGGTAACCAGCATTACCGTGCGTAAAAGCACTTTGCCGATTTTATCAGTCTTTCCGCTTCCGCAGCATTGACTTACAAACGTAACAGCCGCATAGGAATACGAGTTCATCGCGACATACACAAATCCCTCAATATTTGCGGCGTCACCGCAGCCTGCCATTGCAGCCGCACCGAAAGTATTGACCGACGACTGTATTATCATATTTGAAATCGAAAAAAATGTCGACTGTATGCCGGTCGGCAATCCAACGGCAATAACCTGCTTTACGCAGTCCGCTTTTATTTTAAAATCTTTAAACACAAGCTTTATCGGACTGTCGGTTTTAATTAATTTTGCAAAAATAAGTACGCAGGAAAGCATATTGGAAATCGTAGTTGCGGTAGCGACTCCGGCAACACCCATTTTAAAGAAGATAACCGTTATAAGATTAAGTATAACATTTACAATACCTGCTGCCGTCAAATAAATCATAGGGCGTTTTGTATCGCCTGCGGCACGCATTATGGCACTGCCGAAATTATAAAGCATACTGAAAGGCGCGCCTACAAAATATATTTTAAGATATGTAGCGGCAAGCGGCAAAATATCTCCGGTGACATTCATCAATTTTAACATTTCGCCCGAAAACATTATACCGAAAACCGCCACCAATATTCCGGCAATTACGCCTAAAAAGCAGGAAGTTTGAATAGCTGTTTTAAGTCTTTCGTTATCCTTAGCCGAATAAAGACGCGCAACAAGCACATTAACGCCTATTGAAATACCTAAAAAGAAATTAACTATAAGGTTTATAAGCGATGTTGTAGTGCCTATTGCCGCCTGAGAAACCGAACTGTTTACAGCGTCAAATCTTCCCACAACTATCAAATCCGCCGCATTAAAAAACAATTGCAGCAAACTGGATAAAATTATGGGAAGAGTAAATAAAAATATGTTTACGGATAAATTTCCTGAAAAAAGATCCTTCTTGTTTTCCATAAATTTCTCCCGAATAAAAAGGGAGCAGTTACCTGCCCCCATTCAAATCAATTATGCACCGAATTTAGCAACATTAAGCTTAATTCCGGGGCCCATTGTAGTAGCAAGAACGCAGGACTTGATGTACTGTCCTTTTGTTGCTGCCGGCTTTGCCTTAACTATAGCACCCATAAGTGCATCAAAGTTTTCCTGGAGCTTTTCGGCACCGAAAGAAACTTTACCGATAGGGCAATGAATTATGTTGGTTTTATCCAGTCTGTACTCAATTTTACCTGCCTTAGCTTCAGTAACAGCCTTGGCAACATCGGGTGTTACGGTACCTGCTTTAGGTGTAGGCATAAGTCCGCGCGGACCGAGCACCTTACCCAAACGACCTACCATACCCATCATATCGGGTGTTGCAATAACAACATCAAAGTCAAGCCAGTTTTCGTTCTGGATTTTAGCAACCAATTCTTCGGCACCTACAAAATCAGCGCCTGCGGCTTCAGCCTCTTTAGCTTTATCGCCCTTTGTAAGAACGAGAGTTCTTACGGTTTTACCCGTTCCGTTAGGAAGAACTACAGCGCCTCTGACCTGCTGGTCTGCATGACGTGAGTCAACACCCAAACGTACGTGAATTTCAACTGTTTCGTCGAATTTAGCCGTGCCTGTTTTTACAGCCAATGCAACGGCTTCTTCAGCGTCATAAAATTTACCTTTTTCAATAAGGTTAACGCTTTCAGTATATTTTTTACCGTGTTTCACTTTCTTTTACCTCCCAATAAGTGGTTAAATCGGAAATTTCCTCCCACGAGAGAGATTAATCGACAACTTCAACGCCCATGCTGCGAGCTGTACCGGCTATCATAGACATAGCTGATTCAACATTTGCCGCATTTAAGTCAGGCATTTTCTGTTCTGCGATCTTCCTAATCTGCTCGCTGGTAATTTTAGCAACTTTGTTTTTGTTCGGAGTACCCGAAGCGGTTTCGATTCCGCAAGCCTTCTTAATAAGAACGGCTGCCGGCGGAGTCTTGGTTACAAAGCTGAATGAACGGTCGGCATAAACGGTAATAACTACCGGTATAATAAGACCTGCGTCATTCTTAGTGCGTTCATTAAACTCTTTTGTAAAAGCCATAATGTTAACGCCGTGCTGTCCCAGCGCCGGACCTACAGGCGGAGCCGGTGTGGCTTTTCCTGCGGGAATTTGTAATTTAATATAACCTGTGATTTTCTGAGCCATTGTTTGCACCTCCATTATTCGTGGTAACTAGTGTTTTTACACTTGGCGGAATGGCCATCCGGCCGTCCCTCCCACCGTGACGCATATTATTTGCGTCGGCGGCAAAATAGCCGCTGAATCAAACGGAAAACCGTTAATTCACTGTTTAATCGACCAGGGCTATCTGGTCCAAATCCATCTCGACAGGTGTTTGTCTGCCGAAAACGGTAATAAGAACACGCACGCTGTTGTTGGGAATATCAATTTCTTCAACAACACCCGTCATATCCTCAAACGGTCCGTATACAACGCGGATATTATCGCCTACATTGTACGCAACCTCAACGCTGTGCTTTTCAACGCCGAGAGCCTCAACCTCCGCATCAGTCAGCGGAACGGGCTTTGAAGCGGGACCTACGAAACCTGTTACACCGTGAGTATTTCTCACAACGTACCAGCTGTCGTCAGTAACTATCATTTTAATAAGAACATATCCGGGAAAAACTTTTCTTTCGGTTTCCTTGGTTTTGTCACCCTTAATCTCGGTAACGGTCTCCGTCGGAATATACAGTTCTTTAATAAGATCCTGCATTTTACGGTTTTCAACCATTTTTTCAAGGTCGCCTTTTACCTTGTTTTCATAACCGGAATAGGTATGAATAACATACCATTTGGCTTCTTCCATTTATATACCTCCTGCCTTTTGCTTATTTCCAAAGCAAGTTAAGGAGCTTTGAAAGACCTAAGTCCAACAACCATATAAATGCGCCTACAACCACACACATAATTAAAACTATTACGGTATTTTTTACAACGTCTTTGAAAGTGGGCCAAACTATTTTTTTACTTTCGCTCTTATAATCCTTTAAAAAGGCAACTACCTTTTTCGGAATAGTCGGCTTTTTGCCGGCGCATACAATACGGTCGTTTATAAGAAGGTGAGCAACGCTTGCAATAAGCGTTACAAACAGTAAAACCGTTATTATAAGCACTGTTGCCTCATAATTTATTGCGGTAACCGATTCTACAGCGTCCGCATCCACAAATTTTATGGGTTTGCTTAAGCGTACAACCAGCATAAACACCGCGGCTATTGCGGAGGTTACAACGGTACCCCATTTGGCACCTTTGGATTTAAAGGAAAATCCTCCGAAAACAACAGTTAAAAGCGTAAGTAAAAATACGAACAAAAGCTTCGAAGACTTGTGCATATCAATGCCTACTTCGGATATTTTTGCGCCGAAGCAAAGCTGTGCGCCCGAAGCCGTGAACGAACCTACACTGTCAGATACAATCGTTGCGAAATCCGTAAAAAACAAAACGGCTGCAGCGATACCGGTAAGTAAAGCCAAAATTTGACAAACTTTGTTTATAGTTTTCATCAAAGGCCCTCCTTACTTTGTCTCTCTGTGTAGGGTGTGCTTTTTACAGAACCTGCAATATTTGTTCATTTCAAGTCTGTCCGGGTCGTTTTTCTTATTCTTCATTGTGTTGTAATTGCGTTGCTTGCATTCTGTGCAAGCCAAAGTGATTTTAACTCTCATGACGGCACCTCCCGTTTTACGGAATTTATTTTTACCCGTTAAGGTAAACAGCCTCCCTCAGCGATCGACACATTTTGACCGAAACACCGCATATTGCGCCGCACCGGTAAAGCACACACAAAATGTGTAAAAAACGCTTGCAGTCTTATTTTATTTGCAAAAAAAAAGACCTTTAGAGGTAAAGTAATTATATCACAATACACCCTTTCGGTCAAGTACTTTTTGCATATTTTTATTTATGGTATGCCGAGCCCTGCGATATTTTAAAAGCACGGTACAGTTGTTCGCACAAAATAACCCTTGCCATTTGATGCGGAAAAGTCATACGCGAAAATGAAAGTTTAAAATCCGCCTTGTTTTTAACTGCGTCCGAAATGCCGTAAGAGCTGCCTATAATAAATACAAACGTGCCGGTTCCGTCGTTGATTTTGTCGGTAATTTTTTCGGAAAATTCTTCGCTTGTAAGCATTTTCCCTTCAATGCACAAGGCTGTTACAAACGCACCCGACGGGATTTTGTCCGTTATTGCGGCTTCCTCTTTTTTAAGCACATCCGCAATTTGTGCGGCGGATGGATTTTCGGGCAATTTTGCGGGGTTAAGTTCGGTTATTTCCAGTTTGCAATACGCCGAAAGTCGTTTTGCATATTCTTTAACGGCGTCAAGCAAATACTGCTCTTTAAGTTTTCCCATTGCTATAATTTTAACTTTAATCATATGTATATAGTCTTTCCCCCATCCGCAGGCGCTGCGGTAAGTATGTAATCTTCATCCTGCTTTGCCGCTATTCCGGTAAGGGCGTCTTTGGCGGCGGTAAGCGCAAGCTGTACCGTATTGTTTTGACGGCTTATGTGTCCCAAAACAAAACGCGTTGTGCCGTTTTTAAGCAGTTCGGGCAGTTCCGCCGCACACGCATTATTGGATAAATGTCCTTTGTCCGACATTACCCTTACTTTAAGCAACGGCGGATACGGACCGTTTTTAAGCATTTTTAAATCATGGTTGGATTCAAGCATTACCAAATTGCTGTCGGCAATACCCTTACGCACTTCATCCGTAACAATGCCGAGGTCCGTACAAACCGAAATACGCTGACCTGCAGACAGCAAAAACGAATATCCGCCCGATCCGGCGCAATCGTGGCTTGTAGGAAACCGTCGGGCACAAATGCCGCCCATCTCAATTTCATCCTTGTCCATTTGCAGCATTTTAACACCGGAAGGCATTTTTACTGCCGATAAGACAGCGTCCAGCGTTTGCGCGGAAGCGACCACCGGAACATTTAAAATTTTTGAAAGAACCGCAAGGCCTTTTATATGGTCGTTGTGTTCGTGCGTAATAAAAACGGCTTTTATGCTGTCCTTTGATATACCGTTTTCGTCCATTGCCGTCAAAATCCGCTTTGCGGATACGCCTGCGTCTACCAACACGCCGGACTCCTTATCCCCCACAAAGCAGCAATTTCCCGTGCTGCCGCTGAAAAAAGGGCAAAACCTTGCCAAAATCCTTCCTCCTTTGCACAATCTGCCGTGTACACACTAAAGTAATAAAGGCTATCTTACGATAGCCTTTTGATATTCATTAAGCCAAATCTTTATAAGCCGAAGAATCGCCCACGCGTTTAATATCCGCACCCAAAGCCGTAAATTTTTCAACAACATTCTCATAGCCTCTGTCAATGTGGACAATTTCCTCAATTTCCGTGGTGCCGTCCGCCACAAGTCCGGCAATTATCATTGCAGCGCCTGCACGCAAATCAACCGCCTTTACCGGTGCGGAATTAAGTTTTTCAACACCCGTTATAACCGCCATTTTTCCGTCCACCTGAATATCGGCACCCATAAGTGTGAGTTGATCCACATACCTAAAGCGGTTATCCCAAACGCCTTCTGTCACAATGCTTGTCCCTTCCGCAATACTGAGCATAGCGGCAAACTGAGGCTGCATATCGGTCGGGAAACCGGGATGCGGCATGGTTTTTAAATTACATTTGCGCGGTCTTGCATCCATTTTTACATGCACCGCTTCGTCAAATTCCTCAACAGTTGCGCCTACTTCTATAAGTTTTGCAATTATAGACTCCAAGTGTTTCGGTATAACGTTGTTTATCATAACATCGCCGCGTGTTGCAACGGCGGCAACCATATATGTCCCTGCTTCTATCTGGTCGGGAATAATGCTGTATGAAGTACCGTGAAGCGCGTCCACACCGCGTATTTTAATAACATTTGTACCGGCACCCATTATGTTGGCACCCATTGAGTTTAAAAAGTTTGCAAGGTCGACAATATGCGGTTCCCTCGCTGCGTTTTCTATTACGGTAACCCCTCTGGCTTTTACGGCAGCCAACATTATATTAACGGTAGCGCCTACCGACACAACATCCAAATAAACCGAACTGCCGCCGAGACGCTGCGTGCGTGCCTCAACCATTCCGTTTTCTATTGTAACCTTGGCGCCGAGCGCTTCAAATCCCTTTATGTGCTGGTCAATAGGTCTTACGCCGAAATTACATCCGCCGGGCGGTGCCACACGCGCGCGGTTTGCCGAGCCGAGCAAAGCGCCCAAAAAATAGCTTGAAGCACGCATACTCTGCGACATTTCCTTATTTACGGTAAATGTATTCACCGTTGTAGGATCTATTTCCACGCAGGTATTGCTTAAAAATTTTACACCGGCGCCCAACTTTTTAAGTACATCGCAAATGCAGGTAACGTCCGATATTTCTGGCAAATTTTCTATAACACAGGGGCTGTCGGCCAAAAGAACAGCCGGCAATATAGCTACAGCGGCATTTTTTGCGCCGCTTATTTTAACGCTGCCGCAAAGTTTTTTACCGCCGGAAACAATAAATTTTTCCAACTGCTGCACCCCTTTTTTTAAATTAAAATTCCTCTTAAAAACAGTATTTGCAAATTGCAGATTCGTTTTCATAGAAATGTAAACCAAAAATAATTATATACGTCCGGCGCCTCTTTGTCAAATTATATTTTGCCGAAACATTACATACGCCGATCAGAAATCGTATACATATATAAAAGTTGAAATATATTTAATAAAAAAATTATGAAACATTTTTTAAAATAACTCTTCTTTTTTCTGTTCTTTTTTGGTATAATAAATTAAATATGACATAAGGTTGGCATTATATGGTAGCGGAAATATGCGGTTTAAAAACTGAATACACCGTACAGGGCAACGGAAAAGACGTGTTGTTTTTGCACGGTTGGGGTTCATCCTATGCGGTTTACACAAGCATGATGGCAGCGCTTGCGGACAAATGCAGATGCACTGCGCTTAATTTTCCCGGTTGCGGAGCAAGCGAGGTTATGAAAGAGCCTTTTACGATTGGGGACTATGCAAATTTTGTACTTGAATTTATAAAATTCGCAAAACTTGAAAACCCCGTGCTTGTTGGACATTCCCACGGCGGCAGGGTAATACTTTATATGGTCACGCACTCGCTTATAAATCCGCCTAAAATTGTATTGCTTGACAGCGCGGGACTTATTCCGAAAAAAAGTCTGAAGCAGAAGCTGCGCGCAAAAAGTTTTAAAACCGTTAAAAAAGTTTTAACAGTTCCCGTCTGGAAAAACAAAACCGAAAATCTGCTTGAAAAAGCAAGGCGGCATTACGGCTCTGCCGATTACAATGCGGCACCGCCGGTGCTTAGGAAAACGCTTGTAAACGTAGTTAATGTCGATTTGCGGGACAGACTTGACAAAATTAAATGTCCCACATTGCTTATATGGGGCGATAAAGATACCGCCACTCCGCTGGCGAATGCCGAAATAATGGAAGGCCGCATATCCGATTGCGGACTTTGCGTAATTAAAAATACAGGCCATTTTTCCTTTTGCGAAAAGCCGTACGAGGCAAATGCCATTATAAAAAGTTTTTTGGGTTAGAGGTGTAAAAATGCATACAGAATCAGTTCTTTTTACGGTAACGTGTATAGTAGCCGCAATAATTCCCCTTTCATCGCTTTACAGGCAGTTTCAAATGCTGCAGCAAAATTCGTATTATCCGGTACGCTACATAAAATGGCTGTACAACTCTTACTTTACAAATCTTTTGGCGCTTACCGCAATATTCTGCGCGCTGTCGGTAGTATTTAAGTACAGCATGCTGCTTGAGCTGCTTATAATTATACTGTTTATTGCGTCTCAAGTGTATTTTACCGTCAAGGCTGCAAAAAAATCAATAAAAAAGCTCGCATTTACAAAACGTGTTATACGCCTGCTTGCAGCGGCGGTTATAATACAAACCGCATTGTGCGCAACTGTATTGAACCTGACGGGTGTAATTCAGGGTGTGGCTTTTTCCCTGCTTATTTTCCTCGGCGTGTTCTCCCCCGTTTTAACTTTGCTTTGCTGGGCGGTAACGTATCCGTTTGAAAAAGCGGTTGCCGCACATTATATAAACGACGCGAAGAAAACCGTGCAATCCATGCCAGAACTTTTAACGATAGGCGTTACGGGCAGCTACGGCAAAACGGGAACAAAGTTTATTCTGTCCCGTATACTCAGCGAAAAATTCAATGTCGCGGCAACACCTAAAAGTTACAATACAACCATGGGTGTTGTCCGTACTGTAAGGAGTTCTTTACGTCCGCAAACACAGGTATTTATTTGTGAAATGGGCGCAAAAAATATCGGCGATATAAAAGAAATATGCGATATTGTTCATCCTAAAATAGGTATTATTTCGGCTGTAGGTCCGCAGCACCTTGACACATTCGGAACGGTTGACAACGTATTTAAAACAAAGTTTGAGCTGTATGACGAA
The DNA here is from genome assembly GCA_934464615.1 of uncultured Eubacteriales bacterium. Taxonomy (GTDB): domain Bacteria; phylum Bacillota; class Clostridia; order Oscillospirales; family Acutalibacteraceae; genus SIG565. The sequence continues at coordinate 92,373 of CAKSKA010000001.1, read as the reverse complement.
TGTATTAAAAACGGCGGAAAAGTATTTGTAAACGGCGATTCCGAACAACTTACGAAACGGCTTGGGCAAAAGCAGGTTATAAAGTACGGTATTTCCGACGGCGAATATACCGCAACAAACATAAGTTATACAAAGGACGGCGCTTCCTTTACATTAAAACTTGCCGATACCGAAATTCCCGTAACAACACGCCTTATGGGCAAGCATAATGTTATAAATATAACGGGTGCGGCCGCTGTCGCGCATGTGCTGGGCGTAACGGACGAGGATATAAAATTTGCCGTATCCCGTCTTGAGCCTACCGAGCACAGACTGCAGCTTAAATCCGGAATATGCAAAGCCGTTATGATAGACGACGCTTACAACGCAAACCCCGAAGGCTGCATTGAAGCTGTAAATGTTTTATCCCATTTCGGCGATATGAAAAAGGTTATAATCACTCCCGGTCTTGTGGAACTCGGCAATAAGGAGTACGATTTTAACTACAAACTCGGACTTGCGGCAACAAAAGTATGCGACGAGATAATACTTGTAGGGCAAAACCGCAGCAAGCCCATGTGTGATGCAATAAACACAACCGATTTTCCGAAAGACAGCGTTCATGTTGTTTCAAGCTATGCCGAAGCGCTGCAGGTTTTATCGGGTTTTGCCGATGAAAATACGGTTTATCTTGTGGAAAACGATTTACCGGACAATTACCTTAATTGATTATAGGAGAGATTTTTATGAAAACCACCATCGCTGTATTTTTCGGATGCCGTTCCGTTGAACATGAGGTATCCATTATTTCCGCCGTTCAGGCAATGCGCGCGATTGATACAAACAAATACGACGTTATACCCGTATATGTTTCCAAAGCCGGAGAAATGTACACTTCCGACGCACTTTTTACAATTGAAGAATACCGTGATATGCCCCGCCTTATGAAAAAGTTAAGTCCCGTAACATTTGTAAAGCGGGACGGAAAGGTTTATATGTCCTACCTTAATAACAGCCTTTTTTCAAAAAAGAAAGATGTTATAACAGACGTTGCTTTTCCGATAGTGCACGGCACTAATTGCGAGGACGGAACAATGGCGGGTTATTTTGAATTTTTGGGACTGCCGTATGTGGGATGTAATATTTTATCCGCCGCAATAGGTATGGACAAAGCAATATTTAAGGATGTTTTGTCGGCGGCAGGACTGCCGGTACTTCCCTGTTTTAAGTTCTCTTCCCGTGTTTACAGCGAAAAGCGTGAAGAAGTTCTGCAGGCGATTGAAGACAAGATCGGTTACCCCGTAATAATAAAACCGGTAAATTTGGGCTCCAGTGTGGGAATTACCAAAGCGCACGACAGGCAGTCGCTTATTGACGCAATAGATTTGGCGGTTTCCTTTGCGGATACCGTACTTGCGGAAAAAGCCATAATGAATCTGCGGGAAATAAACTGCTCGGTTGTGGGTGATGATGACGAATGTGCGGCATCCGTTTGCGAAGAACCGATAATGCATGACGAAATCCTCTCATACGAGGACAAATATTTGGGTTCGGGCAAGCAAAAAGGTATGGCATCTCTCGGCAGGCGTCTGCCGGCAGATATTCCCGAAGAAAAAAGCGAAGAAATACGCGCCCTTTCCTGCAAAATATTTAAGACGCTCGGCTGTAACGGCGTTGTAAGAATAGATTATTTGCTGGATACGCAAACAGGCAACGTATATGCAAACGAAATAAACACAATCCCCGGTTCCCTCAGCTTTTATTTATGGGAAGCCACAGGCATACCGTATAAAAAATTGATAGATAAATTAATTGACTTGGCTTTCAGAAGGCAGCGAAGGCGCGACAATCTTACATTTACAATCAAAACAAATATACTCTCAGGCGTATCCTTCGGTACAAAGGGAGCAAAGGGAAGCAAATTTTAATGGTAGATTTTCTGCTTAAAAAACTAACTGCAAACGGAAGCCTTACCGAAGAAAAAGTGCGTAACAAATGCGGAAGTATTTCCGGCATAACCGGAATAATATGCAACCTGCTGCTGTGCACCCTAAAAATTGCGGTCGGTATTGTTTCATCAAGTATTTCCATTGTTGCGGACGGTCTTAACAATCTGTCCGATATGGGTTCTTCCGTAATTACGTTTTTAGGGTTTAAAATTGCGGGGAAACCCGCAGACAAAGGTCACCCTTACGGACACGGCAGGATTGAGTACGTTGCGGCATTTTTGGTATCGTTACTCATTCTTCTTGTAGGATTTGAACTTATGAAAGAATCCGTAACGGCGCTTGTAAAAAATGAGTCCGCACCGGTTTACACAACCGCTTCCGCAGTGATACTTTTCCTATCCGTTGCCGTAAAATTTGCAATGTATCTGTTTAACGGTAAATTGGCAAAACGCATAAATTCCGAAGCCATTGCCGCCACCGCACAGGACAGCATTAACGACTGCATAACAACAACGGCAATACTTATCTCGGTCGGTGCTTCAAAAATATTCGACATAAAATTTAATTTAGACTCCGTTATGGGTATCGGCGTTGCGCTGTTTATACTTTTTTCCGGATTAAAATCCTCCAAGGAGACCATGGATACAATACTCGGCACGCCGCCGGATAAACAACTTACGCAAAATATTAAAAATTGCGTTTTATCCTTCGGCACATTTTTAGGCATACACGACCTGATAATACACAGTTACGGTCCCAACAGGTGCTTTGCCTCTGTGCATGTGGAAGTTCCGAGAGATATTGACATTGTGGACTGCCACGAAAAAATAGATATTTGCGAACGTCTTGTTAAGGAAAAACTGGGTGTAGACCTTGTTATACATATGGATCCGATTGAAACCGACAACGAGGAAATTAATGTTACAAAGGCCGCAATACTTGAAGGTCTTAAAAAAATCGATCCTGCAATTTCCGTGCATGACTTTCGTATGACACCTAAAGGCAACCACCATACAAACTTTATTTTTGATGTTGTAATACCCGCCGGCACGGTTTTTGACGAAGGCGAACTGCGCGAGAAAATCAACAGTACGGCAAAGGAAATAAATTCCGGTTATAACTGTATAGTTACGTTTGATAATGAGTACATATGATAAATAAAAAATCAGTCTTTGCATAACGCAAAGACTGATTTTTTTAAACTTTTTTACATCATATCTTTAAGCGATGATGTGCGTGAAAACCGATGCATATAAACACTCATAACAACGCCGATACCGGCAAGCAAGCACAAAAGCGATGTACCTCCCGCAGAAAAGAACGGCAGCGTAATGCCTATTACGGGAAGTGTCGACAGGCACATTCCCACATTTATTATAATATGCGTCAGCAACATGGTAAACATACCTACGCATATATACTTGCCGGAATCGCGGTAACACATTTTAGCTATCATAAGTATCCTTACGCAAATTGCCGCAAGTAATAAAATGACCGCAACACAACCGAAAAATCCAAGTTCCTCGCCTATAGATACAAATATAAAATCGTTGTGCATTTCCGGAACACCGTTTGTCTGCGTAAGTTCACCTTTTAAATAGCCCTGTCCGAACCAGCCGCCGTTTGCAAGCGCCATACTGCCCCTGTATTGTTGGTATCCGCCGTTTTGTATATCATTATGGGCGCTGAACATGGAAAGTATACGCATACGTTGGTCATCGTTCATAACAAAAAAGTATATAAACGGCGACGATGCAACCAACGCGCCGAAAGCTATTGCAAAATATTTAAACTTTACGCCTGCCGCACAAAGCATACCGAGCGCCATAGCGGCAAAAACAACCGCTGTTCCGTCATCGCCCTGAAAATGTATAAGCAATGTCGGAAAAAATCCGTGAAGACACACGGGAAGAAGTACTTTCAATTCGTTAATGCGGTCTTTCACCGCCTCAAGATGTGCGGAGAATGTAATAAGGAACATTATTTTCATAAGTTCCGACGGCTGAAAAGACATACCGCCTATAAGCAGCCATGCCTTGTCATCGGTGCCGGGCGGCGCGTAGCCTATAAAAAATGTAAGTATTACGGGTATAACACCTATAGCCGCAGCCAAAGGCCAATATTTTATAAATGTTGAAAAATTAAACAGTGATATTACTACCGCTATGCCGAGTCCCAGCAACATGGCAATTACCTGCGTTAAAAACTGGCCGTATTTGCCGGTATAGTGTGTTGCCGATAAAACCGCCATACAGCCGAAACTTGTAGTAAAAAGGCAAAGTATGAAAAGTATTTTATCACATTCGCGTATATAATCTGCTATTCTCGAAAAAATTTTCACGCTTTCCTCCCCTTTCTAACAACATTATATTTAAATAACAAATATTTTGCAAGTAAATGTTTGATATTTTGCCGTGTTTATAGTATAATGTTTTTTGTGTAAAAACATTATTTTATTTTTCGGAGGTTACGGTGTATGCGTGAATATTTTTCTGATTCTCCTCAAGAGACGGTAAATATTGCCGCACACTTTGCCGACGTATTAAAAAGCGGCGATGTAATAGCGTTTACGGGTGACCTCGGTGCCGGCAAAACCTGCTTTACAAAGGGTTTGGCGTCGGGACTCGGCTACAAAGGTATGGTTACTTCGCCCACATTTGCGCTTATAAACGAGTATGTAGGCGGCAGACTCCCGATTTATCACTTTGATATGTATCGGGTGGCTTCTTATGACGATCTTTATTCCACGGGATATTTCGATTACGAAAACAGCGGCGGAATTCTTGTTGTCGAGTGGAGCGAAAACATATCCGAAGTGTTGCCCGACAACACAATATACATAAATATTGAAAATCTGGGTGAAAACAAACGTAAAATTGTTATTACGGGAATTTCGCCCGATATATCGGCGGAGGCGGATTTATGAGAATTCTTGCAATTGAATGTTCGGCAAATCCGGCCTCTTGTGCTGTAATTACCGACGGTGAAATAACGGCATCGTTTTTTTGCTGTGCAAAAGTCACACATTCGCAGACACTTATGCCCATGGTTGAAAATATGCTCGGCACACTGAGCCTTACCCCCGACGATTTTGACGCATATGCGGTAAGCGTAGGTCCGGGTTCGTTTACGGGTGTACGCATAGGTATAAGTCTTATTAAAGGACTGGCACAGGTAAACGGCAAGGACTGCATCGGGGTTTCAACGCTTGAGGCAATGGCACAGCCGTTATCGCAAACGGACGGGATTATTTGCTGCGTTATGGACGCGAGGTGCAATCAGGTCTACAATGCGCTTTTCCGTGCGGAAAACGGTAATATTACCCGAATTTGCGAGGACAGAGCCGTTATGTGCGAGGAACTTTACGGTCAGCTTATGAATGAATTTGGGAATGAAAAAATTACGGTAACGGGCGACGGCACAGACGTGTTTATGAAGTGTGTTAAATCGGAGAATATAAAAAGATGCAATGCCGCAAACAAATACCAAAGCGCTGCAGGCGTTGCACTGCTTGCCGAAAAACTGTGGGGATGCAGCAGCACATATACGGCGGGAAACCTGAATCCTGTTTATTTAAGGATGCCGCAGGCAGAACGTGAGCTTATAAGGAAACAAAAAACGGCAAATAATAATGCGGAGGTACATATATGAAAATTGCAGTAGGCTGTGACCACGGCGGCGTGGAACACAAAAAGGAAATTGTAAAGCACTTGCGCGAGCGCGGATTTGAGGTAGAAGATTTCGGTACAAACGACGGCAGTTCGGTTGATTACCCCGATATTGCTTTGCCCGTAGCGCAGAGCGTTGCCGACGGTAAAAACGACCTCGGCATACTTGTATGCGGAACGGGTATAGGTATGTCGCTTGCGGCAAACAAGGTTAAGGGTATACGCGCCGCTGCGGTAAGCGAGCATTTTTCGGCAAAATATACACGGCTGCACAACAATTCCAATATACTGTGCCTCGGCGGCAGGGTTATAGGAATAGGCACAGCGCTTGAATTAGTTGATATTTTTGTGGATACCGAGTTTGAAGGCGGCAGGCATCAACGCCGCATAGACAAGATAACCGCAATTGAGAATATGTAAAAAATCGGAGGAAGAAAACTATGGAAAACAAAAACGTATTTATTATGAACCATCCGCTTATTCAGCACAAGCTGACGATTTTGCGCGACGAAAGAACAGGCTCAAAGCAGTTCAGAGAACTTGTAAGCGAAATTGCAAGCCTTATTTGCTTTGAGGCAACACGCGACCTTCCGCTTAAGGAAGTTACTACAAAAACACCCATAACCACCGCAAAAACAAAGGTTATTGCCGGCAAAAAAATGGCATTTGTGCCGATACTTCGCGCAGGACTCGGTATGGTAGACGGTGTGCTTAACCTTATTCCGTCTGCAAGGGTAGGACATATAGGTATGTACCGCGATCCCGAAACGCACAAACCGGTTGACTACTACTGCAAACTGCCGGCAGATTTAAACGAAAGAGACGTTTTTGTACTTGATCCCATGCTGGCTACGGGCGGCAGCGCAATAGACGCCGTTTCCAGAATTAAAGAATTTAATCCTAAGAGAATTAAGTTTATGTGTATAATTGCGGCTCCGGAAGGCCTTGAGGCATTTACAAAGGTACACCCCGACGTAGAAGTTTACTGTGCGGGACTTGACGACCACTTAAACGAGCATTGCTACATCGTTCCCGGCCTCGGTGATGCGGGCGACCGTATTTTCGGTACAAAATAAGTAATATCTTACAAGGAGAAACGTTGTGAATATTTGGCATAATATGAATCCCAAACGGATAAACAAGGATGATTTTATAGCCGTTATAGAAATCGGAAAAGGCGGCAAATGCAAGTACGAGCTTGACAAGGAAACCGGAATTTTAATTCTTGACCGTATTTTGTACACCTCCACACATTACCCCGCAAACTACGGATTTATACCGCGTACATATGCGGACGACCTTGATCCGTTGGATGTTTTGGTTTTATGTTCCGAGCCTTTGGCACCTCTTACCGAAGTGCGCTGCTACCCCGTAGGAGTCATTTCCATGATCGACAACGGCAGAAACGACGAAAAAATAATCGCCATTCCGTTTAACGATCCCACATACAACTGCTATAAGGATATAGATGAAATACCGAATCATATTTTTGATGAAATGAAGCACTTTTTCAAAGTTTATAAAGAACTTGAAGGTAAACAGACCGCAGTTAACGAAGTAAGCAACCGCGCCCATGCAAATGAAATTATAGAACAGGCAATAAATAATTATGTAGAGCATTATTGCAAATAAGATTGACGAGTATTTTAACAAAGCAAAGGCGAAAATTTGACCTTTAAAATCCGGGACAAACCTGTCGGCTTTGCTTAGGGGAGAATTTCTATGATTAATGAAGCCTTTATTGAAAAAAAATCCCGTGAAGCGCTTGAGCGCATACGCAACGCCGTAAGCAATATTGATGTCAGCGGCACGGTTTACTATGTATCAAACAGCGGTAATGACGCAAACGACGGCAAAACTCCCGAAAAAGCATTGCAGAGTTTAAATGCCGTAAATGCATTATCGCTTAAATCCGGCGATGCGGTTTTGTTCAACCGCGGCGATGTTTTCCGCGGTTACGTAAAGCTGCGCGAAGGCGTTACATTTTCTTCCTACGGCACAGGTGCAAAACCGCGTATTTACGGTGCGGACGAAAATGCCGCCGAACTTGAATGGAAAAACGAAGGAAACAATATTTACAGTATTCCGATAGACCATAAACAAGACATCGGCTGCATTGTATTTAACGAAGGCGAAGAATGGGGCTACAAAAAATGGCTGCCCGGACAAACCGAACTTTTAATGGATCGGGATTTTTACCACGATATTGAAAACCACAAATTATATCTTTACAGCGATTCGGGCAATCCGTCACAGCGTTGGTCGGATATAGAGGTTTGCCGAAGACGCCACATAATGTCGGGCAAAGCAGACAACTGCACTGTTGACGGCCTTGTTTTAAAATACGGCGGCGCACACGGAATAAGCCTCGGCTCAGTTGACTATCCCGAAAATGAAAAGCCCGTTTACAGAAACATATATAATATGACTGTAAGAAACTGTGAATTTGAATGGATAGGCGGCAGTATACAGTTCAGCACCGTCCGTTTCGGAAACGGCCTTGAAATATGGGGCGGATGTACCGGACATACGGTTGAAAACTGCTATTTCAATCAGATATACGATGCCGCGGTAACGCAGCAGTATCAGGGCAGCTGCCGCTGCACAGACGATATGCCGCTTGAAGTAAGGGATACGGTAATGCGCGATAACCTGATTGAGCGCAGCACTTATTCTTACGAATATTTTATAACCGAAAACGAGGGCGGCAAGTGCGTGGTTGATTCCAAATGGAAGTTTGTCGATACATATTTTGAGAACAACATATGCCGTCTTGCAGGTTACGGCTGGGGCAACCAGCGTCCCGACCGTTCTACTGCGGCGCACATAAAAAGCTGGGGGCATTTCAATAATTCCGAAAATTTTGTTATACGCAACAATATTTTCGACCGCAGCGATTACAGGCTTGTGCAGGTGCTTTCCCATTTCGATTCCTGCCAGCCGATACTCGACGCCAATATCTACTGCCAGTATGTAGGCAAAATAATCGTACAAAACAACTTTGTTACCTCGGTTATGGATGAAAGCATTGCCAAGGATTATTCAACCGCGGCAGATGCTAAAAATCCCGTAGATGTAACCGGTGACAGCAAAGGCATACTTGTTGCCGCAACCAGATAACTTAAAAAACCGTCCGATTACATTCGGTTATGCCCGAATAATTAAGGACGGTTTTTTTATATTAAGAACGTAAGTTACGAAATATTTTCGTCTTTTGGTTATTTTGTTGCACAGCGCATACTTAAAAAGTATAATTCTCTCGGTGATATTTATGAGGAATTATAATATTTATAAAAAGGACCGAGGCATCTACATTGCCGAAGCCGCAGTTGAATATCTTATATCAATACCGGTTACGGGTTCGTTTCTGGCAAAACTTACGGTACAGTTGGGATTCAGCGATTCGCTGACCGGCATAATAACCGCCTTTTTGTCTCTCGGCTGTGCATTCCAAGTGGCATGCGCGTTTATACCGAAGGGCGACTCCAAAAAAAAGCAGTGCATCAGTTTCGCATTAATTAACGAAATACTGTTTACTCTTTTATATGCCGTACCTCTGGTTCCGCTTTCTCCGGCATTAAAAACCGTCATTTTTGTTTTAATGATACTTACCGCGCAGATTTTTATGAATGTTATAAATCCTGTTAAAATAGACTGGTATATGTCTATGGTTGACGACGCAAAACGCGGTGTGTTTACTGCAAATAAGGAAATTGTATCGCTTATAGCCGGTACCGTGTTTTCACTGATGTTGGGAACAACGGCTGACCGCTTTGAAGCCGCAGGCAATCCTAAGGGTTATTTTATATGCTGTGCCGTGGCAATGTTTACTTTATCGGTAACGCACTGCCTGCTTTATGCGTTTACAACCGAAGAAAAAGAAATCAATCAGGACAATACCGGTTTTTTCAAGGAATTTACTTCCCTTTCTAAAAACAAAAAATACATAAGCGCAATAATTATCTGTGCGGTATGGAATATTGCCGTGCATATTTCAACCCCGTTTTACGGAACATATCAAATAAGAGAACTCGGATTTTCAATGACAAGGGTATCTGTATATACATTTATATATTCCGGCGTGCGTGTAATATTTTCCCGCTTTTGGGGACGATTTGCAGACAAAAGCGGATTTTTAAAAATGACCGGTGTATGTGTACTCTGCGCTGCCGTGGGTTTTGGTATTAATATGTTTACGGTACCATCAAACGGCAAAGTACTTTATTTAATTTACTATTGCCTGTACGCAATTGCCGGCGCCGGTATAAACAGTGCACTTATAAATCTTGTATTTGATGCCGTAGAACAAAATCACAGGCGTATAGGCATTGCCGTGCAAAAAGCAATTTACGGTATTTTAGGATTTTTGTCCACTTTATGCGTAAGTCCTGTTATATCGCTTATACAAAAAAACGGAGACGTCATTTTCGGCATGCACATTTACGCGCAGCAGGTAACATCTATTGCGGCATTCGCTGTATCGGTTTGCCTTGCAGTATACATTTTTTGCGTTTCAGGCCGCCAAGCCGAATAAAAAATAAGGTGATATTATGACATTAAAAGATGTTGCAAAAAAAGCAAATGTTTCCCTCTCCACCGCCTGCAAGGCAATAAATAACAATAAGGATGTGTCCGAAGAAACAAGGCAGGCTGTTCTTGACGCCGCAAATGAGTTAAATTATTTCGGCGTAAAAAAGAAGACCATACTTGAAAACCGGAAACATTCAAGTCCTAATTTTGCAATTATATGCCCCGAAATTACCAGCCCGTATTATTCCCGTATTGTATTTGAATTTTGCAGAATCGCAGAACAAAAAGGGTGCGGTACGGCAATATACAACAGCAGTTTTTCTCCGCAGGCAGTAAGCGAAATGGCTAAAAATTTTAACGCCCTTCCGATATTCGACGCCGTTTTTTCATTAAGCGCCATAGATGCCGAAACAAAGTTTGAAATACCTGTTATAGCATCGTCGGGCGGCACTTCACGTTACAGTGTAAACGATGACGGACTGCAAAGTGCTGTAAATTATTTAAGGCAAAGCGGAATAGAGGACATTGCTTATATCGGAGAAAATCTTACAGCGTCAAAAAACAAGTCCTTCCACGATATATGCGGCGGCAAAACCTTTATAAGTGAAAAAAGATTCGAGGACGCAGGACGCGATGCCGCCGAATTCTTTTTAAAAAACGGTATGCCTAAAGCCGTTATATGCGGTTATGACGAAATTGCAATAGGCTTTATAAACACACTTGAAAAAAGCGGTATAAAAGTACCGCGGGATATAAGGGTTATAGGCGATAACGATATTCCGCTGGCAAAATACTTTTGCGGCGGTCTTACAAGTATATCCTACAATTACGACGAAATTCTGCCGACCGTTATTGATGATATTATTTCGGATATAACGGCAAATAAAATACAAAGCAGAAGTTATAAAATTAAAACACAGCTTATACTAAGGAACACTTAAAGGGGAATTTTTATGAGCACTTTAAATGTGGATTTTGCAAAACACATAGGTAAAATTAAACCGATGCACGCCGTAAACAACGGACCTGTTTGCTCGCGCAACATTAATAATATTCAAGAGTTTCGTGATGCCGGAATTCCGTATGCCAGAACACATGACGCTGCGTTTTATCCGTCATACGGCGGTGAACACATTGTAGATATAAGTGCCGTTTTCCCGAATTTTGACGCGGATGTAAACGATGAAGCGTCGTATGATTTTACTTTGACAGATGAATACCTTAACAATATTATGTCGGTCGGTACGCAGGTGTATTTCCGGCTCGGTCAAAAAATAGAGCACAGCAGCAAAAAATACGGCATTTATCCGCCGAAAGACTTTTTAAAATGGGCACAGATATGCGAGCATATCATTATGCATTTTAATTACGGTTGGGCAAACGGACACCGTATGGGCATTGAATATTTTGAAGTATGGAACGAGCCGGATAATTTCGGTCAATGCTGGATTGGAACCGACGAGGAGTTTTTTGAATTTTTCCGTGTAAGCGTTACGTATTTAAAGGAAAAATTCCCGTCGCTTAAAATCGGCGGACCTGCAATATGCTATTACCACGATTATGTTGAAAAGTTTTTGGATGCCTGTGCAAAAGAGCCGAAAGTACCTATGGACTTTTTGTCCTGGCATATGTACGGATGCGATCCGTATTGGACAAACGAAAATGCCGTAAAGTACAGGAATGAACTTGATAAACGCGGCTTTACAAATGTGGAAACCCATTGTAACGAGTGGAACTACATACGCAAATGGACACCGGCAGAAGAAATGAAATATAATTATAAAGTAATGATGCGTCGCCTTAAGGGCGCTTCTTATGTTGCCGCTTGTATGGCTGTCGGCCAAAATTCACCTTTGGATATGATGATGTACTACGACGCGCGCCCGTGTAATTTTAACGGACTGTTTATGACCGCAACGCTTGAGCCTATGGCAGCATATTATTCCTTATACTTTTTTAATAAACTGTACCGACAGAATATACAAACTCAGGCGTTATCCGACGACAGAGATATTTTTGCCGTTTCGGCTAAAAATGATAAAGAATATATAATGCTTACATATTATAACGATGACGATGCGCACGCAAGCAAAAAGAATTTAAGCATTAAAATAAACGGCAGCAATGCCGCTGCCGCAAAAATTTATACCGTGAACGAAGGCGGCGTAACGGTGCCGCAGGAAAGCACGGTAAAAGTAATAAACGGCGAAATTAAAATTGACATAAATCTTTACGAAGTAATTTTAATTGAGATGTAAAACATTTGCATATGATTAGTATGCAGGCGCCCCTTGTATTTCGGTTTAACAATGTATTTATGCTCTGCACTAACCCTCAGTTCAAAAACCAACCCCATGCATGCCAAAACTGCAAAGCCCCGGCGGACAGGCTGCAAACCACATATCCGAGAATGAGGAAAACCGCAAACAAAAGCAGTGAAATCAATGCCGCTGTACGCAACTGTCTTTTTTTCTTCGGCAAGAACTGCGGTGCAATCGGTAGTGCCGGCAGTACACCGCTGCCGTTATGTGCAAGCGCGTTTTTGTGGAAACGTCCGTATGAACGGAAAATCTGGCGGCAAAATGCAAAATACCAAATGCATCCGACTACGGACAACACACACAATGCCAGCAAACTTATTCCGAGTACCGCGCCGCACCAATACGGCATAGGCGGCAAATAAACGATCGGCAGACTGCCGAGATTTCCCAGCAGACACACGCCCGTTAAGCCGAATGCCAACGCACATGATGCCAGCACGATGCCGAATGAAATCAACAAAACCGCAAAAACACCGAAAAACAAATCAACCCATCCAAGCCATAACCATGTAAGTACGGCCGAATGTTTTTTCTCTGTCGGGGAATCCGTTTCAAACTGTGCCGCCAACACCGCAGGACTGCCAAGCCGCGCGGTGATTTCTTCTTCAGAATATCCATCCGCCAGTTTGAAAGCAAAGTGCTGCTCATATTCCTCAATAATTTCTGCAATATCGGCAATATTTCTTTTGTTAAGTTCGGATGCGAATTGTGTCATAAATTCATTTTTTGTCATTGTTGTCACCCTCCAATAATGTTCTTACGGCCTGTGCAAATTTCAAATATTCCGCACGGTCATTTTTATAGGTTTCGCGACCAAGCTGCGTAAGTTTATAGTATTTACGCGGCGGTCCTCCGCTTTCCTCCTGCAGATAGGTAGTAAGCAGTCCGTCTGCTTTAAGTTTCCGCAAGAGCGGATATACTGTTCCGTCTGCTATTTCGATGTGTCGGGAAAGAAAATCCGATATTTCATATCCGTAACAGTCGCGCTTGTGCAGCAGTGACAGTACGCACAGATCCAACACACCCTTTTTATATTGCGTATTCATAACCTGCTCCTTTCGTATATTGTTCTTACACTATTATATTATATTCAGTAGTGTAAGAATGTCAAGTTCTTTCTTTAAAAAATTTTAAGGCGGCAGAAAATCTCTGCCGCCTTTCACAATTAACACTCGAATTTTATTTTATACCGTCCGTCTTTTCCAAAGCCGAAAGAATAACCTTGTCCATATCGTAATACTTATATTCTCCGAGTCTTCCGCCGAAAATTACATTCTTTTCACGTTCTGCCAAATCCTTGTATTTTGCGTAGAGCGCGCCGTTTTCCTCATTATTTACGGGGTAATACGGCTCGTCGCCCGGTTTCCACTCGGCAGAATATTCACGGCTTATTACCGTTTTCGGCTGTGTTCCGAATTCAAAATGTTTATGCTCAATAATGCGCGTAAACGGCGTATCGCCGTCGGTATAATTTACAACCGCGTTGCCCTGATAATTGTCGGTATCAAGTGTTTCGGTTTCAAACCTTACACTGCGGTACTGCAAATAACCCAGTTTATAACCGAAATAAGCATCAACAGGGCCTGTATAAACAACCGTCTTTGCACTGTTTGCCATTTCCCTGTTATCAAAGAAATCCGTATTCAGCCTAACCTCTATTCCGTCAAGCATTTTTTCAACCATCTGCGTATATCCGCCTTTGGCTATGCCCTGATATTCGTCATTAAAATAGTTGTTATCGTAAATAAACCTTACGGGCAGACGCTTGATTATAAACGCCGGCAACTCGCTGCAAGGTCTTCCCCACTGCTTTTGGGTATAATACTTTATTAATTTTTCGTATATATCAGTGCCGACAAGGCTGATTGCCTGCTGTTCGAGATTTTGCGGCTCGGTTATTCCGGCGCTGCTTTTTTGCTGTTCGATTTTTTCCTTTGCCTGCTGCGGCGTTATAACTCCCCACATTTTATTAAATGTGTTCATATTAAACGGCAGTGCATATATTTCCCCTTTAAAATTTGCCACGGGAGAATTTGTATAACGGTTAAATTCGGCAAATCGGTTTACATAATCCCAAACACGTCTGTTGCTTGTGTGGAATATATGCGCACCGTATTTGTGTACATTTATGCCCTCAATATCCTCGGTGTAAATATTTCCGGCTATATGATCCCGCTTATCAATAACAAGGCATTTATATCCCCTGTCGGTCATTTCGCGTGCAAACACTGCGCCGTAAAGACCGGCACCTACTATAAGATAATCGTACATAACGTAATTCTCCTTTAACATTATAAGTATATTTTACTCTTTTTTAGTAAAAAAAGCAATAATAAATGCAAATTTCGGATTGTAGCCGCCGCAGAAATGTGCTATACTTGCCTTGGAGGAAGATTATGGGTTATGATTTTTTTGAAAACAGAGAATGTGAATTTTATCCCTGCCACAAAGGTATCGGCGAAATCAACTGCCTTTTTTGCTTTTGCCCTTTGTATCTGACGGATTGCGGAGGAAATTTTACAATTCTTAAAAACGGAATTAAAGATTGCAGTAATTGCACATTGCCGCATAAAAGAGAAAATTATAAACTTATAATGGAAAGACTTAAAAAATTTCAGGAGTGATTTTATGCAGTTTTACAAATACGACGATGCCTCTGTACGTTACACGGGAAGATTTGCAGAACACGGCGGTGCAATGACAGCCACCGCCTGCGGCTCGACAATAGAGATTGCCTTTTGCGGCGACCTTATAGTAATGGATTTTGACACGTCGAATTACGAAAATCCCGTACCGCACATTTATTATCAGCTTGACGGCGGCTCGCTTTTTGAATCGCCGATATATGACCATTTACGCATTAAAACAACCGACGGCGAGCATCTTCTTAAAATAATTTATAAAAGTGCGGTTGAAATGCAAAACCGTTTCCCCTTGCCGCTTGTTGGTAAAATAGCATTTTTAGGATATACGGCAGACAAAAGCGGCATTTTACCGCCCGATAACCGCAAAAGCATAGAATTTGTGGGGGACAGCATAACAGAAGGCGTGCTGACCGATGCCGACTGCGAGCACAGCAATTGGGATCAACCGTCCCGCCCGCATGTTGATGATGTTACAAGCACATACGCTTACCTTACCGCACAGCACTTTAATTTAAAGGATCTGCATATGGGTTACGGTGCAGTGGGCGTTACACACGGCGGCTGCGGCGGTGTGCCTAAAGCTGCCGACGCTTATCCTTACTGTTTCAGCGGTGCGCCTGTTACATACCCGCATCCCGATTACATAGTTATAAATCACGGTGCAAACGATAAATGGAGCGGCGATAAGGAACTTTATTTAAAAGAATACGAAAATCTGCTTACGGTTATAAGAAAAGCACACCCGAATGCAGTTATAATTGCTTTGTCGGCATTTTGCAAAGTATGGCCGGAAGAACTGAAAAAAACAATAGAAGAATTCAACAGCAAAAACGGCGATAACGTGGCGTTTATAGACGCTTCCCTTTGGGTACCGGCAGAGCCGCTGCACCCGTTGCGTACAGGACACAAAATAATAGCGGGAAAACTTATAAACGAACTTGAAGGTATAATTAAATAAGGAGAAAATTTTATGAAAAAATTTGGGGAAATAGTATCATACAATGTTGACAAAAGTAAAATAAACATCACTTATACAGGCGGCAAAGCAACTTTGGAAGTTATAAGGGACGACATTATAAACGTTTTTTCTCCCTTTGAAAACGAAGTTCACCACTCTGTTGCTATTGAAGGCAACAAAACAGTTAAAACCGATTTTTCGGTGCTTAAAACCAAAGACGCATTGGTAATAGAAACCGATAAAATAGTACTTTATGCAAAGGATAACTTTATGTTTGACTTTTGCGATAAAGCCGGCAACTGCCTGTGCCGTGATTCATCCGAGGAGCGTGTTGCACCGCAGGATATTACGGAAGAAGAAAAGAGAATGTTAAGCCTTGAAGGTCACAGCGTTCCCGAAAATTACACGGATTTCAGCATTTTTATAAAAAAGGAAATAATGGGTGACGAGTGCTTTTACGGCCTAGGCGACAAAACCGGTTACCTTAATAAGCGCAATTATCAGTACCGTATGTGGAATACGGATGATCCGCGCGCGCATGAGGATTTTTACGAGGTGCTTTACAAGACCATTCCATTCCTTATTACTTTAAAAAATAACGGTATATACGGACTTTTCTTTGATAACCCGTATATGACCACATTTAATATGGGAAAAGAAAACCCGAAATTTTATTGGTACGGCACATACTTCGGTAATATTGATTATTATTATATTGCCGGTAACGATTTTAAGGATATTCTGTCGGCTTATACATATCTTACAGGTACTACACCGCTGCCGCAGACATGGGCGCTGGGATATCAACAGTCGCGTTTCGGATATATGGATGAAAAAGATATAATGACCGTTGCCGAAAATATGCGTAAAAACAAAGTCCCCTGCGATGTAATTCACTTTGACATAGATTATATGGATGAGTTTAAGGTATTTACATTTAATAAGGAAGGATATCCCGACGAAAAAGCTACCATAAAAAAACTCGGCGATATGGGCTTTAAAGCCGTAACCATAATAGATCCCGGTGTAAAGGTGCAAAAAGGATACGATATTTACGATACAGGTCTTAAAAACGATTATTTTGTTAAGGATAAAAACGGTCTTGTTTATGTAGGTAAAGTTTGGCCCGGCGATTCGGTTTATCCCGATTTCGGAAACCCCGAAGTGCGAGACTGGTGGGGCGAGAACACAAGCCTTATGACTCAGCGCGGAGTTGCGGGAATTTGGAATGATATGAACGAACCGGCATCCTTTGCGGGCGAATTGCCCGACGACCTTGTTATGACCGACGAGGACATTAAAACAACACACCGCAGGATGCACAACACATACGGACACAATATGTCCAAAGCCACTTATTACGGACTTAAAAAACATACGGGAAAACGTCCCTTTGTAATTACGCGTGCGTGTTACGCAGGCTCGCAAAAATACACTACGGCATGGACGGGCGACAACAAGAGTATTTGGACGCATATTAAAATGGCAATACCGCAGCTTTGTAATTTAGGCCTTTCGGGTATGGCGTTTGTAGGCACCGATATAGGCGGATTTGCGTCCGACACAACGCCGGAATTGCTTGCACGTTGGATAGAGTTGGGAGCATTTTCTCCGCTTTGCCGCAACCATTGCTCAAAGGGCTGCAAAAATCAAGAGCCTTGGGTATTCGGCAAGGAGGTTCTTGACATATTCCGTAAATATATAGAATTACGCTATTCCCTGCTTCCGTATTTTTATGATAATTTCCGTATTTGTGAGGAAAAGGGATACCCCGTTATGCGTCCGCTTGTATTTAATTACTGCCATGATGAAGTCGCCAAAAATTGTAATACGGAATTTATGATAGGCGACAGTATGTTGGTAGCCCCTGTAATTGAGCAGGGCGACATCTACAAATGCGTCTACCTGCCCGAAGGTGCATGGTACGATTACTTTACGGGAGAACGGGCAGAGGGCAACAGCCACGTTGTAAAATATGCTCCGCTTGATACCTGCCCGATTTATATTAAAGAAGGTACCATACTGCCGACATACGAAGTACAGCAATATGTAGGCGAAAAGGAAAACGATACCCTTTATCTTGAAATATTCGGAAACAGAGCCGCATACGTTCACTACACCGATAACGGTACCGATTTTAAATACCGCGACGGCGAATACAATGTGTATAATTTTGCATATGAGAACGGCGAATTTACCGCAAAACTTTCGCATAAAGGCATTAAAACTTACAAGAATATTGTTATAAAGAAGGGCGAAAAAACCGTTACTGCCGAATTTACAGACGGTATGAAGGTTTCTATATAACAGGAGGTAATTATATGTCAAAAATAGACACCGTAAGAGCTGCCATGATGCAGGCAATGAAGGACGGAAACAAACCGCGCAAGGACGCGCTTTCCATGCTTTTAACCGCCCTTAAAAACAAATTTATAGACAAACGCGCCGACCTTACCGAAGATGAAGAAAACGCCGTTGTTTTAAAGGAAATAAAGCAATGTCAGGAAACACTGGAAAGCGCTCCGGCAGACCGCACCGATATAATTGAGGAATGTAAAACACGGATTGCGGTATACAGCGAATTTGCGCCCAAGCAAATGGACGAAAACGAAATTGCCGAAATAATTAAAACCGTCCTCGGCGAACTCGGAATTACAGAGCCAACCGCAAAGGATAAAGGAATTATAATGAAAAACCTTATGCCGAAGGTTAAAGGCAAAGCCGACGGCGGACTTGTTAACCGTGTGCTTGCCGGATTTATGAAATAATGCGGCAATAAAAGCCCTAAACATAAAACAGTCAGTAAAAACTTAAGTTTTTACTGACTGTTTTGTTTGAATTACGCTTGTTTGCAGACATCTACCCATTCTTTAAAATCGGTATACTTTTCAAGGTCGGCTATTGTCATTTCTATAGTGCTGTTGCTGCTGCCTGCGGCAGGGAAAACAGTATCAAATCTTTTAAGCGATTCGTCCAAATAAATATCTACATTTTCATTTACGGCGAACGGGCAAACACCGCCGACTGCGTGGCCTATAAGCGTTTCCACTTCCTGCAAATCAAGCATTTTTGCCTTTACACCGAACTTTGCCTTATATTTTGCATTGTCGATTTTTGTATCGCCTGCCGTAACAATAAGCACAGCCTTATCCCCTACTTTAAAGGAAATGGATTTAGCGATACGCGCGCCCGATACGCCCAATGCCTGTGCCGCCAAAGCAACAGTTGCGCTGGACACATCAAACTCCCTTATTCTGTCGGCAATGCCCTGACTTTCAAAATATTTTCTTACTCTTTCAATAGACATCTATTTCGCCTCTTTTATATATTTCATCAGTTCTGTGAAACTGCCTTGCGGATATACCGAAATATCTTTGTTATGCCTGTTTAAAAGACAATCGCTTAATAAAAATACCGACATACCCAGTTCTCTTGCAACCATATCCTCGTCAACATCATTGCCTACCATAAGGCAGTCCTGTGCGGATACATTAAGCCGATTTAAAACTTCCCTGTAATAATCAAGGTTCGGTTTGCAGAAGTGCGAGTCCTCATATGTGGTAAAAAACTCAACATCATTTACATCAATTCCCGCCCAGCAAAGTCTTGAATAGGTTGCAATATGCGGAAAAACAGGGTTTGTCGCAACTGCAACGCGATACCCAAGCCTTTTAAGCTCCTTTACGGTCTTATCGGCTTCAGGGTTAAATCCGCATTCGTTTTTTATAAGTCCGAACTCATTTGCATAAAAATCGTCAAAATGCTTTTTATCCTCAAGCACCTTCTCCCCCAAAATTGACGAAGCCGTTTTCCAAAACACTTCTTCATTAGTGGCGGCGCCGTCATTATGTATCATAGCGTCGGTACCCTGCCATACGGCTTTTGTAAGCAAATCCGTGTTGTATCCGTAATGCACCAACTTTTTGGACAAGCCCAAAAAATATGCCTTTACAAACTTGTCCTGATCAAGCGGCAGCAGCGTTCCGTCCAAATCAAATAAAACTACTTTCATATTACTTCTCCCAAATAAAGCAATCTGTATTAATTTAAAAAGCACCCGTTAAGACGAGTGCTTTTGGTGGAGCATAGGGGATTCGAACCCCTGACCCCCACACTGCCAGTGTGATGCGCTACCAACTGCGCTAATGCCCCAAGCAAGTAGTAATATACCATAAATAAATACTCTTTTCAAGAGTTTTCTTTAAATTTTTCGTTTTTATGCAATTTTTTATTGACATTTGTAAAAATTAGGGTATAATAAATTTGTTGCATTTATTGGGGAATTGTGTAACGGTAGCACGACAGACTCTGACTCTGTTTGTTGGGGTTCGAATCCCTATTCCCCAGCCAAAAAACCGACAGGTATCGTTTGATACTTGCCGGTTTTTATTTTCTGCAATTTTAAAAAGTAATAAATTAAAATACAGTCCGCCTTCGACGGACTGTATTTTTTAATGTTTTATCGTACAAAACAGAAATGCACTTATACAATTTCCAGATCGTCACGATCGCGAAGCATATATTTTCTAAGCGGTGTAATGCTTGCAATCCAGTAAAGCAATCCACCGAGAATAGCGGTAAATCCGCTTCCTGTTGTTATAAGGAAAATATTGCTGTGAACTGTTGCGGTCATGGGATTATAAACGAATATCATAGAAACCGCAAACGAGATTACAAGAACCGCAATGCCGACAAGGTTAAATCCGCCGGTAAACTTATAGGCGTTATGTCCCTTGATTTCATATGCAGCTTTAAGCGAAATTTTTCTTTTCTTAACGATCAGATAGTCAACAAACGACATACCGATTACCGGCCCCTGAATGTATGCTGCCAGCGAGATAAACGCTGCAAAGTTGTCGGCAACAAGTCCTGTTACGGTAAGGAAGCTTACATATACTCCGGCAATAACAACAAGCAGTTTGTAGCTTACCTTAGGCATACCGCTTTTAACTATCATACAGTTAACGTACGAGCCTGTACCCTGTGTTCCTATATTTGCAAAAGCAACCATCAGCAAGCTGAGAAGTGCAACCGCAGGTCCGCAAAGTGTGGAAAGCATGTATGTAGGATCGCTGGAATAAGCGCCTGTTTTAATGAATGTAGCAATAGCCATTATTCCGCCTGCCGCAACAAAGAACGGAGCAACGATACCGTAAGGTATTGCAGTACCCCAGAATCCGCTGCGCTCTGTCTTTGCAAGACGGGGCATAACCAATGCCTGAGTTGACCACGAGAAAGCGAAGGCAACATTTGCCTCAGCCGAAACCATAAAGTTTGTAAGTGCGTTTCCTTCGGTCTGCGGACGGTATTTGATAATATCCGTCATCGGTACGGAAGTAAAGCAGAGAATAACTACAACACCGCCGACAATAAGCAATGCGGTAACAAGGAAACGGTTTGTCCACTTAATAACTTCAGGTCCGCCCAGCGCAATTAATGTACCGAGCAGAACACACACAACACCGAGAATAGGTGTGGCAATTGCAGGTAATTGAATACCGAAAAGCGATACAAGTTGTATCATTGATGTTGCAAACAGGTTTGCCGCAACCGCATACCAACCGAAATTGGCAAGGCTTATTACTGTTGCAATAATTGCAACACCCTTACCGCCGAGGACCGAGCGAAGCCAAATCCAAAGGTCGATACCGTACCTTGTAGCAAAAAGGACCGGCACACACTCAATAACTATCCATATAATGTTGAAGCAGAAAATGTTGATAAGCAACTGCCAAAATGACAGTGATTCGGCAACAAGGGCACCCTGTGTATAGCACCATGTTGCAATTGAAAATCCCGATGTTGCAAGGAAAAGGTCGATAAATGAATAAACTCTGTCCTTACCGAGCATAGGCACTACGCCCGTAACGGTTTCCTGCTTTATGTAATCCGCATTTTTACTCATTTAATCACCCCTAACATACAAAGTACAATTAATACTGCACTTACGGCAGCACCGGCTATCATCCATGCTACGTCCGCACGGGTAATGCGCTTCGGAAATTCGTATGAATCCGATTGCATTTCGTTAAGCCGTTCTTCTGTTTCCTGATAAATCAGTTGTTCAATAGAATTTTGATCCATGATTCTCCTCCTCAATTTTTATATAAATCCAAAGCAAGTTTGCCGTACTGCTTTGAATATTTATACCATATATAAAGGTATTCCCCTGTGTGCTTAGCGCATTTTTCCTGATAAAGCGCCCATAAAAACCAGAAATACGCAACCAATGCAACATAACCTATATAATGTCTGCGTTCCTGCGGCGTCGGTTTGCGGTCAAGATAAATTTCAATTATTTCATCTGCCTGTTCTACCGTATAATCGGAACAGGCAATAAATGTGCCTATATCGCTGCCCGGATCCGACATGCCGGCATATTCCCAGTCTATTAAATACATTTTTCCCTGTTTATCCAAAAGAAAATTAGGATCGTAACTGTCGCAATGGCACAAACAAGGCAAACTGTTTTCCTGCCTTAAATAATCGTTTATTGCACTCATTGTTTCCCTGATTTCGTTCATACCCGTAAAATCAGATGTATCCGAACCGTCAAGTTTACCGTAAAAGTCGTTTATCTTTTCCCAAATGTCAAACTTACCGCTTACATTTATTCCGCTTGTGTGCAATTTGCGGAGCATACGCATAGACTGCTCAACCTGCTGTCTGTTATGGTAGTCAAGCGTAACAGCGTCTTCGATATAATGTGATATTTTCCAACCCTTATCTTTATCTATATAAATAAAGGTATCGTCAAGGCCGAGTTCCTTTGCCGCATTCATTGCCTCGGCTTCGGACTTGCGGTTTATATACGAGTCCGTTCCGACACCGGGATGGCGGTAAACGTAATGTTTACCGTTACAGGTAAACTTAAAGGAAAGATTGGTAAGTCCCGTTTTTATCGGCACAATATTTTCTATATTTTCGGGTGAACAGCCGAGAACCGAGCAGATATTATCAAAAATATAAGAATCGGTATTCGTAATATATTCGTTGTCAAAGGTTCTCAGTTCGTCAAGTGAGTCGAACTCCCTTATTCCGCCGTCGTACTTTCTTACATACATTTCAAGTTCGCGGATATGCCTTGCGTAAAGGTCTTCCCAAAGTCCTGTTTTGGTTATGATACTGTCATACTCTTTTTCCAGAATTTCGGTAAAGGTTTCGCTGAACTTGCGGTCAAAATAAACGTGACCTATCATATACCATGCGTCGCTTCCGCCGACATCTATTTTTGTAATACGGCCTTTACTGTCTGTCGTCATACAATACTCGTCGGTTTTTCCTTTGCTGTACATTGCGGAATAATACGCCCTGTACACATGGCTTTCAAACGGATTAAACTCAAAATAATTATCCGAAGAACAAATATATGTATTCTTTAACTTGTCCTTTACAAGCATAAGCGTTGAAGGATTGTTGTAAAGATGGTAATTTTCGTTAACTACGATTTTTACACCGAATTTTTCTTCAAGATAGAAAAGTTTTTCCTTCATATAGCCTACAACTACGGTAATATCGTTAATTCCCGCTTCTTTTAACTGAAGAATCTCGCGCTCGATTAAAATATCGCCTTTAACTTTTAAAAGTGCCTTAGGCTTTTCGTAGGACAGCGGAGCAAACCTTGTGCTCATTCCGGCAGCCATAATAACGGCGTTATCTACCTTGTAAGGCTCAAGCGCCTTTCTTCCCGCTTCGGTAATACCCATACCGTCATCAATAAATCCGGATGCCTGCAAATCCCTGACAACAGCGTTTACATTGCCGAGCGACTTACCCGTACCCTGTGCTATTGCCCGCTGCGAAAGCAGCTTGCGGTTATCCTGATTATTTAAAATGTAGTGCAATCCTTCAAACTGCGATTTTGTCAACATAACAGTTACCCCTAATGCGTTCAATTTTGAATAATGCACCACCTATTATGAACTATAAATGCCGTTTTGTCAAGTATTGTTTTTTCTTGCAATTTTTGTGCAATCGGCGTATAATGACCTTGTGTGTATTTTGCCGTCTGATGAAGGGATTTTGTTCTATGCTCCTTATTGTGATAATATACGGGTTGACATTTTATTTGGGCGAGTATATTTCAAATAAGGCAGGCGTGCCGCATAGTGCAACTTCGCTTATGTTGGCAGTGTTTCTTGCTTGTACATATATATTTTATATAAAGCGAAAATACGGGACAGTATTTAAAAAAGTGCAGGGCAAGAAAGTTTTTATGCTGCCTTTTTCCCTTTTACCTTTATGGGATATTGTTTACCTTTGCTTGCACGGCGGAAGTTTTTCGTTTAATCTTTTCGGATGTGTAACATCCGTGTTGTGCGGTATAGCGGAAGAATTCGCTTTCCGCGGGTATTTACTTAAAAAGCTCAGCGTCCTTTTCAAACAAAATTTAATTCTCGTTTCGGCTGTAAACGGTTTGCTGTTCGGGGTATTCCATTGCATTAACTTTTTTTCAGCCGCTGCAGACGTTGTACTGTTGCAGGCTTTATGCGCTGCGGCGACGGGTTTTGCGCTTTGTGCAGCGGTATTTTTATATAAAAGTCTTTTGCCTGCCGTCTGTATTCATGCGGTAATAAATTTTTTCGGCAGTGCCGTTAATTTTGAAAAATCTACAACTGCAAATACGGTTGCTTTTATGCTTATAGCGGTTTGTAATATCATAACGGGCGTTTGGATGATAAAATCGAAGGAGAGAAATATATGAGATTGTACATCGATCCCGGAACGGGAAGTATGCTTTTTGCCATTTTAATCGGCATAATAGGGGCATTGAATTTTTTGCTTAAAGGGTGGATTATAAAACTGCGCTTTTTATTAAGCGGCGGTAAAAATACCGAGCATGAACAGCAGAAAATTCCGCTTGCCGTATTTGTGGACGACAAGAGGTATTGGAATGTTATGGAACCTGTTTGCCGTGAACTTGACAGCCGCGGTGTAGACGTTGTTTATATGACGGCATCGCCGGACGATCCCGCTTTAAGCAGCAACTTAGACCATATCCACGGTGAATTTATAGGCGAAGGAAACAAGGCGTTTGCAAAGCTTAACTTTTTGCGTGCAAATATTCTCCTTTCCTCTACACCGGGACTTGACGTATACCAGTGGAAGCGTTCAAGAGATGTTGATTGTTATGTACATATTCTCCACGCCGCTAATGAGGTTGCGGGTTACAGGATGTTCGGACTTGATTATTACGATACCGTTTTTGTTTCGGGCGAATATCAGATACGCGACCTGCGCGCACTTGAAGCAAAGCGTAATCTTCCGGCAAAGGAAATTGTTGAAATAGGTATTCCCTATATGGATGAGATGAAAAAACGTCTGGAACTTTCCGCCCCTGCGGCAGAGCATCCTACCACCGTGCTTATTGCCCCGTCTTGGGGTAAAAGCTCTATTTTCAATAAATTCGGCGGTAAAATTATAGAAAAACTTTTGTCCGACGGATTTGACGTAATTGTCAGACCGCATCCGCAGTCATATGTTTCCGAGGCGGACCTTATAAACGAATTGATGACTGCGTATCCGTCGTCGGATCACCTTGAATGGAACAGAGATAACGATAACTTTGAGGTACTTAAAAAAGCAGATATTTTAATTTCCGATTTTTCAGGCGTTATTTTTGATTTCACATTGGTTTACGATAAACCGGTTATTTACGCAGATACAAAATTCGATAAAAGTCCGTATGACTGTTGGTGGTTGGATACACCGTACTGGACATTTGAAATTCTGCCGAAAATCGGCAAACAGTTGACAACGGAAAACTTTGACTCGCTTAAAGAAATGGTACAGGAATGTCTGACCGATCCTAAATACGCACAGGGACGCGAAACCGCGCGTCAGCAAACATGGGTGCATCCGGGCGAGGGTGCTGCCCGTGCCGCCGATTACCTTATTAACAAACTTAATCAACTTAAAGAAACAAAAACGGAGGGTTAACAGTGACATTTTTCGGAATAATTGATACGTTGCTTTTTAAGCCGCTTCAGCTTTTGTTTGAAGTGATTTATGTTTTTGCAAACAAATTTATAGAAAATCCGGGACTTTCCATTATAGTATTAAGCCTTGTAATGAACTTTCTTGTTTTGCCGCTTTACAAAAGGGCTGACGCAATGCAGGAAGAAGAACGCGATATGGAAGCGCGCTTGCATCAAGGCGTCACCCATATTAAAAAGACATTCCGCGGTGACGAAAAAATGATGATTTTGCAGACATATTATCGGCAAAACAACTATAAGCCTACATATGTTCTGCGCGGTGCGATTTCTCTGTTTTTGGAAATTCCTTTCTTTATTTCCGCTTATCGCTTTTTATCCGGTCTTGAACTTATAAAAGGTGTGTCCTTCGGTCCTATTGCCGACCTCGGCGCACCTGACGGACTTATTACAATCGGCAGTTTCCACCTGAATATTCTGCCTATAATTATGACTGCCGTTAATTTGGTTTCGTGCATTATTTTTACAAAGGGCGCTACGCCTAAAACCAAAATCCAGCTTTATTCAATGGCGGTATTTTTCCTGTTTTTCCTTTATACTTCACCGTCGGGTTTGGTATTTTACTGGACACTGAACAACATTTTCTCATTAATTAAAACAATATTCTATAAACTTAAAAATCCGGGCAAAGTATTGGGCATTTTGTTTTCGGTTGCAGGCGCTCTGCTGTTTGCGGACGGATTATTCTTCTATCAAGCTCCGACTATTGTAAAAAAGCTTTTTGTAATACTTCTCGGCATTGCTTTGCAATTACCCCTTATTGTTAATATTGTAAAGGCTAAAAGCACAGGCGATACCGAACGCAAAATAAAGTCAAACAAAAAAATATTTTTTGCCGGCGGAGTTTTTATGGCGCTGTTTACGGGTTTGTTTATCCCCATTACCGTAATAAAATCTTCGGCGCAGGAATTTGTTAATATCAGAAATTACCAAAATCCGATTTGGTTTGCAGTAAGCAGTTTTTGCTTGGCAGTGGGTGCGTTTGTAATTTGGCTTGGTATTTTTTATTGGCTTTCAACCCCGAAAACAAAGATATTATTTGAAAAAGGAATTTGGATATTATCCGGTGTTGCCGTTGTTGACTTTATGTTCTTCGGCAAAAATCTCGGTATACTTTCTTCCTCCCTCGGCTTTGAAAAGGGCATTGCCTTTGCAAATTCGGAATTGCTTATAAACCTTGCCGTAATAATACTTACAGCAGTAGTAATGTATTTTGCATTTACCCTACTTAATAAGCATATTTTTAAAGTATTTGCCGTTGTTACGGCAGCGCTTTTGGTTATGATACCGATAGACGCCGTCAACATTAATCAACAAGTTAAAAGCATAAAGCAAAATGCCGAAAGCAGCGGAGAAGTTGCAAGTTATACATTAAGCAAAAACGGCAAAAATGTTGTTGTTATTATGCTGGACAGAGCCATGGGCGAGTATGTGCCCTACATATTCAACGAAAAACCGGAATTAAAGAAACAATTTGCCGGATTTACGGCATACACAAATGTCGTTTCCTTCGGTGCTTATACAAATTTCGGTACACCGGCTTTATTGGGCGGATATGACTACACTATAGAAAACGTTAATAAACGCAAAGACGAAAAGTTGGTGGACAAGCACAACGAGGCCGTGAAACTTATGCCGACTCTGTTTAATAATAACAATTTCGATGTAACGGTTTTTGATCCGGTTTATGCAAATTATCAGTGGACAGCAGACCTTACCGTTTTTGAGGACGCTCCCGATATTAAGGCATATGTAACCGACGGTATGTACGAATCACATCAAACATACCAAAACTGGTCGGACAACAATATGCGTAACTTCTTTATGTACAGTCTTATGAAAATAAGCCCCGTTGCCGCGCAAAAATACATTTATAATAACGGCAATTATTATCGCAGCGATGTTAAAAACGTAAGTGCAGCCGTAAATCAGACAAGAGAAAACGAACATAAATCGACAGGATTGTACGATAATTTTATAAATGCGTATAACGTACTTGATAATCTTTCGCAAATAACACATTATTCCGACAGTGACAAAAATACATTCCTGTTTATGTCAAATAACCTGACGCATGAGCCTATGCTGCTTTCCGAGCCTGACTATACCCCGACGGAAGAAGTTGACAATACCGAATACGATGCAACCCACCGTGACAGGTTTACCGTAAACGGCGTTACGCTGAAAATGGAAAACGGCGAACAGTATATCCACTACCAGACAAATATGGCGGCGATGCTTAAACTGGGACAATGGTTTGATTATTTGCGTAAAAACAACGTTTATGATAACACCAGAATAATCCTTGTTGCAGACCACGGCAGAGATTTGGCACACAATGACGACTATATTTTATCAAACGGTTTGGATCTTGAGTATTTTTATCCGTTGCTTATGGTCAAGGATTTCGGTGCTGAGGAATTTACTTTCTCGGATGAATTTATGACTAATGCAGATGTTCCGGCTCTGGCGGCACAGGGAATTATAGAAAACCCGACAAATCCGTTTACCGGGAACAAAATCAGTTCCGATTACAAGGACAAAAATCCTATTTATGTTTTCGAATCATACAACTGGGACGTTAACGAAAACAACGGAAATCAATACCTGCCGGGCAACTGGTACAGAGTCGACAATAAAAATGCCAAGAATAAAAATAACTGGAAAAATGTCGGCAACAATCTGGTCTTGCCGGACGGCTCTGCAAAATAGCCTGTAAAATCTTAATTACAAAACAAAAATCGGCAGTCTGCCTTTTGACAGACTGCCGATTTTATACACTGACATTTCCACCGCAGTTTACATAAAAATGTTGATAAGTCGGTGGAAAACGTTGATAACGCCCCTAAAACCCGTAAAAAAGTTATCCACCGTGACCGTTTTCGACAATATTATGTAAATCTTTCCTCAATACGACTTAATCCTTTTTACCGAAAACGTGTGCTTTTATCGCTGCAAAAGATTCGTCACTTATATCATGCTCCATCTTGCAGGCGTCGTTCGCCGCAACATCCTTATCAACGCCCAATTTTGTTAAAAAGGCGGTAAGCAGGGTGTGGCGCTCGTAAATCTTTTCCGCAATTTCCCTGCCGGCATCGGTAAGGTATAAAAAACCGTCTTTATCGACCGTAATATATCCGCCCGATTTTAAAAGTCCCACCGCGCGCGATACGCTGGGTTTTGAAAATCCCATATACTCCGCAACATCAAGCGAACGGACAAACTTTTCCTTATCGGATAAAACCAATATTGTTTCAAGGTACATTTCCCCTGATTCCTGTAAATGCATAATTATGTCTCCCTGGTGTTATAAAATTTGATTTAACATACTTAGTGTGACAGGACTCGAACCTGTCACGCCTACGAAACAAAATTTTGCATAATACATTGCCTCAAAACTTGAAATACGTCAGTATTCCTGCGTTTTATCGGCTTCGTCTTATAACAAAATTTTTAGTTTCAATAGGTTACAAGTTTCTGCCGCCGAATTTTGATTTCGGCGAAGCGAGAAATTTGCAGCAAGGCTGGCACCTTGCAAAAATAAACGCAAAGCCGCAATCTAAAAGGCGGCGAGCGAAACCGTGACAGGTTCAAGCCTGTCACACTAATATAATAGCATTTAAACACTTAAAATTCAAGTGTATACTGCCGTGATAATATTATACAACATTTTAATTAGCAATTGCTAACTATTTGTAAATTTTTCCGATTTTAAAAAAATTATATATAATGTATTGACAAAATAACAAAAAATGTGTATCATAACAATGGTTAGCAAGGACTAACCATTGTTTAAGTTTTGCGGTTAGTCTATGCTAATTTAAATTATCACAGACTAACTTACATAAAGCGAGGGATATATTATGATGCCGCTGTCTTTTGCAGATATTGGTGAAGAAAATGTTATAAAAAAAATCGGAGGAACTCCGGAAGTAAAAAAACATCTTGAAAATTTAGGCTTTGTGGTAGGCGGTAACGTTACAATAGTAAACGCATTGGGCGGAAATGTTATTGTAAACGTTAAAGAAGCCCGCGTTGCTATAAGCAAAGAAATGGCTCAAAAAATCATGATATGATTTTTAAATAAAAGGAGGAAATACATATGAAAACACTGAAAGAAGTGAAGGTTGGTCAAACCGTCAAGGTTGTAAAACTTCACGGCGAGGGCGCTGTTAAGCGGCGCATTATGGATATGGGACTTACAAAAGGTACCGTTATTTCGGTACGAAAAGTAGCTCCCCTCGGCGATCCGGTTGAAATAACCGTAAGAGGTTATGAACTTTCGGTAAGAAAAGCCGATGCCGAAATGGTTGAAGTTGAATAAAGTTTGTATTATTATATTAAGAAAGGATAATGGGTTATGAATTTGAGAATTGCCCTTGCGGGTAACCCGAACTGCGGAAAAACAACATTGTTTAACGCACTTACGGGCTCTAACCAGTTTGTAGGAAACTGGCCGGGAGTTACTGTAGAAAAAAAGGAAGGTAAACTTAAAAAGCATGACGGCGTAATTATTACGGACTTACCGGGTATTTATTCGCTGTCGCCTTACACTTTGGAAGAAGTTGTTGCAAGAAATTATCTTATAGGCGAGCGTCCCGACGCAATACTTAATATAATTGACGGTACCAACCTTGAGCGTAACCTGTATTTAACAACACAGTTGACCGAGCTTGGAATTCCGGTAGTTATAGCAATTAACATGATGGACGTTGTAAAGAAGAACGGCGATAAAATCAACACCGAAGAACTTTCACGTCAGTTGGGCTGCAAAATCGTTGAAATTTCGGCTCTTAAAGGCACAGGTATTACCGAGGCTGCCGAAGCTGCAATTGATGCCGCAAAGAACGGTAAAACAGTACCTATGCATACATTTGCAGGCCCTGTTGAGCATGCTTTGGCACATATTGAAGAAGCTGCCGTACATTCCATGCCGGAAGAGCAGCAGCGCTGGTATGCCATAAAAATATTTGAGCGCGACGACAAAGTTTTAAGTCAGTTAAATCTCAGCCCCGAAGTTTCGGCACATATAGAAAACGACATTAAAGATGTTGAAAAAGAAATGGATGACGATTCGGAAAGTATTATAACAAACGAGCGTTACATATACATTGCCGAAGTTATTAAGTCCTGCTACAAGAAAAAGAATAAAGGCGAAATGACCACATCGGATAAAATCGACCGTGTAGTTACAAACCGTTGGTTAGGACTTCCGATATTCGCCGTTGTTATGTTCTTGGTTTATTACATCTCCATGGTTACGGTAGGTTCTGCCGCAACAGACTGGGCAAACGACGGACTTTTCGGTGACGGCTGGCACTTATTCGGTATAGGTTCTTCCGCTACAGCGGATGCCGAAGAAGAATACGGTGACACCGACGCAATCATAGACGGATTTATTTCGGCTGCACAGGAAAGCGGAATTGATACATCTGCCGCTTCCGATGCACTTGATACCGAAAGCGATGAATACGACGCAGCTGTTGCCGTTAAGGAAATTAAGGCAGTTGAAAGTCAGGTAACATTCAGCAGCTTTGTTTACACAGTTGAAGATGAAGAAACACTTGAAACTACCGACGAAACAGGCACAATGAGCGATTTGGACAATGCCGTTTCGATGTATGAAAAGTATGAAGGCGGCGTTGATCCCGCAAATTACGGTGTTTGGGTACCCGGTATTCCGGTACTTGTAGGCGACGGACTTGATGCAGCAAATTCACCCGATTGGCTTTCAGGTCTTATTAACGACGGTATAGTTGCCGGCGTAGGTGCAGTATTGGGCTTTGTACCGCAGATGTTGGTACTTTTCCTGTTGCTTGCATTCCTTGAAGCCTGCGGTTATATGTCACGTATAGCATTCGTACTTGACCGTATCTTCCGCAAATTCGGACTTTCGGGTAAATCCTTTATACCTATGCTTATAGGCACAGGCTGCGGAATCCCCGGAATTATGGCATCGCGTACAATTGAAAATGAACGTGACCGCCGTATGACTATTATGACAACAACATTTATCCCCTGCGGTGCAAAAGTTCCGTTTATCGCTATGATAGCCGGTGCAATATTCGGCGGATCCGCATGGGTTGCAACCTCTGCTTACTTTATAGGCATGGCTGCAATAATCGTTTCGGGTATAATGCTTAAAAAGACAAAGATGTTCTCCGGCGAGCCGGCACCGTTCGTTATGGAACTTCCGGCATACCACTGGCCCACACTCGGCAATGTTCTCCGTTCAATGTGGGAGCGCGGATGGTCCTTTATTAAAAAGGCCGGTACAATCATCTTGCTCTCAACAATACTTGTTTGGTTTACAACTTATTTCGGTTGGGCAGACGGTTCATTCACAATGTTGAGCGAAGATCAGATAGGCAATTCAATACTTGCAAAGATCGGCGGAGCTATTGCTTGGATATTCGCACCTCTCGGTTGGGGCAACTGGCAGGCTGTTGTTGCATCAATTACAGGTCTTGTTGCTAAAGAAAACATTGTCGGCACGCTCGGTATACTTTACGGCGGCGGCGACGGTACAGTTTATTCAAACATTGCTGCGGCATTTACGGGAATTACAGCATACTCGTTCTTGGTATTCAACCTTTTGTGTGCACCTTGCTTTGCAGCTATAGGCGCTATTAAGAGAGAAATGAACAGCCGTAAATGGACATGGTTTGCAATCGGTTATCAGTGCGGATTTGCTTATCTTATCGCACTTATGATAAACCAGTTCGGCAAATTGTTTACAGGCAATGTAAATGTTGTAGGTCTTATTTTTGCAATAGCTGCTTTGGCCTTTATGGTTTACATGTTGGTACGTCCTTATAAAGAGGCTACCAAACTTACCGAAAAAGTAAAGGTTAAATAACAGATGCCGCATTGCATCATTGATTCTCGTTTGGTTTAATTTGTTTTCAGGAATTCTTGTAAGGAAAGGGGCGCATGACTGATGTTCAGTTGGTTAGCACAAAATATTTACACCGTATTAATATGCCTTGCTCTTGCGGCAATAGTTGCAGCTATTGTTATAAAGATGGTAAAAGACAAGAAAAAAGGCAGATCCTCCTGCGGCGGAAATTGCAGTTGCTGTAATATGTGCAGCTCCTGCCACAAGAAATAATTTTGCGACGGGGAGTGAAAAAACTCCCCGTCATTTTATTAGCAAAGCAAAGGAGAATTGTTATGAGCGAAATTATGAGCATTGTTTGTTCGGCACTGTTTACAGGTGCTGTTTCGGGTACGACTATATATTTAAAAGGACAACTGAAAAAATCAGCCTCGAAAGCATCCGAAAAGGAGGACGATTTGAATGATTAAATACACCCTTAAAATCGACGGTATGATGTGCGGTATGTGTGAATCACATATAAATGATGTAATACGTCGGAATTTTGCGGTTAAAAAAGTAAAGTCCAGCCACAAAAAAGGCGAAACGATAATAACTGCAAACAACGAAATTGATATTCCGGCGCTTAGAAAAGCCATTAACGATACCGGATATACCGTTACAGATGTAGTAAAAGATTAAACCGAAAAGGAGTAAAGCGTACGCTTTACTCCTTTTTTTATTTTCCGTAAACCTCATAAAGATCGGCTATTTTCTGCTTTATTTTATCCCGTAGGTTGTCCGGCTTTATAACCTCAATATTATTGCCGAACTGTAATAAAAATCCCACTAAACCGTCGCTTACCAGCGCATCCGTGCTGAAATTAAATGTTGTTTCCGTCACATGATGTATCATTATATTGTCGGTAAATCTATCCAGAATTTGCTCCATAATTCCTTTGCTGCATTTAAACTCTATATGCTGCAATGTTCCGCCGTACATATTAAATACCTTTTTTGCATAGTCGGCAATATCGAAGGTATCGGTATATTCGCACACTTCACTGAACGGCCGCGCATCCTGTGCGGTAACTTCGGCCTTTTTAATTCTGTCAAGCCGTAAATGTATCAGGTTATCATACTTTTCATTATTGCCGACGAGATAATAGTGGTCGTTCTGCCACATCATAGCATATGGGCTGATTGTAAGCTGTTTTTCCCTTATGCCGATATTTTTGCCGTCGTTTAAAACGCGGTTGCAGTATTTAAGCGACACCTTTTTGCCGCTGTCTATCGCTTTGTTTACAGTATCTATATTATAATAAATTTCCTCATTTTTGCTTTTGCGGCTGCTGTCTATGTAAATACCCTTATCACGCTTTTTTGCCTGCGATATGCTCAACATTCCGTCCAGCTTTTGCAGCAGCTCCCTTGTTTTTTTGGATGTAATAAAATCCGCCGAGCGCACAGCGTCGCCCAACATATATATTTCCGGCAATTCAAGTTCCCTTGAAGCCATAAAATATCCAAACCGCGGTGTGCGTGTTTTAACAATATCGTACCCGTAAAGTATAAGCATTTCAATATCGTTGTAAATTGCTTTCCGTTCCGCACTTATACCGTATTGCGCCAACTTGCCGCAAATTTCTTCGGCGTTAAGCGGATTATCCTCATCTGTGAATTTATTAAGGATATCCGCCAAATAAAGCATCTTCAGTTTTTGGTGTGTTCCTGCAGCCATTTACCCGCAACCTCCGTAAAATTTTCCCTGCCGTAAAGGCGGTTAACAACATCCAACAGCTCGTTTGTCGACATACTCTGCGGCAGGTCCGCAAACTTACAAAATTCTTTCCTTAAATATGCGCTGTTTTGCCTGCCTGTAAATCCAACATTGTAAAAGTCGGATTTTGTAACTTTGGCAGTACCGTCGCCTTTGCCGCAATATTTTTTAAGTGCATTTAAAATTATTTCGTCAGGGGTGCCCTCTACACCTACAAGCCCCTGCGCGCCCGCATGTTTTTTTCGTTTTTCCTTGCCGCATATTTCCGGCAGATAAACATTTATTATTTCGGCATCCGGCGCAATGCTTTTAATATGCCCGCGTATTACCCTGCCTGCGTTGTCGCTGTCGGTCAGTACAATTATACCGAATTGCTTTGCAAGACGGCGTATAAACTGCCTTTTCTCCGCATTTTTAAATATTCGGTATCCGTCGGTTTTAATTATCAGTGCGTCAACTATATTTTCAAGTTTAATTTTATCGTACTTTCCCTCAACGATTATAGGTTTATCTATCTTCAGCAATTTTTTCACCTTTGGATATTATGTAAACCAATTTGATTACAAGTTGCTCCAACACGCCCTTTTCATCGCAGGAAAATCCCTTAAGCCGTGAATCCGCTTCGGTCAACTCCTCAAAGCAAAGTTTGAACTTTGTGTTATCCATTTTAGCGGCAAAACCTTTAATTTTTGTAAGAACAAATTCACGCCTGCCGTATCCGAAATCCTTGGCTATTTGCGGTATGCTTATGCCGCAAATTACGCCGGAATACACCCTGTAAGCGTCTATGAACGATGTAAATATACTGTGCAGAATTACAGCCGCCTCGGTTTTTAAATAAAAAAGGTTATCAAGCGTATTTACGGCCGCGGTAATATTAAGCGTAAATATTTCTCCCGCCAAATCAAAAACCGAAGCCTCCACAGATTTTACGCATACTTTTTCTATAATTTCCGAATTTATCTCGCTTATATTCTGCGCCGTGCAGTAGGCGCAAAGTTTTTCAAGTTCGCTTCTAAGCAGGTTTATATCGTCGCCGCAGTTTTCTATTAGCCTTTGCGCCGTATTCGGGGCTAATTTAATATTGCGCTTTTGCGCGCCGTTTACAAGCAGTCTTTTAAGGTCGGACAATGAAGGATGGTTTACCTCAACCGCCATTCCGCCGCCCTTTTGCACACAGGCGGCAAGTTTTTTTGCCCTGTCGCTTTTTTTTACGTCAAATGTATAGTTGTTACACCAAATTATAAACACCGTGCTTTCAGGTACGGTTTCGGCAATTTCTTTTAATGCGTCAAATTCGGATTTAGCCGATTTTTCAAAATCATAATCGGTTAAAAGCACGCATTTTCTGTCGTTCATTAACGGAAGCTGCTCTACAGCATTACTGACTTGCGCCATCTCGCACTCGTCCGAAAAAGCGGTAAAATTAAAAACGTCATCGCGGTCTGCGGTCTTGCCGATAATTTTATCAACATAAAACTTTTTCATATATGCATCATTGCCGTAAATAAAGTAGCAATTATATATGTTCCCGTTTTTTATGCTGTTTTTAAGCATCGTTTCATCTGCCATAGATACCCCTCCCGACTAAAATTTTTAAACACTTCCGAAAAAGTTAATTACCGCATTGCAGTATTTTGCGGCTATATCTGCAATTGTGTACGGTATTTTACACAAAAACTCGCCAAACGGCAAAAAGTACATTGCCGTACCCACTGCTGCAAATATAAGCGCACCCGTTACCGCATAAGATATGCACACATTTGTAACAATTGCAATAGGTGTTATACTGCCGAAGAAAATTAATGATATAGGCGCCGTTGTCACCAACGCGGAAAATGCAGTTAAAACCGTTTTCGTAAATTCCCTTACAAATTTATTGCGTATTTTAACCCGTGCTTCAAGTAAAGGATACAAAACTATCAGTCCGAATGTGGCGCTTACCGATAAAAGATAGCCGACATTTCCCGTAATTAAAGGATTTACAAGCGTTATTAATGTTACAGCGCAGCAAAGTGACGCCAAACCGTCACTGCGCCGCAGCAGTAAATTGCCTGATATCATTATCAA
Organism: uncultured Eubacteriales bacterium; assembly: GCA_934464615.1. Taxonomy (GTDB): domain Bacteria; phylum Bacillota; class Clostridia; order Oscillospirales; family Acutalibacteraceae; genus SIG565. The sequence goes on along the minus strand of CAKSKA010000001.1, from coordinate 55,661 downwards.
ATATGTAATTCCGGCACGTATAACCGACGGTGTAAAACCGCAAAGCGTCATAAAAGCCGCAATTACCAAAAGCATTATTATACTGCGTAAATTACGTCCGGCTTTAATCTTTTCAAGCAGAAAATACACACCGCCGCAAAGTATGGACATATGCATTCCCGATACTACCATTACATGACTTACACCGCTTTTTCTTACTGCCTGCGAAAACTCCTTGGTTTGATATTCTCTGTTTCCGCACAAAAGCGCGTTTACCGTTGCCGCGCTTTGCGGTGACATATTACTGAAAAGTTTATCGGTTATTGCTTTTTGTACATTGTAAACCGTTTTTGTTATTCCTTTACCCGACGTCACAGCGTTTGTTTCCGTTATTCTGCCGACGGCGAAAACACCGTTTGAATAATACTGCGTCCGCCTGTCTGTTACGGTATAAATTACTGCGTTACAACTTATTGTATCACCTATATCCGCTGCAGATGCGGAAGACGACAAACACACCTTTATTCCTTGTAATTCCGGCTTTTCGCTTTCCTTAACATTTATTGTATAATAAACATTACTGCCGTAAAAGTCAACATCTGTAACAATGCCGTTAATATAACTGTCCTGTGCGTTGACAGCAGCAACATTTTTAATTTTAACATTTGTATTAAGCAGCATATTTACCGTCAAAAGTACAACAAGAACAGGTACTATTGCCGTTTCCCTGAATTTAAACATACAGGCAATTCCTGAAATAAAACACAAAACTGCCGCAATCAAAAATGCGTTAATACCAAAAAATGTACCGCAAACAGACATAACGCTGCAACATACGGCGCACAATATAATAGGCCTTTTCATTCCCAAAATCCCAAATTAATATAAAGTTATACAGCTTAAGCAAAAACTACAAGTTTGAACTATCCCGAAACAGAGTAACTTCGACTTGTCATTATCGCTTGCCTAGCGTGACAGGATTCGAACCTGCCGCGGTTTCGCTCGCCGCCTTTTAGATTGCGGCTTTGCGTTTATTTTTGCAAGGCGTCAGCCTTGCTGCAAATTTCTCGCTTCGCCGAATATAAAATTCGACGGCAGAAACTTTTAACCTATCGAAACTAAAATTTTGTTATAAGACGAAGCCGATAAAACGCAGGAATACTGCCGTATTTCGAGTTTTGAGGCAATGTATTATGCAAAATTTTGTTTCGTAGGCGTGACAGGTTCGAGTCCTGTCATGCTAGACACTTAAAAAATGTCCGGAGTTGATTTCCGGACATTATAAATTATTTAAAGAACAACGGCAACGGCTCCAGGAAGATTATATCGTCGCGTTTTGCCGCGTCGCCTTCCGCCAAGGCGGCACATGCAGCAGCCTCAATTCCCTGTGCTTCCGTTACAAGTTTGCGTACAGCTTCAAGCGATTCTCCGGTGCTTATAACATCATCTACCAAAAGGACCTTTTTGCCTTTTAAATTCTGCACGTCAGTATCACCCAAAAACAGTTGCTGAACGTGATCTGTCGTTATCGACCTTACGCTGACTTCCAATGGGTTGCCCATATAAACTTTGGAGCCCTTCCTTGCAACGATGTACGGCTTACCGGACTGCCTTGCCATTTCATAGGCTAACGGTATGCTTTTTGCTTCAGGCGTTAAAATAACATCAAAATCCGGAACTTTTTTAAGTAATTCTTCCGCAACCTTAACGGTCAATTCAACATCGCCGAACATTATAAATGCGGCTATATCAAGTTTATCGTTTACCGGAAATCTTCTAAGCTGTCTTTCAAGACCGGCTATTTTAAGCGTATATGTTTCTGCCATTTTTTGCACTAACCTTTCCGTAAATATCTGTCATATTAAATTCGGTTTTTATCAGCCGGGCGGCCAACCGAGATCCCTGCGTGCCAAAAGATGAAAATGCATATGTCCCACGGTCTGACCGCCGTCTTTGCCGCAGTTATTTACTACCCTGAATCCGTTTTCAAGGTTTTCCTGTCTTGCAATTTCGGCAATTGCCTCAAAAACCTTTGCAACCAAAACGCTGTTTTCCGGCGTTATATCCGCAGCCGATGCAATGTGTTGTTTGGGTATTACAATTGCGTGGAACGGCGCCTTGGGATCAATATCGGCAAAGGCATAAACATATTCGTCCTCATAAATTTTTTGTGAAGGTATTTCGCCCGCGGCGATTTTACAAAATAAACAATCTTCCATAAATTAACCCCCTATTTGCGACCTTGCAATATTTTCTGCCGTTTCCAATGCCGCCGTAATTTTGTCGGCGTCCTTACCGCCTGCCATTGCAAAGTCAGGTTTTCCGCCGCCGTTGCCGCCGGCTGTCTTCGCCGCTTCGCGTACTATTGCACCGGCATTTGCGCCCTTTGCTACCGCATTTTTACCACATGCCGCGCAAAATGTGATTTTTTCGCCTTTTGCCGCCAAAACGGATATAATATCGGGATTGTTTGCCTTAAGCGTTTCGTTCATAGAACGCAGCGTATCGGCATTCGCGCCGTCAACAACCGCGCTTACAAAAGTACATCCGTTAATCTCAACCGCACCCTTAAGTATTTCGTCCGACTTACCTGCGGCAATTTTTGCCTCAAGCGCTTCGGCTTGCTTAACCGCGGCTTTAAGTTCTGCCGTTATCTGATTTGCACGTGCCGCAAGTTCATTTGCATTTGTTTTAAGCACTGCGGCGGTTTCATTAATAACCGCGTTTTGTTTTTCTATAAGTTTTAATACGTTGTATCCAGTAACGGCTTCAATCCTTCTTACGCCTGCCGCTACGCTTGATTCCGATATAATATGGAAAAGACCTAATTTTGCGGTGTTATCGACATGTGTACCGCCGCAAAGTTCTACAGAACGGTCGGCAATCTTAACAACTCTTACTATTTTTCCGTATTTCTCGCCGAACAATGCCATTGCGCCGAGTGCTCTGGCTTCATCAATAGGCATTTCGGTGTTTTCAACATTGATACCCGAAAGTATTGTATCGTTGACAAAACTTTCAACATCTGCCAATTCCTGCGGACTAAGTGCGGAAAAATGGGTAAAGTCGAATCTAACGGCGCTTTCGTTTACAAGCTGACCTGCCTGTTCAACATGCGTACCGAGTACTTTCCTTAACCCTGCCTGCAGCAAATGTGCCGCCGTATGATTACGGCGAACAGCATCCCTGCGCGCAACATTAATTTTAAGTGTAAGTGTGTCGCCTACGGCAATACTGCCCGATGTAACTTTTGCAAAGTGCATATAAATTCCGGCGCCGTTCTTTTGTGTGTTTACAATTTCTGCCGCAGCGCCGTTTGCGTATATCTCGCCTGTATCGCCAACCTGTCCGCCGCTTTCGGCATAAAATACGGTGTTATCAAACACAATAACCGCATTCTGTCCTTCATTTACTGCCGAAGTTTGTTCGCCGTCAACCACTACTGCAAGCACAGCAGCCGTTGTTTCATTCTCGGTATATCCTTTAAACTGCGTCGGGGCGATTCCGTCAAGCGATATTCCGTCGCTCTTCCAACTTTCAGCGTCGGCGGCCTTCCTGCCGGAACGTGCCTTTTCGCGCTGCTGCTGCATAAGTTCGTTAAATCCGTCCTCATCAACAGTCATATTCTTTTCGCTTAAAATATCCTTTGTTAGATCAAGCGGAAAACCGTAAGTATCGTAGAGTTTAAACGCATCCGCGCCCGATAAAACACCTCCCTGTTTTGTAAGGGAGGACAAAATTGAAAGTCCTTGGTCGATAGTTTTGGCAAACGCCGCTTCTTCAAACGAAATTACCTTTTTAATAAGTTCCTGTTTATCGTTAAGTTCAACATAATGGGACTTATTTTCCTTAATAACCGAGTCTACAACTTCGGGCAAAAACGGACGGTTTATGCCTAACAGTCTGCCGTGGCGCGCCGCGCGGCGTATAAGTCTGCGAAGCACATAACCCCTGCCTTCGTTTGAAGGAATAATACCGTCGCTTATCATAAATGTAGCGGCCCTGGCATGGTCGGTAATTGCACGTATGGATATGTCATTATCGGCATTTTCGCCGTACTTAACGCCGGAAATTTCGCATACGGTATTAAGTATATTGCGTATGGTGTCAACCTCAAACATATTGTCGACACCCTGAATAACGCAGGCAAGGCGTTCAAGTCCCATGCCTGTATCTATGTTTTTATGCTCAAGTTCGGTATAAGTACCGTCACCCATATTGTTAAACTGCGAAAATACGTTATTCCATATTTCCATATACCTGTCGCAATCGCAGCCGGGTTTACAGTCGGGTTTGCCGCAGCCGTATTTTTCACCGCGGTCAAAATAAATTTCGCTGCACGGACCGCAAGGGCCTGTGCCGTGTTCCCAGAAATTATCTTCTTTACCGAGGCGCACTATATGATCCTCGCGCACGCCTATTTTATCGCGCCATATATTATATGCCTCGTCATCGCTTTCATAAACCGAGGGCCACAGTTTATCTGCCGGAATTTCAAGCACTTCGGTTAAAAACTCCCATGCCCACGGTATAGCCTCGTTTTTAAAATAATCGCCGAATGAAAAGTTACCCAGCATTTCAAAATAAGTGCCGTGACGCGCCGTATGTCCCACTCTCTCAAGGTCGGGTGTGCGTATACACTTCTGGCAGGTCGTAACGCGTTTTGAAGGCGGTGTTACTTCACCCGTAAAGTATTTTTTCATAGGCGCCATACCCGAATTTATAAGCAAAAGCGACTTATCGTTGTTAGGAACAAGCGAGAAGCTGGGCAGACGCAAATGGCCTTTAGATTCAAAAAAGGACAAATACTTTTCCCTAAGCGTATTCAGCGACATCCATTCCATATTTTTTACTTCCTTTAAATAAAAATTAACACTGTTTATTATACCAAAGCGCATATTTTTTGTCAATAAATCAGGCAAAATACGGTAATAAAAAGTGCCGCAGTATTCGGCTTTTGGCTGATACTGCGGCGCTTTTAACATATGTGTTATTTATTTTTAACTGCCTTAATTACTTTTTCTGCGATATCTGCAGCACGGAATCCGAACTTATCAAGCAAATCGTTAGCCGGTCCGGAACATCCGAATTCATCATTCATACCGAGTTTTACAACGCGTGTCGGGTATTCTTCAGCCAAATATTCGCTGACTGCCGAGCCGAGTCCGCCTATAACCGAATGTTCTTCCGCGGTTACAATAACTCCTGTTTCCTTTGCGGCCTTTAATACGGCGGCAGTATCAAGCGGTTTTATTGTAGCCATATTTATAACGCGCGCGTTTATACCCTGCTGCTTTAATATGTCGTGCGCCTGCAGTGCTTCCGCAACCATAAGTCCGGTGGCAATAATTGTTGCGTCGTTTCCGTCACGCAGCTGCACGCTTTTGCCTATTTCAAACTTATAATCGTCCCCGAAAATTACCGGAACGGCAAGTCTGCCGAAACGTATATACGCAGGGCCTTCATAATCGTATAAAGCAAGCATTGCTTTTTCGGCTTCCACTGCGTCCGCAGGGTTTATAATTACCATACCGGGAATTGTACGCATTACGGCTATATCCTCGTTACACTGATGTGTTGCGCCGTCCTCGCCTACGGAAATGCCCGCATGTGTTGCACAAACCTTAACATTTAAATGGGGGTAACCTATGGAATTTCTTATTTGCTCAAAAGCTCTGCCTGCGGCAAACATTGCAAAAGAACTTGCAAAAACCTTTTTGCCGGTTGCGGCAATTCCTGCGGCAATTCCCATCATATTCTGCTCTGCTATACCGCAATCATAAAATCTGTCGGGATATGCTTTTTTAAATGCGCCCGATTTTGTTGCGGCGGCCAAATCCGCGTCCATAACAATAAAATCGTCGTGTGCTTCTCCTAACTTTACAAGGCCGGAGCCGTAACCCTCACGGGTTGCTTTTTTTACTGTGTCTGCCATTTTTTAATTCCTCCTACTGTAAAGCCGTAAGCTGATTTTTAAGTTCGTCCATTGCCTGACCGTACTGTTCATCGTTAGGCGCAGTACCGTGCCAGCCGACTTGATTTTCCATAAACGAAACGCCTTTGCCCTTTACGGTTTTTGCGATTATTGCGGTGGGTTTGCCCTTTGTTTCCCGTGCTTTATTAAGGGCAGATTCTATCTGTGCAAAATCATGTCCGTCTATTGTAATTACGTTAAAATTGAACGCTTCGAACTTTTTATCAAACGGAAGCGGAGAATTAACCTCCTCAATAGTTCCGTCTATCTGTAAATCGTTATAGTCTACAAACAAAACAAGGTTGTCAAGATTTTTATTTGCCGCAAACATAGCAGCCTCCCAAACCTGACCTTCTTCGCATTCGCCGTCGCCGAGAACAGCGTAAACCCTGAAATCATTACCGAAGTGCTTTGCGGACAAAGCCATACCCACAGCCGCCGAAACGCCTTGACCGAGAGAACCTGTGGACATATCAACACCCGGTATATGTTTCATATCGGGATGTCCCTGCAGCACAGAACCTATATGACGCAGCCTGCCGATTTCGGCTGTGTCGAAAAATCCGCGTTGTGCCAGCACCGAATAAAGCGCCGGTGCGGCATGTCCCTTTGACAGAACAAATCTGTCCCTATCATCCTTTTTCGGATTTTTCTCGTCTATATTCATTTCCTCAAAATAAAGATAGGTCAGAATATCCGCACAGGACAGCGATCCGCCCGGATGTCCGGATTTTGCCGCATGTGTTCCCTCAATTATTCCCATACGAACACGGCAAGCCGTTTGCTTTAATGCTTTTTCCTTAATTGAATCCATATTTTACTTCCTCTCGGTTAGTACGGCGGTTTGCTGTACTAAAAATTTGTTTTTAAAAAATTTATGAAATAGTCCGGCAAAGGACTTTCAAATTCCATATACTGTTTTGTGTTTGGGTGTATAAAGCCTATTTTTTTAGCGTGCAGACATTGCCCGTTAAGACTTTTTATTACATTTTTAGGTCCGTATACGTCATCGCCTGCAACAGGGTGACCTATATACGCCATATGCACCCTTATTTGGTGCGTCCTGCCCGTTTTAAGCACGCATTTTATATGCGTAAATCCGTTGCCGCGGTTTAAAACATAATAATTTGTTACGGCATTTTTGGAATTATAAGCGGTTACCGCCATTTTTTTGCGGTCGGTTTTACTCCTGCCTATAGGTGCGTCCACCGTGCCCTCGTCCGCCTTAATGTTACCGTAAACCACCGCTTCGTATTCCCTTGTAAATGTATGGCTGCTTATCTGCTCCGACAAAAACAAATGTGCTTCGTCGGTTTTTGCAACAATTAAAAGTCCGCTTGTGTTTTTGTCTATCCTGTGTACTATGCCGGGGCGTATAACGCCGTTAATGCCTGACAGCGAATTACCGCAACGGTACAGCAAAGCGTTTACAAGCGTACCGTCGGGATTGCCTGCCGCAGGATGTACCACCATGCCCTTAGGTTTATTTACCACAAGCAAAAAGTCGTCCTCGTAAACTACATCAAGCGGTATGTTTTGCGGCAAAACGTCAGTCGCCTGCGGCGGCGGCTCGTCCAATACAACCACATCACCGCAACGCAGTTTTGTGCTTTTTACCGCCGAATTTCCGTTAACGCTCACGCAGCCGCTTTCGGTAAGTTTTTCGGCATAACTGCGTGTAATATCCGCTTTTTTCGACAAAAATGCGTCAAGCCGCATTGCCGACGGCTCATCAAAAACAAACTGCTTCATATCAGTTTTCCTTAATTTCCTTGTCGGCCTTAAAGCCGTCTTTAAGCAGACTTACCGCAAGCAGGCAGCAGCCTGCCACTATTGCACAATCCGCAATATTAAACACGGGGAAACTCTTCCAAAAAGCAAACTGTATAAAATCAACAACGCTGCCGCCGCGGAAAATCCTGTCGACCATATTGCCGACACCGCCCGACAACACAAGGCATGCTGCCGCAAAAAGCAATTTGTTGCCGTTTATCCGTTTTATCATCCACCATATTACAGCCGCCATAACAACTACGGTTATAACAACCAACAGCCATGTCTTTCCGCTTAATACGCCCCAAGCGCCGCCGGTATTGCGTATATAGCAAAAATCAAAAATACGGGGTATCAGCGTACCGGTGTCATACAGGCTGTAATTTGCCGCGACAAAAGCCTTGCTTAATTGGTCCGCCGCAAGCAAAATTACGGCACACACAACCGATATAATATAGGCCATTAATTTTCCTCCGACCGTGTATAAGTATTACTTATTTTTGCTGAAAAAACTGTTCGCAAAACCTTTTCGTTCGTTGCCCGCATCTGCCGAGTCCGACGTCTGCGCATCTTTTACGGTATCCGTATTAACCGTAAAGCCCGTTGCCGTATCATTTTTTACTGCTTCGTCCGCTTTTTCCTCTGCAGCCGGAGCAACTTCTTCCGGTTTGTTTTCCGTATTTTCGGCACTTGCCGAATTATAATTTTTAACCGCATCCTCAAGTTTATACTGCTTGTCAAGTTCAAGTTCTACGGCTTTAGCGGCGCGCTGTGCATCCATTGCAACGCAATCGGGCATTTTTGATATAAATTCAATATGTTTTTTATACTGTTCAAGCAAATCGTTTTTAAAAGCGCCTACTTCAAGGCGGAGTTTATCAAACAAAGCCTGCTGCTGACGTACCGCCTCTGCTGTTACGGCCTTTACGGCCTCCTGCTCTTTTCTTGCCTTTTCTGTGCAGACCGCCATCTCGCTTTCGGCGCGCAGTTTTTTCTCAGCCAATTTTTCGTCAAAGTTGGAAAGCATATCCTTTGCTTCCGCCGTTGCTTTCTGTGCGGCAGCCGACGCATCGTCGATTATTTTTTTGGCTTTTTCCTTAGCCTCTGCCGTTATTTTATCAGCCAACTGCTGTGCGCTTAACAAAACATTTTGCAGACTTGACTGCGAATTTTTATACTGCTCTATCTCCGCATTAAGCGAATTTACGCGTTCCTGCATAGACTGTATGTAGGCTTCGTATTGGCGATAATCCTGCTCTACCGCATCAAGAAAATTGTCAACTTCCTCCCGCTTGTAGCCGTTCATCGCCTTATCGAATTTTACATCCCTTACATCGTTCGAACTCATCATAATAAAGACCTCCCCCGAAAATTTGCTTTATACATATTTTGCCGATTTCAAAATAATTCTGCCCTTTTTGGATATGCCGCCGGCGCTTAAAATATCAAACTTACCGATACCTCTTACCGTAATTTTGTCGCCCTCGTTTATTTTGTATGTAATTTTTTCGCGGCAAACCGAGTTTACGCTTACAAATCCCTGTTCTATACACTGCACGGCGCTGTTTCTTGAAAGTCCCGTCAATGCCGACACCACACAGTCAAGCCGCAGTGAAGATACCGTAACGGTATTTTCAAGTTTAACGCCGATACCGGGCAGCGGCGGTGTAAATCCGTCAGTCACGGTAACGCCCGTGCTGCCTACTTTTAAAAGTTGCTGTTTTATAAAATCGGATATTTCCTTTTTTACAAAAATTACGGCGCGGGAAGGCTGCGTAAGTATATCACCGACAGATTCCCTTTTAATGCCCAATGCCATTATTGCGCCCAAAAAGTCCCTGTGGGACAGCGTTTTAAAGTTTTTGTACGCAACCGTTAACGCCCGTATCGGATAATCGACGTCATTTTCTTCGCACCAATCGGGCAAAACGCATAAAAGCACGCGCTCAGCCCCCGTATAACCGCCGCCGAAACAAAACTTTACTTTATTTTTAAGCGTTGCCTGCGCTGCGGCGGTTTCCTGCGGTGTCAAAAAACCGAGAAATTTCGGTACGCATGTATTCTGCGCTGCCGCTGCCGTATCCTCTATACGCGATACCAGCAATTCCGATTCCATATATTAATACTCGTAGTCTTCCATTAAAAGCTCGCCCGAAATATCGACTTCGTTCGGCGTTATCATAAACGTGCTGTTTGCAACTTTGCGTATCGTACCGTGATTTGCATACGCAACACCGCTTATAAAATCAATAATTCTGCGCGAAGTTTCGCGGTTTGACGCTTCAAGATTAAGCACTACGCTGCGCTTTGCGTTGATGTGGTCGGCTATCATTGTAACGTCCTCAAAATGATCGGGCTTTACAATAACAACCTGCATTTGCGATGAAGAAAGCGTTGCATTTTTTGCTTTTCTGTCGCTGTTTACTATTCTCGGCTCCTTATGCTGAACGGGAGCTACGGCGGCAGCAGGTTCTTCATTTTTCTGTGCAACCTCATCCTCTTCGTAATCGTCCGACTCAAACCCCATAAAGTTTTTTACGTTCTCCCAAAGTGCCATATTTATTACTCCTTTAAATTAAATAATTCCTCTTACCGAAAAGGGCAGTACCTATACGCACAATATTTGCGCCGCATTCTATTGCGGTTTCAAAATCGCCTGACATACCCATCGAAAGTAATACAATATCATTATATAATTTTTTGTCGCGTATTTCAACAAACAGTTTGTACATTTGTGTAAAATATTCTCGATTTTTTTGCTCATCGCACTCTGCCGGCGGTATAGCCATAAGTCCTTTTACATAAATTCCCTGTATTTTATTGATTTCCTCGGCGTATTCTTTAATTTCGTCAACCGTAAATCCGGACTTGCTTTCCTCGCTACCTATATTAACTTCCAAAAGGCAATCGCTTACAATTCCTTTTTTTACCGACTGTTTGCCTATTTCATAAGCCAGTTTTAAAGAACTTACAGACTCTATAAGCTCAACCCTGCCTACAATATCTTTTACCTTATTGGTTTGCAAATGGCCTATAAAGTGTCTGTGCGCCGCAGGGAGTAAATCATTTTCCTTTGATAAAAATTCCTGCACCCTGTTTTCGCCTATGTATTTAATACCTTTTTCTATTGCGTAATTTATTAAACCGACATCGACAGTCTTTGTTGCGGCAAGCAGTATTATATCCTCAGGACGTCTGCCCGAGCGCACCGCGGCTGACGCTATGCGTTCTTTTATATCCGCATAGTTTTTATCAAATGCATCAGTCAATGATTTTTCCGTCATAAATATTCTTTCCCTTTACAATAATTTCGTCATATAGTTTTAAATTACCATCATCGGTAAGATATTCGCATATTACAAACGTATCGGATTTATCCGCATAAAGTATGTTTACCGGTACAAACGAAGCCGACATACCCGACACAACATATACGCCTGTAACCGACTTGGTTTCGGTTTTTCCGTCGGAATCCGTTACCTCTTTATTTACAACGCGCAGTGCCTTGCTGTCCACCATAAGTCCGGTATAAGTGTTTCTTACCACCGTCATTGCACCGGAGCGTATGGACGACAGTTCCCCGCTCATTTCGGTACACATAAAAATTACAACCGCGCGGTTATCCGCGGCGGACATATTAATACCGTAAACCTGTGCGGTTATTTCCGGATTTGACTTAAGCGCGGTCTTTATTGTAAGCGTATCGCCTGTCTTAAATTGCATTGAATCGTTAACCGAAACCGAAGCGGCAATGTACCATATGTAATTTGAAACAAGTTTACCCATAACCGTGCTGTCGGTTTCCTGCGGTTTTAAGTTATCGAGAAATTCGGGAGTAATTTGCGAAAGTTTATCGGTTGTAAGCACTTTTTCGTAGCCGTCGGTAACCGACACAAAATATCCTGAATTTTGTGCTTTTATATATCCCGACGGTGTGCCGACCGCGGCTTTTTGGGTTTCAAGTTCGGATTTAAGCGCGGTAAGCTGCGCGCTGAAATCGACCGCTTGTCCCGTGGCAATTTGTTTGCGGTTTATAAGCGTAAGCAAATTTTGCGTTTCGTCGGTAAGTTCGGAATACTTGCCCGTAGAACAACGTGCATTTATAGTATTTAAATCCGCATACATTTTTGTGTTTAAAAGCGTAATATCAACCGCGTTTGTATCGTTGTATTTTTGAATTTCCTCTATGCCTGCTATCTCATTTTCAATTTCCGCAACGCGCGTTGCCGCTACCGACTGCGATTCGTTATTATATACATCGGCAATAACGCCGTCCTTTGCCACCCTCTCGCTGTCCTGAACGTTAAAATGCAAAGAACCGGACGACGAATAATTTATAAATTCCTCATCCCTTATTATAACACCCGTAATATTAACGCCGTCCGTTGCGGTATACTGGGTTACCGTTTCGGTGGATACAGGATTGTAAAAAGCGGAATACAGCTGGTAAATTACAAAAACTCCTATAACTGCCAGAACAACAGTTACAAGCAATTTGTTTGATTTTTCCATTCATCCCGCCACCTTTTTACAATTTTATACGCGGTGCTGTCTGCATCGCATTCGTCTGCATATATCCAAAAAATATCGTTTCTTTTATTAAACCAAGTCAGCTGCCTTTTTGCGTAATGCCGTGTTGCTGTTTTTAAATTGCTTACGGCCTGTTCGTATGTAACCTCACCGCGCAAATACGCGTGCATTTCCTTGTGACCTATTGCCTGCAAAGCGCCTTTGCCTGCCGTACATTCAAGTGTTTTTGCGGCTTCTTCAAGCAGCCCGCGTTTCAGCATTTCGTCAATTCTTTTCTCAATTCTCTCATACAGCGTTTCGCGGTTTCTGTATGTCAGTCCTATTATAAGCGCGCTGTAACGGCTGCCGTCTTTTTTTGATTCTTTATTTTGGACCGATATGGGAATTCCCGTGGCCTCGTACACTTCAAACGCTCTTATTATCCTGCGTTTATCGTTAGTGTGCAGTTTTTGTGCCGTATCGGGATCAAACACAGCCAATCGGCGCAGCATTTCTTCCGTGCCGAGTCTGTCTGTCTGTTCTTCAATTCTTTTCCGCAAGCCGTCGTCGGCATTTTGCTGCGAAAACTTTATCCCGTCTATAAGTGAGTTTACATAAAGTCCTGTGCCGCCGACCAATATGGGCAATTTATTTCGTGAAATTATACCGTCTATAACATTTTGTGCTTGGTCTACATAATCCGCAACCGAAAAAGTTTCACCGAGTGGTAAAAACTCTAACATATGGTGCGGCACACCCTGAGTTTCGTCGGCGTCAGGTGCCGCCGACGCTATGGAAATGCCCTTATATATTTGCATAGAGTCAGCCGATACCACTTCGCCGTCAAACTTTTTTGCAAGATACACGCCTAACCGCGTTTTTCCGCATGCCGTGGGGCCGACTACTGCCGTAACAGGTATTTTTTTTGATATACTATCCATTATTACTGTATTCTTCCAAAGTATTTTTCAAGTTCGCGTCTGGTGATTTTAAACGCCACCGGTCTGCCGTGCGGACAATACATTATATTGTTATCCGCAAGTATTTTTTCGGCAAGGATTGCGAGTTCCGCATCGTCGTTTTTGCATTTTCCCTTAATTGCCGCCTTGCATGCAACCGTATGGAATATGTCGTCAAACTTCTGCGGTGACACCGCCGTATGCGCTGCCGCTTGACCGGCAAGCTCGCTTACCAAAAGGCTGATATCCTCATCCTTAAGCATTGCGGGAACAGCCGTAACTTTTACGGTATTGCCCCCGAAATCCTCGACATAAAATCCTTGCTTTTGCAGGCTGTCGGTATTCTGTATAATTGCGGCATATTCATCCGCCGTAAGCGTTACGCTTACAGGCGTCAGTAATTGCTGCACCTGTATTTCTTCACTGTTTTTAAACTGCTCGTACAAAATTCTCTCATGTGCGGCATGTTTATCTATTAAATAAATTTCATTTTCCTTTTGGGCTATTATATATGTATCAAAAACCTGTCCTATATACTTTATCGGTACGGGCAGCACCCTGTCGGTAATTGCGGACTCGAAGGCTCTTGTCTGCTGTACTGCGTCGTTAAAACTTTCCGCCTGTGTTTTTTCGGTTTGGTTTTCCGTTACGGCAGGCTCGCAGACTTTTGCGGTATTTTGTTTGTAATCACCGGCAAACAATTGCGGCTTGGGGCTCTCGGCAATGCTCTGCGCCGATGATACACCGCGGTTGTAATCCGCTTTATCCAGCTTTAAGTTTTCCTTAAAGTCTGTGTACTTAAAAGTATCGACGGGTTTATTTAAAACGGTATTTTTATATTCGTCCACCGTCATTTGCTGCGCTGCGGCTGCAACAGGCGTATACGGATTAAACGGTTTGATTTTAATTTCGGGGCGTGTGTCAAGGCGCTCAAGCGCATTTTTAACCGCATAATATACGCTTGAAAATACCTTTTTTTCATCCGAAAACCTAACTTCCGTTTTTGCAGGATGCACATTTACGTCAACGGTATTTTCGGGCAGATCTATAAAAAGCACGCAGCACGGAAATTTTCCCGTCATAACCGAGTTTTTATAAGCCTGTTCCAGTGCGGCGCACGCTGTGCCAGAACGCACAAGTCTGCCGTTTAAAAAGAAAAACTGACCGTTACGGTTTTGCTTACAGTAAACAGGTTTACATATTTTGCCGTGAACGTGTATATTCTCAAGCGTATTGTCCGCATCAATAAGCGCCGCGGCAAAATCTCTGCCCAAAACCGCATAAACGGTGTTGCTTATGTTGCCGTCGCCGGCAGTGCTTAGCATCTGCTTGCCGTCTTTTATAAAACGGAACGATATTTCGGGGTGCGACAGTGCCATACGGTCCACAACCGCCGCAATACTGCCTGCCTCGGTAACATCGCTTTTTAAAAATTTCATACGCGCCGGCGTGTTGTAAAAAATATCTCTTACGGTAATTATCGTTCCGATGTCGCAGCCTATATCGTCTATTGACGTTTGCACGCCGCCCTCAACCGTACAGCAAGTACCTATTTCCTCATCTGCCGTGCGTGTTATAATCTGCGTTTTTGATACCGCTGAAATTGCCGCAAGAGCCTCCCCCCTGAAGCCGAGTGTTCCTATGGCGTCAAGGTCGCATTTTTGCTTAATTTTGCTTGTTGCATGGCGCAAAAATGCCGTCGGAACATCTTTGCGCGCTATTCCGCAGCCGTTATCCCTCACACTCATATAAGTAATGCCGCCGCGCTTTATTTCCACAGTTACGGCGGAAGCGCCTGCGTCTATTGAATTTTCAACAAGTTCCTTAATAACGGCGCTCGGTCTTTCAACCACTTCTCCTGCCGCTATAAGTTCCGCTATTTCCCTCGGTAAAACCTTAATTTCAGGCATTTTGCACCTCCTGTTTTTTAATTTTGTTACATTGATTTTGCTTTTTCGGATAAGTTGTAAAGTATCTTCATAGCCTCTATAGGCGTTAGGGTATCAACGTCAATTTCCTTAAGTTCCGTGTAAACAGACTTTGCATTGACCGATTCCAGATCTATTTGCATATCAAGCGGTTGTTCCTTTTTAATATATGTAACGCCGTTTGTGTGCAGATCCGCCAATACGTCTTTGGCACGGGTTATTACGGAATCGGGTATGCCCGCAAGTTTTGCAACTTCTATACCGTAACTTTCATCCGCACCGCCGCTGACTATCCTGCGTAAGAATATTATGTCGTCTCCGCGTTTTTTCACGGCAATATTGTAATTTTTCACTCCGTCAAGTTCGTCTTCCATTTGGGTAAGTTCGTGATAATGTGTCGCAAACAGCGTTTTGGCGCCGAGGCTGCGGTGGTTAACACAAAATTCCAACACCGCTTTCGCTATTGCCATACCGTCAAAGGTAGAAGTTCCCCTGCCTATTTCATCAAGTATAAGCAAACTGTTGCGCGTTGCGTTTTTAAGTATGTTTGCAACTTCACTCATCTCAAGCATAAACGTCGACTGACCGCTTGCGAGGTCGTCCGAGGCGCCGACGCGTGTAAATACGGCGTCAACAACGCCCATATCTGCCGAAAGCGCCGGAACAAAGGAACCTGTCTGCGCCATAACCGCTATTATTGCCACCTGACGCATATATGTGGATTTACCTGCCATATTAGGTCCTGTTATTATAGCGCATCTTGAATCCTGACAGTTAAGAAAAGTATCATTTGATACAAAAGGCGTATCCGATAGTTTTTCCACAACAGGATGTCTGCCGGACTTTATGTTTAAAACGCCGTCCGTACGCATATGCGGTCTTACATATCCGTTTTCTACCGCCACTGCCGCAAAAGACCTCAGCACATCAAGCGATGAAATTGCCGCAGCGGTTTTCTGAAAGCGTTTTATCTGCCCTGCAACTTTTTTGCGTATATCTGTAAAAATCTCGTATTCAAGCGCCTTTATGCGCTCATGTGCGCCAAGCACTTTGGCTTCGATACGTTTAAGTTCGTCAGTAATAAATCGTTCGCAATTAACAAGTGTTTGTTTGCGCACATATTCGGGCGGTACCTTATCCAAAAACGAATTTGTGACCTCAATATAATATCCGAAAACACGGTTATATCTTATTCGCAGGTTTTTAATGCCCGTTTTTTCTCTTTCATCCGCTTCTATTTTGTTTATGTAACCGGTGCCGTTTTTAATAACGTCGTTAAGTTCGTCCACTTCGGCGTTAAAACCGGGTTTTATCATACCGCCTTCACGCACCGATAACGGCGGTTCGTCCACAATGGCACTGTCAACAAGCTGTTTTATATCGTCAAGAAGGTCAATGTCGGCATTAAGCGACTTTAAAAGTCTGCAATTATAAAAGTCCAGTGTATTTTTAATTTTAGGCAGCACTTTAAGCGTTTCGCAAAGGCTGCGTAATTCCTTTGCGTTTGCCGTGCCGTATACGGTTTTGGAAATAATACGTTCAATATCGCGCACATCCGAAAGGGAATCGGAAATTTCACCCGTGTGCAGCATATCTCCCATAAGTTCTTCCACGGCATTTTGCCTGTCGTTTATTGCGTTTATGTCCATAAGCGGCTTTTCCACCCAAGAGCGCATAAGCCGTTTTCCCATGGCGGTGCGTGTTTTGTCAAGCACCCATAAAAGCGAGCCTTTTTTTGATTTATGCCGCATGGTTTCGATGATTTCAAGATTCTTCAGCGTCATTAAATCAAGCTGCATAAACTGCTTTTCGGTATATAACTGTATTTTATTTACCGAGATTTCGTTGCACAGTCCCGTTTCATACAAATATTCTATCGCAGCGCCCAAAGCCGCAGCCGCGGCGCTTTCGCGCTCAATCCCCAGATTTTGCACGCTTACCACGTCAAAAACCTTGAGCAGCATATTTTCGGTGTTTTTAATATCAAAACTGCTGTCCGGTCTTACCGTTACCATTCCGCCCAACTTGTCCTTTACAAATTCGGCAATACCGCCCTTGGCGTTTTTGGAATCCAGCAGCACTTCTTTAACCGCGAATTTTCCGAGTTCGTTTATAATGCGCTTTTGTGCGTCCTGCAAAGAAAGCTCGCTTAACTTTAACTGTCCGGTAGAAGCATCCGCAAAGCATACGGCGCAGCCCGATTTATTAAGCACGGCGGCGCAAAGGTAGTTGTTCCTGCCTTCTTCAAGCATGGTATCGTCAAGCACCGTACCCGGTGTTATTATTTTAACCACTTCGCGTTTAACAAGCCCTTTTGCCTTTGCGGGATCTTCTGTTTGTTCGCAAATTGCTATTTTATAACCTTTTTCAACCAGACGCGCTATATAAGCCTCGCAGCTGTGGAACGGTACGCCGCACATAGGGGCGCGTTCCTTGCCGCCGCAATCCTTTCCCGTAAGCACAAGGTCCAATTCTTCCGACACGATTTTCGCGTCTTCGAAAAACATTTCATAAAAATCGCCGAGTCTGAAAAAAAGTATGCTGTCCTCATGCTGACTTTTAATCTCAAAATACTGGCGCATCATCGGTGATAATTCTGCCATTTTTTATTCTCCTTGAAATTGCTGTTTTGCGGTCGCCCGTTTTTAATGGCAGCCGCCGCACGAAGAACAGTTACCCGTACAACTGTTTATATCACACGTTTCGGGATCGGCGCCCTGCGCGCACATTGTTATAATGCTGTTGATTTCACCGAGGATCTTGTCCACTTCTCCCCTTGCCTCATTGTATTCTGCCATAACGGGATTTGCCATTATCTGTGAATAAAGCGCTCTCAATTCCTCATTCAGTTTTTTAACGGCTTCCTCGTCCTTATTTTCATCCTTGTTAAGTTCGTTATCAAGATTCATTCTTGTAATATTAAACTCGCCTATTTTGTCCTGTAATTCCTTGTCGGATTCGCTTGCAAGCATTGCCTTTGCAAATCTTATATACCTTTCGTCCTGCTGTAAAGCCTTACCGAGTTCTCTTGCTTTCTCTATTACGTCCATTGTTATATCTCCTTTGAAATTAATTATCTATTATTATACCCTTCGGTACGTTTCTTGAAACATCGTTTACTTTAACGGTTACAAACCGACCGAGGTTTTTACTGTCTGCTTCAAATTCAATTTCCGCATTTGCGCTTGTCCTGCCTAAAAGCCGACCGCCGTCCTTTTGCTCCTCGCACAGTACGCGGTATTCCCTTCCGTACATTTCCGCGGTCTTTTTCCTGCTTATTTCGTCCTGTACTTTAAGCAATTCGTCAAACCGGCGTCCTTTTTCCTGTCGTGAAACGGGATCCGGCATTTTTGCGGCCGGCGTACCTGCACGCGGCGAATAAATGAATGTAAATAACGAATTATACTCAACCTGCTTTACAAGACTTACCGTATCAAGAAATTCCTCGTATGTTTCACCCGGAAAACCGACTATAATGTCGCTGGTCAATGATATATCGGGCATAAGCTGCCTTGCCTGCCGTATAAGCGACAAATACTTCTCCCTGTCATAATGGCGGTTCATTGCGGCAAGCACCCTGTCATTGCCGCTTTGCACGGGCAAATGCAAATGATGCGCAACTTTTTCGCACTGCGCCATTGCCTCAAGCAGCTCGGTTGTGCAGTCCTTGGGGTGCGATGTCATAAATCTTATTCTGAAATCCCCCGGTATATCGTTTATTTTTCTTAAAAGTCCTGCAAAATCAATATCTTCTTCAAGCGTTTTGCCGTAGGAATTTACATTCTGTCCGAGCAGCGTTATATCTTTAACGCCGGCACCGACCAACTGTTCCGCTTCCCTTATTATTTCCTCGCTTGTGCGGGAGCGTTCCCTGCCCCTTACATACGGCACTATGCAATATGTGCAAAAATTATTACAGCCGTACATAACAGGCAGCCAGCCTTT
This sequence comes from uncultured Eubacteriales bacterium, assembly GCA_934464615.1. Lineage (GTDB taxonomy): Bacteria > Bacillota > Clostridia > Oscillospirales > Acutalibacteraceae > SIG565. The sequence continues at coordinate 36,594 of CAKSKA010000001.1, read as the reverse complement.
TATTGTTTTATCCCTATGTACCGGTATACCCTCGACGATATCACCCGTGCCGTCGGATATATCGAAAATCCTCGGTCCGCCCGAAAGACGTTTATACAAAAATTCCGGCAATTTGTGCATAACGTGCGTACCGAAAAGTATATCGACATAAGGATAACTCATTTTTATCCTGTCCGCCACCGATTTTTGCTGCGCCATACAGCCGCTTACGGCAACTATCATATTACCTCTGGCTTTTTTTAGCGCTTTCATCTGACCGACATTGCCGTAAACCCTGTCCTCAGCGTGTTCCCTTACCGCACAGGTATTAAACAAAACAAAATCGGCGTCCGCAGGATTTTCGGTCAAAGTATATCCCATTTCCTCAAGCATACCCTTTATATGTTCGGAATCGCTTACGTTTTGCTGACAACCGAATGTATTTATACACGCTTTAGGCTGACCGTAAACGGCGTCTGCCAAAACGCGCACCTTATTTATGTATTCTTTTTGTTCATCAAAGACAGTGCTGCTCATATTTAACCTCACTATAATTAATTAGATTATATTATACAATAGTCCGCGATTATATTCAAGCCATTTAAGCGAATTTGGGTTATAAAATGCATATAATAAATTTTGCCTAAACAGGAATGGTTTTTTTGTCGAATATCATAAATAAAAAACTCTTTACAAAACAAAATTAATGTTGTATAATGCAGGTGTAAAACTTTATATTAAAAGAGAGGTTTTAGAAAATGAAAAAATTATTTGCACTTTTGGTTGCACTTGTAGTTCTCGTTTCTGTATTTACTATGGGTGTAGGCGCTGCCGGTGCCATCAACGCTAACGAGCAGAAGGTTATCGACAAGCTTACGACATCCGTAAAACTCGGCACAACCGATTTTAAAATTCCGGATGAGTATGTACAGCAGGCAAAGAATTACTTCCTTACCATCGACATGACCGAAGATGAAGCAAACAGAGTTATAGCTTACATTAACGACGGTATCACCGCTATGCAGGCTACAACTGCTCCGAATGCAACATTTTCCATCGGTACAATGCCGCAGGCAACAAAAAATGCAGTTCTTACCGCAGGACAGAATGCTGCTTCTGTAGTTAACTGCACACTTTCCTACAATGCTGCCGAAGACAAAGTTACCATTACAAAGAATGACGGTTCAAACACTGTTATATTCAACTCTGCACCGATAATCAAGAAGACCGGTTTTGAGTTTGACGCTACAGCTGCTGTTGTTACTTCTTTAGCATTGGTTGCCGTTCTTTGCGGTGTTGCCGTTGTATCAAAGAAAGTTAAGTTGTTCTAATCCGGTATGAAAATTACGAATAGTAAAGTAATTAAAAAGCTAACGGTGTTTGTTGCACCGTTAGCTTTTGCCGTAATAGGCTATTTAATACTGTATTTTTCGGCTAAATCCTTTATTACTCCGGTAATAAGCATTTGGCGTATGCTGTATAACGATTCCGGCGAGACTGCGGTTTCAGACAATTACAGCGATATTTATACAGATGTTTTTCACAATTACACAGATTCCGTGCCCTCAAGCCAAATTACATTTCCGCTGCCTAATACAAAATTCGGCGAAATATCAATTGAGGGGACGGCTGTTTCCTGTGCGCTTATATACGGCGACAGTGACGCCATGCTTCACCGCGGTGCCTGCCAGTATGCAGGAAGTTCATTCCCCGGTTTCGGCTCTACCGTGCTTATTGCGGGGCATAATAACACCTACTTTAATTCACTTAAAGACGCAGTACCCGGAGCAATTATAACAATAAAAACAAATTACGGCGTTTACAAATACCGCATTACATCATCCGCCATAAAATCAAACGACGATAAATCCGCTTACGATTTATCCTCCAAAAGCGAAAACGTGGTGCTTTATACATGTTATCCGTTTAACGCATTGGGACTTACTTCGCAGCGGTATTTTGTATACGGCGAATATGTATCCGGACCGCGCGTCCTGCTTGACGAATAGGTGACTGCTATGGAAAAAAACAAAATTTTACGTTTTATTTTAGTATTTGCGGCGATAACCGTAACCGCCGTTTTGATTTTTCTAACCGCCTTGTGCGCCGCCGCAGGATATATTACAACAAAAAAATATCTTTTCTCCGCTTTAAACCGTGTAAACTATGCCGAAGATTCGGTTAAGGTAATAGAAGAATCTTTAAATTACCTTACGGTGCCAAGCGGTTTGCCCGATTCGTTTTTCACGGGTAAAATAGACAGTGCCGATGTAGGTAAAATTACTGAAGATTGTATAGAAAAAAACTACGACGGACTTGCATTTACACCCGACACAGCGGATTTAAAGAGCAAATTTAACGGATATTTTACCGAATATGCGGCTTCGGGCAATGTTGCGTCCGATATTGACGTTAAAAGCGAAGCGGTTGACTCCCTTGCCGAAATATGCGTTCAGCAATGCGTATCGGTCAGTGCAAACCAAATTATAAAATATTTAAGCCTTTACAGCGGAAAAGTAAATAAGTACGCCGTTATTGCCGCGGCGGTATTTGCGCTGCTTTCGGCGGTCGGTATTACTTTGCTTATAAAAATAGGCAGGGGCGTATTCGGCAACTTATATTTGTTTTTTGCTGTATGCAGCAGCGGTATAATGTCTGCGCTGTTACCGATAATTATGCTTGCAGGTAAATTTGTAAATAAAATTGATATTACACCTTACACTGTATCAAATTTGCTTACGGCATATACAAACGGTGCACTGTATATACTTACGGCGATAGGTTTAATACTTATTGCCGGCGCGGCACTTATATACCTGTACCGCAAAAATAACGGGCGCGGAAAGCACAACCAATCCGAAATTTAATTTTAATAAAGGTGTATTCATATGAAAATAAATCACGACTTTCATATTCACACAAACCTTTCGCTTTGTGCGAAAAAAGACGCAACCGCCGAACATTACATAAATAAAGCCGTCGAATTGGGACTTAATAAAATCGGATTTTCAAATCACTTTTGGGACAGTAAAATCCAACCGGTTTTAAACGACTGGTACAAACCGCAAAATCTTGAGTATAATTTGCAATTAAAAGAAGAATTTAAAGATATTGATAAAAAGGGAATTACTGTTTATTTCGGTGCGGAGGCGGAATTTCATCCGATTTACGGTGTTGCCATGACAGAAGAAGCCGCTGAAAAATTCGATTACATAATTGTCCCAAACTCGCATACGCATATGACTATGGACAAAACTCTTTACAGTCCGTATCAAAAGCATGCCGATTTTATGACAGACGCTTACAGAAAAATTTTAAATTCTCCCACAGCACGTTATATTACGGCAATGGCGCACCCGTTTGATGCCGTGTGCTGCCCGTATGACAGGCAAGTTCTTTATAAAATTATACCGGATGACGTATTTAAAGAACTTTTTACCGCGACCGCCGAAAAAGGAATTGCCGTTGAAATTAACGCGGCATGTTTTAAGGGCATAACCGCAGAAAATATTGAGCAATTCGGGGCGATGAGAATGTTTTGCATAGCACGCGATATGGGTTGTAAATTTATTTGCGGCAGTGATTCACATTCCGTAAACGGACACGACAATTATTTACACACGCAGCAAACAATCGCGGATTTTCTTGAACTGAGCGAAAATAATATGCTGTTTTAATTCGATTCAACGGTAACTGTCAATATTTAAAAAATCCGAGTCGGGAGCGCTTTCCCGACTCGGATTTTTATGTTTTATAATTCATTTAAATTAATTATGCTGTCCGCATAATCAAAGTCGTTTTCGTTATCTGTTGCAAGCACAACCGTTATGCCTATGTTTTGTACTGCTTTTTTAAGCAGTTTTATAAATGTTTCGGCGTCATCCGTCGGCAGAAAATTCCTTACATTATCGCACAGTAAAATTTCCGCATGCTTTGAAAGCGCCATTGCAAGCGATACACGGGCGCGCTGCAATGATGTAAGCGCAGTCGGAAAACCGTCGGCATCGCCGTCAAAACCAACCGCATTTAAAAGTTTGCCCGCCGATTCTTTCGTGCCGGCTACAGATATTGCCATTTTAACATTTTCGTAAGCGGTAAGACTTTGAAACAAATCCGTTTCCCCGTATATTGTACCTATTTCCCGTTTTCTGTACTGCGAAAGCGCCCTTTCATTTAAATCGGTTATTTTTGTTTCGTTCACCGTTATTGTTCCGCTGTCCGTTCGGGAAATGCCGGCAATTAAATTTAAAACCGTCGTTTTACCTGCACCGGACGGTCCGTAAACACAGGTGAAACTGCCCTTTTCTATTTGCAGGTTAACACCTTGCAAGCAATAAACGGGAAAATCCGCGTTTTTATAACTCTTACTTACATTTTCAAACGAAATATAACTCATAACTTATCCTCTTTTAAATATTACATCGGTCTGTTGATTTGAGCATACGCTTATATAATACTCTGCATTTGTCAGTTTAACTTTTTCGGTTGTTACAAATACGTTTCCCGACTCGCTGTCGCTTTGTTTAAGACCTTTAAGCCCCAGTCCAGACATCTTGCATATGCTCTCCTTTCGCGTCCAAATACGGAAAAAGCAATCCGCAAAATCTGCCGCGTCGGCACTGTAAAGCATACGCTGTTCCGCATAACAAAAATACCTGTCGGCTACTTTTTTTAAAATATTTATATCCGCCGATTTATCAATGTATTCGGCATCTATGCCTATGTTTATCCCGCTGTCCGAAGCGCATACGGCAGCGGCGGCAAGGATTCGGGAATGTGTAACCGAAAAATCCGCCTTGTGCGACGCCAAAAAAGGTCTGCCGTTCCCGGTAAATTCTACCGTTTCGTTTTTAATATCAACACCCACTGTCGCCAACAGTTTATTACGCAATTCCACGCCGGTTTTATGGCGGTCGGCAACACTGTCCCGACAGTTTTTATACATTACAAAAATCATTATACAAAATCCGTAAGTCCGAAACCCATATCCGTATAAAATTTATTTGCTGATACAAGTCCGTCTATATTTTGGGCAAAAATGCCGTTATAAATATTATCAATTAAAAATAAAAACAACGCGCCGAACGCAACAATGCAAAACAGGCGTTTACCCATTTTATTATAAAGGAAGAAAATAAAAGGCATAACCGCATATACAAGGAAAAGGCCGGAAGCGGCAAACACCAAAACGGAACGCAGGCATATAAAACCGCCGATATTGCCGAAATTTAATATTTCGGTATTATAATTCCAACCTCTGTGTCCGTTTATTTTAAACATTATGTACCCCGCAGCCAACTCAAGCGCACCGCAGCCGAGTCCGCCTACGGCAAATACCAGCAACGGATTTTTTCTAAATTTAGCGGTTGAAAAATATATAACATAAGAGCCTACGGCGTATATTAATATCCACGGTCCGAAGCAGCTTCCGCGCCAATAAAATTTCTTCATACCGCCGTTTATATAATAAAAAATCATTTCATAAACAAAGCCGTAAACAGCCCCGAAAACAGACAACAGGGAAAATACGGCAACTGCCGAAAGTCTGTCCGGCAAAGTTTTACCGTTACAATACTTAATTTCCCCCATAATTATGCCTCCCCGTACAATAGGTTATTTGCCCAAGTACTCCATATACTCTTCAAGGCACATATTTTTCTCGTGCATTTGCGTTGCATATTCCCGTCCTACAAAGCGGAAATGCCACGGCTCAAAAGTAATGCCGGTAATTTCGGTTTTATCCTCGGGATACCTTAAAATAAAACCGAACCTGTAACAGTTTTCCGCCAGCCATTTGGCCTCCGGCTTTTGTGCAAAGGTAACTTCTGCCGAGGATATATTGTGCATATCAAGGCACAGTCCGCTTTGGTGTTCGCTCGTGCCCGGTTTTGTTGAGAATGTAAGAACATACTTTTCACATTCTTCCCTTGTTTTAAACTTGCTTTGATTTTGCTCGCAATAAAGATTAAACAAATACTGCTGATAATCGTAAGAACGGTATGCGCTTGTAGCCGTTACGTTTGTAACGCCGTTTTTTGCGCCCTCCGCCATTAAAGCCTCCAACGCTTTTGCGGCACATTTGCGCAGTTTTTGCGTAGCCCTGCCGTCCTTTCTGGTAATGCCGCAGTCCACCAGATCATCCGGCACATAATCCGAAGCGAGTGTGTGCGTGGGATTTACAAGAAACAAATATTCATCCGTTTCCGGCTCTATATACTGCAAATAATCGGTTATATCTATTTCATAATTTTTGCCCACGCGCGTTTCATAGTCCACCTTTACGGGCTCTGCCTGACTTTGAGCGTCGGACGAAGAATCCGCAGATATGGAAGTATCCGACGTATTGCTTTTATTTACGCTGCTTTTGCGGGATTTTACAAGACTTACTATACCCACAATTACCAACGCAACCGCAAGCGCAAAACAGATAATAACGCAAAAAAATCTTTTATAATTAATTTTAACTTTATGCTTTCCGGACATTTAAATCACCCGATTACAGTATACAACAAAAAAAAATATTTTGCAATTAAATATATACTTTCCTGCGGTTTTATGCGATAATTAAATAATCGGTACAAAGGAGAGTTAGTATGGATTACGCAAAAACATTGGCGGATATGTTTGACTTAAAAGAAGAATATATCGCCAACATAATTATGCTTTTGGAAGAAGGCAACACCATTCCGTTTATTGCACGTTACCGCAAGGAAATGCACGGAACAATGGACGACCAAACAATTCGCAAACTGGCGGACAAACTTACATATCTTAAAAATTTGGATGAACGCCGAGAGGAAGTAAAAAGGCTTATTACCGAAAGCGGCAATATGACCGACGAAATACTTAAAAGTCTTGAAACGGCTGCGACCGTTACCGAAATAGACGATATATACCGCCCGTTCCGTCCTAAACGCAAAACGCGGGCAAGCGCGGCAAAAGAAAAAGGACTTGAGCCGTTAGCAGACGAGATACTCTGCGGACAAACCGAAAAAACTTCACCGGAAACACTTGCCCGAAAATATATAAACGCCGAAAACGATGTAGAAGACATATCGCAGGCAATAAGCGGAGCGTCGGATATTATTGCCGAAAGGATTTCGGACAATTCCGATGTACGCCGCCGCATACGCAATATTGTATGGTTAAACGGCAGTCTTACATCAACGGGTGACGAAGAAAAGGACAGCGTTTATACAATGTATTATAACTTTACCCAACCGCTTACAAAGGTTGCGGGACACCGTGTATTAGCTGTTAACCGCGGTGAGAAAGAAGGCTTTTTAAAAGCGGGAATTTCGGTAGATGCGGAAAAACCTATGAATGTTATAAAAAGTCTTTATGTTAAAGGCAACAACGGCTGCACAGAAATTGTTGCTGCTGCCGGAGAGGATGCCTATACAAGACTTATTTTTCCGAGTATAGAAAGGGAACTGCGTTCCTCACTTACGCAGGCAGCCGACGAATCGGCAATACGGCTGTTCGGTGAAAACCTAAGACAGCTTTTGCTTCAACCGCCCATTAAGGGGAAAACCGCAATAGGACTTGATCCGGGATACAGAACAGGCTGCAAACTGGCGGTTGTGGACGCTACGGGAAAGGTGCTTGACACTGCGGTAATCTACATTACCCATTCCGATGCACAAAGGCAGGCCGCTAAACAAACACTTATTAAAATGGTAACAAAATACGGCGCAGAAATAATTGCAATAGGCAACGGAACGGCATCCAAGGAAACCGAAATGTTTGTTGCCGAGGTTTTGCCGGAAGTCGGTAGAAAAGTATCGTACATGGTAGTAAGCGAGGCCGGCGCCAGCGTTTATTCCGCATCGAAACTGGCTGCCGAAGAAATGCCGGATTTCGATTTAACACTGCGCAGTGCCGTATCTATTGCACGGCGGCTTCAGGATCCGCTTGCGGAACTTGTAAAAATTGAACCTAAAGCTATCGGCGTCGGTCAATATCAACACGATATGCCGCAAAAACAACTTGAAACCGCACTTGAAAATGTTGTTGAGGACTGCGTAAACAGCGTCGGTGCCGACCTTAATACCGCGTCGTACTCGCTTTTGTCGCATATTTCCGGACTGTCGGGCACGGTATGTAAAAACATTGTGAAATACCGCAACGCAAACGGCAAATTCACCTGCCGCGCACAGCTTAAAAAAGTGGCAAAGCTGGGGGCAAAATCTTACGAGCAATGTGCCGGATTTTTACGCATTGACGGCGACGAACCGCTTGATAATACCGGTGTCCATCCGGAATCATATCCGGCGGCAAAAGCGCTTATAAAACTGCTGAACATAACGGATGAACAACTTAAAAAAGGCTGTGCGCACAGTTTTGAGGCAATAAGCGACAAACAAGCCCTCGCGCAGCAACTTAAAATCGGTCTGCCTACACTTAACGATATTATTAAGGAACTCTCAAAGCCGGCACGCGATCCGAGAGATGAATTACCGCCGCCGCTTTTACGCACCGACGTGCTTGATATTAGCGATTTAAAGGAAGGCATGGTACTTAAGGGCACAGTGCGCAATGTAATAGACTTCGGCGCTTTTGTTGATATAGGCGTCCATCAGGACGGACTTGTACACATTTCGCAAATAAGCGACACATTTATTTCACATCCGAGTGAAAAACTGTCCGTCGGCGACGTTGTGACCGTAAAAATAATCGGCGTCGACATTGCCAAAAAGCGCATAAGCCTTACTATGAAAGGTATATAGCAAAAAATATCCCGCCGAAGCGGGATATTTTTTATTTTTTCTTTTCGATTATTTCCTTTGCATACTGTTCGGGAACTTGTTCGTACCGTTCGAATTCCAGTGTAAAACTTGCCCTGCCCTGCGTAAGCGAGCGCATTGCGTTTGCAAAATCCTGCGTTTCGCTTATGGGTATTTCGCTTAATATTTCCTGCATTGAATGTTCAAGCGGTGTCATACCTATAACCCTGCCGCGCCGTTTATTTATTTCGCCTATTACATCACCCAGCGTATCGTCCGATGTTTCCACTTTAAGCCTTCCTATAGGCTCAAGCAATACGGGGGATGCCTGCGGTATGCCGTCCTTAAACGCCATAGACGCCGCCGTTTTAAACGCCATTTCGGAAGAATCGACAGGATGATACGAACCGTCTACCAATGTTGCTTTAATGCCGACCATCGGATATCCTGCCAACACACCGTTTTTAACGCTGTCAAGCAGACCTTTTTCCACTGCGGGGAAGAAGTTTTTGGGTACTGCACCGCCGAAAACCTTTTCCTCAAATACAAGACTTTCACTGTCCGTAGGCTCAAATTCTATCCATACATCGCCGAACTGTCCGTGTCCGCCCGACTGCTTTTTGTACCTTCCCTGAACTTTAACGCTCTTGCGTATTGTTTCACGATAGGCAACTTTAGGCTTTTGCAGTACAACATTAACGCCGAATTTTTGTTTTAGTTTGGAAACTATAACGTCGGTATGCTGCTCGCCCAACGTCCACAGCACCTGTTCGCGCGTATCGTCATCATAACGTACCAAAACCGTAGGATCTTCTTCACACAGACGCATAAGTCCGGATGTTATTTTTTCCTCGTCGCCTTTATTCTGCGGATATACCGCCATACTGAAGCAAGGCCTCGGGAAATCGGTAAATGTTACGGAAACACCCTGCACAGCCGACAGCGTATCACCGGTAAGCACCTCGTTAAGTTTTGCGGCAACGCCTATATCTCCCGCGTTTATCTCTAATGCATCCTCTTGTTTTGCGGCCTTCGGATACATAACTTTGCCGAGTCTTACTTCTGCTAACGTACGGGAATTGAACAATTTTGTATCCCCCGTTACACTGCCGCCTATAACCTTAAAATACGAAAGTTTGCCCACAAACGGATCGGCTACGGTTTTAAAGACGATTGCCAACGGCTTTTGCGCGCTGTCAACCTGAACTATTCCCGAAGCGCCGTCTTTTGTTACCTGAACTTCTGTACCGTTTGCAGCCGCAGCGCAGGCATACAGTGTATCCGCAAACAGCGGTACACCGGCACCCGTTTGCTGTATTCCGGCAAATACCGGACAAATTTCAGCCGACGCCATACCGGCTTTAAGCGCCGATATTTTTTCCTCATAAGTAAATCTCTCGCCCTCAAAATATTTTTCCATAAGTCCCTCATCGACCGATGCTACCGCCTCGGTAAAGAGTTCCTGCATTTTTACTATTTCTTCGCTGTTCGGAACAGAGCATTCTTTTGCGTTTATTCCGTCAAACTCATATGCCTTTCCGTTTACAAAATCCACAAAGCATTTAACCGTATCTCCTTCCAAATACGGTACCACCACAGGACAGATTACAGCGCCGTAAAGTCCGGTAAGTCGGGAAATTACCCTGTAAAAGTGTGCATGTGCAGAATCGAGTTTGCCTATAAAAAACGCCGTCGGCTTTTTTAAACTGTGCGCCCTTTCAAAATTTTGCTGTGCGCCAACGGTAAATCCCGATTTGCCCGACAGCACGATTACCGCATTATCCGCCGCAAAAAGTGCCTCATAAGCACCGGCTGCGGCATCAAAAAGTCCGGGGGCGTCAAACAAATTTATTTTAAAGTTTCCGCTTTCCAACGGAAAAACCGAAGTTTGAATGGAGCAACCCCTCTTTTTTTCCTCGGCATCGCAGTCCATAACGGTTGTACCATCCGCAGTCTTGCCTATACGTTCTATTGCCTTACCGTAGTAAAGCAATGCATCTGCAAGTGTAGTCTTGCCGCTGCCGCCGTGACCGAGCAGTGCAATATTTTTAATGTTTTCCGGCGAATACTGTTTCAAAATGATACACTCCTTTAAATCGGAAAGTAAAGTTTCCGATACTTTATTACTTTTTCATTGTAGCACATATTTATGTACTTTTCAACAAAAACTTTATATTGTTACTTAAAACTTTTATAAAACTTGTACAAACACAAAATCGTAACAAAATTGAAACAAAAAAGGCGTTTTTTGTTACTGATTTGTATTCAAACTGTAACTGAAACGAAATGACTTTTTTAAATATTATTGATATAATATTTACATAAGGATTATTTCGGAGGACGGATGCGGAATGAAGCGTTTTATTTTGGTTTTTTTATCTTTAATTGCATGTTTATCTGTTAACCTTATTGCAACCTCATCCGCGGCTGACGCCGGCACGGTGCCTGCAACCGAAATTGCTGCCCCGAATACAGAAAAAGTAACAGCTGCAAGGCTTGAAAATATACTTAATTTAAACAATGTTTTTAATGATGATTTTACAAATAACGAAACACTTGTAAACAAAAGCGCAATAGCCTTGCGTGCTTATGCCGATGATGACGGATTTATTAAAAACGATGTTGTTGTAAGCTATATTAAAAATATGTACGATGTAGACATGGTTATTACCGAGGACATAAACAAAAATATGCCTAAAAAAGCAGGCTGTGTTTATTTAATACCGCGCGGTTACTCGGTTTACACGCATAAAATCCTTTCCGTAACGGACGAAGGCGAATATATAAAAGTTATATCGGCTGTATCGGCAAAATCACATGATAACAGTGAGAGCATCGGTACTGCGGTTACATTCTTTAAAAAGAATGAAGCGAGCGTTTTCGGTTACAATATAATTAACTGCACAGTTGATTTTACCGCCGACGCCGCTTAGGCAAGCGAAAAATTTTTACAAGGCTGTCGCCTTGCAAAAATAAACGCAAAGCCGCAATTTAAAAGGCGGCGAGCGAAACCGCGGCAGGTTTGAGTCCTGTCACGCTAGGCAAACGATAATAATCCGAACCTGCCTAAACCTTTAAAAATAAAACGAAAACAGGCAGTTACGGGCTGCCTGTTTTTTATTAAGCCGACAAAAGCCTGCTTATATAACAGAGAAACCGACCGTGTGGGGACACGGCCGGTTTCTCTGTTTAGGGGTTTGAGGAGAGACCCAATTTAAAGAAATCGGGGCCTTAAGGAAATTGCGGCTTTCCCTTTCGGCATTATTATAATAACAATTAATTGTGAATATTTTTTTAATTAAATGAGTATAAATTTAAAATTTTAATCCAATAATAGTTTTGTACCGCAAGTATTTACCTGCCGTACACACTATTAATGGAGGGAAAAATATGAAGGAAGATAAAAAAAGCAGCGTTAAAAAATTTTTATCCGGCAACGGATTTTATATAATTCTGGCTGCTTGCCTTTTGGCTGTAGGGGCAGCGGGATTCTTTGCGGTTTCAAATTTGGAAGTGGACAACAACAATAACAAAAACAATCAAAATTCTTCGGAATATAACGATCCGGGTATAACATACAGTAGTAATGTACCCTCTACCGACGAGCCTGTGCAGCAGGAAGTTAAAGACGAGCCGAAAAACGAGGGCAGCAAAAGCGAATCTACAACCGCAAAGTCTAAAGAAATTGTATTTTCAAAGCCTGTAAGCGGAGATGTTTGCAAGGCGTATGATGAAAAAACGCTTCAATACTCCGCCACATATAATGATATGCGTATACACCTCGGCACCGATATTTCGGCAGATGCCGGCAGCGATGTTGCGGCATGTGCAGACGGCGTTGTAAGCAAAATATACAACAGCGACACGCTCGGCAGAGTTATAGAAATTGACCACGGCGACGGAATTGTCATAAAATACTGCGGCGTTGCCGATGATATTACCGTACAGGAAGGACAGAGTGTAACCGGCGGTACAAAACTTGCCACTGTATCGGGCGTGCCTTCGGAAAGTGCTGATCCGCCCCACATTCATATTGAAGTAACAAAAAGCGGAAAAGCCAAGGATCCTGCCAAAGTGCTTAAATTCGATAACTGAATTTTCGCCCTCGACACTTAGTGTAACATACAAAACTTTATCATATCGCACTAATCGCTTAGGGGCATTAAAAAACGGTACTGTAAAACTTTTTACAGTACCGTTTTAACATCATTGTTTATTGCGTTTTTAAGTTCGTCAAGGCTATCAAATTTTTGCTCTGGACGTAGGAAACGGACAAGTCTTAAATCTGCGGTTTTACCGTAAACGTCGCCGCTGAAATTAATAATATACGTTTCGGCGCTTACGTATTCCGTCTCGTATGTCGGACGGACGCCTATATTGGTAATTCCGTTATAAACGCTGCCGTCTATAGTAATGTGCGTTTTGTAAACGCCGTATTTTACACGCACCAAATCTTTCGGATACATTTGATTTACCGTCGGAAAGCCGATCGTTCTGCCTCTTGCGTCACCGTGAACTATTACCGCGCAGAAACCAAACGGCTCAAGCATAAGTTTATTCGCTTTTTCTGTTTGTCCGTCCTGCAAAAATGCGCGGATTTCGGTTGAGGAAACAATTTCCTCGCCGTCATAAACAGGCGGCATAACCGAAAGTTTTATTCCGTGCGCATCGGCATACCTCTGCAAAAATTCCGTATCGCCTTCGGCATTTGTGCCAAAGCGGAAATTAAATCCGCAGTCTATTTCTTTACAGTTATATTTCCCTGTAATTTCATCCAAAAAGTCTTTGGCGGTCATATTTTTAACATTGTTAAAATCCAAAAAAACAACTTTTTTAAATCCGATTTTTCGGAGTGCAGCCTTTTTTTGCATAGGCGTCATAATACAGCCGGAGGCCTGTCCCATAAACACTTTCGGCGGTACCGCAAACGTAACCGCAACCGGAGTGTATCCGCTGTTTACCGCCCTTTCAAGCACTGCCTTGTGGCCTATATGTATGCCGTCAAAAGTGCCGAGCGCTATTGCAGTGTTATCCATTTTCGTCCCTCCCGCACGGGATTTCAAGCAGACATTTTACCTTTACGCTGCCGTCTGATAAATCGGTTTGACCTATACCCAAAAAAGTATCTCCGCATTTAACGCGAAGTTGTTGCCCGTCGGTTAAATTGTCGGTTTTCAGCCTGCAAATATCAAGGCAACCGCCGTTTTTAAAACGTACTGCCTGATTATCGCTTATATTAACGCTTTTTAAATGCATTACGGCGTTTTCCGCATTTAAAATATGTTCTGCCGCGTTTTCCGCCGTAAGATTTTCAAGCGGCAGGCAATTTTCTATACTAAATGCACCCGTTTTAATCCTGCGCAATGCGGAAAGTGTTGCGCCGCAGCCGAGATAATCGCCTATATCCATACAAAGCGAGCGTATATAAGTGCCTTTACTGCAGGAAACTTCAACCGTAATTTCACCGTCACAAAAATCGGATAACGGTTTAATGTAATTAACGGTTACATTCCTTGCAGGCAAATCTGCCGTGCCGCCCTGTCGGGCGAGTTTGTACATGGGCACGCCATCTTTTTTAATTGCCGAAAACATAGGCGGTACCTGATTTATGTTGCCCGTAAACTTTGCAAAAGCGGAACAAACGGACTCTGCGTCCGGTAAATTCGTCGAAGAACTTATTACCTTACCCGTAATATCGCCCGTATCCGTCTTTGTACCGAAACGAAAAACGGCAATATAGGTCTTATCCGACTCCAAAAGATATGATGACAGTACGGTAGCGCGTCCGACAAAAATCGGTAATACGCCCGTAGCCATGGGATCCAGCGTTCCGGTATGTCCCACGCGTTTTTCACCTAAAATTCTTTTAACACGCGCAACAACACCGTAAGATGTCATACCCGACGGTTTGTCAATCAGTAAAAGTCCCTTCATTTTTCTTTATTGCCTTTCCTATTGCTGATAAAAGCTGCCGTTTTACATCGTCCAGACCGCCGCTGAGTGTACAGCCGGCAGCAGCCTTATGTCCGCCGCCGCCGAGTTCCCTGCATATTTCGGATGCATCGTAAGGCTCATAAGTACGCAGCGATATTTTATATTCGTCACCCTCGGTTTGCTTGACGGACGCACCTATCTTTACCCCTTCAACCGACCTTGAAATTGCCGCTACGCCTTCGAGGTCGCTTTGTGTGCAGCCGGATTTTTTTTGCATTTGTGCGGTTACGGTAAGCAGCATACAGCGGTTATCAAAGTGGTATTCGGCCTTGTCCAAAACCATTTTTTCAAGTTCCAAACGGTTTTTGGACTTTGTGTCGAACATAAGTCTGTTTATTTCTGCGGCATTTATTCCGCGCAAATACAGTTGTGCCGCTATTAAGTGCGTTTTGCTTGTAACATTGGAATATTTAAAGCAGCCGGTATCCGTAGCAATACCGGTATAAAGCGCGCTTGCTATAAGCGGGGTTAATTCCGTACCCAGTTCCATTATAATTTCAAAAATACATTCCGCCGTTGCGGATGCCTGTACATCAAGATACAGGTTTTTTGCGAAACGGGTATTGGATATATGGTGGTCTATATCAAGTTCAATCTTATCGCTGTATCCCTCGTAAAGAGAACCGAGCAGTTTTGCGTCCGCGACATCAACGGCTATTATGGTTTTATAATCAAACGATTTTAAATCGGCTGCAACCGTAAAATAGTCGTATTTATGCGGTATTTCATCATTGCATACAACAAATGCGCGTTTTCCTATACTTATAAGCGTCTTTGCCAGTGCGTAAGCGGAACCGAGAGTATCGCCGTCGGGCGATATGTGAGTAAGTATTATATAGTCGTCATGGCTTTTAAGATATTCACATACGCCCTGCAAATCAAGCATTCTGCTTTCTCCCTGCATTACCTTTTCCCCCTATTTCTCAAACGAGTCGATAATCCTTGAAATCTGAGTGCTTTTTTCTATGGAATCATCCGCAACAAAACGGACTTCCGGCACCTTGCGTATTTTAAGACGCGCACCGAGTTCGTGTCTTATATAACCCGACGCGTTTTTAAGTGCCTTTACGGACTCGCGTGTTTTCTCCGCACCCTCAATTGCGCTTACATATACCGTAGCATACGAAAGGTCGCCCGAAACGTCAACCTTTACTATGCTTAAAAGACGGCTGACTCTCGGATCCTTTACACCGCGCAATATCTCTGACAAAGCAATTTTTATATCGGATTGAATTCTGTTGATTTTAAATCCTGCCATCAGTCTCTGTATTCCTCCATAATAAAGGCTTCGAATTCGTCGCCCTCTTTAATATCGCCGAATTTTTCAAGACCGATTCCGCATTCGTAACCCTGTGCAACTTCTTTTACATCATCTTTGAATCTGCGCAAAGAATCAATAGCGTCCTCCGCTAAAACTATGCCGTCGCGTACAACGCGTATTTTGCAGTTGCGCGAAACTTTACCGCTTGTTACATATGCGCCTGCAATAGTGCCTACGCCCGAAATCTTATAAGTGTTGCGTACCTGTGCCGTACCTATAATAACTTCTCTGAACTTCGGTGCCAGCATACCCTTCATAGCGGCTTCTATTTCTTCAATACAGTTATAAATAACCCTGTAAAGACGCACGTCTACGCCGTCCTTTTCAGCCATTTCCTTTGCAACCGCATCGGGACGTACATTAAAGCCTACTATAATTGCGCCGGAAGTCTGTGCAAGCATTACATCGGATTCGTTTACCGCGCCTACCGCACCGTGGATTACGTGTACTCTAACCTCATCGTTAGAGAGTTTTTCAAGGCTTTCCCTAACAGCCTCAACCGAGCCCTGAACATCCGCCTTAACTATAATGTTAAGTTCTTTTAATTCGCCTTCGTTAAGCTGGTCAAACAGGTTATCAAGCGTAACCTTCTGTTTCGCATTAAACATTTCTTCTTTTGCCTTTTGCTTTCTCTGCTCAACAAGCTGGCGTGCAAGACGTTCATCCGATACGGCGTCAAATTTATCTCCGGCATCGGGTGTTTCGGCAAGTCCCGCAACCTCAACAGGTACGCTCGGACCGGCGTCTTTAAGTTTTTTGCCGTTTTCGTTGGTCATAACGCGGACTCTGCCCACAGCAGTGCCTGCAACTATAATATCGCCCGAATGCAGTGTACCGTTTTGTACAAGCAATGTTGCTATAGGACCTCTGCCCTTATCAAGTCTTGCTTCAATTACAACACCCTTTGCTCTGCGGTCGGGGTTTGCACGCAATTCCATCATTTCGGCAACAAGCAGTATGCTTTCAAGCAGTTTATCAATGCCTTCGTGTGTTTTTGCGGAAACGGGAACGCATATAACGTCACCGCCCCATTCTTCCGGTACAATGGACTGCTCTGTCAACTGCTGCAATACCCTGTCCGGATTTGCGTCCGGCTTATCCATTTTATTAATCGCGACTATCATTTGTACGCCTGCCGCACGCGCGTGGTTTATTGCTTCTATTGTTTGCGGCATAATACCGTCGTCTGCGGCAACTACCAAAACGGCTATATCCGTAGCCATTGCACCGCGCTGACGCATAGATGTAAATGCCGCGTGTCCGGGTGTATCAAGGAAAGTAATGTTATTTCCGTTGCAATTAACCCTGTAAGCGCCTATTGCCTGTGTAATTCCGCCTGCCTCGGTATCGGTAACGGCGGAATTCCTTATAGCGTCAAGCAAGGAAGTTTTACCGTGGTCAACGTGTCCCATAACTACAACTACGGGATCTCTCGGTTTAAGGTTTTCCTCGGTATCTTCGGTTTCGTCCATAATTTGTTCTTCTATTGTAACAACTACGGCCTTTTCTATTTTAGCGCCCATTTCGGTAACAACTATTTCGGCGGTATCGTAATCAATTACCTGATTTACGGTCGCCATCATACCGAGCTTCATAAGTTCTTTTATTACCTCAGCCGCAGTCTTTTTAAGTGCCGCAGCAAGCTCTCCGACCGTAATTTCTTCGCCGACTGTTACGGTAATAGGTGTTTTTTTGATCTTTTCAAGCTGAAGTCTGCGCAGTTTGTCTGCTTCGGTTTCGCGTTTTACGCCTTGCGGGCGGCGGTAATCCTGCGATTTTTGCTTAATTTTCTGCTTTCTGGAATAGTTATCCTTCATAGCGTTTGCAGGCGCAATATTTTCGTACTTTTCGTTGTACTTATCCATATCCACCTGTACCGTGCGTGTATCAACACGGCGAATCTGTGCAGGTCCGCGATTCGGTGCGGCGCCGCCGACCTTTTGTTTCTTCGGCGGAGCTACCAACGGTTCGTCATTGGTTTTGGCAGCCGGCTGTTTTGTTTCGGCAGCCGACTTCTTCGCATCAGGCTTTTTCGCATCTGCCTTCCTGTCGTCCGCCTTGTTGCTTTCGGTTTTCTTTTCCGCCGCAACTGTCGGTTTTGCGGGCTTTTCTTCGGCTTTTTTCTCTGCCGGTTTTTCGGCTTTTGCGGATTCTTTAGCTTTTTTCTCAGCCTCCGCCGCAGCTTTAAGCTGCTCAAGTATAGCCATTTGCTCCGCAAGTTTTTTATCCTTTTCGGCTTTTCTTTTCTCAGCGGCGGCGGCCCTTAAAGTCTTTCCGGTTTCAAAATATTCGTCAAAGGATTCAACGGCATTTTTGTTTGTAAGTTCATTAAAAATTATATCCAACTCATCCGTTGTAAGAGCTGCGGCGGATTTTTTTGCTTCCCCCGTTTTATCCTCTATAATTGCTATAATTTCCTTTGCGGAAACATTAAAATCCTTTGCAGCATCGTTAATTTTGTATTTAGGCGTCATAGCATTACCTCCTTGTTTCTGTCCTTCAGGTTTTCGTAAATCGCCGTAGCTAACGAGATGTCATTAATTGCGGCAACTCCGCATTTCAGCCTTATGCAGTCTGACATCTCTTCCATAGACACATCGTCCAAAACCGCTGATTTTACATTATATTTTTTTGCGGTAAAAAGCATTTCCTTTTTACTTTTAGCAGATACGTCGCTGCTTATAAGTATAATTTTTGCTTTGCCTTTTTCGGCGGATTCCCGTGCGGCGCAACATCCTGCCGCCAGCCTGCCGGATTTCCTTGCAAAGCCTATATAGGCGCTCAACTTATTGTCCATTTAAAAGTTCCTTTTCAAGCGATACATAAATATCTTCCGATATTTCCGTTTTAAACACCGATGCAAGACGTTTTGATTTTATTGCCCTTTTAAGGCACTCGGCATTCCTGCAAATGTATGCGCCCCTGCCGTTAACTTTTCCCGTAAAATCAATATTTATTTCGCCCTGCGGTGTTTTAACTATTCTTATTAACTGTGATTTCGGCAAACTCTTTGAGCAGCCTATGCACATACGCAGCGGTTCTTTTTTAGGCATATTATTCCTCTGTATCCTCCCCGTAGAATCCGCTTTCGGGGCGTATATCTATTTTCCAACCTGTAAGCTTTGCCGCCAGTTTTGCGTTTTGTCCCTTATTGCCTATGGCAAGCGACAACTGCGAATCCGGAACGGTAACACGGCATACTTTGGGATTTTCGCTTATAATTTCTACCGATACCACCTTTGCGGGAGAAAGTGCTTCCGATATGAAAGCCGCCGGATCGTCGCTGTATTTTACAATATCGATTTTTTCTCCCGACAACTCTTCAACAATTGTGTTTACACGCGCTCCGCGCTGACCGATACAGGCTCCCACGGGATCAATTTCCTCATTTGCGCTGTAAACCGCAATCTTTGTTCTGGAGCCGGCTATTCTGGACACCGATTTTATTTCTATTGTTCCGTCAAAAATTTCAGGCACTTCGGTTTCAAAAAGTCTTCTTACAAGGCCTGCGTGTGTACGGGAAATCATAATCTTAGGTCCTTTTTCGGTTTCCTTTACATCTACTACATAAACTTTAATATGGTCGCCCTCTTGCAGAACTTCGCCCGGCACCTGCTCAAGATGCGGTAAAACCGTTTCGGTTTTGCCTATTGTAACCGTGGCATTGCCTGTTTTGGGATCAATCCTGTTTACTACCGCCGTTAAAAGTTCCCTGTTATGATTTTGGAACTCAGCCAAAGTCTGACCGTGCTCCGCTTCCCTTATACCCTGACGTATAACGTGTTTTGCGGTCTGTGCGACTATTCTGCCGAACTGCTTTGTATCAAGTTTAATATCAACAAATCCGTTTTCAACCGCTTTGGAATCAATTTTAATTGCTTCATCGCGCAGAATCTGCGAATGGGGATCTTCCACTTCATCCACAACTTCTTTTCTTACACTTACAGAAAAAATCATTTTTTCGGGATCCACAATACAAGTAACATTGTCCCTGTTGCCGTAGTCCTTACGCAATGCAACCACTATTGCGTTGGAGATTTTCTGCGCAAGGTATTCCTGCGGAACCCCCTTTTCCTCCTCCATAACCTTAAGTGCTGCAAAAAATTCTTTTGTATCCTTATTCATTTTCCGTTCTACCTCCGAAAATTATTTAAAAATTTGCGTCGTCAAGCTGTACGCGTGAAAAATCGCCCTTTTCAAAATAAACGTCGCCGTCATCGGTCGAAACCAGAATGCCGCCGTCATAATCTTTAAGGGTGCCGTGCAGTTCTTTACTGCCGCCGTATGCCTTGTACAGTTTAACTTTAATTTTTTTGCCTAACGATGATTTAAAATGCCATTCGCGCGAAAGGGTGCGCTCAAGTCCCGAAGAACACACTTCAAGATAATATGCTTTATCTATCGGATCGGCATCGTCTATAATGGGATCTATCAAATGGGAAACGCGTGTGCAGTCATCAATGCATACGCCGCCGTCTTTATCAATAAACACCCGTAAATAATAGGACGCACCTTCCTTTAAGAACTGAACATCCCACAGCTGCACATCCGCGGAATTGACGGCAGACTCTATTAAATCATAGACTCTGTCAGCCACATTTGCCATTATTTATTCCTCCAAACAAAAAGTAAAGAGCAGGTCAGTCAAGCCTACTCTTTCCTTACATCATATACTATATAGCATTATATCACACTTTTTAAAAAATGCAAGCATTTTATTCCTCGTTTTGTCTGCCTAAAAATTCGGCGGCTACTTTTGCCAATTTAATGTCGCTGTCGCTTGCGGACGAAGCCTTTTCGCTTGAAAACAAAACTACGCAGCCCGTTAAATCCCCCGAAGAAATTATGGGGCAAACAACCAACATATTACGGCCGGCAAAAACAAACCCGCCCTGCTCGCTTTCCTGTGCGGATAAAACCAATGTTTTTCTTTCTTCCAGTGCCGCCGACAGCGACTGCGGAATATCCATACCTATTATTTCTTTTTTCGGAATTCCTGCGGCTGCCAAAAATGCGTCCTTATCCGCCACCGCTATACCGAGGAATGTACCGGACATCAGCGCCTGTGCATACTGCGCGGCAAAACCGGAAAGCTCCCCCATAGGCGAATATTTTTTAAACACTACCAAGCCGCCGGCATCTGTATATATTTCAAGCGGATCGCCCTCGCGTATACGCATTGTTCTGCGTATTTCCTTGGGTATTACCACTCTTCCCAAATCGTCAATACGTCTTACTATCCCCGTTGCTTTCATATAAAAACTCCCTTTATCTGCAAAATGTGCTTTAGTATTATTTGCAAATAAAGGTAAGTTATGTGCATTATTTTTTCTTTTTATTAATATTGCTTTTTGCTGTATTTGCCGTCGTCTGTCGGCTATTTGTCCCTTAATATTATGCAAACAGACATTTTTTAATATTACAAAATTTTTTAAATATCGAAAACATTTAAAATTGCACAAACAGCCGACACCCATCTAAAATAGATTGGTATCGGCTGTGCTTTTAAAAAACGAGTAATGCGTCCGTGTCAGTCAAAGGCAAAATCTGCATATTATTCCATTCGCAGACACAAGCCGTCAAAGAACACTGCATTATATGAATGAGTCACACTCAGTCGAGAGATACGGTAACTTTACCTACTGTAGTGTCGGCGGGCGTATTGTTTTTCAAAGCGCCGGAAAGTTTCAGTGTAGCATTTGCGGTGGGCGCGCCATTTGCAGGGGTACCTACAGCACTGTTAAGATTTAAGGTATCGCTGTTAATGAAGGTGCCGGTAATATTGTTGTAATCTCCCTCAGCCGTATAGGTGAGTTTTGCCGTGATTGCAGCGTTGGAGTGGTTAGTAACGGTCACAGTATTGCTTGTAGACGCCCAGTTTGCGTTATCAAATTCATGGGTTTCGGGATTCCATGCACCGTCTTCATATTCAAATTTCATTTCACCCCAGGTGATTGTTACGCTGTAAACGACTGTGCCCGATGCACCTGCATTATAGGTGGCCTTAACATCGTGCGACTCACTGCCGGTTGCGGATTCAATGTTAGCCGCAAAAGCAGGAACGGCGGCCAGGGAGAACACCATAGCCAATGTAAGAATAAGCGCAAATATTTTTTTCATGTTTTTTCATCCTTTCGATGTAATTATTATATATCAACCCTGAAGCCCTGCAGTTTTACCGCAGCACAACTTCGGGACTAATATCTGTTGTTTGTCACTTTTTTACTGTGACGGTTACGGGGATTTCGGCATTGAGTTTCGCCCAACGATCGCTCGCTCTGTCATAGAATGAAATCACAAACTTTCCGTCGTAGACTCCTGCGGCAAGTTTTTTCTCCGCACCCTCTGCCAAATCCAAAGCCGTAACCTTGGTGCCCGGTGCCAAACTGCCGGATTGCAGGATAACGGCGTCCTGTATAACAAGCTGCACAACGGCTTCCTGATTGGATTTCGCAGGATTTCCGAACATTAAGGAAGCCTTCTTTACCGACAGATCTATGCTGACCTCTTTTGAATATGTGAGTGACACAGCACCGCCGCCCTCCGGAGCGTCAAGTTTTTTGTCGGTATTGTCGCCCGCAATTACCTCGGCACCGGCTTCGGCTTTCGGCGGAATTACGCCGCCGTCCGCAACAGGTGTTTTTGCACCCCTGAAATACAGCATCCAAACGCCTGCAATTACTATGATGAAAAGCAGGAGCAGCAAAAGCAAGAGCAAAAGCCATCGCTTTTTCTTCTTTTCCTCCTCTTCGGGAGAGTTTTCAAATTTCTTTTCTTCCATTATGTATTACCTCCAAGGCGAACGGTCACTGTACCGACGGTTACAGCGTCAAGGTCCTGCTTCGGCTTTCCGCTGAGGAACAGCCTTGCGTATTTCTTATCCCCGACAGGCAGAGCCACGGGACTCTCTATGGCAGCGCCGTTTTGGTCTGCAAAACGTCCGTCCACAGAATCATTGATCTGCGAATAGTCGAAAAACACGGTAACTTCGCTGTTGCCTTGATTTTCAACGGTTATCATATTGCCGTCATTGCTGTTTGCCGTCCACTCACCCAAAGAGTAATCGTGTGTTTCCGGATCCCAAGCACCGTCCGTATAGGTAAACGCCAAATCGCTCCAGACTATAGTGACGGATACAAGCTGTACCTGCTCATATCTGCAAACCGAACAAGTGCGCCGTCCGTCATTCCATTCGCCGAAAGTGTGATCCGACGGTGTGTCGGTGCTGTCACAGTTTGCACATTTTTTCCAATGCTGCGCTTCGTCTGTCTGCCATGTGCCGTCTTCGTAATCATGCCCTGTAGCAAATGTTTCCTCAAAGGTCGTATAATCGCAACGCGAGCATGTGTCGTAAGCATTCCAACCGTTTTCCGTGCATGTCGCAGCCTTGGCATTATGGTGTATAATATCGTGATTATCGGGATCAATTCCGCCGTACTCAGCACCGCAGACCTCACATACCGCCTTTGCTTTACAGGTTGCTTCACCGCCGCAATGTGCGATATGCGTCCACTGTGCATACAGGGTATACACGCTGCCGACAGCCGTACCGCTTGTAACCCTCGCTCCGCCGGAAGCCGCCGTGTACCAACCGTTAAAGACGTATCCGTCCTTGTCGGGTATGGACAATTCGCCGTATTTTCCGTCCTCGGCAATCTTCAGCACGGTAGTATCGCCGTCTACCAGCGCGTAAACGGTGACGGATGCCGTACCGCGATTGCCCGACGTATCGTTTGCAGTCACGGTATAAACGCCGCCTTCTGTTACAGTAAACGAGGCGGTGTATTCGCCGTTGCCTGTGTCGGTCACGGAAATAAGTTCACCGTTTTTTGTAACAGTGGATAACGCTGTTGCCTCATAAATATAAATTTCCACAGTCAGACTTGCTTTATCAACCGTGTCGTCCGTATAGAGCCGCACATCAGGGGCTACTCCGTCGACATTCGCGGTCACTTTAATTTCTTTAGATACAAAATGCTCCGCCGCGTCGGTAACAGTCACAATATAGTCACCGGCCTCCGTCAGCGTGAAACTGCCGGTAAGGGAAGTCGTTATCGTGCCGTCGGGCAGGCAGACTGTCACATCGCTGTTGCCTTTCGCGTTTACGGTATACGAGTAAGTAACGCCCTTTGCCGTTGTGCTTATCGCCCTCACCGTCAAGGTCGGAGCGTTCAGATTGACGGTGTAAGATTTTGATTTTACGCCGGCACTGGTATTCCCTGCTTTGTCCGTAGCGGTCACGGTAAGCGTATGCGTCCCCGTTGTGTCGGGACAGGTGGCAGAATATGTACCGTCACCGTTATCGGTCAGCGCAGCATCTGCCTCACCCCATTTTGCCGTGACCGTATCCACACCGGATGCACTGTCGGAAACGGAAAAGGTCAACGTCACTCGCTCGGAATAGCTGTTGGCAGGAAGGTCATTTATGGATATGGTCGGCGCGGTCACGTCAATCTTGCTGACAACCGCCTGCCGCATCACAGTCTCGCCGTTATAAGTCAACGTAAAAGTATACACACCGTTGGCATTTGCTATATATGTTAAATTCGCGCCGCTGCCGGATAATGTTGTCGTAGATCCGTCCGGTTTTGTTACCTTAACAGTTGCATTTGTCGGCGAGCGCGTCACGTTGATGGTTTGTGTTTTTGCCCAAGCGGTATTGCCGGTGCTGACCGTAAGTTCGGGAGTTATCATACTTCCTGTTCCGGAACTCGGAATCTTTACGCTTTTATTTGCCGTCGCCGTTCGTCCGTCGGAGTTAGTCGCACGGGCATGCAGATAATACGTGCCGGAACTGCGGGCGGCCTTGACCGAAACGGAAGAATTGCTGGTTGCAATCATCCAACCGTAAGTCGGAAGTAATGAGGAAGTGCTCCACGCATACTCCAATTTGACGGCGTTTTTAGCCGTAATTGTGCTGCTGAGTACACCGGAGGAGTTAGTGATCGTCCCAACGCTGACGGTTGGCGCGGCTGCTGTGCCGACGGTTACGGTCGTACTCTTTGTGCCCGTATACGAGGAATCCGTGCCGGTTTCGCTGCTCATATCCTTGATTGATGAAGCGCAGGTCAGACCGGTCAGCTTGATAGTACTGCTCGCATTCTCGGGAACAGTGCCGGTGAAGTATAGGACGTTGGTGTTTTCACCGCCTGCATAGTAGAATGTTCCCCAACTTGTATTAATTGCGGAACTGTTGCTCAGACTGCTGTTGGTACTGTCCACAATCTCATCAAAAATGAGGGAAACGGTCACGCTGTCTCCGGCAAGATATTTACCGCCTGCCATCGGCGCAATGGCGAGAAGCTGCGGCTCGACAGCATCATACGGTCGTGCATAACTCGTCAAACCGTTAATCCACCAAATATCCTCACCTTTTCCCGTAGCACTGAAATGAATATAGCAAGTGTCATCAATACCCGGAAAGGCATAGCATACGCTGTTTCTTGTTATGAGTCCCGTGCCGTTCCATTTCCTTGGTTTAAGGCTGTTCTCACCGCCGCCGCTGCCGGTAGACGGGAATTTATATAAATTATGTTTATCTCCCTGCCCTTGCAGAAAGCTGCACGCCCAAAGCTGTCCTTTGATTCCGTTCACGGCGCCGTCGGCACTGTCTATATTGTAAAAGTCATCTTTAAGCCCCACGGTACCTATATAGGCGTGTTCGTATCCGTCTTCCTGTTCATAGGCATACATCTCGTAACGGTAAAGCCAATTGGTACAGGTCTTTTGCAGGTAGGTAAGGAGAAGGGGGTTTTCGGTATAATATGAGGAAATTGAGGTAGAAGTACCGTAATTTGCCGTGTCGTATCTGTTCAACCCAAAATTAACATTGGTGGTTGTAGAGCCCTGTCCGCTCCTCGCATCCGCAATTTTTTGACCGTTTTTACCGCTGTCGAATTTTTGTATATTTACAACGGATTTTTCGGTGCTGTAAGTACTGCGGTCAATTGTATAATCGGTGTTTTTATCCATATTCCTCGTTGCCTTGGAGGTTGCGATTGTCGCGCCGCCTTCCACCCGATAAATTTCCAGTTGATATGTGCGGTCGGCATTGGAGTATGCGGTAGAGGCTTTGTTGCCGTACATATTTGTCACGCCGAGTTCTTTCACCGTGACAATTTTACTGCTGTTGCTGCCGGCACTGAAGGTGTACTTGCCGTATTGGTGTGTAAAATGCGTACCGCCCACGGCGGATCCGTTCACCGTGCGATAATAGACGGTCTGTGTGCCGTACGTTCCTCCCGTGCGGCTTATGGTAAAGGTATTATCCCCGTTGTTTTTTACGGAGAAAGATCCGTAAGTAGGCACTCCGACTCCAAAGTAAGCGCTGCTTGAACCGTAAACAACACTTCCGTCACTCGCCTTAGCGTATGCGCGGGCATAGTACTGCAAACCTTCGGTCAGTTTGCTCTTTGCTACGGAAGCGCTTAAAGTGCCGCCCTTACTGCTGACAGCACTGCTTGTTTTGACCGTACCGTCGTTCAGGGATAGTGTAGGCTTTGATATCACGCCGTAAACAAAGCCCGTCTCCGTCCATGTCATACCGCCGGTGTACTCCATCGTGGCGGACATGGTAAAACTGTTTGTTCCGGTGACAGTGGTCTGCGAAAGTGCCGCGGGCTTTGGAAGAATATTGACCTTAAGCGTTGCGACGGCCGTTTTGTTGTTGCTTGCAGTTGTATAAGTCACGTTGTATGTTCCGGGAGTGTTGCTGTCGGAAGGAATGCCCGTAACGGTAAGACTTCCTTTGTAAGATTTGACAAAACGCCAACCTCTCCATACCAAATATTCCGGCAGAGCGTCGCCCTCGGTAAAATACACCTCATCGTTGACAAGTTCAATTGAGGGATCGGGTACGGTGACTTTCGGCTCCGGTATGACCGGATTGGTTATTTCCATTTCTTCCGCGCTGCCCGTGCCGATAAGGACACACCGCGTCCATATTTCTCCCGGAGCGACGGTCGCATTCCAAGAATACGCAAGACCGCTGTCCTGCATATAGATGTTTTCCGGACCGCGATCTGTCATATTTGTAAAGCTGTTTTCATAGCGCTTGTGGAAAAGACCGTACCACAGAGTGTCGCAGGAGGTAGCAACAAGTTTAAAAACGTAATCATTTTTCGGGCTGCCTGACATAACCAGAGTATTTCCGCCGTCCGTTTCAGCCCAAATAGGCGCCTTATCGTTGTTGTCTATCATCACATCGGCATAACTGCCGACCTTAACCGTATGGGATTTTGCGCCGTCGTTAGTCAGGGTATACTGTACCTTGACGTAGTTATCATTCTCTATCTCCAAATCTACATCCAGCCGCAGACCTGAGGCAATCAGGTTTGCGGGATTTCTCTTTTCCCAGCCGCCATCTACGGAAACCGTCGTCTGATAGCCTACATCTCTATAGGTGGTTCTATACTCCTCGCCTGAGTCCTTGCCGTTGATGTTAAATGACGTTACGTCCGTTTTCCATGCTGTAATGGACGTACCGGAAATTTTTTGATTTGTTTGTGTGCTGCCGGCAATCGCAGCCCCGGTACGCAACGGCACCGCCGTATACAGCAGACACAGACACAACACCGCACTTAAAATTCGTTTTCGGAAAGCCATCCGTTCCACGCCCCTTTATCCGTATATCCGTTGTTTTCACATCTCTCGGCACAATACGCACCGTATCTTTGCCGTCCGCCAAGTAAAACAGAGGCTTGACAGCAATAAAAATCTTTTTTATAATGATATTATAACACGTTCACCTATGAACGAATCAAGTGCTTTTTTGGAGGTTTTTGCGATGAAAACGGAAATTAAAGAACTTTTCCAAATTACCGAGGCAGCCAGAGCTTGCGGTCTGTCCCGCAGCACACTGCTGCGTATGGAGGAAAAGGGGTTGCTGACACCCGCCTACATTGCCCCCGACAGCGGACGCCGCTATTACGACAACTATAATGTAGCGCACATAATGCAAATTGAAAAATTCAAAGCCATGGGCATAGATACCGAGCAGATAATAGAATACTTCGGACGCGGCGGAGAAGCGTCAGATATGCTCGCCGTTTTGGAAAGCCGCCTGAATGACCTCCGGCGCAGCGTGGAGGAACTGCGTTTGCGTGCCATGAACCGGCCGAGCATTTCCGTACAGATTATGACTCTGCCCGCCGTTACCTGCTGTATGCGTCGTTGTATGGGTTATACCGTTCAGGATAAGTATAATGCTACATATGAGCTGTACAGCGAGTGTATCAGAAACGGATACGTGCTGTCGGATGAGCCGCTGATTACCATATCGCACCGACATGACTATTGGGAAGGATATATCGGCGACGTACCGTATCCCATTGATGTGTGCGTTCCCCTGCGTGCAGATAAAGCCCCGTCGGACGCAGTAACTCTGCCGGAATGCCGTGCGCTGTCGGTGTTATACTACGGTGATTACAGCGGTGTAGATGAGGCGTGGCTGGCGCTTGGGCGCGAAGCGAAAGCGCGCGGTCTGAAACCGACCGCATCACCCAGGGTACTTGGTATTGTAGCGCCTTACACAGGCCGCGAAATCGACACCAAACGCTATTGTTCAAGACTCGTCCTGCCTGTAGAAGAATAACGGACAATGCATATGTTCTTATAATATAAACAGCCGCTTACCTATTTTATCAGGTCCGCGGCTGTTTATTCACACAAAAAAGATGCGTTATTTGCATTATTTTTTCTTTTTATCCGTAATATTTTTTACTATATCCACTATTCCCGACAGCACTCCGCCGTCGTTTGCCGGTTGGGCGTCAGGTATGCCTTTTACCGAAATCCTGCCGTCGTTTTCTATTACAAGAAACGCCCTTGGTTTTACGTTTACCCTGCCCCCTGCGCCTGCAGGCAGGGACGCCTGTTTTATCTTTTTACCCGTAACGGTCGTCATACCGCCGGCAAAACCTGCGGATATATCCGATATCGGATAAACTTTTGTGTCGCCCTCAAACAGCGGTTTGCCTATAACAGAATCGGCGTTTGCCAATTTCACCGCCTGTTCTACCGTATCGCTTATAATATTGCACGTGTTTGCAGGTCTTGCGTTTTGTTCCATTCTTTTCACCTGTCCTCAAGCTGATTTTTTACATAGTCCTTAATTACAAGCAGCGCCGCCGCAGCCAAAAAAATTATTTTAACGCTGAGTTTTATATGCACGCAATAACTGTCGGCATCGGCGTCGTAATCGCAAATAATATCCGTTTGTATATTCGATCGCGCACAATCGGCATTATTCATTAAAAATCCCGTAAGCGGGTAAACAAGGGCGCAAACAGCGCCGTATTTTATTGCACACTGCGCCGCATCGGAATCCGTACATTTATAGTTTATCTGCATTTTTTTAAGTTTTATGTGCGGCAACAGTTTAAAAATGCTTTTAAATATACTTCCCGTAATTTTTATTATCTTTTTAAATTTTTTAAATATGCCGTCGCCGTTTTCATCCTTTTGCCCGTTTTGCGCATCGGCTTTTTTGGCTTTTTTGCCCTTTTGTTTTTTGGGCGGGTTATCGCTGCCGAAAATACTTATTCCCGATATTTTAACCTTGATTAAGGCGGATGCGCCGTCGGCGACGGAAAAATCAAGGCTTACCGGTAAAAGCATAAATATTATTAAAAGCAACAAAATGGACAGCAACACAACACCTGTTATTTCCAATCCGGACATTTTTACCTCCGAAATTATCTGAATCTTTTTTATAATTATAAAATGATTTTCATTTTAAGTCAACTTTGTACTTTAAAATACAGCCGAATTATGATATATTTATTTGCAGTGAGGTGCTTTTTTATGAAAAAAACAATTAATATAACCTTTATAACGCTGCTTTGCGTGTTGCTTTGTTCCTGCGGCAGCGTATCGCCGAAAAAATCCGCACAGCGCGACTTAAAAAACTATGCAGACAGTTTTTCCGCGGCATATTCAGAATCGCTGTCGGATGATGAAGCCGAGTCCGACAAAATCGCAAAGGCACTTGTTAAAAATTTCAGTTATAAAATCGGCAAGCAAAGTATAGACGAAACCACCGCCACCGTACATGTAAAAATAACAAACACCGACATGGGACAAATAATGTCCGACACTGCGGCCAAAGCAAACGATGCCGTTAAAAACGGCGAGGAATTCAACGCGCAGGAATGGTTGCTCGCTCAAATGACTGCCGAGGACGCGCCCAAAACAACAATAGAGTGCGATATTCCCTACGTCCTTCGCAACGGCAACTGGGAAATTGACGAAACGGGCGACATACAACCGCTTGCAAATGCCGTATCCGGCGGACTTTATTACTATATTTTGGGAATTACGGGAACTGTAGGAGAATAGCGACGGATTATTTACGGAATATGTTGTTATTTTCCGTAAATCATATTATAATTTAATTAAGTTATACGAAAAGGGGTTTTATTATGACAAGGGCAGAAATGAAAGAACGCGCAAAGGCTGCACTCGGCAACAAAATCTTCGGTGCAAATTGGGGTATGGCGGTATTGGCAGTTTTTTTACAGGCAATTATTGTATATGCCGTAGGTGCAGTGCCCGGCGTAGGCGGAATTTTATCTGTGCTTCTGTACGGACCTATCAGCGTCGGCGTGGCAGGGATATTTCTTAATCAGTCGCGCACATTACAGCAAATAGACGTAGGAAATATGTTCGGCGGATTTTCAAAGGATTTCGGCGGTAACCTTCTTCTCGGATTAATGATAAGGCTTTTCACTGTACTGTGGTCTTTGCTTTTCATAATCCCCGGTATTGTGAAAATGTACGCTTATTCAATGGCGTTTTACATAAAAAACGACCATCCGGATTACGACTGGAAAAAATGTATGGATGAAAGTCAAATTATGATGAACGGACACAAAAGCGAACTTTTTGTGCTCGATTTAAGTTTTATAGGATGGTACATTGTAGGCTCTTTTTGCTTGGGTATAGGCGTTCTTTGGGTAAATGCTTATATGGAGGCAACCCATGCGGAATTCTATAACAGCCTTAAACAAAACTGATTTATATTAAATTTTCAGCCGTAAGCGGTCTGTCGCTTACGGCTGATTTTTTATTTTCTTAAAATTCCCCGTTATCCTTAAGGTATTTCAGTTTAAGCACCGCCGCCTGTGTTTTGGCGTCCTTAATCTCGCCGGACATAACCATTTGTACGGCTTTTTCAAACGGAATTTTCTCCGCATTTAAAAATTCGTCGCTGTCGGGCTGCGCACCGACAAATTTAAGTCCGCGTGCCGCATACATATAAATAATCTCACCGCAATATCCCGGTGTGGGATAAAGTTCGCCCAGAAAAATATACTCGTCTGCCACGGCGCCGGTTTCCTCGCGCAATTCCCTTTTGCCGCATTCAAGCGGATCTTCCTGCGCGTTGTTGCGCTTGCCCGCGGGAATTTCCGTAATTATCCGCGCATACGGATATCTGTACTGCCGCACGGTAAGCAGTTCGCCGGCGTCTGTAATCGCGGCGACGCACACGCCGCCGGGATGTTCCACCACTTCCCTTAAAGCCGTGTTTCCGTCGGGTAATTCCGCAGTATCTTTTCTTACATTTATTATTTTGCCTTTGTATATATACCGGCTTTCAAGTTGTTTTTCAATTAAATTCATTGTTTGCTCCTTTTAATAATATATTTTATTGAGGTGAAATTATGGAAAGTATAATAAAAGATATGGATTACGATTATCTTTCGTACAAAAAAGCAATACGGCTGCTTTGTGAAAATTATCCGTTTTTAATGAGCGACGTTATCGGCAAAAGCGTCGGCGGCAGGGATATTATATCGCTTAAAATAGGCAGAAGCGAAGAATACGTCCTGCTTTGCGCCGCATTTCACGGCAGTGAACATATAACGGCTAACCTTTTGCTTAAATTCACGGAAAATCTTTGTTCCTCTCTTGCGGAAGGTACACCGCTTTGCGGATACGACATACGCAGTGTGATGACCGGCAGAGGCGTTATAATAATACCCGTGGTTAATCCCGACGGGGTTGAAATAAGTCTGCACGGCACAGACGCCGCCGGTTACATGCGCGATTTTGCGGCGCGCATATGCAAAGGCAACCACGAACTATGGAACGCCAACCTGCGTGGTGTGGATATAAACCATAATTTTGACGCGGATTGGGAGACCGTAAAACAAAACGAGCGCGAAGCCGGTATTTACACCCCGTCTATGACGCGTTTCGGCGGTTACAAACCCGAAAGCGAACCGGAAACGCAGGCATTGGTTGAGCTTTGCAATTCTTATAAAATAAGGCACGCGGTGGCTTTCCATTCGCAAGGCGAAGTGATATACGCCGACACCGGCGGAGAAAAAATACCGCGTATGCAAAAAATGGCTGAAATACTTTCAACTTCCTGCGGATACGCAATAGAAAAACCTGAAAAAATAGCAACTTCCGGCGGATTTAAGGACTGGTTTATACGGTGCTTTCATCGGCCGGCATTTACAGTGGAAATAGGCAAAGGGAAAAATCCGCTGCCGACAGACAGCATAAAAGAAATTTACACCCATCTTGAAGATATGCTTATTCTGAGCCTTGCTATGTAATTTTATCACTCGCTGCCGTGTTTTTCAATGCGTATTTGACAAATGCGGCAGTATAATGTAAAATATTATTTACGGATTTTGTTATATCCGCTTTTAATACGGCATGCCAAAACTTAAACGGGAGGTTATTTATTATTCGCCGTATTAAATGCTTAAGCGCCAGGGCCGCACATGGCATAACGGCTGACGAGGATGGGATTTATCGAAATATTCGGCGGATGTCCCACGGCTGCAATGTCGTTAGAAAGCATTTAAAAACTTAAAGCGATTTAAGAACAGAGGTGCTTTTGTGAAACCGCAGGTTAATGTGACAGAATTCGAATCCGTTTTCAGACGGGTTCGGGTTATTATCTCTTACCCTGTATGACAGAACACGAACCCGTCACTGGGTATACCCTGCGGTAAATTACAATACGAAAATGAGGTATTACCATGTGCGGAATAGTTGGATTTGTTGGCAGAAAGCAAGCTGCCGGCATACTTTTAAACGGCCTTGAAAGGCTTGAATACCGCGGATATGACTCTGCCGGTATAGCAGTACTTAACAAAGATAAATTTACAATAAACAAAACGGTTAAACGCATTAAAACACTTATTGATTCCACCGACAACGGTAAGAATGTCGAAGGCACCATAGGCATAGGCCATACACGTTGGGCAACCCACGGCGCCCCCACAAGCTTTAATGCTCATCCGCATTTATCGGATGATTTTAAGTTTGCCGTTGTACATAACGGAATAATTGAGAATTATCTGGAATTGCGCGCGGAACTTGAAAAGGACAGTATTGTATTTAAAAGCGAGACCGATACCGAAGTTGTACCGCAGCTTTTGCAAAAATACTATAAAGGGGATTTTCTTGATGCGGTTAAAAAAACCGTCGCACGCCTTAACGGCTCTTACGCGCTGGGCATTATATGCACGGATTATCCCGACACGCTTATTGCCGCAAAGCAGTTCAGCCCGCTGATACTCGGCATCGGCAAAGAAGAAAAATATATTGCGTCGGACGTAACCGCGGTAGTAAGCCATACGCGCGATGTAATTTATATAGACGACGGTGAAATTGCCGTTTTAACCCCTGACACTTACGTCGTATACGGCAAGGACGGAAAAGAAATCGAAAAGCCTTTAAATCATATAGATTGGGACGTTTGCGCTGCCGAAAAAGGCGGTTGGGACCACTTTATGATGAAGGAAATACACGAACAGCCGCGTGCGGTACAGCAAACGGTAGAAAGCCGTATTAAAGACGGCAGAGTGGATTTGGAACTTGTAAATCTTAATGCGGATATTCTGAAAAACATTCGCCGCATATGTATAGTCGCCTGCGGCTCGGCTTACCATGCAGGCGTTGTAGGCAAATATGTACTTGAAGAAATGCTGCGCATACCCGTCGACTGCGATGTCGCAAGCGAATTCAGGTATCGCAGACCTATAATCGACAAAAACACACTTGCAATAGTTATAAGCCAATCAGGCGAAACGGCGGACACCCTTGCCGCTTTAAAAGAAGCAAAGGAAAACGGCGCACACACGCTGGCTATAGTAAATGTTGTGGGAAGTTCCATTGCAAAGGCTGCCGATGATGTAATTTACACCTGGGCAGGCCCCGAAATTGCGGTTGCAACTACAAAGGGATATACAACACAGTTGGCGGTGCTGTATCTTTTAGGTATATGGTGTGCGGATATTTTAAAAACCGTGCCCGAATCGGAACTTAATATAATGTTGGCGGCAATCCGCAGTCTGCCTGAGAAAATTGAGGAAATACTGACACAGAACGATAAGATTAAAAGCCTTGCAAAACGCTGCGCAGGGGTGCAATCCCTGTTCTTTATCGGCAGAAACATAGATTACGCCGTTGCACTTGAAGCATCGCTTAAGTTAAAAGAAATTTCCTATATTCATTCCGAAGCGTATGCCGCGGGCGAACTTAAACACGGAACCATATCCTTAATTGAAGATGACAGAACGGTAATTGCCCTTACGGGATACGAAGACCTTATGGATAAACTTATAAGCAACATAAAGGAAGTAAAGGCAAGGGGCGCATATGTGCTTGCCTGCGCGGTTGACGGCAACACTTCCATAGAATCCGTTGCGGACGAAACCATATACATTCCTCGTACTTATCCGTTATTCCTCGCATCACTTGAAGTAATCCCCTTCCAACTTTATGCTTATTATGCCGCGCTTGAAAATCACTGTGATATAGACAAACCGCGAAACCTTGCAAAAAGTGTTACGGTAGAATAAAAATTATACGCAAAACCACTCTTTCGGTGTAGACATCGGGGGTGGTTTTATGTATAATAGAAAGGTACATCAATATATTGGGGGAAATAAGTGTGGAAAAAATATTAGTGCTTGATTTCGGCGGTCAGTACAATCAACTGATTGCACGCCGTGTAAGAGAAAACAATGTTTATTCCGAAATTAAACCGTATACAACACCGATTGAAAAAATTAAATCCGAAAATTACAGCGGTATTATTTTAACCGGCGGACCGAAAAGCGTTTACGGTGAAAATGCAGTGCTTTATTCAAAAGAACTTTTTGAACTCGGAATACCGATACTCGGCATTTGCTACGGCGCTCAGCTCATGGCGCATATGTTGGGCGGCATTGTGGAAGCGGGTGCGAACGAATACGGCAAGGTAGAAGTAATTGCCGATACATCAAGCCCTGTTTTTGAAGACATTCCTCAAAAATCAATTTGCTGGATGAGCCATACCGATTATATAAATCAAATACCCGTGGATTTTAAAATAATTGCAAAAACAGCCGACTGTCCGGTTGCCGCAATGGCAAACGTACCTAAAAATCTTTATGCGGTACAATTCCATCCCGAAGTTATGCACACGCAGTACGGAAGCCGACTTATCCGCAATTTTGTTTATAATGTATGCGGCTGCCACGGCGAATGGACTATGTCCAACTTTACTTCGCGTACAATAGAAGCACTTAAAGAAAAAATCGGCAATAAAAAGGTTTTGTGCGCGCTCTCGGGCGGTGTTGATTCTTCTGTTGCGGCATTGCTTTTGCACAAAGCCGTCGGGGACAACCTCACCTGCATTTTTGTGGATCACGGTTTGCTGCGCAAGAATGAGGCCGAGCAGGTAAACGCGCTGTTCGGCGGAACATACAACATAAATCTGATATCCGTAGACGCATCCGAGCAATTCCTCGGTCAGCTGCGCGGAATAAGCGATCCCGAACAAAAACGTAAAATAATAGGCAGAGAATTTATACGCGTTTTTGAAGCCGAGGCTAAAAAAATAGGCAAGGTCGACTATTTGGTGCAGGGCACTATTTATCCGGATGTAATTGAATCGGGCGTCGGCGATGCCGCACTTATTAAAAGCCACCACAACGTAGGCGGTTTGCCCGACCATGTGGATTTTGACGAAATAATTGAGCCTTTGCGCGATTTGTTTAAGGACGAGGTAAGAAAAGTAGGTCTTGAACTCGGTATGCCGGAAAATATGGTATACCGCCAGCCCTTCCCCGGCCCCGGGCTCGGCGTGCGCATAATAGGCGATTTAACAAGGGAAAAAATTGCCTTGCTGCAGGATGCTGACGCCATTTTCCGTGAGGAAATTGCCAAAGCCGGCCTTGACAGAGATATTAACCAGTATTTTGCAGTTTTAACCGATATGAAATCGGTCGGCGTTATGGGCGATTTCAGAACATACGATTACACCGTTGCGCTGCGCGCGGTAACAACCGGCGATTTTATGACGGCAGACTGGGCAAGAATACCGTTTGATGTGCTTGACGCCGCTTCGCGCAGAATTGTTAACGAAGTAAAGGGCGTAAACCGCATTGTTTACGATATAACATCAAAACCCCCGGCTACTATTGAGTGGGAATGATATAGTAACACCCTGAAAGCCTTTATTTAAGCGGCTTTCAGGGTGATTTTTTATTTTCGTGGCATTATTTTGGCATTAAAATTTTCGATGTTACACACATTACAAGCTTTTGGGTATCATATCATCCATAC